>NZ_JAANMZ010000001.1 GCF_011250555.1 Bacillus sp. MM2020_4 | reverse complement strand
ATAATATATAGACCCCAATTTAATATGTAACATAACAAAAAACCGCTTGTAAAAATAACAAGCAGTTTAAAAAATAAGGTATTTCTTTATCTAGCCAGCTGGAAAAGAGTCTATCTCTTTCAACGCGGCTCTACGATTAGTTTAATAGCTGTGCGTTCTTCCCCGTCAATTAAAATATCGGTAAACGCAGGGATACAGATCAAATCAACTCCGCTAGGTGCTACAAATCCTCTTGCAATCGCTACTGCCTTAACGGCTTGATTTAATGCACCCGCACCAATAGCCTGTATCTCCGCTGCACCTCTTTCACGCAGAACTCCGGCGAGTGCACCAGCTACAGAATTAGGATTAGATTTTGCTGAAACTTTTAATATTTCCATTCCCCTAGCTCCTCCCTAGAAAATCCCGATCCCGCATGAGCAGTTTCATGAACCAATCAGGTTATAACATTCCACTGCTACTATATTCAATCGCCAAAAGACATATTCCAGCTTGGACAAAAAAAAGAAAAACGGAAGTGCTTAGGTGTGCTGGTGCTAGCAATTCATAAATAGAAAAAACTCCTGAAAGGAGTTTTCACTTAGCTATAAAATGGATGATCATCATTTATTAATATACGGTCGAGTTTTTTGCACAGACCACTTTTTCTGTCTAGTTCCATATAAATCGCACTCAGTTGGTTGCGTTCTGATTTGGGCACTTCAAAACGAACAGGCATGCTTGTTCGGAACTTCTTAAGAACCGCTTCCCTCTCCATCCCTAAAATGCCGTCATATGGGCCTGTCATACCCACGTCAGATAAATAACCGGTTCCTCCTGGAAGGACTCGATTATCGGCCGTTTGAACATGTGTGTGTGTCCCTATGACTGCAGATACCCTACCGTCCAAAAACCAACCCATTGCTTGTTTTTCACTTGTCACTTCTGCATGAAAATCTACAAAAATAAACGGTGTTCTTTCCCTCGCTATCTCGACTAATTCCTCGGCTTTTCTAAATGGGCAATCTAGTGGAGCCATAAATGTCCGACCTTGGAGATTAATGACAGCTACTTCTAACTCATTCACTTTAAAAAATGCTATCCCTTTTCCAGGCGTCCCTTCAGGAAAATTTGCAGGACGGACCAGATTTTTTGCTGTTTCGATAAACTCAAATATTTCCCGATTATCCCAGGCATGATTTCCAAGGGTGATCGCCTGTGCCCCGTTACCCAAAAATTCCCGATAAATTTTCTCCGTAATTCCCCTGCCCCCAGCTGCATTTTCACCATTGATAATGGTAAAGTGCGGGCGATATTTTTCTTTTAATTTTGGTAGATATTCCTTTACCATGTCTCGACCAGGTGAGCCGACAACATCGCCGATAAAAAGTAGATTCATTTTTTCCCTTTCCTCAATCCCAATTGTAATAGTTAAAATCGTATCACGTTCACACATTTCTAATAAATAAAGCGGTGCATGTGCACCGCTTTATTTCGCATATTCTACAGCCCGTGTTTCACGGATTACTGTCACTTTAATGTGTCCCGGATAATCAAGTTCTTCCTCAATCCGCTTGCGAATATCGCGCGCTAATCGATGTGCTGCAAGATCATCTACTGCATCCGGCCTTACAATGATTCGGACTTCACGACCTGCTTGAATGGCGAAGGATTTCTCAACACCTTCATACGACTCGGAAATCTCCTCAAGCTTTTCAAGACGTCGGATGTAGTTCTCAAGTGTCTCACTACGTGCACCTGGTCTTGCGGCTGATAAAGCATCAGCAGCAGCAACGAGTACAGCAATAATTGATGTTGGCTCCGTATCACCATGATGCGAGGCAATACTATTGATTACCACTGGATGTTCTTTGTATTTCGTTGCAAGTTCTACCCCGATTTCGACATGGCTGCCCTCCACCTCATGGTCGATAGCTTTACCAATGTCATGAAGCAGGCCTGCACGACGTGCAAGGGTTTCATCTTGACCAAGTTCAGCGGCAAGTAATCCGGAAAGCTGTGCCACTTCCATTGAATGTTTTAAGACGTTTTGCCCGTAGCTCGTACGGAATCTTAAACGACCAAGAATCTTAATTAGATCCGGATGGAGTCCATGAACACCCACTTCAAAGGTGGTTTGCTCACCAACTTCACGAATATACTCATCAACTTCCCGACGAGATTTTTCTACCATTTCCTCAATTCGTGCCGGATGGATTCGTCCATCTTGAACTAATTTCTCAAGTGCTAAGCGTGCCGTTTCTCGACGAATAGGGTCAAAGCCTGATAGAATAACTGCTTCAGGAGTATCATCAATGATTAAATCAATTCCCGTTAACGTTTCAAGCGTACGGATGTTTCGTCCTTCACGGCCAATGATCCGGCCCTTCATTTCGTCATTTGGCAGGTTGACGACAGAAACTGTCGTTTCCGCAACATGGTCAGCAGCGCAACGCTGGATTGCTAACGAAAGTATTTCTTTCGCTTTCTTGTCAGCTTCTTCCTTCGCCCGATTTTCGCTTTCCTTAATCATTATTGCCGTGTCATGGGTTAGCTCTTGCTCCATTCTGTCAATAATGATCGTTTTTGCTTCCTCGCGCGTTAAGCTCGAAATTCGTTCGAGTTCAGTCTGTTGTTTTCGTACCAACTCGTCCACTTTGCTTTCCATCTCTTCAATATGCTGTTGTCTTTGATTTAGAGAATCATCCTTCTTTTCTAAAAGATTTTCACGCTTGTTTAACGTTTCCTCTTTTCGATCTAAATTCTCTTCTCTTTGCAGTAAACGGTTTTCTTGTTTTTGCATTTCATTTCTTCGTTCACGAACCTCACGTTCAGCTTCTGTTCGAAGCTTGTGAATTTCATCCTTTGCTTCTAGCAAAGCTTCTTTTTTCAAGGAATCAGCATCACGTTTTGCATCTTCAAGAATCTGCTCTGCAGCATTCTTTGCACCTGCTACTTTTGCTTCAGCAATGGATTTATGAACAAAATAGCCAACAACGGCACCGACGATAAGGCCAAGCAAAATGGAGATGATTGTAATAGGGTCCATCGTTACACCTCCTCTTGCTATGAACTTTTGTAACATTTTTCAAGTGTCGGCATGTACATTGTTTAGACTCAACATACAGCAAGCACCAAGGCTTTTCGCATTGTAATATTTCCAAAAATGTAAAATATACATGTTAATTGTAAAGGTGGGGATATTTATTGTCAAGGTTTTGTCTAATCGGCATGGTGAAATACCTAGAATTTGACATCAATTGGCTGTCATAAAGTGAAAAACGAATATTATTTCATGAATAATATAAAAAAATACATTATAAAAAAAGGAGCAAAACTTTATTCAGCTTTGCTCCTCTCCTCCTCTAGTCTATTAATTCAAATTGTTCATCATCGTCTTTCTCAGTGACAAATTTTTCACTATCTAAACCATAATGCTCACGGATTTTCCCTGAAATTTCGAGACGAATATCCGGGTTTTCCCTTAAGAAAAGCTTTGCATTCTCGCGGCCTTGGCCTAATCTTTCACCATTATAGGAGTACCATGACCCGCTCTTTTCAACAATATCTAACTCTGAGCCGAGATCGATGGTCTCGCCTTCTTTAGAAATTCCCTCACCATACATAATATCTACCTCTGCAGTACGGAAAGGAGGAGCGACTTTATTCTTAACTATTTTAATCTTCGTCTTATTACCGACAATATCAGTACCCTGTTTTAACGCCTCTGCACGGCGTACTTCAATACGGACAGTTGAATAGAATTTTAATGCGCGTCCACCTGGAGTTGTCTCAGGGTTTCCAAACATAACGCCAATTTTTTCACGAACTTGGTTAATGAATATGGCAATGGTCTTCGATTTGTTGATTGCACCAGATAATTTACGCAGTGCTTGCGACATCAAACGAGCTTGTAAGCCCATGTGAGAATCTCCCATTTCGCCTTCAATTTCCGCTTTTGGAACTAAGGCTGCTACTGAGTCGACTACAATAATATCAATTGCGCCACTTCGAACTAATGCTTCAGCGATTTCAAGTGCCTGTTCACCGGTATCAGGCTGTGATAGCAATAATTCATCAATGTTTACACCTAATTTTTGGGCATATGCCGGGTCTAGGGCATGCTCAGCATCGATAAATGCTGCTTGTCCCCCATTCGCTTGGACTTCAGCTATCGCATGCAAGGCAACGGTTGTTTTACCAGAACTCTCAGGACCATAAACCTCGATAATTCGGCCTCTAGGATATCCGCCCACCCCAAGTGCTGCATCAAGTGCTAATGAGCCACTCGGACTCGTTAATATCTTGGTATCTGTTTTCTCTCCCATCTTCATGACGGAACCTTTACCGAATTGCTTTTCTATTTGCTTTAACGCCATTTCTAAGGCCGCTTTACGATCACTCACGAATAATTTCCTCCTTATATATAAACACTCGCTTATTGCCACAATCTATTAAATACCTATAAACAATATAACCTTTTTTATGGTATTTGTCGAGTAAAAAGTCGAACATTTATTCTGTTATTTTTTAAACAATATATACTGTGATAAGAGGCTTATTCACATCATATTTGTTTTTTCTCTCCAGATTCTCCTTCAAAAAGCAATATATCTTCCTTAATTTGAAAATTCAATTCTTATAATAATTTTTATATTAAACAAAAAATCACAGAACACTATTTAGTATTCTGTGACTCTTTTAAATGACGCAAGATAAAATAACAGCCGAATTTAACAGCTCGGTTCCGGTTTGCTTCCCTCGTTCCCGCAAGGATCATTTTTTCAACCATTGTCGGTCTTCCTTTTATAGCAATTCCAATATAAACTGTACCGACTGGCTTGCCTTCCAGCTCATCAGGCCCTGCTACACCGGTAAAGCTAATCCCAATATCACTCTCCAACAGCCTGGCGGCATTTTCAGCGAGCTCTTTTGCACACTGTTCACTCACAGCACCATGTTTTTCAAGCGTTTCCGGTTTCACCTGCAATACACGCTGTTTTGCTTCATTCGAATAGCAAACAATCCCGCCTTTAAAAATCGAACTCGACCCGGCAATCGAGGTTAACTCTTTTTGGAACAGTCCCCCTGTTAAACTCTCGGCGGCCGTAATTGTTAGGTTTCTTTCTTTTAAACATTTCGTTATTTCTGCCAAAAGAGAGGTGTTGTCATATCCATATAGAAAATTCCCGACCCGTTGTTTTATCGTCTTTTCCACTTCATCCAGCATAGTATGCGCTGCCGCTTCATCGACATGTTTAGCTGTCAGTCTTAAGGTAACCTCTCCATCGCCTGCGAGCGGCGCAATCGTAGGATTACTTTGTGCATCAATTAAATCGATAATTTCCGTTTCCAATGCTGCCTCGCCAATACCAAAAAATCGTAACACCCTCGAGACAATTTTCTCATTCGATTCATTTTTTGAAGCAAGTGCCTGACACCCATATCGAAGAAACATCGGTTCCATTTCCTTGGGTGGTCCAGGTAACAGCACATAGACGTGGCTGTTGCTTTCTAGAACCATTCCTGGTGCCATCCCATGATCATTTGGGAGAATAAGTGACCCTGCTAATACAAGTGCCTGTTTGCGATTATTTTCCGTCATTACACGGTTTGTCCGCTTGAAATACAGCTCTATTGAGTCTAATGCGGTTTGGTCCATAACCAGTTCTTTTCCGATGTGTCGGGCAATTGTTTCCTTCGTCAAATCATCCTTTGTCGGCCCAAGACCGCCAGTAAAGATAATCATGTTCGAACGGTTCTCTGCAACTTCAATCGCTGCCTTTAGACGGTCAGGGTTATCGCCTACTACCGTATGATAAAATACATTAATACCAAGTCCGGCTAATTGCTGTGAAATAAAGCGGGCATTGGTGTTAACAATTTGACCCAGTAATAATTCTGAACCGACAGCAATAATCTCTGCATTTTTCATTATGTCACCCCTTAGTAAACACTGTACATCTTATTTTGAATTTTTTAACACATGACTATTTTTCGCAAAATAATCCCAGCCGGACCAAATTGTAAAAATCAACGCCACCCATAATGCGACAATATCAAAACGGAATGGAATCAATGTAAAAATAATATTATGTAACAATAAGGATGAAATGGCGACGATTTGCGCCCATGTCTTTATTTTACCAAGCATATTTGCCGCAACAACCTCACCTTCTCCGGCAAGTAAGAGGCGGAGGCCTGTTACAGCAAACTCCCTGCTGATGATGATAATCACGATCCAAGAGGGTGCATATATATCATTCATTTCTACAAGGACTATTAGTGCAGCCGAGACAAGTAATTTGTCAGCAAGCGGATCAAGAAATTTCCCCATATTGGTGACAAGGTTAAACCTGCGGGCATAGTATCCATCAACCCAATCGGTTGTTGATGCCAAGATAAAAATAAGTGCGCCGACAAAATGGGTAACTGGCATGTCTGCCCCTAAAAGACTAATTGTCCCCCAATCAAAAGGGGCTAACATAATAATCAAGAATATCGGAATTAATAATATTCTGGATACGGTAATTCGATTTGGAATATTCATAATTTCCCTCCAAGTAATGATTAAAAGTGAAAAATAGCCATCAACAGATGACTATTCATTCTTCAGAACATATTGAATCGTGATGTTCTGAACATTCGCTGTCGCCGGTATCGCATACTCGAGCTGTTGGTCATTCACAAATATGTCAGTATCCGCAGCGTTTCCGACTCTAATAACGGCCGTACTTTCCCCAGATAAATCCTGCGTTTGGCTTTCTGTTGCTCCCGTTTTAAGCGTCCCTTGAAAAAAGGTCTTCCCTTTTCCATTTTTAATGCTTACCCAGGTATTTCCTTTAGAAACCAATTTCACAACAAATTTATCCGCATTTTTCAAATCATAGGTGGAATTAGTACCACCACTTTGAACTACTGTTAACTCCTGCTTTGGTGCTTCCACAACAGGTGTTTCTTCCTCTTCTTGTTTCGCGGGCTGATCCTCTTTTTTGGTGTCTTTCGTTTTTTCTTTTTCTTCCGCTTTAACCTTCTCTAAGCTTTCGTTTTTTTCAATTCTAACCTGCTCACTGTCGTTTTTAACCGCTTCATTTTTATTAGAATTAGCATGGTTTGTTATATAATAATATAAAAGACTAGCCACGCCGATCACGAACACACCAATCAAAACTTTCGGAAGAATATCAAAGAGCTTTGAATTTCCTTCTGTGATGGTTTTGTGTGTCTTGACCCTTGATAATTGCTGCGGCAAATCATCATTATAGGAAGCTGGTATTTCGGTTTTATAGGTTTCAAAAATTTCATCCGGATTCAGCTCCAATGACTCCGCATACTGCTTGATAAAGGCTCGCACATAAAAATTCCCAGGCATACTGGAATAGTTACCATCCTCAATTCCTACTAAATACCGTTTTTGAATTTTTGTCATGGATTGTACATCATCTAAGCTTAATCCTTTGGCTAATCGGGCTTCTTTTAGTCGATTCCCTAATTCAGTCAACTGTAACACCTTCCAATTTATTAAAAATCAAAATCTCCAAAATCTGATCCAGAAAACATATTGTGCTGGTCTACAACTTCGTATGTAATCTCTTCATCCGCGTCATTTCTAAGTTCAATAATATAATCGAAATCATCTAGCGTATACTCAGAGTTCTGTACGAAAATATCAGGATGCTCAATTACCTTCACTGATGGCAGTCGCATAATTTCCCGGACCAGCTGCCAGTGGCGCTCATTTGCCCGTTTTGTTGAAACAATCCCATCAAGAATAAACAGATTATTTTCGTTGTACTCATCTTCAATCAGTTGATTGCGGATCGTTTGTTTTAAAAGGGTAGATGAGACAAATAACCAGCGCTTATTCGCACAAACACTTGCTGCTACTAGTGACTCTGTTTTGCCCACGCGAGGCATTCCACGAATGCCAATAAGCTTGTGTCCCTCCTGCTTAAATAATTCTGCCATAAAATCGACTAATAATCCAAGTTCATCCCTTACAAAACGAAATGTTTTTTTATCATCCGCATCCCTTTGAATATAGCGACCGTGCCTGACAGCAAGTCTGTCACGTAATTTAGGCTCTCTTAGTTTGATTAATTTTATTGTGTCCATCGTATGTAAAATTGACTCAAGCCGTTTAATTTGATCATCATCTTTTGCTAATATTAAGAGACCTCGTCTACCCTCATCAACACCATTAATCGTGACAATATTGATAGCAAGCATTCCTAGTAAGGATGAGATGTCGCCAAGTAAACCCGGACGGTTTTTCTGAATTTCATATTCCAAATACCATTCTTTTTTCAAGATAAAAACCCCCAAAAGAAGTTTCGACATTTTTTTCATTTCCTTTATCTATCCCCTATAATAAATGATTTTGATGGAAGATGAAAGAAAAAACAAAGAGAATGACTTATTTATCTATATTTTATACTTGACAGTAAAAAGAGAGAGGAACCCAAGGGCTCCACTCTCTTTTTAACGGCTTCCGTTATTTGATATCAGTTTGACCATTATATTGGCAATGGCTTGCTGTTCTTGTTTATCAGCAACAGACCAGAGATCCGAAAGAATTCTCTCTTGCTCATTTTTCGGCTCGACCTGGTTCGCTAAATAATCACCAATTTGAAATGCAAGGTTACTAACTGCCCCTTCACTCATACCTTCATTTTGTGCATGATGAAGACGATCCGCTAAGAAGTCTTCCCACTGCTTCCAGTTATCTAAAACAGACATAATATTACCTCCTTTAGAATAGTACAAGGTTATTTTGCGAAGGTTTGGCTTAAACTATTCATGAATAATTTGTGAAAATTACGTGTACCATCCTCCATTTATTGCCAGAACTTGACCTGTCATATAGGATGAATCTTCGGATAACAAGAAGGCGACACTGCCCGCAATTTCTTCAGGCAGCCCCAGTCTTCCCATCGGGATCTCAAAAGTAATCTGTTCCAATTCTTCAGGTGTAAAACTTTCCATCATCGGTGTTGCCACAGCCCCTGGGGCTACCGCGTTAACACGAATGCCGTTTAGTGCCACTTCTTTACTTAGCGCTTTAACAAAGGCTAGTTGTGCACCTTTTGCCGCTGAATAAGCCACTTCACATGCTGCACCGGTTTGTCCCCAAATAGAAGTGATCACTATAACATTTCCTGACCCTTTTCTTAATAATTTTGGGAGCAATTCTTTTGTTAACAGTATCGGGTTAATGACATGGACATTCATTAATGCCTCAACATCTTTCTGCTGCAAATCCACGAACAAACCATATTGGCTGTTGCCGCCGCAATGAATGATGGCATCTAAAGAAAAAATGTGCTGTGCTATGGATTTATATCCCCCAGCATCTGCCAAATTCGCTTGAATAGGAATATATTCCTTGTCGAACGGTGTCAGCTTGTTCAATAACCCCCTTATGGATTGTTCATTTTTATTATAGTGTAAATACAAGGAATACCCCTTTTGAGCTAAATTAATCGCAACCGCTTGACCGATTCCACCACTTGCTCCCGTTATTAGTGCATATTTTTTCATTCGAATCACTCTCTCTTTAAGTTAAAACATAAAACAGAGAAGAAGCGTCGGAATAACGACGCTTCACCCTATTTTTTCTTTGGTATTACTTGGCAAACGGAGAACCGTTCCTCTGATATGACTTCCGCTGCTAATGCTTGAATATCATTTAATGTGATTTTTTCTAGCGTTGGAACCACATCGAAAAGATTCATTTCATTAAAGGCATAACGAGTAAATTGATTAGCGATATATTCGGGCGAATTCACCGCACGTAAAAAGGCACCAATTTTTTTCCTTTTCGCTCTTTCCAATTGCTGTTCGGTAAACCTGTTGCTCTTTTTTGCCTCAAGGAGCATTTTTTCTAGCTCATCTGCAAGTTTATCCGGTTCTCCTGTGTCTCCTCCAACCATAGCAAACCCAAACCCTTGTTCCTGTGTATAATCATATGAAAAGGTTTCATCAATTAGTCCTTCACTGTAGAGACGATTATAATTTTCAGAGCTTTTTCCAAACAACAAATCAAGCAACACGTTCATCGTTAACTCATTCTTCAGTAATTCTTCACCGGTTTGATCGACATGAAGTGCTTTGATGCCAATCAGGGATTTAGATGTTTGCACATTCATCTCCAAGACTTGCTTCTTTTCAGCAGCTTGTGTTGGTTCCGTATCAAATTTCCGTTGGATTTCAGGCATTGCTTTATACTCTTTTTTCGATTGATTTTCTCGAACTTGCGTCATTATCTTACCCGGATCTACAGGGCCCACAATAAATAATAGCATGTTACTCGGATGATAGAAGGTATTGTAACACTCATAAAGCCAATCCTTTGTAATATGGGAAATGGATTCAATCGTGCCGGCAATATCTATTTTAACTGGATGATTTTGATATAAGTTTTGGATTAAACCAAAGTATAACCGCCAATCAGGATTATCATCATACATGGTAATTTCCTGACCGATAATGCCTTTTTCCTTTTCAACCGTTTTTTCAGAAAAATAAGGCTCTTGAACAAAATCAATCAGGGTTTCAAGATTTTTTTCTACATCTGATGTACTTGAAAATAAATAGGCAGTTCGTGTAAAGGAAGTAAAGGCATTAGCAGATGCTCCTTGACGGCTAAATTGCTGAAACACATCGCCATCCTCTTTCTCAAAAAGCTTATGCTCTAAAAAGTGGGCAATTCCATCCGGTACCTTTACATATTCGTCTTTTCCTAACGGAACAAACGTATTGTCAACTGAACCATATTTAGTCGTGAACGTTGCAAACGTCTTATTGAATCCTTTTTTCGGTAAAATATAAACATTCAGCCCATTTGTCATTTTTTCATGAAAAAGCTCTTCTTGAAGCTGGTCAAACGTAATTTTCTCCATTATTCGCCCGCCTCCGTTCCTGTTAAAAAATAAATAGTATCAAGATTGATTTTATTGGCAACTGCAATAATTTCTTCTTTTGTCACCTTTTGCATTTCAGAAATCCAGCTTTCAAGTTTGATATCACTGTGTGCAACCACATTATGATAAAGAATTTCAGTTAACCCTCTGGCCGTATCAACGGTTTCCATTATTTGATTCTGAATCACAGCCTTTGTTTGAGCTAACTCCTGATCAGTAAAATCGCCTTTTTTCATAGCTTCCATTTGCTCATGGATAATTCCTACTGCTTGATCATAGTTCTTTAGATCAATCCCTGACATTACCATCATTAAGCCTTTATGACTTTCCAAACGGCTCGCAGCGTAATAGGCAAGGCTTGCTTTTTCCCGCACATTGATAAATAGCTTGGAATGTGAAAAACCGCCAAAAATCCCATTAAAAACTTGAAGCGCAAAGTAATCGGAATCACCGTATATAATATTGGTTCGATACCCGATATTCAATTTCCCTTGTTTTACATCCTGTTCTTCTTTTACCTCGTTTACTTCTGTTCTTTTATTAACTTTTGCTGCTTCTGATTGTTTTGGTTCCCGGCTTTCAAAGTGAAGCAGCTCTTCTGCGAATTTTTTTACTTCATCTTCTTTTACATCCCCAATGACATAAAGGTCCATCTCATCCTCTAAAAAGGCCTTTTTGAAATATTCATATAAATTTTCCGCAGTGATCGTCTCAACTTCCGCCGCTTCGCCGTTTACTTGGAGGGCATAGGGTTCTCCTTTACACATTTCTTCTAAAAGGCGCACATTGGAATAACGCATTTTATCATCATAAACCGATTGGATTCGCGACTTAAGTGTCCGTTTTTCTTTGTCCACTGATTCCCTATCAAACGCATTTCCTGAAATATTGGGTTTAGTTAAAATCTCTGTCAATAATTCAAAGCCTTTTTTCAACAACGGATTGGAATCGCTTAAAAACTTTTCATTGGCAATTTCCAATGAGAAGCTCATAATGTGATATTCCCCTTTTTTGGCCAGATCAACAAAAAATGTCGCACCATATAGCTCATCTAAATAAGACCGTAATGCTGTTGTGGTTGGATACTTACCAGAGCTGCTTTGTAATACATGGGGAAGGAGTGCTCTTTTTGTTACATCCGCTTTTGTCAAAGGGGCTTTCATTCTCCACACTATTGTATTCGTTTTATATTTTTCTGTTGTAATGACATGAAGTTTATACCCGCTCATTTCTGTTATTTTTTCCGAAGTGGCATCCATTAACATTCCTCCTTATGTGATAAAGGGCTTACTTAAACATATGTAGACATTTTTCTTTATATCTTTTCCTTGAGAATAAAAGCTATACTCTTAACTATAATTTGAAAGGCTTGCACAATACAAGTATTACCAATTAAAATGCCAAAAGAACCTTCAGTTTTAGTAACTGAAGGTTCCTTTTTTGACCAGTCCCAGGCGACGATAGACGGATGCCTGGAGCCTTTCTCCTTAACGATTACCCTTGATGTAGTGTGTACCACTTGCTTTTGGAGCATCGGCACGTCCAATGAAGCCAGTTAAGGCTAAGATGGTTAACACATATGGAGCGATTAATAAATATACGTTCGGAATTCCCTTTAAGAAAGGTAAACTGGAACCAATGATACTAATACTTTGGGCAAAACCGAAGAACACGGCAGCACCTAATGCACCAAGTGGGTGCCATTTTCCGAAAATCATAGCCGCTAAGGCCATGAAACCTTGACCACTAATCGTTGAGTGGCTAAAGTTAGAGGTAATAGATTGGGCATAAACTCCACCGCCAATACCCCCTAGTGCTCCAGAGAGGATTACCCCTAAATAGCGCATTTTTGTTACGTTAATTCCCATTGTATCAGCAGCCATCGGGTGTTCTCCGACCGATCGAAGGCGAAGACCAAATGGTGTTTTGAAAACCACGTACCAAACAATGATGGCAACAAAAATAGCTAAGAATGATGTCCAATATGTGTTTTGGAAAAAGATCTTACCAATAATCGGAATATCTTTTAAGATAGGAACATCGATTTTACTAAAGCCTTTACTGATAATACCTGTTTCACCTTTATCATAGATTAACTTAACAAGGAACAAGGTTAAACCTGTTGCAAGTAAGTTAATCGCTACACCCGAAACCGTATGGTCAGCACGGAATGTAATCGCGGCAACTGCATGTAACAGGGAAAAAATAGCACCTGCAACCATTGCCACTAAGATTGAAATCCAAGGTGTTAAACTTCCAAAGGTGGTTACAAAAGTAAGGTTAAACACAATGGCTGTAAATGCACCAATAACCATTAATCCTTCAAGTCCAATGTTTACTACACCGGATCGTTCCGAGAAAATACCGCCTAATGCAGTGAAGACAAGTGGAGCTGCCCATAATAATGTGGAAGGAACGAGTATCATCAAGATGTCCATTAAACTCAACTTACTTCACCTCCTTCTTACTTAGTCGATCAAGTAACACTCTAATAATATAACTTGAGGCAACGAAGAAAACGATTAGTGCTATGATAATATCAACCAGCTCGTTTGGAACCCCAGATTCAAGTGGCATGTTCAAGGCGCCTACTTTTAATACACCGAAAAGAATAGCAGATAAAAATACACCAAAAGCTGTATTGCCGCCTAATAATGCAACCGCGATCCCGTCAAATCCAACCCCGGTAAATCCACCTTTAACAGCAGCATAACCAAATGTTCCTAATCCTTCCATTGAGCCTGCAAGACCTGCAAATGCTCCGGAAATCACCATAGATAGTATGATGTTTTTATTAACGCTCATCCCCGAATAGTGTGCAGCATGCTGGTTAAACCCAACAGCTCTTAATTCAAACCCTCTAGTTGTTCTCTCAAGTAAAAACCACATAATAAAACAACAAATAATAGCAATTACGATCCCCCAATGAAGACGAGAGTAATCTGTTAAGCTTTGTAACCACTCTGAACGTAATGTTGCTGACTCGTGGATCATTTCTGTTTTATCGCCGCTTTTTGATGCTAAAAGGTTTCTTATGATATAGTTCGTAACATGTAGTGCAACATAGTTCATCATAATTGTTACAATAACTTCATGGACGCGAAAACGTGCTTTTAAAAATCCAGGGATAAACCCCCAAAGTGCACCGGCAATCATCGCAGCGAGAATGGCTAGTGGTAAATGAATAGCACGAGGAAGATCAAAAGCAACCCCTACCCATACCGCAGCTAGCCAGCCAACGATAAATTGTCCTTCAACCCCGATATTAAATAAGCCAACACGGAAAGCAAATGCAACCGCTAATCCGGCTAAAATATAGGGAGTAATCTGTCTGACTGCTTCACCAAAAGAATAGATATCACCAAATACCCCATTCCAAAGTGCTGAAAAGGCTGAAACAGGGTCATATCCACTCACTAACATGATAATTGTTCCAACCAAAATTCCTAACAAAACGGCAATAACGGGAGTTAATAAACCCTTTAAGCGTTTAGACATGTGTTCCTTCACCCGCTTCCTTTCTATTCGAACCGGCCATCAGCAATCCAAGTTCCTGCTCCGAGGTTTCTTTTGGATTTACTACAGCAACAATTTTCCCCTCATAAATAACTGCAATCCTATCACTAACGTTCATAATTTCATCTAGCTCAAATGAAACCAACAAGACAGCTTTTCCATGATCACGCTGTTCTATTAGGCGTTTATGAATAAATTCAATGGCTCCAACGTCCAAGCCCCTTGTAGGCTGGGCTGCAATGAGTAAATCGGGATTTCGATCAACTTCACGCCCAATAATTGCTTTTTGCTGATTCCCCCCCGACAAAGCCCGTGCCAAAGTAAATTCGCTTGGTGTTCGAACGTCAAACTCTCCAATTAGTTTCTTAGCCTGTTTATATATTTCTTTAAAATTTAAGATCCCACCGTTTGAAAATGGCTTTTTATAATAGTTTTGTAAAACCATATTTTCTCCAATTGGAAAATTCAACACTAAACCATGTTTATGACGGTCTTGTGGAATATGGCCAACACCGGATTCGGTGATTTTTCTTGGGGAAAGATGGATCAATTCTTTTCCATTGACTTTTACGCTTCCACTTTCTGATTTCCGTAAACCAGTAATGGCTTCAATAAATTCGGATTGTCCATTCCCATCAACCCCGGCAATTCCAACAATCTCTCCAGCTTTTACCGAGAGATTAAGACCATTTACAACAGTAACTCCACGGGAATCTTTCACAACCAAATCTTGGATTTCAAGTACATCCTGCTTAGGTGATGCCTCTATTTTCTCTGTTTTAAAAACAACTTCACGACCAACCATTAAACTTGCAAGCTCGTTGGGATTGGTTTCACTGACATTTACTGTGCCGATGCCTTTACCTTTTCGAATGACCGTACAACGATCGGCAACTTCCATAATTTCTTTTAACTTGTGGGTAATCAGAATAATGGATTTTCCTTCTTTAATAAGTGTTTTCATAATTTGAATAAGTTCTTTAATTTCCTGTGGTGTTAATACAGCTGTCGGTTCATCGAAAATAAGAATTTCAGCACCACGATAAAGTGTTTTTAATATTTCAACCCTTTGCTGCATACCGACAGTTATATCAGAGATTTTTGCCTGCGGGTCTACAGATAGACCGTAGCGTTCAGAAATCTCACGAACCTCTTTTTCTGCCTTTTTAATATCAATGCGGCCACCAGTTGTTATTTCGCGACCTAAAATGATATTTTCTGTAACAGTAAAAGTATCAACTAACATAAAGTGCTGGTGCACCATTCCAATCCCTAAATCATTTGCAATATTTGGGTTTGTAATATTTACTGGCTGGCCTTTTACACGGATTTCCCCTTGTTCTGGCTGATATAAACCAAAGAGGACATTCATTAGTGTCGATTTACCTGCGCCATTTTCTCCGAGTAAAGCATGAATCTCCCCTTTTTTAAGCTGAAGGGTAATGTTATCATTCGCAACGAAACCGCCAAATTCTTTACGAATGTTGAGCATCTCAATAACGTAATCCATTTTTTCTCACTCCCTGTTATAAGATAAAAGGAAATTTTGACCAGAAGTAGTAAGAGGTCAGACCTTTTCAATTTTTTAAAAAATAGGGATAATCCCCCTACTGAAATCTTAAATGAAAAGTAGAATGAAAATTCTACGCTTCAGTTAGGAATTCATTAAGAAGGAATAAGCGGACAAGATACTGTCCACGCTTATTCCTAATCAAACATTATTTTACACTAAAAGTTTTTAATTCATCACGGGTTCCTGGAACTTTTACAGAACCTGATTTAATCTTTTCGATCCATTCTTTTACAGCGGTATCAATCGCATCTTTTTGATCAGCTTTGGCATTGATTGGAGCTAAACCAACTCCATCTTCATGTAAACCGTAAAGGGCAACCTCTCCACCAGGGAAATTACCATCCATTGCTTTCTTAGAAAGGTCTTTAACCGCATTATCAACACGTTTAAGAGCAGATGTAAGAACGATATCTGGACCCATGTTTGCTTGGTCACTATCAACACCGATTGCCCAAATTTCACGTGACGGATCTTTTTTCTTTAAGTCATTCGCTTCTTTGAACAATCCCACACCTGTACCACCAGCAGCGTGGAATACAACATCAGCGCCAGAAGAATACATTTTAGAAGCAATTGATTGACCTAGTTCAGCTTTATCAAAAGCACCAGAATATTGAACATCTACTTTTGCTTCAGGCTTTGCAGCTTTAACACCTGCTAAGAAACCAGTTTCAAAGCGTTCAATAACAGGGATTTCCATTCCACCGATGAAGCCGATGTGATTGGATTTAGTTTGAAGCGCCGCTGCTACACCTGCAAGGAATGCAGCCTCTTGCTCTTTAAAAAGAACACTTGCAACATTCGGTTGTTTAACTTCTGCATCAATAATGGCAAAGTTAGAATCTTTTTGTTGCTTTGCAATTTCTTCCACTGCTGCTTGCATTAAGAAGCCAATTCCGAAAACTAAGTCAAAATCTTCACGAGCTAGTTTATTTAAGTTTGTAGAGTAATCAGCATCTGATTTTGATTGAAGGTAATCAAATCCGCCTTTTCCTTTTGTAAGGTCATTGTCCTTACCAAAAGCTTGAAGACCTTCCCATGCAGATTGGTTAAATGATTTGTCATCAACACCGCCGACATCAGTTACCATTGCTACAGAGAAAGCTTTTTCTTTGTCTCCGCCTTTAGTTGTTTCTTCTTTACTTGTGTCATCACTTTTTCCACAAGCACCTAAAAGTGTCCCAGCAGCAAGAACTAGTGAAAGCGCCATTCCAATTTTACGCTTTTTCATGGTATTGTACCCCCATTTGAATATTGTTTGTTTGATTAAGTAGAAAATAATAAAGCGAGATCTGATTACGTTTTCAGAAGGTAGAAAAAAATTTAAATTCTTTTCCTTAAAACATGAAAACTAAATTTATCCGCTTTAAAGTAGTTTACCGAAAAAAGGACAGGTTCATCCATTTCGTCGAAATGCATTTGTTTTAACACTAACAACGCTGTTTCTGGATCACATTCTAGAATGGGGGAAATTTTTTCATGATAGCCTAGAGGCTCAATTTGAGCAACCGCGTATGTAATTTTACGATTGGCCCCTTCATCTAGAATCTGAAAAATAGATTCTTTCTCATGTGAAAATGTCTCTGGCAAAACGCGTTCTAATACCTTGTCAATACAATAAACAACAGGTTCCCCGTTTGCGGTCCTTACCCTTTCCATCACGAATATTTCCTCACTATCAGAACATGCGAAACGGCGAATATCTTCTTCGGTCGGTTCTAGAGTTGATGAGCTTAAGAAAATCGTACCTGGTTTCATTCCAGCTTGTTTAATCATGTCAGTAACACTATTTAGGTGTTCAATCCCTGACGTAAACATTGGCTTTGCATTAACAAAAGTTCCAACACCGTGGCGCCTAATGATAACGTTTTCTTCCTCAAGAATACGAAGTGCTTCCCGAAGCGTTGCCCTGCTTACACCAAGCTGTTTAGCAAGATCGAATTCAGAAGGTAACTTTTCTTTCTCTTTGTAAATCCCTTCTTCAATATCCTGCTTTAACCGATCGATCACTTGTAAATATAAATGCCGGTTATCTGACTTAATAGACATGCCGTTTCCTCCAGCCTTTTTCCTGAGACATCAGACCTCTGATATCATTCCTACTAATCGAAGTTTATAGTACCATTATTTTTGGGATAAATAAATAGAAATTCTCGATTTTGTCGAAAAAAGGTCGAAAGATGAAAATTGTCATAAAAATGTAGGTGTTTTCATCCAAAAATCTGTTATAATTAAACGCTTTCAACTAATTGATGCGGGAAATTAGTAGGAATTCTTCTTGATACAGGCGTCCACCTCCTATTACTATAGTATCAGATTTCTTGAAAATTAGTATGAAAAAAAGAGCCAAACGGCTCTTTTTTTCAATCAATTATGAACTCTGTTCTTCATTTGGCTTGGTTTGTAATACTGCGCGAGGTTTACTTCCCTCGTATGGGCCAACTACACCGCGTGCTTCCATCTCATCTATCAGACGAGCGGCTCTTGTGTAGCCGATTCGGAAGCGGCGCTGCAGCATTGAAACGGACGCGGTTTGCATATCAATGATTAAATCAACTGCCTCATCATACAAATCGTCATCGACTGCACCAGTTATTTCCGGAATATCATCAGGAATCATCTCTTCTTGGTACTGCGCTTTTTGCTGTGAAATAACATATTCTACTGTATCTTCAACCTCTTGATCGGAAAGGAAAGCGCCTTGAACCCGAACAGGTTTGGATGCTCCCACCGGTAGAAATAACATGTCGCCTCTTCCAAGCAGCTTTTCTGCCCCGCCCATATCCAGAATGGTTCTTGAATCGGTTGCACTTGAAACGGCAAAGGCAATTCTTGACGGAATATTCGCTTTGATCACACCAGTAATAACGTCTACGGATGGCCTTTGTGTTGCAATGATTAGATGGATACCCGCAGCACGAGCCATTTGTGCAAGCCGGGTAATAGAATCCTCGACATCTGATGAGGCAACCATCATTAAGTCAGCTAACTCATCAACAATGACGACAATATATGGTAATAATGGCTGCTTGTCATCTTCTTCAAGATTATGTTTTCTCACATGTTCATTATAACCTTCAATATTACGAGTTCCAGTATGGGAAAACAGTTCATAGCGCCGTTCCATTTCACTTACTACTTTCTTTAAGGCTTGCGAAGCTTTTTTGGGGTCCGTTACAACTGGCGCAAGCAAATGGGGAATACCATTATAAACATTCAATTCAACCATTTTTGGATCAATCATCATTAATTTTACTTCGTGAGGCTTTGCCCTCATTAAAACACTTGTAATTATGCCGTTTATACAAACACTTTTCCCGCTACCTGTTGCTCCTGCTACAAGTAAATGGGGCATTTTGTTGAGTTCTGCCAGTACAGCTTCACCGGTAATATCCCGGCCTAGTCCAATTAAAAGTTTAGCATCCGGTTTATCATTTTGCGTAGCTTCTAATACCTCTCGTAATGAAACCATCGCAACATCAGAATTTGGTACCTCGATGCCTATCGCAGATTTTCCGGGGATAGGGGCTTCAATCCGTATCCCTTTTGCTGCAAGGGCTAATGCAATATCATCACTTAAGCTGACAATTTTGCTAACCTTTACACCGACATCTGGATGTACCTCATATTTCGTGACAGCTGGTCCTAAATGCACCTGTGTGACACGTGCTTTAACGCCAAAGCTTTGAAATGTCCTTTCAAGCTTTGCCGCATTTGCGTGGATGAGCTCATATTCACCACTTTGGTCTGTTTTCTTGGGAGCCTTTAGCAGTCTAAGTGGTGGTAATTCATAGGCAGCATTTTCTACTTCTGTAAATCTGATTGGTGGAGTATGATCGTCTTCGCTATCTTGCGGCTTCCCTTTTTTTTCTTTGATTTGTTCTTTGGGCATTTTATCTTTTGGTGCTTCTTGCACATAAGCCCGATCAGCGAAACTTGAAATGATAGGTTCAGGAATTCTCGTTTCCTCCGGTTCTGGCTGCTGTCTGATTGTGACGGGATCTATCTCGTTTTGGCGATTTTCCCTAATTTGTTGCCTTTGCGATTTTTTTTCATTTTTTCGTTCTTCTTGTTTTTGCTTCCATGCAGCCATATCAGTTTTAAAGGCGTCCCATTGATTTTTTGAAAAATCAAATAGGGTAATCACGATTTTCCCGACAAAATCACCAAATGATTTTCCAGTAAGTAATATAATACCGATTAAAACAAAAATAAAAGCAATAATTTTTGTACCTGTTTCTGCAAATAAGTAATGAAAGAGAGCAAACAAGATCGCACCGAGAATCCCCCCGCCTAGATCATGCGTTGTAGTCGTTTCTCCCCTTACTTCCATTAAAAATAATTCCCATGTATTCCCAATTACACTAGGATCTTTAAATTTCCCATTATTAGTCAGCAAGTGGAAAAGGGTTACATGGCTTAGTAGCAGTATAGCCGATACAATAAAATAGCCGCCAACCAATTTGATATGGAAGAAATATGGAAGAGCTCTTTTCCACATCAAATATATGCTTAGTACCACTAATCCAAGTAAACTTAGCATATACCATTCTCCCATCCAAAAACGGAAGAAGAGTACGGTTGCTTTGCCAACCGCTCCAAGCTTCGCAATCGAAATAATCGTTAATGCCAAAAGGCATAGTGCTGATAATTCATATTGAACAGTCCGTTTTAAATGGTTATCTCTCTTTTTTGGTTTTCTTCTCTTTTTTTTTGCCATCTAATCACCTTGTATCGTTCAGTTTGGTCTATTATTCCTATCATATAATCCTTAAATCATTTGGATAAAAGGAAAGCAGCCCCGATGGCTGCTCTAGTCTTGCATTGATAATTATACCATAATCTACTAGTGTCATGCGGATAATCCTTAAAGGTCACCGAAAGAAATTTTTGCACCAGGGTATATCTGATCATTCATAAAATGTTGCGGGTCACTGCTTAGGATGCGTAAAACCTGAAAATTTTGTGGATCAGCACATTCTACTAAAAGTGGAATCCCCTGATAGGTCATCGTTTGTTGTTTGCTTGTAGTCTCTGCTTCATATGGAAACACAAGTTCATTTGGCATCATCGTATATAATATCATTGAATCAGCCCCTCATTATTTTCTTTTTGGAGATCAATCATTTCATTTAACTTTTTCATCGCAGGGCCCAATCCCCCTACCTCATCAATTAACCCGGATTTTACGGCATCAATTCCGATAACGTTGGTCCCGATATCCCTCGTTAAATTCCCCTTCGCAAACATTAAATCCTTGAATGTTTCTTCCGTTATCTTGGAATGTTTGGTGACAAAATTAACAACTCGCTCTTGCATTTTATCCAAATATTCAAAAGTTGCTGGTACTCCAATAACTAGTCCTGTCAAGCGAATCGGATGGATTGTCATTGTTGCAGTCTCCGCTATAAAGGAATAGTCACAGGAAACAGCAATCGGAACCCCAATGGAATGGCCACCGCCAAGTACAATTGAAACGGTTGGTTTTGAAATAGATGCAATCATTTCAGAAATAGCAAGTCCCGCCTCCACATCCCCGCCAACGGTATTTAAAACAATTAGAACCCCTTCAATTTTTGGGTTTTGTTCAATTGCCACAAGCTGTGGAAGTAAGTGTTCATATTTTGTTGTTTTATTTTGCGGCGGAAGAGCCATATGTCCTTCTATCTGGCCAATTATCGTTAAACAATGAATTCTAGAGTCTGCTGAAAGCTGCGGCACATTGGTTTGTCCAAGCTGTTGTATTTTCTCTATCAATCCTGAAGAAGACTTTTCTTCTTTTTGAGGCTCTTGTCCTTCTTGGTTTTCCGTATTTTTCTGTATATCATTATTCATCCTAATACTCCCTTTCAAGCATGATATATGTTAGTGTTTACCTTTACTATAATTTCATGCCATCAGGATGCAAAAAGGTACAGGGAGAAAAATCCCGGTACCTTTCATTTCTTTACATTTATACTTCCATAATAATTGGAAGAATCATTGGTCTTCTTTTTGTCTTTTCATATAATGATCGATTTAATTCATCTCTTATTTCCTGTTTCAGGCTTGCCCATTCAAATGAACCTTTTGCCGTATTTCTCTCCACGATTTCCCTTACTAATTTCGTAGAATCATCCATTAATTTTTCTGATTCCCGAACGTAAACAAATCCTCTTGAGATGATTTCTGGCCCAGCTGCTATTTTCTTTTCTTGTTTCGTTAAGGTAACTACCACAATTAAAATTCCATCTTGTGATAAGAGCTTCCTGTCTCGTAATACAATATTTCCAACATCCCCCACGCCAATACCATCAATAAGGACATTTCCTGATGGAACCTTTCCAGTAATGGATAATGTTCCTTCCTTCCATTCCAAGACATCACCACGGTCAGGAAGGAATATTTGCTCATCGGAAAGGCCGGATTCAAGGGCTACTTTTCGATGTGCCTTCAGCATCCGATATTCACCATGAACCGGTATGAAAAATTTCGGTTTCATCAAATTTATCATAAACTTTAGTTCTTCCTGACTTCCATGGCTGGATACATGAATCGTTCTTTTCCCGGAAATGACATTGGCCCCTGCCCTAAACAGCATGTCGATTGTTTTGAAAATAAATACTTCACTTCCCCTTAATGGTGAAGCAGCAATTAAAACCGTATCCCCTTTCTGGATATTTAAAAGTTTGTGTGTTTGCTTAGCCATTTTCTGCAGAGCCTCAATTGGTTCTCCCTGACTACCCGTCATTAATACAACGATTTCACGGTCTTGATATTCTTTTATCTCACTTACAGGAATAATGGCATCATCCGCTACTTCTAAATACCCTAAATCCAGGGCAATGTGATAAATTCTTTCAAGGCTTTTGCCTACGACTGCGACTTTTCGGCCATTTTCTTTTGCCGCATCAAAAATATGCTGAATTCGGTTAATATCGGATGCAAAACAGGCAGCAATAATTCGTCCTGGTGCATTATAAAAGGCATTGGACATTTCGCGTTCAACAATGGCTTCAGATGTGGTGTATCCTGGTCTTTCAGCTTCGGTACTGTCAGAAAGTAAACATAATACACCATGATCCCCGATTGCAGCCATTTTCCCAATTTCAGGTTTGTAAAGTTTCGTTGCAGCCTGATCAAATTTAAAATCACCGGTATAAACAATAATTCCCTCAGAAGTATGAATACACACACCGACAGAATCAGGGATGCTGTGATTAGTTTTGAAAAAGCTAACATTTACAGCATCTAATTCCACAATTGTATCCGAAGTAACCTCAATTAAATTTGCGGTAGTGCCAAATTCTTGCTCCTTAATCTTCGCCTTTGCAAGAGCAAGCGTTAATTTCGTTCCATAAACAGGTACATTAACATGACGAAGCACATAGGAAAGCGCACCAATATGATCTTCATGACCATGTGTTAAAAAAATAGCCTTTACCCGTTCTTTATTGTCTTTTAAATAGGTTAGGTCAGGGATGACCATATCGATACCCAGCATTTCTTCCTCGGGGAACATGATGCCGGCATCAATGATAAATATGTCCTTGTCCACTTCAACAAGATACATATTCTTTCCGATTTCTCCAATACCACCAAGTGTTATAAACTTAATGGAAGTATTCATTTTCTTTATCAATTTCTGTTTCCTCCTACAAGCTGTTTAGCCGATCGAGACCAGTTAAAATCATTATACTTGAAAATTGAAAACCTTTACAACCAATAATTGAAGAAAAAAAGAGCCTTCCGATCTCTATATCGGTTGGCTCTAGGTCATATTACTTATTTTTTAATAAAGAAATCAATATTGATCGTTCTTGTTCAGTTAAACCAACTAGCGGCAATCTGACAGAACCGACGTCCAATCCCGTTACCTGCAATGCCGTTTTAACTGGCGCGGGACTTGGAGCAGCGAAAAGCCCCTGCATAATCGGCAGCAAATGCTGATGGATTGTGGCAGCCTTACTATTTTCTCCCTCAAAAAAGGCTTTGACCATTTCTTGCATTTCATTCCCAATCACATGTGAGGCAACAGAGACTACACCAGCCCCGCCAATGGCAAGAACCGGGATTGTTAAGGCATCATCCCCGCTATATAGAACAAAATCCTCAGCAGTGTTAGCAATGATGTGTGTCATGGCATTTAAATCCCCACTCGCTTCCTTTACAGCCACAATGTTAGGGACATGTGACAGGCGGATAATCGTCTCGGGAAGAATATTAACAACCGACCTGCCGGGTATGTTATACACCATGACCGGAAGGGTTGTTGCATCCGCCACTGCTTTGAAATGCTGATATAAGCCTTCTTGATTTGGTTTATTATAGTATGGTGCAACAACCATTATGGCATCTACACCAAGCTGCTCTGCTTTTTTAGTCAATTCAATAGATGCATAAGTATTATTACTTCCAGTACCTGCAATGACGGGAACACGCTTTTTAACCGCTTTTACAACATGAGCAAATAAGGCCAACTTTTCTTCTTTTGATAGGGTTGGTGATTCACCTGTCGTTCCCGCAATCACCAGGGAATCTGTTCCATTTTCTATCAGATAATTCACTAATTGAGTGGTTTTAGCAAAGTCAATATGTCCTTTGTTATCAAAAGGGGTAACCATTGCCGTGGAAACTCGCCCGAAATGAACCATTTTCCTACTCCTTTCCGTACAAAACCAATATGGCGCTCAAAGCAACCATCCACCTTGAAAATTAATTCATACAACAGAATTCTATTTACAAGTCTGCAAGATTAAATTCAATTGATTCATCTTCCAATTGAAAGGCATCATGCAAGGCATTCACAGATTTAACTAAGTCATCCTGCTTAACTAAAACCCAAATCGTTGTATGACTGTCTGCCGATTGTAAAATACGGATTCCATGATCCGATAAGGCTGTAACGATTTTGGAGGTAACTCCCGGAACACCTGCAATACCTGCTCCAACAACGGATACCTTTGCACAATGACGCTCAACGACAGGCTCATGACCCAAATCATTTAAAACTTTTATAGCCTGATCCGCCATTTCCTCTGTTACCGTATAGACTACCCCATTTGGCGAAATGTTGATAAAATCAACACTAATTTTATCATTTGCCATCGCTTTAAAAACTTCTGCCTGCAAATTGTATTGATCTTTTTTAGCAAAAACCTTTATTTGAGTGACGTTTGATACGTGTGCAATCCCTGTGACCGTTTGTTCTTTAATGTCACTTCCACGCTGCTCTTTATTTAGTGTTGTAACCAATGTTCCAAGATTGTCTGAATATGTGGAGCGAATGCGAATCGGCACTTTTGCCTGCATGGCAATTTCCACCGCTCTCGGATGGATAACCTTTGCCCCCTGATACGCCATATTACAAACCTCTGTATAGGTAACAATTGGGAGTGGCCGTGCATTTTCAGCAATACGCGGGTCTGCTGTCATGATTCCTTCTACATCTGTAAAGATATCAATCCACTCGGCATTAAGTGCCGCACCTAAAGCTGCAGCAGAGGTATCACTTCCACCGCGGCCAATAGTGGTAATATCGCCATTTTTCGCGGCACCTTGAAATCCAGCAACTACTACGACATCGTAATGTTCAAGCTCCCTTAAGAGCCGCTCACATTTCATTTCATTGATTTTTGCATTTGTGTGGTCATTGTTGGTACGGAAGCCTGCCTGGGCTCCGGTTAACGCAATTGCATTGATTCCACTTTCCAATAACATATTCGAAAAAACCACACTCGAAATAACCTCTCCGCAAGACAACAATAAATCATGTTCCCGTTTTGAGATTTTGCTCTGGATCCCCCCAATTAACGATAAAAGTGTATCGGTTGCATAGGGGTCACCCTTTCTCCCCATAGCTGAAACAACTACAACTACCTTGTAGCCGTCAGCTAATGCCTTTTCGATATGACCTTGAGCGTGTTTCCTACTTTGCTCATCTTTGACAGAGGTTCCGCCAAATTTTTGGACAATAATTTTCATGGTGTCACCAAAACCTGCCTTTTTATTTTACTAATCCAAGTTTTACTAAACTTTCAGCAATTTGAACGGAGTTCCAGGCAGCGCCTTTTAGGAGGTTGTCAGAAACAACCCACATATGGAAGCCTCGATCTTCATCGATATCTTTTCTAATCCGTCCGACAAAGACATCATTTTTCCCAACACAATTTGCCGGCATTGGATAGACCTGATTTTCCGGGTCATCTTGAAGGACTACACCAGGTGCATCCTTCAATAACGCTTTAATATCATTTGCGCTAACTTCGTCAGATTCAATTTCGAAATAGACGGATTCAGAATGACCTACCGCAACAGGAAGACGAACGCAAGTTGCAGATACTTGTAACTCCGGTAAATGCATAATTTTTTTCGTTTCATTAATCATTTTCATTTCTTCAAATGTATAGCCATTATCTTGGAATTTATCAATTTGCGGAATGGCATTAAAGGCAATTTGATAATGGTTTGAATCAGATTTTACAGGTAAAATCTTGGGTTCATACCCTTCATCGTTTATGATTGCTTTAGTTTGGTTCATTAATTCCTCAACCGCAGCAGCGCCTGCTCCAGAAACCGCTTGATAAGTGGAGACTATCACCTTTTTTAAACCGAATTTTTGACGGATTGGCTCAAGTGCAACCACCATTTGGATGGTTGAACAATTGGGATTTGCAATGATTCCGTTATGTTGATGCAAGTCCGTTTCGTTCACTTCAGGAACAACAAGTGGTGTATCTGCATCCATTCTAAACGCACTAGTGTTGTCCACGACGATAGCTCCACGTTTAACTGCCTCAGGACCTAAATCCTTCGAGACACTGCCGCCAGCGCTGAATAAAGCAATATCTACACCCTCAAAACTTTCCGGTTTTGCTTCTTGAATGGTGATTTCCTGTCCATTAACATTAACCTTGTTACCCGCTGACCTTGCAGAGGATAAAAGAGTAAGCTTTTTGATTGGAAAATTTTCGTTCATTAGTGTTTGAATCATTTGTTGCCCAACTGCTCCTGTTGCCCCAACAACAGCAACGTGATATCCATTTTGCTGATTCATTTCTAGTTCCCCTTTTCCACTATATAGTACTGGTCATTTCTATGATAAATATCCTATCAGAAGGGGGTTCCCCCCCTCCCGATGGAAGATTAATTTATTTTACCATATTCTTTTAAAGAAATAACCTTTTTTGACGTACAAGGGGGAAATTAGTCAGAATCTTTGTATCTTTCTACAAGTACAGGTTGGAGCTGTCTCCCTTCAAGTGCTGCTTCTACTGTTTCAGATAACAAGGTCATTCTCGCAACCATTGAATTTGGTTTTTTCACAGGGTCATCTTGCCCATAAGGGATAAAATAGATATTTTTTGTTGCCATTAACCTCATTAAGTTTACACCATTTAAGCCAAGGGCATCATTCGTTGAAATCCCTAGGACAACAGGCTTTAAATTCCTTAATGTTGCTTTAGCAGCCATCAATACCGGGCTATCATTCATAGCATTAGCAAATTTACTCATTGAAACCCCTGTTAAGGGAGCAACCACCATACAATCAAGAGGGATTTTCGGTCCTAATGGCTCTGCTTTCACAATCGAATCAATCACCTTATGACCTGTTAAATCTTCTATTCTTTGAATCCAATCTTCCCCTTTTCCAAAACGCGTTTCTGTATTTTTTACTGTAAAAGTCACAACTGGCAATACTTCTGCCCCGGCCTGAACTAATTTTTCAATTTCCGGAAAAACTGCATCATACGTGCAATGTGAGCCGGTAAGACCAAAGCCAATTCTTTTACCATTTAAACTCATTTCACTTTCCCCTTTCGCTTTCTGAACTCATCTTGAAGCAGTTGAGCTAAAACATTGGCCAGTATTTGCCCAGCCGTTTTAGGGGCAACTATCCCTGGTAGCCCTGGTGCGAGCAACGCTTTAATTCCTCTCTTCTCGGCATATCGAAAATCAGTTCCTCCAGGCTTTGACGCAAGATCAATAATGAGCGTATGCGATGGCAATTTCGAAATCACCATGGCGGTAACAATTAAATGTGGTGCTGTATTGATTAAAATATCGGTATCCTTCACTTCATTGACCAAATTAGATAAATGAAATGGAATTAACCCCATCTCGGTAATTCGTGCCAAATGTTCACTTTTTCTAGCTCCAACCTTAACCTTGGCTCCAAGTGCAGCGAAAGTTCTTGCTACACTCATCCCAACTCTTCCTAATCCCAGTACTGCAATATTTGAGCCGTGGATTGTAAAATCGGTATGCTGTATGGCCATCATAATGGTTCCTTCGACAGTTGGAATTGAATTATAAATCGCCACATCATCTCGTTCGAACAATTGAATGAGTGTTCGTTTCGCACCCTTTGTTATTCCATTTAAAAAGGAATTACTAATTCCTGAATAAATAGCACAATGTTCAGGTGTTTTACTCAACATTTCTTCTGTTAAAACAACCTTTTCATTCGAAAAGATGGTTTCTACCTGTCCTTCTAAATTCGTACCAGGCACCGGTAAAATGAGGGCATCCATATTTATAAAATCAACTTCATCCAACTTTTCCTTGACCGCTCCAGTAAAAGCATGATCAAGTTGTTCAAAACCAATTAGCGATAATTTCGCATCCAATTCGGTTAGCTTGCGGATGATTTCCAGCTGTCTGGCATCCCCGCCAATCACGGCTATCTGCATCCCTGTCAGCATGAACACATTCACCTTCTTTTTTTTAAAAGTCCACTAATAATTCCTTTTCTTCATATCACTTCAACATCTTATGTAAGTTTGCTTCATTCGGTGAGTTTTTCAGCCCGTGAAATGAAAAAAGCCCAAGCAAATGTTATTTTGCCTAGGCTTTTGTCACTTATCTATTAATCTTCATCTGGTATATCAATGATAATCATATCCGTTCCGATTTTTTTAATATGCTGCCATGGCACCCTAATTTCCTCCCCTTGTTTTCGAAAGCCAAACCATTTTAATGAAGGAATCAGTAACGCCTGTATTTGTCCGGTTCCCTCATTTATTTCCAAATCAGTTTGACCTAAGACCCCAAGACGTTCTGCCTTTTTAACATCTACAATTTCTTTACCACTTAATTCACTTAACCTCACAGCCATATAACCCCCTTTGTTTCCCTTTTCTACTAGTTTATAGGGGGGCGTCCCATTTTAGACTAAAGAAAAGAGGCATTCACGTATGGAATACCTCTTTAAAATTTATAATAATTTATTAGGGAATTCGCCGTCAGGGCTAATTAATGTCACGGAATATTGATCTGTAAAAACAGCTCTTGCCATTTCGTCAACGCCTTTTTTAGATACGGCATCAATTTGTTCAATAATTTCGTCAAGTGAACGATGACGTTTTAATAAAAGTTCATTTTTACCATTCCGACTCATCCGGCTATTCGTACTTTCCAAACTTAACATAAGACTTCCTTTTAGCTGCTCTTTACTATTTGTTATTTCTTTTTCAGTAATGCCATTTTGCTTCAATTTCTCAAGTGTTTCTTGGATTGTTTCAAATAAAACATCCAACTGCTTTGCACCTGTTCCGCCGTAGACAGTTACAATCCCACTATCCTGATAGGCCGAATGGTAAGAAAATACGGAATAAGCTAATCCGCGTTGCTCGCGGACTTCTTGAAACAGTCTTGAGCTCATGCTGCCACCCAATATATTGTTTAAGGTGATTAAACTGTATATATCCTCATGCCCAACCTTTAACCCCTCAAATCCAATACATAAATGGGCCTGTTCTGTTTCCTTTTTCCTTGAAATCCGATTGGAATGAAAGGTAGGAATGTTTTCGGGTATTTCTTTTGACCCGCCCTGATAGGATCCGAAATACTGTTCAACCTCTTGAATAAAACTTTCCGAAACGTTACCTGCAATCGAAATAACGACATTTTCAGGCGTATATCGTTCAGTAATATACTCTCTAAGTGTTTCACCTGTAAACGTATTTAATGTTTCTTCCGTCCCAAGTATGGGGTACCCAAGCGGGTGGTCTTCGTACACTGCCCTTGTTAATAAATCGTGAACAATGTCATCAGGTGTATCTTCATACATTTTTATTTCTTCTAAAACGACATTTCTTTCTTTATTCAGTTCTTCCTCTACAAAAGTTGAATTAAAAAACATATCAGCTAACACATCTAGTGCAAGTTTAGAATGCGTATCAAGAACTTTTGCATAATAGCATGTATATTCCTTAGAGGTAAAAGCGTTTACTTGACCGCCAATGCTATCAAATGCTTCCGCAATTTCCTTGGCTGATCGTGTCGTAGTTCCTTTAAAAAACATATGTTCAAGGAAATGGGAAATCCCATTTGTTTGTGGGTTCTCATTTCTAGAACCTGTTCCAATCCAAACGCCGATGGCAACAGATCGTACTGTTGGGATATTCTCTAATACAATTCTTACTCCATTTTGGCAAGTATACTTATTAATCATTGACTTCCTCCTGTCTCTATACAACAGATGCTACTACTCCAATTATTAATTATACTTTCTATAAAGTATTTTCTCCAATTTCAGTTATATTTTTCCTAAATTATTTCATAATTCGTTCCTCACTCATTAAGTCAGTAACTGTCCCTATTTGTAAATTCTTTTGCTCAATTAAGGTAATTAACTGATTGAGCGATTTGGCGGTTGATTCGGTTGGGTGCATAAGAACCATTGAACCCTTATCAATCTTAGACATCACCCGATTTATCAGAACTTCCGGCGCCGGTTTTCGCCAATCGACCGTATCGACAGTCCACATAACCGTTTTCAGGTTTAGGTCGGCAGCAACTTTAATGGTTTCATCCCGATAGCTGCCACTTGGCGGGGCGAACCAAACACATTTTTCACCTGTTGCTGCTTCAATAATTTCGTTCGTCCTTATCATTTGTTCCCGCGCCTTCTCTGCCGTTAATTGCTTCATATCGGGATGACTATAGGAATGATTTCCTACCTCATGCCCTGCTGATACAATCATTTTTGCAAGATCTGGATTTTTTTTAACCCAATTGCCTTCAAGGAAAAAACTCGCTGAAACATTATGTTTTTTTAAGGTTGCAAGAATTTCTGATAAATATTCATTTCCCCATGCAACGTTAATAATAAAGGAAACCATTGGTTTTTCCGGATGACCTTTATATATCGGTGAAGGTGGCAAGTCTTTAAGATGAACTTTTGGTTTTGTCTGCGCAAAAACAAGTTTCTTTTCATTAAAAACTTGCCCTTTCTTCATATTTTTATATGATGCTGAGACATCAACTTTAAGACCATTATAACCGGGGATCGCCTTCCAGACTGAATCAATTTTTGCATCGGAAGGAGGGATTTCATATGTAGGAGCATTTTTTAAGATACTTTGATATAGAGGATCGGACTGTTTCACTGCTGGAAGTGCTGAAACTTTTAAAGCAGCTACATATTTATTCACGATAGGATTGTTTACTGCCACCCAAGCAGCCAGGCAAATGACAAATATAATCATGACTTTTTTCATTTATTTTTCCCCCTTCCTTACAGATTATGTATAGAAGGGACAAGGTAGAACATAGAAAAGCGGACGCACCCTGGTCAGCAGTCCTTAGTGCTGAAGCAGGATATTTCTCAAAGGTGAAATTCAAACGTTCAAATTCATTACAGAAAAAGTCAGGGTTGGACCCTGACTCCTTTGTAATACCTATTTTATTTTTACGGTACTGTTTATTGCTTTTGCTCTTCCTTTTCCCGCTGTTCTTTCAATACAGCCTTGCGGGATAAATTGACACGACCTTGTTTATCAATTTCGGTTACTTTTACTAACATTTCGTCACCAAGCTTGACAACATCCTCCACTTTTCCAACCCGCTCTTCAGCAAGTTCAGAAATATGGACAAGGCCATCTTTACCGGCAAAAATTTCTACGAAGGCACCAAATTTTTCAATCCGTTTGACCTTACCGAGGTACATTTCACCTACTTGAACTTCACGAACAATATCTTCGATGATTTTCTTCGCCTTATTGTTCATTTCTTGATTTGTTGAAGCAATAAAGACGGTACCATCTTGCTCAATATCGATCTTAACACCAGTTTCTTCAATAATCTTATTGATTTGCTTGCCACTTGGTCCAATAACATCACGAATCTTATCAGGGTTAATCGTCATTGTTAAAATTTTCGGTGCAAACTGGGAAAGCTCTTCTCTAGGCACATTAATAGTCGCAAGCATGGAATCTAAAATGTGCATTCTCCCCACTTTTGCTTGCTGCAGGGCTTCTTCTAAAATCTCACGGGAAAGACCTTCAATCTTAATATCCATTTGAAGTGCAGTGACCCCTTTAGCGGTTCCAGCTACTTTAAAGTCCATATCTCCAAGATGATCTTCCATCCCTTGAATATCTGATAACACTGTATAATGCTCACCTGATTTTACAAGTCCCATTGCAATACCAGCAACAGGAGCTTTAATTGGAACGCCTGCATCCATCATTGCTAAGGTGCTTGCACAAATACTAGCTTGTGAGGTGGAGCCGTTTGATTCCAATACCTCAGAAACAAGGCGGATGGTATATGGAAAATCCTTCTCAGGCGGAATAACCGGTTCAAGAGCACGTTCACCCAAGGCCCCATGCCCAATCTCGCGGCGACCCGGTCCACGAATAGGTCCCGTTTCTCCCACACTAAAGGATGGGAAGTTATAGTGATGCATAAATCTTTTTTCTTCTTCAATCCCTAAACCATCAAGAATTTGAACATCACCCATTGCCCCAAGTGTACAAATACTTAATGCCTGTGTCTGTCCACGGGTAAAAAGGCCTGAACCGTGTGTACGCGGTAAAATACTTACTTGTGAAGATAATGGACGAATTTCATCAATCTTGCGCCCATCCGGACGAACTTTTTCCACTGTAATTAAACGGCGAACTTCACCTTTGACAATCTTGTCCAAAATTTGCTTCACTTGTTTCATATCTTCGTCTGTTGCTTCTTGTTCTGTATATTTGGCAATCACATGATTTTTGACTTCTTTAATGGCATCCTCACGAGCATGCTTTTCCTGCACTTGAATTGCCTTAAGCATGTCAGCTTCACATAAATCTCTAACTTCAACTTCAAGTTCTTTATCTATTTCATATAGGCTAATTTCTCGTTTTTCCTTGCCTATTTCTGCGACAATTTTCTCTTGAAACTCAATTAAGCGTTTGATTTCATTATGTCCAAACATTATCGCCTCAAGCATGATTTCTTCAGGCACTTCAAGTGCACCCGCCTCAACCATGTTGATCGCATCTTTTGTTCCGGCAACAGTTAAATGGATGTCACTCTTCTCAGCCTGTTCAACAGTTGGGTTGATGATAAATTCATTATTGACCCGACCGACAACCACACCGGCAATTGGACCTTCAAATGGAATATCTGAAGTACTAAGCGCTAGTGAAGAACCAAACATCGCAGCCATTTCTGTTGAACAATCTTGGTCCACACTCATAACAATACTAATAACTTGTACATCATTTCGAAACCCATCAGCAAAAAGCGGGCGAATTGGACGATCAATCAATCGGCTTGCTAAAATAGCTTTTTCGCTTGGTCGACCTTCACGTTTAATAAATCCTCCAGGGATCTTTCCAACCGCATACAAACGTTCTTCGTAATTTACAGTTAACGGAAAAAAGTCCAAATTCTTCGGTTCTTTTGAAGCTGTAGCGGTACTTAATACAGCAGTATCACCATAGCGAACCAGGGCGGCACCGTTTGCTTGTTTAGCTAATTGACCGATTTCAACTGATAATTTACGCCCAGCCCAGTCCATCGAATATTCATGTTTCGTATGTTCCATATTTTTACCCCTCTCTATCTAAATCACTTAGAGGATGATGCGAAAAAACATTTCACTGCAATCATCGTACTAAATTTTTCAATCATATAAAAAAAGCCTTAAAAGCTTATGTTATCATTCAAATTAATAATAGTATGCACAAATTAGTCCTGACTTAAAAATATGTATAGAAATTTCTTAAATGGTCATTCTACTCTGGCTTTTTTACCTAACAAAAAAGCGGGAAAAATCCCGCTTCTGTAATCTAACGACGTAGACCAAGCTTATTAATTAACACACGGTAACGTTGTACGTCTTTATTACGAAGGAATGTTAAAAGATTACGACGTTTACCAACCATTTTCAAAAGACCACGGCGTGAGTGGTGATCTTTCTTGTGTGTACGTAAGTGCTCGTTCAAATTGTTGATTGATTCAGTAAGGACAGCGATTTGAACTTCTGCAGATCCAGTATCGCCCTCATGAGTTTTATACTCATTGATCAGTTCATTTTTACGTTCTTGAGTGATTGCCATCCAATTCACCTCCTAATTTTCATATCCCCAGTTACCGAGCAAGCGTCGGTGACTCGACTTGCCAAGCAAAGGTTGTTTTTAATACGTAATTAAGAATACATGTTTTTCCGTCAAAAAGCAAGTTAAAACCTTACTTTCTTATAATAAAAACATCTTTTTCACCAACAATGTCAGAAAGATTGTCGATTATTTTCAAAGTATTCTATTGTTTGTTGTTTATCTTTTTCTATTTGTGCAACCAGTTGTTCGATTCCGGAAAACTTTTGTTCCTTACGGATATAATGATGCCATTCAACCATTACTTCATCGCCATATATTTCTTGATCAAAATCAAATAAATGAACCTCAACAGACTGCTTTCGTGCCTCATTATTAAATGTTGGTTTGAATCCAACATTACAAACTCCATTATACCAAACGGACCGAACCTTCATTCTTACTGCGTAAACCCCAAGTGGCGGTATAATATATTCACCTTCTATGTCGATATTCGCGGTAGGAAAACCGATTGTCCTGCCTCGTTTATCACCATGAATGACCACGCCAGTTGTTGTGTAGGATCTGCCAAGAAGGGTAGGAAGTCCCCTTGTGTTTCCTTCCTTAATAAGATGACGAATTCTTGTCGAGCTTACCTTTTCACTTTCATGAACAAACTTGGGAACAATCGAATAAGAAAACTCGTCCCGCGAATGGAATAGGATCGTTTCCATTGTCCCTTTGCCCATACGTCCATAAGTAAAGTCGAATCCGGCAACTACATGCTGGACATTCAGACCAATGACATATTGATCAATAAACTCCTGTGGAAGAAGGTTGGCAAATTCTGAAGTGAAATGGACGATAAATAAATAATCAATCCCGAGTGACTCAATAATTTTAGTCTTTTCTTCCAATGGAGTTATATATTGAACCTGATTTTTATTCATTCCTAACACAACTGATGGGTGTGGATCAAAGGTCATCACAGCACTGCGTAGACCCTTTTTATCTGCTTGTTTTTTTGCCTCTAGCACAACTTGTTGATGTCCAAGATGAACACCGTCAAAATAGCCCAAAGCCATAGCTAAGGGCGGAATTTCATTTTTATTTATGTTTAATGGGAAATTAAGCTTAATTACTTCCAATTGAAACTCACCTTTTCTAGACCGTACCCTTTTTATGGTTGATCATTTCTTAACACTTTAATTGGCTTTAAAAGTCCGGGCTTGCTCGGATGTTTCGAATAAATGGCAAGCGCGGAACCTTCATACGTTTCCGCGATAATGGGTCCGTTAATATTTTCTACTTCTTCTGGTACAGGTAATAGCGCACCATTTTTCACTTTCTCTGCTACTTTATCATTAATCTTGAATTTCGGCAAATGAGAAAGTGCTGTTTCTAGCGGTTTTAATACACTTGAAATCGTGCCTGCTGCCATATGTTGTTCTATTTCTTCAAACGTTAAACAATCCTCCAAAGAAAAGGTTGCAGATTGAACTCTTTGCAAATTAGACATATGGGCTGGAAAACCTAGGCGTTCACCAATCATGACCGCCAGCGTACGAATGTACGTTCCTTTACTGCAACTCACTTTAAAGCGAAAGGAAATTTCCTCCCCTTGAAACTGCTCTCTATCGTCAAGCAGTTCAATTGAATAGATGGTTACAATTCTAGAAGGCCGTTCAACCACAATCCCTTTTCTTGCATATTCGTAAAGTCTAACCCCACCCACTTTTACGGCAGAATACATGGGCGGAGTTTGTTTGATTTCACCTGTAAATAATTTCAGTAACGCCATGATTTCATCTCGAGAAATAATTCGATCTACCGGTTTCCTTTCAACAACCTCACCTGAAGCGTCTTCAGTTGTTGTTGAAAAGCCAAGAGTAACTTCTCCCTCATAAGCTTTCCCGGCATCCGTTATGTACTCTGCAACCTTCGTTGCCTTTCCAACACAAATAGGCAGAACGCCGGTCACATCAGGATCGAGTGTCCCCGTATGTCCTATCCTTTTTGTTTTCAAAATCTTTCTTAATTTAAAAACACAATCATGCGAGGTTAACCCAGCAGGCTTAAATAGCGGTAATATTCCTTCCAACATTAAATCTCCTAACTTGTAGTATTATCGAAAAAAATGGATAGACGTTTGTCTATCCACTTTTCATCAAGATATTATTCTTCTTCGTTCTTTTCCATCGGTTTGTCATCCGTATGCAATTGGTGAAGAAGTGTTTCGATGTGATTTCCATAATTGATGGATTCATCCCATTCGAAAATAATTTCAGGTGTTTTTCGAAGTCGAATACGATGACCAATTTCTGTCCGAATAAAGCCTTTTGCTTTTGCCAGGCCTTTTAAGGTATTCTCCTTTTGCTCGTCATCACCTAATACAGATATAAACACTTTTGCTTGTTGTAGATCTCCTGTTACTTGAACGTCAGTAACAGTCACAAAGCCGATCCGTGGATCTTTAATTTTACGACCGATGATGTCACTAAGTTCTTTTTTCATTTGTTCTCCAACACGATTTGCTCTGTGGCTCATTACATTCACCTCTTAAGTTAAAGCCAATCAATCTCGGTGATTGTTCTTTCTATTTCTGGAAATGAGTCGATAAGTTTTAAAGCATTTTGCAATTCATGTTCAGTCGAAGCCCTTGAAGAGGTAACGACAGCAATGGCAATTTTCGTTCTTTGCCATACATCTTGATAGTCCACCTCGGCGACAGAAACATTAAACTTCTGTTTTAGACGTGTAAGAATCCTTTGCAAAACAGCTCGTTTTTCTTTTAAAGAATGCGCATCATAAATCATACACTCACATTCCGCTAAACCGATTATCATTTCCGTTCAATTTCTTCCATTACGTAAGCTTCAATGATATCTCCTTCTTTGACATCATTAAAGTTTTTAATTGTAATTCCACATTCGTAGCCTTGGGCAACTTCCTTAGCATCGTCTTTGAAACGTTTTAAGGCATCAATTTGACCTTCGAATATGACAACTCCGTCACGAATTAGGCGAATACCGCTATCGCGAGTTATTTTCCCGTCCGTTACGTAAGAACCTGCAATCGTTCCAACCTTTGATACCTTAAAGGTTTGACGGATTTCTGCCTGACCAATAATTTTTTCTGCAAACTCAGGATCTAGCATCCCTTTCATGGCTGCTTCGATTTCCTCAATTACCTTATAAATAATTCTGTGAAGACGAACATCCACTTTTTCTGCTTCTGCTGCACGCTTCGCATTTACATCCGGACGAACATTGAAGCCGATCACAATCGCATTTGATGCTGCAGCAAGAGTGATATCCGATTCATTAATCGCACCAGCACCACTGTGAATAATTTTGATATTAACACCCTGTACATCTATTTTTTGTAAGGAAGCAGCAACGGCTTCGGCAGAACCTTGAACATCCGCCTTCAAGATGATGTTCAGATCCTTCATTTCACCTTGCTTCAACTGTTCAAATAGATTTTCTAAACTCACGATGGACTTTTCACCACGTTGTGCAGCTAATGCTTGCCCTGCACGTGCTTCCCCAACTTGGCGGGCTGTTTTCTCATCCTCAAACACGACAAAACGATCTCCGGCCTGCGGAACATCACTTAATCCAGTAATTTCAACAGGAGTGGATGGTCCAGCCTCTTTTACACGGCGGCCTTTATCATTCACCATTGCCCGAACACGACCATGTGTATTCCCTACAACAATTGGATCACCAATTTTAAGTGTACCATTTTGCACAAGCAAGGTTGCAACTGAACCGCGTCCCTTGTCTAATTGTGCTTCGATTACAGTTCCAACAGCCTTACGATTAGGATTTGCCTTATATTCTTCTACTTCTCCTACAAGAAGAATCATTTCAAGCAGGTTATCAATCCCTTCGCCTGTTTTTGCGGAAAGTGGAACAAATATAGTATCCCCACCCCATGCTTCCGCTACTAACCCGTGTTCTGTCAATTCCTGCATAACACGATCAGCATTTGCAGCTTCTTTATCCATTTTATTAACAGCAACAATAATTGGAACCTCAGCTGCTTTTGCATGGTTAATCGCTTCGACTGTTTGTGGCATAACACCATCATCAGCTGCAACTACAAGGATGGTAATATCCGTAATTTTCGCGCCGCGGGCACGCATGGTTGTGAAAGCAGCATGTCCTGGTGTATCGAGGAAAGTGATCTTCTTTCCATTATCAATCACTTGATAGGCACCGATATGCTGTGTAATACCTCCAGCTTCACCCTCGGTTACCTTCGTGTTTCGAATCGAATCAAGCAAGGTTGTTTTACCATGGTCAACGTGCCCCATGATGGTTACAACTGAAGGTCTTTCAACTAAAGATTCAGGCGAATCTTCTGTAAAGTAAACCTCAAGATCCGTTGTATCAATCTTAATTTCTTCCTCAACTTCTACCCCGTACTCGCCGGCAATCAATTCAATGGCATCTTTGTCTAAAACCTGATTGATGGTTGCCATTACCCCAAGTAAAAAGAGCTTTTTAATGATTTCAGAAGGTTCACGGTAAATCTTCTTCGCCAACTCTCCCACTGTTAATGATTCACTAAAAGTAATTTTAGCCGGAAGCTCTTTTTCTTTTCTCTTCACAGGCTGTGCCTGTTGTACTGGTGTATGAGATTTTTTCTTTTTATTATTATTGTTATTGCGATTTTGATAATTATTATATGGTCTTGACTTAGCTTTATCAGCGTTATTAAACACTTTATTTTCTTTTGATTGAGTTTCTTGATTTTGCTTTTTACCCTCAACCTTTTTTGGAGGTGAAACAACCTTTACCTTGCTAGGGGCAGTATTTTTATCTGAAGCCTCCTCGAATGCTTTAGGTGTGTTGGACTGCACTTGAGGTTTTTTTCCTGATGACTGAACCGGCCGACTTTGATTAGGACGATTCTGCTGCCCAGAAGGACGTGCATTAGATCGGTTCTGAGAACCATTATTATTCGGTTTTTGTTGTGTTGGATTTGTTTCTTTTTTATTATAGGCTGCATCGAGTTTCTTAATATCAGCATCTTCTATTGTTGCCATATGATTGGAGACCTCTATATTCATTTCTTTTAATTTATTGATAATTTCTTTACTAGATATATTGTGTTTCTTTGCGTATTCATAAACACGGATTTTACTCACTTATTATTTCACCCCCGCTAGATTTAATCGAGCAACGTTACCAGTTTTTTTGCAAATCCATCATCCAAAACAGCTACCACCACGCGGGCATCTTTGCCAATTGCTTGACCTAGAAGATAACGATCTTCCACCCTTTTTAATGGAACTTGATAGGAATTACATTTATCTGAAATTTTTTTAGTCGTATTGTCAGATGCATCTGCGGCTAATAAAACGAGCTTTGCTTTTCCGTTCCGTATTTCTTTAACGGCAAGCTCTTCACCTGATATGATTTTACGCGCTCGATTGGCCAAGCCAAGTAATGACATCCATTGATTTTGTTTCATGTTGGATGGTCAGTTCTCCTTCTCTATTAGCTCAAGTAGTTCTTCATAAATAGAATCATTAATCGAAACCTCTAAAAGATTTGACAAGGTGTTTTTTTTCTTGGCTAGTAAAACTGCTTCTCTGTCCCTTGAAAGGTAGGCGCCTCTTCCGGACTTTTTCCCAGTCAAATCGATAGATATGTCGCCTTCCTTGGAGCGAACGATGCGAACGAGTTCTTTTTTCGGTTTCATTTCACCGGTTGCCACACATTTGCGCATTGGAACTTTTTTTCTACTGTTCACACGTTTCACCTCACCTAATCGTCTATCTCATCTTCATATTCAAAATCGGTGTCAACCTGATCATCAAACAGCCTAATCGGTTCTTCACGTGGATAAATCCCTAGTTCACGTGCTTCCGCTTCTGATTTAATGTCAATTTTCCAACCTGTTAATTTCGCAGCAAGACGGGCATTTTGTCCTCGTTTTCCGATTGCCAATGAAAGTTGATAATCTGGGACAACCACTGTTGTTGCTTTATCATTCTCGTTCACCATTACATCTAGAACTTTAGAAGGGCTCAATGAATTTGCGACAAAAACAACGGGATCGTCAGACCATTTCACAATGTCAATTTTTTCACCCTTTAATTCATTGACAACTGCTTGAACTCGAGTACCTTTTGGTCCAACACAGGAACCAACCGGGTCAACCTCTTGATTATCAGAATGAACGGAAATCTTCGAACGGTCCCCTGCTTCACGAGCCACTGATTTAATTTCTACTGTGCCATCATAAATTTCCGGCACTTCGATTTCAAATAATCGTTTTAATAATCCAGGATGTGTTCGTGATACGAATATTTGCGGACCCTTTGTTGTTTTTTCAACCTTTGTTATAAATACCTTGATACGGTCATGCGGTTTATATCGTTCATTAGGCATTTGTTCATTAACCGGTAATAAAGCTTCTATTTTTCCAAGGCTGACATAAATAAATTTAGAATCTAACCTTTGGACAATACCTGTCATGATATCTTCTTCACGGTCGATAAATTCAGAATAAATAATTCCTCTTTCCGCTTCTCTTACACGTTGGGTTACAACCTGTTTAGCTGTTTGCGCAGCAATCCGTCCGAAGTCTTTTGGCGTTACTTCCATTTCAACAACATCTTCTACTTGATAATTCGGATTAATACGCACCGCATCTTCTAAAGAAATTTCAAGACGTGGGTCAAATACCTGATCAACCACTTCTTTTCTGGCAAAAACACGCATAGAGCCCGCTTGTAAATTCAAGTCGATGCGGACATTTTGTGCCTGATTAAAATTACGGCGGTATGCAGATACCAATGCCGCCTCAATTGCATCAATTAAAATGTCCCTGGAAATACCTTTCTCTCTTTCCAGAATTGTAAGAGCATCTAATAATTCGCTGCTCATTTCCTTGTATCCCCCTAGTCTTTTTCAATTTTTATTTTTTCCTCTTACGAAAAAATAACTGCAAGTCGTGCATTTGCCACTTTTTCAAATGGAATGTCAATTATTTTTTTGCGAGTTTTAATCTTAATTTCAATTTTTACAAGTTGACCATCAAATTCAAGTAAGGTTCCCTCGAAGCTTTTTTCTCCATTTATCGGTTCATAGGTTTTAATAAAGACATTTTTGCCGATTGCCTTTTCGAAATCTTTTTCTTTTTTTAATGGACGTTCGGCACCTGGAGATGACACTTCAAGAAAGTAGTTATGGGGAATCGGGTCAATCTCATCGAGTTTTTCACTTAGCCGCTCACTAACTAAACCGCAATCCTCAATATCCACACCTGTATCTTTATCAATATATACACGAAGGAACCAGTTTTTTCCTTCCTTTACATATTCAATGTCAACTAATTCCAGACCAAGCTCTTGAAAAAGTGGTGTCGCCAGTTCTTCTACAACTTCCGTTACTTTGCTCATGCTTTCCCTCCTTTTCTATCTATTTCACCCATATTCTATGTAGTTCACGGAAAGTTTTATCAAATTACTCATCAAAAACCTTTATAACAAAGACGAAAGAGTGGGTTTCCCCACTCTTGAACACGAGAGTATTTCTTAGTATTTCCAATAAAACTATACCATAACCATAATATATATGCAAATGCAACCAATGCAAAAGCGCTTTGTTATCGGGATTCCAGCCTAAAACAAAGAAAGCTGGTTTTGCTCTGGGAGAGATGCTAAACAACCCTGTTTATCCAAATATTCTAGAATAGTTTTGGATACTTTACCGCGCTGCTGCAAATCTTCTTTTGATAAAAATTCACCATCGCCTCTAGCCTTGACGATATTATAGGCTGCATTTGTTCCCAAACCTGGGATGGAATTAAACGGAGGAATCAAGGAATTTCCGTCAATAATAAAGTCTGATGCATCTGAATGATATAGATCATAATTTTGGAAGACAAAACCTCTTTCGGTCATTTCAAGTGCCAATTCAAGAACAGTTAACAAGTTTTTCTCTTTATTCGAAATCTCAAGACCTTTTGCATTAAGTTCTTCTATTTTTGCGCGAATCGCCTCTCCGCCTCTTGACATGGTTTCAATATCGAAATCCTCTGCCCGGACCGTAAAGTATGCCGCATAATATATAAGCGGAAGATGGACTTTAAAATAAGCAATCCTTACTGCCATTAGTACATACGCTGCTGCGTGTGCTTTCGGGAACATATACTTAATCTTTTTACAAGAGTCAATATACCATTCGGGTACTTCATTTTTGCGCATTTCTGCTTCCATTTCTTCGCTTAAGCCTTTTCCTTTACGGACAGATTCCATAATTTTGAAAGCAAATGATGGATCGAGTCCCTGATAGATCAAGTAAACCATGATATCATCACGACAGCCGATCACTTCACTAAGATTACAAATTCTATTATGAATTAATTCCTGGGCATTCCCGAGCCAAACATCAGTCCCATGCGACAGACCTGAAATCTGAACAAGTTCCGAAAAAGTTGTCGGTTTCGTATCTTCCAGCATTTGCCGAACAAATCTTGTTCCAAACTCAGGAATACCGAGCGTACCTGTTTTACACATAATTTGCTGTTCTGTTACTCCAAGGGATTCGGTATTGCTAAATATTTTCATGACTTCAGGATCGTCCGTCGGAATGGTTTTGGGATCAATTCCACTTAGATCTTGAAGCATCCGGATCACAGTCGGATCATCATGCCCCAGAATATCTAACTTCAGAACATTATCATGGATGGAATGGAAGTCAAAATGGGTTGTTTTCCATTCAGAATTTCGATCATCCGCCGGAAATTGAATCGGTGAAAAATCATACACATCCATGTAATCTGGGATAACGATGATCCCCCCGGGGTGCTGACCAGTCGTTCTTTTTACGCCAGTACACCCTGACGCTAGTCGTTCTACTTCTGCATTCCGCATTTGCAAATTATTATCCTGCTGATAGGCTTTTACATAACCGAAGGCTGTTTTATCGGCAACCGTACCGATTGTCCCAGCCCGAAATACCTTATCTTCACCAAATAGAACCTTCGTATAGTTATGTGCACGCGGCTGGTACTCCCCTGAAAAGTTCAAATCGATATCGGGTACCTTGTCTCCTTTAAAACCGAGGAAGGTTTCAAATGGAATATCGTGTCCATCCTTGCGGTATTTTTCCCCACAATTCGGACAATCTTTATCAGGTAAGTCAAATCCAGAGCCAACGGATCCATCATTAAAGAACTCAGACTGCTTACATGTAGGGCATATATAATGCGGCGGCAACGGGTTAACCTCGGTAATCTCTGTCATTGTTGCGACAAGGGAGGAGCCAACGGATCCCCGTGATCCAACCAGATAGCCATCATCCAGTGATTTTTTTACAAGTTTATGCGAAATCAAATAGATAACCGCAAAACCATGTCCAATGATACTTTTAAGTTCTTTCTCTAAACGAGCCTCAACAATTTCCGGAAGCGGATCACCATAAATTTTATGGGCCATTTCATAACTCATTTGGCGCATCTCTTCTTCTGCGCCTTCAATCTTCGGTGTATATAAATCGTCTTTTATAGGTTTAATGTTCTCCACCATGTCAGCAACTTTATTCGTATTCGTAACCACGATTTCCTTGGCCTTTTCCGCGCCCAAAAATGAAAAAGCATCGAGCATCTCATTGGTAGTGCGGAAATGAACGTCCGGAAGTTCATGGCGGTTTAGCGGGTTCGCACCGCCTTGAGAGTTAACTAAGATTTTTCGATAGATTTTATCATTTTCATTTAAATAATGGACATTCCCTGTTGCCACGACAGGCAGACCTAATTTATCGCCAAGTATCACGATTTTACTAATAATATCTTCCATCGCTTTTTCATCGCGGACTAATTCCATTTCAATTAAAGGCGCATTGACTTCTTTCGGCATGACCTCAAGATAGTCATAGAAGCGGGCATGTGCTTCTACCTCTTCGGGTGACTTCTGCATCATTCCTTCAAACACTTCACCTTTATTACAGGCTGAACCTACAAGAATGCCATCACGATATTTTTGGAGAACCGATCTTGGGATTCGCGGAACTCGGTAAAAATACTCAATATGTGAGATCGAAACAAGTTTAAATAGGTTTTTTAAGCCATGTTCGTTTTGCGCTAAAAGAGTGCAATGATAGGGACGTGCACGTTGATAGGCATTCCCTTTTCCCATATTATCGTTAAATTCATCATGATATTCGATCCCCTTTTCAAGGGCATCTTTTAGCATTTTTAAAAGTAAATAACCTGTTGCTTCTGCATCATATATGGCACGGTGATGCTGGGTTAATTCAATATCAAATTTCTTCGTCAGTGTATTTAAGCGGTGGTTTTTCATTTCTGGACAAAGGAATCGTCCAAGTTCAAGTGTATCAATGACAGGATTTTTCGCCTTCTCCAGTCCGATCTTTTTATAGCCAACATTGAGAAAACCCATATCAAAGGATGCATTATGTGCGACCAAAACGGCATCCCCAATCCAATCATGGAAATCTCTTATGACTGCATCGATCTCAGGGGCATTTTGAACCATATCATCCGTTATCCCTGTTAGATTGATGGTTGTCGCGGAGAGACGATGATGTGGATTAGCAAATGACTCGAAGCGGTCAATGATTTCCCCATCCTTCACCTTTACTGCAGCAAGTTCGATAATCGTATTATATACGGCAGAAAGTCCTGTGGTTTCCACGTCAAAAATAACAAAGGTGTCTTCCGCAAGTAAACGATGAGCATCATTGTATGCGATTGGCACCCCATCATCGACTAGATTGACCTCAACCCCATAAAGAATTTTTATATCATTCTTTTTTCCCGCCCCATATGCTTCAGGAAAGGATTGCGCTACGGCATGATCGGTCACGGCAATAGCCTTATGTCCCCACTTTTTTGCCTGAGCAATCAAGGTACTTACAGGAGTTACTGCATCCATTTGACTCATTGGTGTGTGGAGATGCAGTTCAACTCGTTTTTCATCCTCTGGTGCGGTATCTTTGCGTCCAACTGGTTTGATTTCATTAATATCGTTTCCAATCATGACAAGGTCACGAACAAAGGTATCATTTTGAATGCTCCCACGGACCTTAACCCACATTCCTTTTTTCACAAGCTGGAAAAGGGCAGCATCCTCCTTATCTCTTGAGAACATTTTCACCATAATGGAACTGGTGTAGTCGGTGATCTTAAAGGTTAACAGTGAACGGCCACTTCTTAATTCTCTTATCTCAGCATTAAAGATATATCCTTCTACAGCAACTCTTCGTTCTTCATCGACAATATCAATTAAACTACGGAAGTCGCTATCGTCTTTAATCGTTAAGCCAATCGTGAGCGGACCATCCTGTACTTCACCACCAGAGTAATCCTTTTCAGCTTCTTTCTTTTGCATTTCAACCATAGCTAATAAGCCACGTTCCTGGTCTTCCTTTTGTTTAGCAAGTAAAAATTGCTGATATTCATCATTTTTTTCGTCATTTTTTATGTTTGTTTCAATTGCAAGCAACGGAAATCCAAAGGATTGGAAAATATCGCCAAGCACTGGGCCGTATTTCCGTTTTAACGCTAGACCCTCCATATCATTTCTTACGCTTATGGTTAGCTTATTCCCATTGACATCTGGAATTTGTTCATTTAGCAGTTTTAAAAGTGGTGGCGAAATCCCATCAATTTGCTGAATACAATAACTCCAATATTCCTTAAATAATTCTGGAGAAAAGGCTTGATTCATTACATTGATATCATAGGAAATGGAGGCAATGCTTGAAAAGGTTCTCTCTAGTTGTGTTGAAAACCTAAGATAGACGTTAAAAGGAAGGATTTTTTCAAATAAAAACTGAAAATGCCACTTTCTCGCCTTTTTTTCAACTTGAAGTCTTTCTATTTGCGCATTATTGAAATGTACCACTACAGCATCCTCAATCATTTGCAGCTGCTGGAGCAAGAGTTGGAATCGCTCTTTATTGCCAAGGACATGTTCGCTCAAGAGTCTCTCTCCCATCTATTTGAAAATCTATAAATTTTTCTTTATCAACGGTTAATTATAGCACAAGTTCTATAATCATTCGCCGAAATTCGACAGAATGAGTGTGCTGGAAAAAATTAAATTGGGACCGCAGCTGCGATCCCAATTTAGGAATAAAAAACTTTTCTTTTAGAGGAAAAACCTTTGAATATCATTCCATGTAACGACAAGCATCAACAGCATAAGGAGGGCAAATCCGATAAAATGAACCATCCCTTCCTTTTGGCGGTCAATTGGCTTCCCTCTAACTGCTTCAACCGCAAAGAACATCAATCTGCCGCCGTCAAGCGCAGGGATTGGTAATAAATTCATAATCCCTAGATTAATACTTAAAATCCCAGCCCATTTCATTAAATAATAAATACCCGATTTCGCTACTTCCGCAGTTGAATTATAAATTCCAACAGGCCCTGACAGCGCATCGATTGAAAATTGACCGGTGACTAATTTACCAAGCATGACAAATATTTGCTTCGTCCAAAAATAGGTTTCAGTAAAACCAGATTTAACTGCTTGAACAGGTGACTTTTCCACAGGGCTATAGACACCAATAATCCCCATTTTCTTGCCTTCGACTGTCTTTTCAAGTGGCGTTACCTGTATCTCAGTTTCTTTACCCTCGCGAATGACAGAGAAATCAAGTTTCTTATTGGGATTATTGCGAATGACTTCAACGACATCTGACCAGCTTGAAATTTCGGAACCATTAATGCTTTGAACAAGATCACCCTCCTGTAGACCTGCGGCTTTGGCAGCTCCGTCAGGAGTTATTACCCCCAATTTGGGATCATTCGATGGGACCCCTTGTAATAAAGCAATGATAATAAAAACAACAAAAGCTAGAACAAAGTTCATTGCCGGTCCAGCAAATATTGCTAAAAACCTTTGCCATAATGTCTTGGAACCAAATTGACGATCAATGGGAGCAATTTGTGATTCAATCCCATTTTCAACAATGACTGCCTTCGGATGAATCGTAAAAGTCTGCAAACTTTCATTCTCATCTTCCGGGTATCCCTTAACCACTAAATCCTTTTCGATATCAGCATACTCTACTTCAACAATCCGGCATTGTGGATATTTTTCTTTATTGTTTAAAATAATCTTACTTACCAAATTATCCTTGCCCATCAATAGACCAATTCGATATCCTGGCTTGATTTCAACCATTTCCGGATCTTCCCCGGCCATTCGGACAAAACCGCCAATTGGCAATAAACGAATCGTATAGGTGGTCTCACCCTTTTTATGGGTAAACACTTTAGGTCCCATACCAATTGCAAATTCGCGACAAAGGATACCGGCTCTTTTAGCGAAAATAAAATGTCCTAACTCATGAAAGAAAACGAGTGCGCCAAAAATCACAATAAAGGCAATAACTGTAGTCAATAATAAAACCACCCTTTTTTATAGAAGTGAATATATATACTTTCTCGTTTCTTTATCTACCTCTTCTATCGTCATCAAACTAGGATGTTCAATGGTTTGATGAGTGTTTAATGCCTTCTCAATTAAATCTTCAATCTGCAAGAAACGAACCTTACCTTCCAAAAACGCTGCTACTGCAACTTCATTAGCTGCATTCAAAACAGTCGGCATCGTTCCACCTGCTTTTCCAGCCATAATGGCAAACTGCAGGCAACGAAATCTGTCTACATCCATTTCCTCGAAATGTAGTTGCCCGACACTTGCTAAATCCAACCGGTTCGCGGATGGTCGCGGCAAGCGATCTGGGTATGTGAGTGCATATTGAATCGGAACTCTCATATCCGGTGTTCCAAGTTGGGCGATGATACTTGAGTCTTGAAATTCCACCATTGAATGGATAATACTTTCTTTATGGAGCAATACATTAATTTTTTCATACGGCATTTGAAAAAGCCAATGGGCCTCAATGACCTCTAAACCTTTATTCATCATCGTGGCGGAATCAATGGTAATTTTCGCACCCATCGACCAATTCGGGTGGTTTAAGGCATCTTGAACTGTGACATTTTCTAATTCATCACGGGTCCTGTCACGAAAACTTCCACCAGATGCTGTTAAGATTAATCTTTCAATATTTTTATCCCTTTCCCCTTGCAGGGCCTGGAAAATAGCTGAATGCTCACTGTCTACTGGAAGAAGTGGTACATTATACTTTGTCGCAGCGTCCATAACCAAATGGCCCGCCGTAACAAGTGTTTCTTTATTAGCAATAGCAATCGCTTTTCCTGATTCAATTGCTTGTAAGGTAGGATGGAGCCCTACACTTCCTAGAACCGCATTAACCAGGATATCCGACTTTTCATATACAGCTACCTCAATTAATCCCTCGTTGCCGTAAGTAAACTTCGTTTTTGGAAACTCTGCTTTTAATGTTTGACAGTCGCCATAATCTTGTACGGAAACAAGCTCAGGGTTAAATTCGACAATCAATTTTCGTGCAAAATCAATATTTTTCCCTACGGAAAATGTTGCTAACTTAAATTCTGCAGGATGCTCTCGTATAATATCAATCGTCTGTGATCCAACAGATCCTGATGCACCCAATAAACTAATTAATTTCAAACCATTCAACTCCTATAAAATCAAAAACAGACCACTTAACTCCAGAGGTGGAATAAGTGTAATATTGGCCAAACAAAGATAAGGCTGTCAAAGCGGTCAAGTATACCACCATGACCAGGTAATATTTTGCCAGAATCCTTCACATTAAAATGGCGCTTGAAAGCGGATTGAACAAGATCGCCAATTTGTCCAAAAACAGAAAGGACAATCGTGATGGCAATGATGGACCCTTTTATATCTGTGAGTAATACAAAAAGAATAGCTACAATAACGGCACAAACCACACCGCCTAATGATCCTTCAATCGTTTTATTAGGGCTTATTTCCGGCCAGAGCTTTCTTCTTCCCAAAGCTTTTCCGATAAAATACGCACCTGAATCCGTTGCCCAAATCATAAATAAGGAATATAAAATATAAACTAATCCCCCATCTACTCTTGTTTCAAAGAAAAAGTAAAAGCCAATTCCCACATAAAGGGCGGAAAGAAGGGAAAAAGAGACATCTTCAAAGGTAAAACGATTTTTGGTAATTACCGTGTACGCCAATAACAATAAAATAATCACAATGCACAATTCTGTTTTTGTATAATAAAAGGTATCCAAGAAATCACTATATTTCTCTGGAAAAATAAGTACCCATAGAAATAAAATCGACAGGATGCCATGTATAGAGAAAATATTTAGATTTTTCATTTTTAATAATTCATACAAACCAACGGTCGCTAAAAAATACGTTAGTAATATGAGTGGAAACCCACTATAATAAACAATTGGCAAAAATAATGCTGCCGCGACGACTCCTGTTATGATTCTTTGCTTCATATGCTAATTCAACACCTTTGTTGCTTATTATATTCCTCCAAATCGCCGCTGACGATTTTGGAATGCCTCGATGGCTTCCAGTAAATGTTCCTCACTAAAATCAGGCCATAACACTTCAGTAAACCATAATTCTGAATAAGCTAACTGCCATAACATAAAGTTACTCAAACGGATTTCACCACTGGTTCTGATTAAAAGGTCAGGATCCGTGTAATTTGTCGTCATTAGGTAAGACGAAAAGACTTTTTCGTCAAGCTCCGTCTCCTTTAGTATACCATTTTTATTATCATTTAAGACCTGCTTGACCGCATCAAGAATCTCAGCTCTACTTCCATAATTTAAGGCAAAATTTAGAATGAGCCCATTATTATTTTTGGTTTCTTCCATTGCATTTTCAATTGCTCTTAGGGTATGAACTGGAAGCTGATCTTTATATCCCATCATTTTTACTTGAACATTATTCTCAATTAATTCAGGAAGAAAGGTCCCTAAAAATTCTTCGGGCAGTTTCATAATGTATTCCACTTCGTTCTTGGGCCGTTTCCAGTTCTCGGTTGAAAAGGCATATAAAGTTAAGACTTTTATTCCTATATCGTTTGCCAGCATCGTCGTATTACGAACAACCTTCATCCCCTCATGATGACCGGCAATACGCGGTAACGCCCTTTTCTTAGCCCATCGTCCATTACCATCCATAATAATAGCGACATGCTCAGGAACAGGCAGCTTTTTTATCTTTTCTACTTTATCTCGGAGTGTGGAAGTGGTAGTTTGCCTCTTCCCTAGTATAAATTTTTTAAACATAACATTGCTCCTTAAGTTCGTTAATCATTTCCTCCGAAAATAAATCATTTCCAATGTAACGCGGGTGCAGCTATGTAATTCTAGTTAGCTGGTTTTATCATACCAAAAAAACTAGAAGATATCTCTAATAATAACTTATGTAGGTAATTTGGAATTAAGAATAATGGATAAAACCCAAAAATAGTGAAAAAAACCCCCTAAAGAGAGGGTCTGATCATTCTTACACTTCTAATATTTCTTTTTCTTTTTCTTTCGTGATTTGATCGATTTTTTGAATGTATTCATCAGTCAGTTTTTGAACATCCTCAGAAAAGCCGCGAAGGGCATCCTCTGTAATATCACCATTTTTCTCTAATTTCTTCAATGAATCATTGCTATCACGGCGAATATTACGGAGCGCAACTTTCGCTTCTTCAGATTCTTTTTTGACTACCTTTACAAGTTCTTTCCGACGTTCCTCTGTCAGCTGTGGAATGGCAATCCGAATAATCTGACCATCATTAGTCGGGTTTAACCCTAGATCAGACTTCAGGATAGCTTTTTCAATATCACCAAGAATGGATTTGTCATATGGCTGAATTACAAGAAGTCTAGCTTCAGGAGTCGTGATCCCTGCCATTTGATTCACTGGTGTTGGTGCTCCATAATAATCAACGGTAATCCGATCCAGCAGCGAGGCACTGGCTCTGCCCGCACGAATGCTGGCAAGCTCACGAGCATAGGACTGAATCGCTTTTGTCATTCGATCTTTAGTGGCTGAGATAATTTGATTTGGCATTAGTTTTTCCCCCTAACGACTGTTCCAATTTTTTCACCCATAACGGCTCTTTTAATATTTCCCTGTTCCATAATTGAGAAAACAATTAGTGGAATATCATTATCCATACATAAGGACGATGCAGTTGAGTCCATGACTGCTAATCCTTCCTTAATTACATCTAGGAATGATAAATCTTCATATTTTGTGGCATTTGCATCAATGCGAGGGTCTGCAGAATATACCCCATCGACATTATTTTTTGCCATCAAAATAACCTCAGCATCAATTTCTGCTGCCCTTAGTGCTGCAGTTGTATCAGTTGAGAAATACGGATTACCTGTTCCGGCCGCAAAAATAACGACCCGCTGCTTCTCTAAATGTCTAATAGCACGTCGTCGAATATACGGTTCAGCTACCTGACGCATTTCGATCGAGGTTTGCACACGTGATTCAATTCCTAAGTGCTCCAAACTATCTTGAAGTGCTAACGAATTCATTACTGTTGCTAGCATACCCATATAATCCGCCGTTGCTCTGTCCATACCCATTTCACTGCCGATTTTCCCGCGCCAAATATTGCCGCCGCCAACAACGACAGCTACCTCTACTCCAAGTTCTGCTATTTCTTTCACTTGAATCGCAATTGATTTGATGACAGAAGGTTTAATTCCAAAGCTAGACTCACCAGCAAGTGCTTCTCCGCTCAATTTTAAAACCACGCGTTTATACTTAGGACCGCTCATATAAACCTCCACTATGTATTTTTTTAACCGTAAGCGCCTTATTTAGGCGCTTAGGCTAGATGTTTCTTGAATTTCTATTCTTGAAAAATAGGGAACACACCGTGTCCCCTATTCAAAAATCTATTACAGTAACATTCCCTTATCAGTTTTAAGCTAGAGAATATTTGACTATTGTTTATTTACTTGGTTCATAACTTCTTCTGCGAAGTTATCTTCACGTTTTTCGATGCCTTCCCCTACTTCATAACGTACGAATTCACGTAATGTTGCACCCTTCGATTCAACAAATTGACGTACCTTTTGATCAGGGTTTTTAACGAAAGTTTGGTCAAGGACACAAACATCTTCAAAATATTTACCAAGACGGCCTTCTACCATTTTAGCAACGATATTTTCAGGCTTTCCTTCGTTTAGAGCTTGAGTTGTTAATACTTGACGCTCGCGCTCAACCTCTTCTTGTGATACTTGATCACGTGAAACATATTTTGGTCTTAATGCAGCGATGTGCATGGAAATATCTTTAGCAGCGTCTGCGTCAGAAGTACCTTCAAGAACTGTTAATACGCTGATACGTCCACCCATATGAAGATATGCGCCAAATGCATCATTATCAGTTTTAGATACAATAGCAAAACGACGAAGGGAAAGTTTTTCCCCAATTTTCGCAATCGCAGCGTTGATATGATCTGCAACGGTTGCGCCGTTTTCCATTGTTTGTGATGTAGCTTCTTCTACAGTTGCAGGTTTGTTTTTAATAAGGTGTGATGCAAGTTCTTTAACAAGTGTTTGGAATCCTTCGTTTTTCGCAACGAAGTCTGTTTCTGAATTTACTTCAAGAATAACAGCATCGTTACCTTCTGTTAGGATAGAAGTTAAACCTTCTGCAGCAATCCGGTCTGCTTTATTTGCAGCCTTTGCAATCCCTTTTTCACGTAAGAAATCAATCGCTTTTTCCATGTCACCATTTGTTTCTGTTAGCGCCTTTTTACAATCCATCATCCCTGCGCCAGTTTTTTCACGTAGTTCTTTAACCATTTGAGCAGTAACTGCCATAATGTTCTTCCTCCTTTAAATCTATGTATTATACTCATATCTTAGCCATCTAAGCTTTAGATAAACATTCTTAATTTCTGCAATCGGTAGGTTTTCTTTAAAAAAAGGTGATAAAGGGTCTCCCTCTTATCACCTTTTTATGTGTTCAATAAATGAAATTATGCTTGTACTTCTACTTCTTCGCCTTGTTTTGCTTCAAGGATGGCATCAGCCATTTTACCAGTAAGAAGTTTAACCGCACGAATCGCATCGTCATTAGCTGGAATGACAACATCGATTTCATCTGGATCACAGTTTGTATCAACAATTCCTACAATAGGAATATTTAATTTCTTTGCTTCAGCAACTGCGATACGCTCTTTACGAGGGTCAATGATGAATAATGCATCCGGAAGCTTTTTCATGTCTTTAATTCCGCCTAGGAATTTTTCAAGACGCTCTTGTTCTTTCTTTAATTGTACTACTTCTTTCTTAGGTAGTACTTCGAAAGTACCGTCTTCAGACATTCTTTCGATATCCTTTAAGCGGCCAATACGCTTTTGAATGGTTTCAAAGTTTGTTAATGTACCACCTAACCAACGTTGGTTCACGTAATACATACCAGAGCGGCCTGCTTCTTCTTTTACAGAATCTTGAGCTTGTTTCTTCGTACCAACAAAAAGAACTGTTCCACCGTTACCAGCAAGATCTTTCACCCAGTTATAAGCCTCTTCAACCTTTTTAACTGTTTTTTGAAGGTCGATAATGTAGATACCGTTACGCTCAGTGAAGATATATTTCTTCATCTTAGGGTTCCAACGGCGTGTTTGGTGTCCAAAATGTACACCAGCTTCAAGCAATTGTTTCATTGAAATAACTGACATGTTTTTTTCCTCCTAATGGTTTGTTTTCCTCCGCTCATTTCATTTTTAAACAGAAACTGTTGTCACAGCACCGTCTGTTTAAATCAACAAGCGTGTGTATTAACACCATGAAATAATATAGCATATGTGTAAATAACAATCAAGCATTACTTTATTAAAAAAAAAAATCCCCAGATTAACTGGGGAATATGTTTAATTAGATCTTAATTTATCAAGCTCGATTAAGAACTTATCATTTAAAACTTTAATATATGTTCCTTTCATCCCAAGGGAACGTGATTCAATGACGCCAGCACTTTCAAGTTTTCGTAGTGCATTGACAATAACTGAACGAGTAATACCCACACGATCGGCAATTTTGGAAGCAACGAGTAAACCTTCATGGCCATTCAACTCTTCAAAAATATGCTCAATCGCTTCTAGCTCACTATATGACAACGAACTGATTGCCATTTGAACAACCGCTTTGCTTCTAGCTTCTTCTTCAATTTCTTCCGATTTTTCACGTAAAATTTCCATACCGACTACCGTTGCGCCATATTCTGCAAGGATCAAATCATCATCATGGAATTTTTCCTGTAATCTAGCAAGGATTAAAGTTCCTAGACGCTCACCACCGCCGATAATTGGAACAATCGTGGTCAAACCTTCACGAAACAATTCATTGTTTTCAACAGGAAAAGCAGTATATTGACTTTCAATGTCGAGGTTTGAAGAAGTTTCTTGAATATTAAATAATCCCTTTGTATATTCCTCTGGGAATTGACGGTCTTCAAACATTTTCTTCATTCTTTCGTTTTCAATTTGTTGATAAATTGAAAAACCAAGAAGTTTCCCACGACGGCTGACAATGTAAACATTTGCTTCAATTGTCTCACTTAACGTTTCTGACATTTCCTTAAAGTTTACAGGTTTACCTGCCGCTTTTTGCAATAAAACATTAATTTTTCTTGTTTTTGTAAGTAAATCCATTGTGTTTCTTCCTCCTAATTAACTGCAACCATTATTAAATTTTATAAGTTCCTAAAGGATAAATTGGGATAAATCTTTATTTTTCGAGATCGCATCCAGTTTATCATCAACATACTTTGGTGTAATCGTGATTTTCTCCATTGTAATATCGGGTGCCTCAAAAGACAGATCTTCTAAAAGCTTTTCTAATATGGTATGGAGTCGTCTTGCACCAATATTATCCGTATTTTGATTCACTTCGAATGCTACTTCAGCTATTCTACGAATAGCATCGTCAGAAAATTCAATTTGTATACCTTCTGTTTCCAATAATGCTTGATATTGCTTAATTAACGCATTATCCGGTTCAATTAAAATCCTGAAGAAGTCTTCAACAGTCAACTTCGTTAGTTCCACCCGAATTGGGAAACGGCCTTGAAGTTCGGGTATCAAATCAGATGGTTTAGCCATATGGAAGGCTCCTGCAGCAATAAATAAGATATGGTCAGTTTTAATCGATCCATATTTCGTTACCACTGTAGACCCTTCAACAACCGGCAAAATATCTCTTTGAACGCCTTCTCTCGAAACATCTGCAGAAGATCCTCCGGAATTCTTACTGGCGATCTTATCGATTTCATCAATGAATATTATCCCTGTTTGCTCCGCACGATAAATGGCTTCAGATGTAACTTCATCCATGTCAATGAGTTTAGCTGCTTCTTCACTTGTTAACACATTTCTTGCTTCACGAACGGTTAATTTTCTTTTCTTCCGTTTTTTCGGCATAAAACTGCTGAGAGCATCCTGCATATTCATCCCCATTTGTTCAATACCTGAACCTTGGAGCATATCAAACATGGACGGAGCTTGTTCCTCCACTTCAACCGTAACAACTTCATCCTCCAACTGACCAAGTGCAAGCTGCTCTTTGACAATTTTACGTTTTTCATGAACGGAGTAATCTTCCTGTTGTGTCTCTTGCTCTGTATTCGAATTTCCGCCGCCAAATAACATCTCAAGCGGGTTTTTATAATTGGACGACTTTTTAGCGGATGGAACTAGTAAATCAACAAGTCTGCTGTTTGCATTTTCCTCGGCTCGTTCCTTCACTGTTTGCATCCGATCCTCTTTCACCAATCGAACAGAAGTTTCAGCCAGATCTCGTACCATTGATTCAACATCACGACCAACATAGCCTACTTCGGTAAATTTGGTTGCTTCAACCTTTATAAACGGTGCGCCAACAAGCTTTGCAATTCTCCTGGCAATTTCCGTTTTCCCAACACCTGTCGGTCCAATCATTAATATATTTTTCGGGATAATTTCTTCCCGAAGCTTTTCATTCAATAGGCCCCTTCTGTAACGGTTCCTTAAGGCAACTGCGACCGCTTTCTTGGCATCCTTCTGACCGATAATATATTGATCAAGTTTTTCGACGATTTGGCGGGGGGTTAAATTGGTTGTTTTACCCATAATTTTCAGTCTCCTTCCCGTTATAGCTCTTCAACGATAATGTTGTGATTAGTGTATACACATATTTCAGCAGCTATTTCTAAAGAAGCCTTCGCTATTTCTTTGGCAGATAGGTGATCTCCGGAATACTTCTTCAATGAACGGCCGGCGGCCAAAGCGTAATTCCCGCCCGAGCCAATCGCAAGAATCCCATCATCAGGCTCGATTACTTCCCCAGTTCCCGAAACAAGCAGCAAACTTTCACGATCCATGACAATGAGCATCGCTTCCAACTTACGAAGCATTTTATCGCTTCTCCATTCCTTAGCAAGCTCGACAGCTGCTCTTTGGAGATTTCCATTATACTCTTCAAGTTTACCTTCAAACAGTTCGAAAAGAGTAAATGCATCGGCAACAGAACCGGCAAAACCGGCCAATACTCTACCATTAAATATCTTTCTCACCTTTTTTGCTGTGTGCTTCATCACAACTGCATTCCCAAATGTTACTTGGCCATCACCGGACATTGAGCATTCTCCGTTATGATGGACGGCAAAAATTGTTGTTGCGTGAAATTGATTCAAATTAATCTTCCTCCTTCTGGAGTAATCTTATTTTCAAAAACACTAATGGTATGTATGAAAGTTAAGTAGATTCTGTTGATAAACGAAATCACTAAAATTAAGTTGATAATGTTCAATTCTATATTCTGCTTAATTTCGTTTTATTTGTAAACACCGGATAAATAAGTTTAATAAAACATTCACATTTACCCTGGCTATTTACCGACAAGAGCTACTAAATCGTAACATACTTCTAAATTGCTTGCAATGGATTTTACAAAACTTTCACAAAGTTCTGAATTGTCTCTAGTGCTCGGTTAGCATGCTGTAAATTTCTTTCCTGCTTACCCTTTATTCTCACTGGCAGTTCAGGAAATAACCCAAAATTGGCATTCATCGGCTGAAAATTATCAGAATTGGCTGTTGTGATGTAGCGAGCCATACTGCCAATCGCTGTTACTGCTGGAAATTCAACCGTTTCAAGTCCATTCACTATTCGCGCTGCATTGATCCCGGCAACTAAACCGCTTGCAGCTGATTCTACATAGCCTTCAACCCCTGTCATCTGACCGGCAAAGAATAAATCTTCGCGGTTACGGAATTGATATGTTGACTTAAGAACTTTCGGCGAATTAATAAATGTATTGCGGTGCATGACACCATATCTGATGATTTCTGCATTTTCAAGGCCGGGAATTAACTGGATAACTTCCTTTTGCGCTCCCCATTTTAAATGTGTCTGAAATCCAACAATATTAAATAGTGTTCCAGCGGCATCGTCCTGACGAAGCTGCACAACAGCAAAGGGTCTCTTACCTGTTTTCGGATCTTCTAAACCAACTGGTTTTAACGGCCCAAACAGCATCGTTTTCTGACCTCTTGATGCCATAACCTCAATTGGCATACAACCCTCAAAAAAAACTTCCTTTTCAAATTCCTTTAATGGTACCGTCTCAGCAGAAATCAGCGCTTCATAAAACCGATTAAACTCTTCCTCTGTCATTGGGCAGTTTAAATAGGCCGCTTCCCCCTTATCATAGCGAGACTTCAAATAAACTTTATCCATGTTGATGCTATCCTTTTCGAGAATTGGCGCGGCTGCATCATAAAAATAAAGATAGTCTTCACCAGTTAAGTTTTTAAGCTGTGCGGAGAGATCCGGACTGGTCAGAGGGCCTGTAGCAATTATTGTAGGTCCCTCAGGAATAGCTGTTACTTCTTCATTTACTACCGTAACATTTTCATGATTTTTAACCATCTCAGTCACTTTTGCAGCAAATTCGTGACGATCTACGGCTAAAGCCCCCCCTGCTGGCACTGCACATGCATCTGCCGCAGCAATAATCACAGAATCAAGCCTTCGCATTTCCTCTTTTAGTACCCCAACCGCATTTGTTAACGTGTTTGCCCGTAATGAATTACTGCAAACTAATTCAGCAAATTTATCTGTATGGTGCGCGGGTGTTTGTTTAATTGGGCGCATCTCAAAAAGCCGTACCTTTACACCGCGTTTCGCAATCTGCCATGCCGCTTCACTTCCTGCCAAACCGGCACCAATTACATTTATTATTACATCCGACATGTTAGCGTCCTCCCGAAGCTGGTATTTATTAACATATTCATTATGGGAAGAAAAAAGTCTATCAATACCTTCCCCACTTTTAAAGTCCATCTTGCATTGTACTATACGAATGAAAAAGAAAAAAGTTTTAACTATCAAAAAAAATAAAAAGAGCGGGATTGGCCCACTCTTAGCTTTGCGATTCTTCCTTATAATCACATGTAACACATTGAACCTGAACACCCTTTTTTAATTTCTTTTCTACAAGCAAGCCCTCGCATTTCGGGCAGGCTCTCGGTAACGGTTTATCCCAAGATATAAATTCACAATCAGGATAACGGGTGCAACCGTAAAATAATCTTTTTTTCTTGCTCTTTCGTTCAATAATTTGACCTTCTTTACACGTAGGACAGGTAACACCGATTTCCTTCACTATCGGCTTTGTATTCCGACAATCCGGGAAATTACTGCAGGCCATGAATTTACCATATCTGCCCATTTTGAACACCATTGGGTTTCCGCAGTTTTCACAATCCTCACCGGCTGGCTCATCTTTAATTTCTATTTTTTCCATTTCCTGCTCAGCTATTTTTAAATTTGTTTCGAACTCTTGGTAAAATGCATCAATGAGTTTTATCCACGTCATTTTTCCATCTTCAATATGGTCTAATCCTTTTTCCATTCTAGCAGTAAACTCCACATTTATGATTTCAGGAAAAAATTCTACCATTACTTCATGAACAATTTCACCCAGCTCAGTCGGAATAAAGCGTTTATTATCAAGGGCAACATATCCCCGCTTTTGAACTGTATCCAAGGTTGGAGCATAGGTAGATGGACGGCCGATGCCGAGTTCTTCTAAAGTTTTGACAAGTCTTGCTTCTGTGTATCGGGGTGGAGGTTGTGTGAAGTGTTGCTTCGGTTCAATATCCTTTTTAAACACTTCATCTCCCTCTTTAAGATCCGGGAGCATTTTCTCAGGTCCATCGATTTGGTCATCTGAACCCTCCACGTAAAGCTTCATGAACCCTGGAAATTTAATCTTGGACCCAGTAGCACGGAACACAACATTCCCATTTTGCAAATCCACGCTCATCGTATCCATGACTGCCTGCGCCATTTGACTTGCCAAAAAGCGTTCCCAAATTAGTTTATATAACCGGAGCTGATCGCGAGAGAGAAATTCCTTTAAGCTGCCGGGATCTCTAAGTGTACTCGTTGGGCGAATCGCCTCATGCGCATCCTGGGCATTTGTCTGCTTCTTTTCTTTCCTTTGCTCATCCTTTAAAAAGTTTTCACCATACTCTGCTTTTATATAACTTGCCGCTTCTCCTTGCGCTACCTCGGAAATTCGGGTTGAATCTGTTCTCATATAGGTGATGAGACCAACCGTTCCTTCTTTCCCAAGTTCAATTCCTTCATAGAGCTGTTGGGCTAACATCATGGTTTTCCTGGCACGAAAGTTGAGCTTTCTGGCTGCTTCCTGCTGCAAGGACGAGGTGATAAATGGTGGTGCTGGATTTCTTCTGCGCTCTTTTTTCGTCACAGAGATTACTTTGAACTTATTATCAGTTAATTGCTGTAAAATCGCTTGGACATCATGTTCTGATTTCAGCTCGGTTTTCTCATGGCCCACTACCGAATGATAACTGGCACTGAAATGGTCTTTCCCTTTTAAAAATTCGCCATCAATCGTCCAATATTCTTCAGGTGTAAACGCTTTAATCTCTTTTTCTCGGTCAATAATTAAACGAACTGCAACGGATTGTACCCGTCCTGCACTTAACCCTTTTTTAACCTTCTTCCAAAGAAGAGGGCTGATATTATAGCCTACAAGCCGGTCTAATATCCTACGAGCCTGCTGGGCATCAACAAGATCCATATTAATTGGACGAGGATGCTTGAAGGATTCCTTTATCGCATCTTTTGTAATTTCATTAAAGACAACTCGGCAATCGGAAGTAATATCAACATCAAGACTATGTGCTAAATGCCAGGCAATAGCTTCCCCCTCACGATCCGGGTCAGCTGCGAGATAGATTTTTTTTACTTTTTTTGCCGCAGTCTTTAATTCTTTTAAAACAGGGCCTTTTCCGCGGATGGTAATATATTTGGGCTCAAAGCTATTTTCTACATTGACCCCCATCTGACTGCGTGGCAAATCACGAACATGCCCCATCGATGCTTTAACTTTATATTTATTTCCTAAATATCGTTCTATTGTTTTCGCTTTCGCTGGAGATTCAACGATTACGAGAAATTCTGCTGCCATTCAAATATCCTCCTTAAGAGGTAAATTGTATATTTATTTTTTCGAACATCTGTTGGAAAATGTATAACAAATTAGAAATTTTTGCAACCTTTTTAAGCTAATTTCTTCATATATTCGAAAAAAACCTGCAAAAGGGACGATATTTTATTCCTAGATTTTTAGATTATCTCACGTTTAGTCTTAATTCTTCTAAAATATCCTCAGCCCTTGTCACAAGCTTTGCCCCCTGCTGTATTAAATCATTTGCCCCAATAGAGAATGGATTAAATATACTGCCAGGAAGTGAAAAGACATCCCGCCCTTCATTAACGGCATAATTTGCCGTTATGAGCGAACCACTTTTTCGCTTTGCTTCAATAATAAAGGTTCCAGCTGCTAAACCGCTAATGATTCGATTTCGTGCGGGAAAATGCCATCTAAGCGGCTTGGTATCCGGGGGATATTCTGACACAATAAGTTGCGTATTCATCATTTGCAGGGCAAGTCCCATATTTTCTTTTGGGTAAATATGATAGAAACCGCCTGCAATGACGGCAATTGTATTCCCACCATTTTTTATTGCATATTCATGTGCTAAAGCATCAATTCCCTTTGCCAATCCACTGACAATAAGCACCCCATTCTTTATTAACTCAGGGAAAATTAATCTTATCGCATTTTTTCCGTATGGGGATGCTTGACGGGACCCAACAACCGCAAGCTTCGGTTCTTTTTCGAGGAGAGAAATATCTCCCTTAGTAAATAATGCCCATGGCGGCTGGTAGATTTCTTTTAAGAACCTTGGATATTCTTTATCCATAATAGTAATCACAGTAATATCATTTGTTTCGTATTGACGGATTTGTTCGTGAATCATGTCAGGTTGAAGGGAAATGATAGAAGGTTGGGTTAAGGAGTGATCGTGGTTTAGTAGTGGAAATAACGAGATCTGCTGTGGAGATGGTCTTTGAAGTTGATACAGTGACTGAAGTGTCGGATCCTTTTTAAGCATTTGATAGACGGTATTCCATGAGATATTCGGGTAGTGAAGTAAATGTATAAGCCTTTCTTTAAAGTCATCCATGTTCCATCGTACCTCCATATTTTTTTATGTGGAAATAGTCCCTCAGATTTGAGGGACTATTTGAACAGTCATGGTGTGTTAAATTAATGCGTTTTACACTTTTCGTATAAGCCTTGCTCTTTTAATACTCCAATTAATGTTTCACCCATAACAGATGGAGTGTCCGCTACTTTAATGCCGCACTCGTTCATGATACGGATCTTTTCATCTGCTGTCCCTTTTCCACCAGAAATAATCGCACCAGCGTGGCCCATGCGTTTTCCTGGAGGTGCTGTACGGCCACCGATGAAACCAACCACAGGTTTTGTCATGTTTGCTTTCACCCATTCAGCTGCTTCTTCTTCAGCAGTACCGCCAATTTCTCCAATCATGATAACAGCGTATGTTTCTGGGTCTTCATTAAATGCCTTTAAGACATCGATGAAGTTTGTACCGTTAACTGGGTCGCCGCCAATACCGACTGCAGTAGTTTGTCCCAGTCCAGCTTGTGTCAACTGGTGTACTGCTTCGTATGTTAATGTCCCAGAGCGAGAAACTACACCGACATGTCCTTTTGTATGGATATAGCCAGGCATGATCCCAATTTTACATTCATCAGCAGTAATCACACCAGGGCAGTTTGGACCAACTAGGCGTGTCTTTTTGCCTTCCATGTAACGTTTTACCTTAACCATATCCAATACTGGAATATGTTCAGTAATACAAATCACAAGATCTAATTCCGCGTCTACTGCCTCAATAATCGAATCGGCAGCAAATGGTGCAGGAACATAGATAACTGAAGCATTTGCACCAGTAGTCTCAACAGCTTCTTTTACAGTATTAAATACCGGAACACCTTCTACTTCCTGTCCTTTTTTCCCAGGAGAGGTCCCACCAACAATTTGGGTACCATATTCAAGCATTTGTTTCGTATGAAAACGGGCAGTGCCGCCTGTAATCCCTTGAACAATAACTTTTGTATCTTTATTAATAAAAACGCTCACGATAATTCCCCTTTCTTGAAAGATCCTATTTCACTAATGAAACGATTTTTTGTGCGCCGTCAGCCATGGATTCAGCAGCAATAATCTCAACGCTTGATTCTGCCAAGATTTTTTTACCTAAATCAACATTTGTTCCCTCTAAACGAACTACAAGCGGAACACTTAGCCCAACCTGTTTAGCTGCTTCTACTACACCCTCAGCAATGACATCACACTTCATGATTCCACCAAAGATATTAACAAATATACCTTTTACGTTTGGATCAGAAAGGATAATTTTAAATGCTTCTGTAACTTTCTCAGCTGTAGCACCGCCCCCAACATCAAGGAAGTTTGCGGGGTCGCCGCCATAGTGTTTGATGATATCCATCGTTGACATCGCAAGTCCGGCTCCATTCACCATACAGCCAATATTTCCATCTAACGCAACATAGCTTAAATCATATTTAGATGCTTCAATTTCTTTTACATCTTCTTCTTCAAGATCACGATATGCTAAGACATTTTTTTGACGATATAATGCATTAGAATCAAAGTTTAATTTTGCATCCAAGGCCATTACTTTCCCGTCTCCGGTTACAACAAGCGGGTTAATTTCGGCAATGGAACAATCATTTTCGATATAGGCGTTATATAAGCCTGTCATAAACTTAACTGCTTGATTAACAAGTTCAGTTGGAATGTTGATATTGAATGCAATCCGGCGTGCTTGGAATGGTTGTAAGCCAATTGCAGGATCAATTTCTTCTTTAAAAATTTTCTCAGGAGTTTTTTCCGCAACTTCCTCAATTTCCGTTCCGCCTTCTTCAGAAGCCATAAGAACAACGCGTGAAGTAGCCCGGTCTAAAACTAAACCAACATAATATTCCTTTTTAATGTCACAGCCTTCTTCGATTAACAAACGTTTTACTTCTTTACCTTCGGGTCCGGTTTGGTGTGTAACCAATGTTTTTCCAAGAATCTCACTTGCATATGTACGAACTTCGTCAAGGTTTTTCGCCACTTTTACCCCGCCGGCTTTCCCCCGTCCGCCAGCATGGATTTGTGCTTTTACAACACAAACCTGTGTGCCTAGTTCTTTCGCCGCTTCGACTGCTTCTTCCACAGTGAATGCCACTTTTCCGTTCGGAACCATTACCCCGTAATTTCTGAGGATCTCTTTCCCTTGATACTCATGGATATTCATTTCCCATCCTCCTATCAAACTCTTCAAAAAATTGACTCCGTTTTCATTTTATATAATGACACAAACCTTGTCCACCAAAAAGCAATAAAAATTATATTCATCTTAAAAAAATTCAGAATAATTTAGGACTAAAATACTTATTTCATAGAGTTTTGTTAAGAAAAGTTTTTTTTTACAATAATAAAAAACAGGCTAAAATACCTGTTTTTATTTATTGATTTAGATAATCTTTGACTGGAGCGAAGCTTTTACGATGATAGGGTGTAATCCCAAATTGTTTGATTGCTTGTATATGTTCCATTGTGCCATATCCCATATTTTGCTGAAAACCATATGCTGGATAGCTTACAGCTAGTTCCTTCATCCATTCATCTCTTGCTACCTTTGCAACTACTGAAGCCGCTGCAATCGAAACGCTTTTGGCATCTCCCTTAATAATAGATTCTGTGGGATAGGGGGTTTCGAGCTTCATTGCATCTATCAGTAGTAAATCTGGTGCTGGTTTTAAGGAAGCAATTGCTGCTTTCATGGCTTTTTTAGTGGCTTCATAAATATTAATCACATCAATTTCATTCGCTTGAATCATAGCAATACCAAAAGCCAGAGCTTCCCTTTTAATAATAGCAGCGAATTCCTGCCGTTTTTTTTCTGAAATCTTTTTCGAATCATCAAGACCGGCTAAGAAAAAATCCTTTGGTAAAATGACAGCTGCAGCTACAACAGGGCCTGCAAGCGGACCCCTGCCGACTTCATCGACACCTGCAATTAATTCAAACCCTTGAGACCGCCATTTCTGTTCATAGGTATTCATATCATTGAATTTTTCTTTCAATCTTCTATCTTCTGCCATTTTCTTCTGCCATTTATGTAACAACTGTTGAACACCTTTGCGTTCATCTTGAAGGATTTGTAACAAAAATGGATCATTTTCGGTCATAATATTTTCTAATTGTCTTTTAATTTCAGCGATTGTTTCTACCTTCATTTTTTTCACCCGTAGTAATAATACATGGTCATGAGCGATAATACAACACAAAAAAAGCACACAAAAATCATGATGAATTCGTGTGCTTATATATATTAAGATATAAGTAAGTTTTTCAGTTTAACTGTGTTGCCGTTGCCAAAAATTTCTTGTTCCAATCTTCTTCCTGTTGGCGTTGCTGCAAGCCCGCCCTCAGCTGTTTCTCTTAAAGATGACGGCATCGATTGGCCGATTAAAAACATGGCATGAATGACCTCATCACAAGGGATTCTACTTGATATGCCAGCAAGTGCCATATCCGCTGCCGTAATGGCATTAGATGCACCCATCGCATTTCGTTTTACACATGGAACTTCAACTAAGCCTGCAACTGGATCGCATACCAGTCCAAGCATATTCTTTAATGTAATGGCCATTGCCTCTGAAGCCTGCTGTGGTGTGCCGCCAGCAAGCTCTACAATCGCTGCAGCAGCCATACCGCTGGCAGAACCCACTTCTGCCTGGCAGCCACCGGCAGCACCGGAAATGGAGGCATTATTGGCCACCACAAAACCAAAGGCGGCAGCCGTGAACAAAAATTCAATCATTTCAGCGCGAGTTGGGTTTAATTTTTCCTTTACTGCGAATAAGGTTCCTGGCACAACTCCCGCTGAACCCGCGGTAGGTGTTGCACAAATGACTCCCATTGCCGCATTCACTTCATTTGTTGCCACTGCCTTACTGACAGCATCTAGTAAAATCGTACCCCCTAGGGCCTTCCCACTGTTAATATATTTTTGAAGAAGTACAGCATCTCCGCCGGTTAATCCTGTATGGGAATGTACTCCGTTAAGACCTCTTTCAACCGCTTGTTCCATAACCGTTAAATTCGCATCCATTTTCGTAATAATTTCTTCTCTCGTTAAACCTGAAACTTCTATTTCCTGCCGGATCATAATCTCCGCAATTTTCACTTGATTACTTTCTGCAAGTTGAACAAGCTCCGCAACATTTCGAAACATATTCACACCACCTGTTGTTTGTTTATTTATTTTATTCAGCCATCCGAATAATCTGTGACACACTTGGAATATTTTGTAACTCTTCTATAATATAGTCTTCGATTTTTTGGTCAACTTCAATCACCATTAGCGCCATTTCACCTTTGTCCAACCGCGAAACTTCCATGTGACCTATGTTTATTTGATACTTTGATAAAATACTTGTTACTGCGGAAATAATGCCAAATCGGTCTTGGTGAACGACCAATATCGCAGGATGCTCCCCAGAAAGCTTGAGTGGGAAGGAATTTAATTCCGTAATTTCAATCGTTCCGCCGCCGATAGAAATCCCGACGATTTCTAGCGTGGTTTCACCATCAACTAAGTTAATTTTGACGGTATTTGGATGGTCCGTCACAGCCTCTTCTGTTCGAAATTCCACTTCTAAACCCATTTCTTTTGCTATTTCTAACGATTTTGGCATCCGCTCATCAAACGTATCAAAATCTAAAAGACCTGCCACGATCGCAAAATCTGTTCCATGACCTTTATAAGTTTTGGCAAATGAACCGTACAATGAAATAACAGCGTTTTTCGGGAGTTTTCCAAACAAGGTTCGGGCTACTCTTCCAATCCTTGCTGCACCTGCTGTATGTGAGCTTGACGGCCCAATCATGACTGGACCGATTATATCAAATGCTGAGCGATATTTCATAGATATACCCCTTATCTAATATGCTATATTTTCACGTAAACATCTTTCCCTTTATTTTACGAGAAAGGCCTCTAAGTAACCAGAAATAAATGCTGGTAAAAGTCTAATCCTTTACCATCTTATTCAGCTACGAGTGAAAACGATTACAAAACACAACTATTAAAAATAATATCAAAGATTTACTAGTTTTTAAATAACATTTTAATAGAACCCAGAAAATTAACCCGCGAAGAATTCCTGTAACTGATAAAAGCTCCCCAATTGGAGAGCTTTTTGGTTATCATTATTCTGATCTAATGAAAAAATCAGCTGGTCGTTCAAAGGTAATCCGTCCGAATTTTTCAGACCTTATTTCTCTAATGACTAATTCGGAAACCTTATCGTAGTTAACGATACCGCCTCCCATAAGGCACCCGCGAAGTTCGCCGATGTGATCAAACATTTCGACAACCTTCTCATCATCTGGGAGGGTTTCGAGCTTATACCGTTCCTTTAATCGCTCAGGATAGGCACGTTCCAAAAACCTTAACGAGTAAACGGTCAGATCCTGCAAATTTAATAATGTATCTTTAATTGCCCCTGTAATGGCCAGTTTCATGCCCACTTCTTGATCTTCGAATTTCGGCCATAAAATCCCCGGAGTATCCAGCAATTCCATCTCTTTGCCTACTTTGATCCATTGTTGTGCTTTCGTTACCCCAGGGGTATTTCCTGTTTTAGCAATATTCTTTTTAGCAAGACGGTTAATTAGTGTCGATTTACCCGCGTTTGGGATCCCGACAATCATGGCACGAATGGCCCTTGGGTTTACCCCTTTTGCTTTTAACCGATCAAACTTCTCTTTAAGAATCTCATGTGAGGCTTGGACAATATTCTTCATTCCTTCTCCAGCCTGAGAATTGATTGCAAGTGCTTTAATACCTTTATCTGCAAAATAGGAAATCCATTCCTTTGTTACGGATGGGTCAGCCATATCTGCTTTATTTAAAAGGACAAGTCTTGGTTTATGCTGGATAATTTCGTCAATCATCGGATTCCTTGATGAATATGGAATTCTCGCGTCGACTAATTCAAAAATGATATCGACTAGTTTTAATTTTTCCGTGACCTCTCTGCGAGCCTTGGCCATATGGCCAGGAAACCATTGGATCGTCAAAGGTGACACCCCCAAACTATTTCACTTTTACAATATGTGCGTCTTTTATCGGCCAGTAGACCACGTTTGTTTTACCGATTACTTTACTCATCGGTACGGTTCCAATATGCCTTGAGTCTTTGCTGAAACGGCGATTATCACCCATGACAAACAATTCACCCTTTGGCACAGTTTTTCGGCCGATTTTTTCTTCCAAGGTAAACGAACCCGTCAAAGGACCGTCCTCAACTTGCTTCTTATATTCATTCAAATAAGGCTCTTTATATGCCTTACCATTCACATATAACGTATCATCCTTATATTCAATCGTATCCCCCGGAAGCCCAATCACACGCTTTATGTAATCCTTTTTCTCCGGAGCATGAAAGACGATGATATCAAATCGTTTCGGCTGGCCAATTTCATAACTGAATTTATTGACTATCATGCGGTCCTGGTCCTTCAATGTCGGCATCATCGATAAGCCATCCACCACTATTGGCGCAAACAGAAAATAGCGGATGACTGCTGCCAGTGCTACTGCAATCAATAGGGCTTTCGTCCATTCCCATAGTTCATTCTTCTTTTTTGTCATACTATCCCCACCAATCACTAATAAAAAGTGTTTATTTATATAGACTATTTTACATAACTTAAACCTATTTAACACGATGGGATCAAAATTTTTTTATACACTTTAAGAGATATGTATAAAAAAAGAGCTTGCCGGGCAAGCTCTTCTCTTTTCTTATTAGCGGATCTCTTTAATTCTTGCTTTTTTACCGCGAAGGTTACGCAAGTAGTAAAGCTTAGCACGACGGACTTTACCGCGGCGAAGTACTTCAAGCTTCGCAATTTTTGGTGTGTGTACAGGGAAAGTACGCTCAACGCCTACTCCGTAAGAAATTTTACGAACTGTGAAAGTTTCGCTAATTCCACCACCACGACGCTTAATCACAACACCTTCAAATAACTGAATCCGTTCACGAGTACCCTCGACAACTTTCACGTGTACACGTACAGTGTCACCAGGACGGAAACTAGGAAGATCAGTACGAAGTTGTTCTTGTGTGATTTCTTTAATTAATTGTTGCATCGTTTTCAACTCCTTCCAACAGACGCTCATGCACATTTTTGCCTTTTCCATTGCAGCGGAACATCGTTATAAGACCACAACTGAAACGTATCAGCTTAAGTCACAAGTAGTATCATACCATAATTATTACAGGCCCGCAATATTACTATACATCTTTTTTTACTTCTTTTAGCCATTTTTCTTGCTCAGGTGTGAGTTCAATTTTATCAAATAAATCTGGTCTTCTTAGAAGGGTACGTCTTAATGCTTCCTTATTGCGCCATTCCTCAATAAACTTATGGTTTCCTGACAGTAATACATCAGGCACTTTCATTCCGCGAAAATCCGCAGGCCTAGTGTAATGCGGGTGTTCAAGCAACCCCGTACTGAATGAGTCCTTCATATGGGATTCTTGGTTGCCAAGCACCTCTGGCAGGAGGCGGACAACGCTATCTACCACGACCATGGCACCAAGTTCCCCACCCGTCAAAACATAATCACCTATTGATATTTCATCCGTCACAACATATTCCCTAATTCGTTCGTCATATCCCTCATAATGACCACAAATAAAGATCAAATGTTCTTCCTTCGCCAATTCCTCTGCCTTTTTTTGATCATAGCGTTCTCCCTGCGGGCAAAGCAATATAACACGTGGTTGTTTGCTTTCAGCCTTCTCCTTTAGAGCGGTAACAGCATCAAATATTGGCTGTGGCTTTAATACCATCCCGGCTCCACCGCCATAAGGGTAATCATCCACAGTGGAATGTTTGTTGTCAGCAAAGTCACGAAAGTTCACGACGTTATAATGGACGGCAGACTTTTCCGCGGCTTTATGCAGCATGGATTGTCCCAGAACCCCAGAAAACATTTCCGGAAATATGGTAAGGATGTCAATCTGCATCATGAAAGTAATCCTTCCATCGGTTCAATTAAGATAACCTTCTCTTTTACATCTACTTTTTTGACGACATCATGAATATAAGGGATTAACTGTTCTTTGCCTCCCTTTCCTTTAACAACCCAAACATCATTGGCGCCTGGTGAAAGAATTTCAGTCACCTTTCCGATCTCCTCACCCTGGACAGTAGCAACAAGGCAGCCAATAATTTCATGGTAATAAAATTCATCTTCTTCTAATGTACCTAATTGTGTTTCAGGTACTTTTAGAATACCGTCACGAAACTTCTCAACTTCATTAATATTAGTGAATCCTTCAAAGGTAAGTAAGTTGAAATTTTTATGTGTTCGATGACTTTTTACTGTAAGCTCAATAGGCTTGCTCGAATTTGGCATAAATAAATAGAGAACATTTCCTGCCTTATAGCGTTTCTCAGGGAAATCTGTTTTTGAAATAACTCTTACTTCACCCTTTATCCCTTGGGTATTCACGATCTTACCAACATTAAACCATTTTTCCATGTTTTTTCCACCCACTATCTAATTTCCTCAATAATCCCATCTTTAATAATGATGGCAGACTGGCCAATCCTTTCATCCCAGATATCGCCTACCCTTATCTCCACTAGGACTTGAACTTCTTTTTCGGTTAATTCACTACCTAATGGTAGGATATGTAGTTGTTCGATTTGAAACTCAACAAGCTTAATTTTTTCTTTGCGCATTTGAATTTCTTTTTCAAACTGTTTTTTTAATGTTCCCGGTGAAAAGGTTTTTGTTACTTCTAACCGTTTCTGCTCGAATTGCAGCTGATCGCATTCTTTCTGAAGCTGCAGCTTTCTTGACTGATACGTATTTAATAATTGTTGTTTACTATTTTCTGTTAATATTTGCTTTACCACGACCGTTTGGATCATTTGCATACAAGACCCTCCCTTTGCATTTTGTATAGCAAAAAAGAGAGGAAATAATCCCTCCCTTTTATCTAGATGCAAAAAGCTATTCACCAATTTCCAAAAATATTTTCTTTTGTTGTGATGATCCTGCTGCATAAACAACAGTTCTAATGGCCTTTGCAACACGCCCCTGTTTACCAATAACTTTACCCATATCTGTTTTATTAACAGAAAGATGAAAGGTTACCCGGCTGTCGTCTTCTATGACGCCAATATGGACATCCTCGGGAAAATCAACAAGGGGCTTTACGATCGTTTCGATTAGTTCTTTCATCGTTCCTACGATTACTTGCCTAATTTTGCATTATGGAATTTTTCCATGATGCCTTGGTTTGAGAAAAGGTTACGAACTGTATCAGATGGTTTCGCACCGTCTTTTAACCATTTAAGAACTAATTCTTCGTTGATTTCAACTTTAGCTGGTTGTGTAACAGGATTGTATGTTCCAACGATCTCAATGTAACGTCCGTCACGAGGAGAACGAGAATCTGCTACTACAATACGATAGAAAGGAGTTTTTTTAGCTCCCATACGTTTTAAACGAATTTTAACTGCCATTTTAAATAAGCACCTCCGAATAGTTTCACACAAGATAGTATAATATCAATTCTTTTATAGTTTGTAAAGTGTTTTTTCTTTACAGTGAAAAATAACTTTGAGAAATGTCCAGCTGCAGCGCCCCTAATCAAGGCGCTTCCGCTTTTCGTCCTAAAAAGGTTTAAACGGAAATTTAAAGCCGCCTTTTTTCCCTTTTGATCCTTTAGGATTCATGCCTGTCATTTGCTTCATCATTTTCTTCATATCTTCAAATTGCTTTAATAAGCGGTTGATTTCAGTAACAGGACGCCCGCAGCCTTTAGCAATTCTCCGTTTGCGGTTCGCATTTAGAATTTCAGGATTATTCTTTTCGGCCTTTGTCATCGATTGAATAATGGCTTCAACATGAGCAATCTGTTTTTCATCAATTTGCAGATTATTCAAACCCTTGATTTTATTTGCACCCGGCATCATCTTTAGTAATTCATCAAGTGGGCCTAGATTGCGAACTTGACCGAGCTGGTCCAAAAAGTCTTCCAGCGTAAAAGTGGCTGTCCGCATTTTTTGTTCTAGTTCTTTCGCTTTTTGTTCATCGACATTTGCCTGGGCTTTTTCAATGAGTGTAAGCACATCGCCCATGCCTAATATCCTTGAGGCCATTCGTTCCGGGTGGAATGGTTCGAGTGCATCCATTTTCTCGCCTAGACCGACAAATTTAATCGGTGTTTGTGTAACAGCGCGAATCGAGAGTGCGGCCCCACCCCTTGTATCACCATCAAGTTTCGTCAAAACAACCCCGGTTAAACCCAGCTGTTCATTAAAGCTTTGAGCAACATTAACGGCATCCTGACCTGTCATGGCATCGACAACTAAGAAAATCTCGTCCGGTTTGGTGAGTTCTTTAATATCCTTTAACTCGCCCATTAAGGCTTCATCAACGTGAAGTCTTCCGGCCGTATCGATCAAGACATAGTCATGGTGGTCCTCTTTTGCTTTCGCAATTGCTTGCTGAGCAATTTCAACCGGGCTCACTTGATCTCCAAGAGAGAATACTGGCATGTCCAATTGTTTACCAAGTGTTTGAAGCTGTTTGATTGCGGCAGGACGATAGATATCGGCTGCAACAAGCAACGGACTCCGGTTATACTTTTTACGAAGCAACAGCGAAAGCTTACCGGTTGTTGTTGTTTTACCGGCACCCTGCAATCCTACCATCATAATAACAGTTGGCGGACGATTCGATGCAGCAATCTTGCTTTGCTCTCCTCCCATTAATGCAGTCAATTCCTCATTAACGATTTTAATGATCTGCTGTCCTGGAGTTAGGCTCTTCAGTACTTCTTGCCCAATGGCCCGTTCACTGACTTTTTTCACAAAATCTTTGACGACCTTGAAGTTAACGTCTGCCTCAAGTAAAGCAAGACGCACCTCACGCATCATTTCTTTTACGTCCGCTTCAGAGACCTTCCCTTTTCCGCGGATTTTTTGGATTGTATTCTGCAGTCGGTCGGCTAATCCTTCAAACGCCATGCGTGCCGCCTCCTAATCTAATTTCTCAAGCTCAGTAACCGTTTCTAACATTGCCTGCCGTGAAGGGCTCTCCTCTTTAAGCAATTCTTTCACGTGTCTTAACAGACTTGAGCGCTCTTGAAATTTCTGAAATAATAACAGCTTTTCCTCATACTCCTCAAGCATTGCTTCCGTCCGCTTTATATTATCATAAACGGCCTGGCGGCTTACATCATACTCCTCGGCAATTTCACCCAATGAGTAATCATCTAAGTAATAGAGAGACATATAGCTTTGCTGCTTTGGCGTTAACAACGAATAATAAAAATCATACAAATAGTTCATTCGTGTTGTCTTTTCAAGCATCATGCGGTTTTCCCTCCTGATACCTTTGTTAAGTGAAAAGCCTTTACATTTGTAAGTTTACAAGGTTAGACTGGGTCTGTCAAGGAAATACCTTTACATCCTTATTCGGACTCTTCAATTTGGTCAGCAAATAACCCGTACACGTATTTTTCTGCGTCAAATTCCTGTAGGTCATCCATCTTTTCACCAAGTCCAACGAATTTAACAGGGATTTTCAATTCATTGCGGATGGCTAGAACAATGCCGCCTTTAGCTGTCCCATCTAGTTTTGAGAGGACAATCCCACTTACATTTGTTGCTTCTTTAAATGTTTTTGCCTGAATCAGCGCATTTTGACCCGTGGTAGCATCCAGTACGAGAATTACTTCGTGCGGAGCCCCGGGAATTTCCTTTTCAATCACACGCTTTACCTTTTCAAGCTCCTTCATTAAATTTACTTTGTTTTGCAAACGCCCCGCTGTATCGCACAACAAAATATCCACTTTTCGGGATTTAGCCGCTTGGATGGCATCATACATGACCGCAGCAGGGTCGGAGCCTTCTGCCTGCTTAATCACTTCAACACCCACCCGTTCGCCCCATACCTCAAGCTGCTCAATGGCTCCAGCCCGAAAGGTGTCACCAGCTGCCATCAATACTTTTTTACCTTCACTCTTGAATTTATGTCCAAGCTTGCCAATGGTTGTTGTCTTTCCCACGCCATTAACCCCAACGAACAGAATAACTGTCAGTCCTTCTTCTTGGATGTTTATTTTTGATGATTGTCCTTCACCGGCATTATAGATCTCGACAAGCTTCTCTGAGATCACACTTTGAACCTCTTCAGGTTCCTGGATGTTCTTCCGTTTCACTTCCATCTTAAGTTCATCAATCAGCTGCATCACCGTATCAAAACCAACATCCGCTTGAATGAGTATTTCCTCTAATTCTTCAAAAAAGTCTTCATCAACTTTGCGGTACCTGGCGACAAGATCATTTACTTTTCCGGAAAAATTGTCTCTTGTTTTTGTCAAACCTTCCTTAAACTTTTCTGTTACCGTATCCGCCTGTTTTGTAATTTTTTCTTTTAATTTTTTAAAGAAACTCATCTTTTCACTTCCTACTTTTATGATTCGACTAACTCCTTTGTATCCTCTAAGCGAACAGATACAAGCTTTGAAACGCCCGATTCCTGCATCGTGACCCCGTAAAGAACGTCCGCTTCTTCCATTGTCCCTTTTCGGTGAGTAATCACGATGAATTGAGTTTCGGTGCTATATCGTTTTAAATATTGACTGAAGCGAAAGACATTGGCTTCATCCAAGGCTGCCTCGACTTCATCAAGAATACAGAACGGAACAGGACGAACCTTTAAGATTGAAAATAATAAGGCTATAGCTGTTAAGGCACGCTCTCCACCCGATAACAACCCAAGGTTCTGCAGCTTTTTCCCAGGAGGCTGGGCGACGATTTCCACACCTGTATTTAATAAATCTTGGGGGACGGTTAACACTAAATCCGCTCTCCCCCCACCGAACAAGGCACGGAATGTTGGTTCGAAATGTTCCCGAATTCCCTCAAAGGTTTGCTCAAACCGCTTTTTCATTTCTATATCCATTTCTTCTATGACTTGGAAAAGGGTATCTTTTGCTTCTTGGAGGTCTGTCTTTTGTTCATGTAAGAATTCATACCGTTCAGAGACACGTTCATATTCCTCAATGGACCCAAGATTGACATTCCCAAGTTCTTCAATCGTAAGTTTGATTAGTTTGACCTTTTTCCTTGCCTCCTCAACCGGAACCATTAATGGATACTGTTCCTTAGCCCCCTCAAACGATAGAAGATATTCTTCCCTTAAGTGACTGAGGCGATTTTCAAGTTCTACATCTAAACGGTTTATTTTCACTTCCTCATCCTTTAGGACGACAATCATTCCCTTATGGAGTCTCTTAAGTTCCTTCGCATCTAGCTCTGCATCCTCCAAGGAATCTTGCAATGATAACCGTTCCTGCCTTCTTGCAGTTATTAACTGTAAGGTAGCTTCTTTGTCCTGCTGCTTACGTTTTGCAGCCGCTTCTATCTGTTCCTCTCCTGATGAACTGCTCGTCATCTCAGATGTTAGCAAGTCAAGGTCTTCCGTATATATTGTCAGCTTCTGCTCGCTTTCTAATAAGTCTTCGTTTATCAGAGCAAAGCGATCTTTCGCATTTGTAAATTGCTCGTTTTTGGAAGCAAATTCAATCTTCAATTCATTGATTTCGTTTGTGAGATTTTCTTTTGATGTTAGATTAATTGTCTTTTGTTCCGTAAGTCTAACAATTTCGGCATCAAGGTTATCAATTGTAACTTTGTACCTTTTTATTGCTTCTGATAATTCTATTTTTCTCTTTCCTAATGTTTCCTTTTCATCTGTAAATTGTCCTTTTTCGAGGTCGTAAATTGCCAAGCGTTCATTGATATTCTTCTCACTCAGTTCCGCCTCCCTGAGATCACCCTTCACCGCCTGCTCACGGAGTCTCAATTGCTCACCGGTCTGACGAATCTTATCAAGTTGAACTTCTGACCTTTGGCAATCTTCTTTTAATGCCTTTACGATTCGCTCTAGGTCAGTCGTTTTTCCTTCCATCACTACGAGCTTTTCTTTTAAATTCTCAAGCTCTCCTTTTCTAGTTAACAAGGAAGATGATTTTTGTTTTGTGGCACCACCTGTCATCGATCCGCCAGGATTAACGATATCACCATCCACTGTTACCAGCCTTGAACGGTACTGAAGGATTTTCGCTATCTCATTAGCACCTTTGAGGTCTTTCGCAATGACAACGTTACCAAGAAGGTTACTTATCACCTCTGCATACTTTTGGTCAAATGTAACAAGTTTAACCGCTGGTCCGATTAAGGATGGATGATTTTGAATAGCTGACAGCTGTGCCGGAGATAAGGGTCTTCCTTTTATGACACTTAACGGTAAAAAGGTGGCTCTTCCAAATGCATGCTGTTTTAAATATTGGATTGCTGTTCTTGCATTTTGCTCAGTGTCGACAACAATATGCTGAAGTGCACCGCCAAAGGCGGTTTCAAGTGCAGTTTCGTATTCTTTCGGTACTGTTACCAGCTCGGCAACGGCCCCCTCAATTCCCTTTAGCTTATTCTCGCGGGCCTTAAGCACTTCTTTAACCCCTTGGAAAAAGCCTGCATAGTCTTCTTCCATCTCCTCAAGCAATTCTTTTCTGGACTTTGCTTGCTGAAGTAGCTGATATGCTTGATACAACGTCTTTTCTTGCTTTTGGTAATTGTTTTTTACCGATTCAAGCTTCCGTTGCTGTTCATGAAAGGACTCCACCTGTTTAGCTATAGCCGTTTGAATACCATCTAAGCCGGCCAGAATCTCTCCTTTTTTCCCTAAGGCAATCTGACGCTCCTGAAGATATTTATCATTTTCCGCATCAAGACGTGAGCTCTTTCTATCCTGCTGCTCCAATTGCTGGTCAATGTATTTTATTTCATTTTTAGCACTAGCTTGATCATTCAACAACTCGATATATTCACTTTTTAAGCTTTCAATTTTTTCTTCAATATTTTCAGTAAATAATTGCAGGTTCTCTTGTTTATTTTTTAACTCTACCTGCAATTTTTTTACTTGTTCACCCAGCAATGTATACGTTTCAGATTGTAGATCGCGATTCTTCCTCAAATGGCTGATTCGCTCTGTATATTCTGCAATATTCACTTTTAATTGCTCTTTATTCTGGGCCGCATTTTTCTTACGTTCCTTTAAAACCTCTTTCCGCCCCTCCAGCTTTTCCAGATCCTCACTTGCATGAAGAAGAACGTTTTGCAGGTCGGTTATCGATTCATCTAATGCTGATATCTTATCCCTTGTTTCTACAATCTTTGCTTCTTTTACTTGAAGTCCAGAGGATAGATTCAGCTCTTCCTGTTGATGTTCCTCTAATAACTTTGACAGATTTTCCCACGTACGATGCAGATCCTCAATTTCAAAAACTGTGAGAGCAACCTCAATTTTTTCAAGTTCTTCTTTTTTCTCTAAAAAGTCTTTTGCGATTGATGCCTGAATTTTAAGTGGTTCCACTTGGCTTTCAAGTTCGTGTAAAATATCATTCACCCGGTTTAAATTATCCTGGGTTTCAAATAATTTCACCTCTGCTTTTTTCTTGCGGTTTTTGTATTTTAATACACCTGCGGCCTCTTCAAAAATGGTCCGTCGGTCTTCTGCCTTACTGTTTAATATTTCTTCGACTTTTCCTTGGCTAATGATCGAGAATGCTTCTCTGCCAAGACCAGAATCCATAAATAAATCGATGATATCCTTTAGCCGACAAGGCTGTTTGTTGATATAAAATTCACTCTCACCCGAGCGTGAAACTCTTCTTGTCACACTAACTTCATGAAAGTCCAACCCTAACCCTTGGTTCGTATTGTCCAATGTTAGCGTTACTTCAGCATAATTAAGGGCCTTTCTGGAATCGCTTCCGGCAAAAATGATATCTTCCATTTTGCTGCCTCTAAGAGACTTGGCAGATTGTTCACCCAAAACCCAACGGATGGCATCCGTGATATTGCTTTTTCCACTGCCATTTGGCCCCACTACCGCCGTTACTCCCGGAACAAAATCAACTTCAATCCGTTCAGCGAAAGATTTAAAGCCAATAATGTCCAACCTTTTTAAAAACATTAAATTATCCTCCCTATGCTGCACGGGGATTTCTCCTGCAAACATTTGTCATTTCTAGGTTGTCTTTGCTTTTAATACGCCAAGTGCCATCTGGGCAGCATGCTGTTCGGCTTCTTTCTTGGACTTTCCTGTCCCAATCCCTAATTCTTCACCATTTAAGGATACTCTTGATACAAATTCCTTATTGTGGGCTGGGCCTTTTTCCTGAAGCACGCGATATTCAATCAAGCCGGTTCCATCCCGTTGAATGAGTTCCTGTAATTGGCTTTTAAAATCCATCACATGAGAAAAAGCACCAGCATTTATTTTAGGAAAGACAACCTTTTCGAGGAATCCAATCACTTTTTCAATCCCCTGGTCCAAATATAGAGCCCCAATGAATGCTTCAAAAACGTCTGCAAGTAAGGCAGGACGCTCACGTCCCCCTGTCATTTCTTCGCCTTTACCGAGCATAATAAGTTTCCCAAATTCGAGTTCATTTGCAAAGCCTACTAGTGACGGTTCACAAACAATGGCGGCACGTAATTTCGTCAATTCGCCTTCCGTCATCATAGGGTATTTTTTGAAGAGGAATTGAGAAACCGTAAGTTCAAGAACTGCATCTCCTAAAAATTCAAGTCTTTCATTATCTTCGAAAGGCTTTCTGCGATGCTCATTCACATAAGATGAATGAGTAAAAGCTTGTTTTAATAATTTTTCGTTATCAATCTTGAATCCGATTGACTCCTGAAAATCTTTAAAAAGATTTTCCTTTGCGCGATTATTTAACTCTTTTTCCTTATTGTTCTTGCGCATAATGTCTCCACCTTGCATGTAATTTACCAACTTCCGAACCATTGTTTAAATACGTTTCTTTAAATACGCAAAGAAACTTGGCAGGACCTAAAAAGCTGCCAAGTTCTATTTTACAGAATAAAGCTCCGTTTGAAAACGGAGCTTTACGAATTATTCAAACGAGATTACTTACTGCTATTTATGTAATTAACAGCATCACCAACAGTGTTGATTTTTTCAGCATCATCGTCAGAAATTTCCATATCGAACTCATCTTCTAATTCCATAACTAGTTCTACTACGTCAAGGGAATCAGCGCCAAGATCATCTTTAAATGAAGCTTCAAGCTTAACTTGAGATTCATCAACGCCTAAGCGATCAACGATGATTTTTGTAACACGTTCTAATACCTCTGCCATGCCTGCTCACCTCCCCTCAAGCTATTATAGAGTATTTCAAAAAAATAATATACCATGAATATAATATAATTTCATTGAACTTTGAACAGTGTCTAGCTTCAGCGCCAAGGCGCTTTCGCATTTCAATTTACATGACCATTCCACCATCAATGTGAAGTGTCTGCCCCGTGATATAGGATGCATCATCGGAAGCAAGAAATGCTGTCATTTTTGCAATATCTTTAGGTTCCCCTAATCTTGCTAAAGGAATTTGTTTTAACATTTCTGCTTTTACGTCTTCAGGTAATTTATCAGTCATATCGGTCGTTATAAAGCCTGGAGCTATAGCATTCACAGTAATATTTCTTGATGCTAACTCTTTAGCCGTGGTTTTGGTTAAACCAATAACACCAGCCTTTGCAGCCACATAATTCGCTTGCCCCGGGTTGCCACTTACCCCAACAATGGAGGCTATATTAATGATCCGGCCCACGCGCTGCTTCATCATTTGCCTAGTGACGGCTTTTGTACAAAGGAAAACCCCTTTTAGGTTAATGTTGAGAACATCATCCCATTCTTGTTCCTTCATTCTCATTAACAAATTATCCCTTGTGATGCCGGCGTTATTCACAAGGATATCAAGCTTACCAAATTGTTCAATCACAGCCTTTACCATTTCTGTGACTTCTTCGGTATTTCCTACATTACATTTTACTGTAAATGCTTCCCTGCCAAGCGCTTTTATTTCATCCACTACTTCATTTGCGCTTGCTTCACTGCCTGAGAAATTAACAGCCACATTTGCACCCTGTCTTGCAAGTTCAAGGGCAATTTCTCTGCCAATTCCCCGTGAAGCACCTGTTACCAAAACTGCTTTCCCTATTAAATTCATAGGTTCCCCTCCTTTAATGCTTCAATGACTGTCTGAGCACTTTCCTCGTCCGAAACTGCAAACGTTTTAACTGTCTTATTAATCTTTTTAATTAAGCCCGATAGAACCTTACCAGGGCCAATTTCAATGAATGTATCGACCCCGAGGTCAACCATTTTTACAACCGAGTCCTCCCATAATACTGGGGAGTAAAGTTGTTCAATTAATTTGTCCTTAATTTCCGCAGCTGCGTTTACAGGTTCCGCTGTTACATTCACCACAACTGGAATGGTGCCATCTTTCATTTCAATCCCATCTAAAACTGCGAGTAATTCATTTGCAGCTGGTTTCATTAATGTTGAATGAAAAGGGCCGCTGACATCTAATGGCAATACTCTTTTTGCCCCGGCCTCTTTCGCTTTCACACTTGCACGTTCTACTCCTTTTCGAGATCCGGAGATGACAATTTGTCCTGGACAATTTAAATTAGCTAACGAGACAGGAAAACCAGATTCGCTGACTTCTTTAGCAACAGCCGCAAGGGCATCGCGGTCTAAACCTAACACAGCTGCCATGGAGCCTTCCCCATTTGGGACGGCATTTTCCATAAACTCTCCGCGTTTTCTAACAGCATACACACCATCTTCAAACGATAATACACCTGCTGCTACAAGTGCTGAATATTCTCCAAGGCTATGCCCGGCAACAAAATCAGCTTTCACACCGGATTTGCCAAAGTAATCTAATATAGCCAAACTTGTTGTTAACAATGCTGGCTGGGTATTATATGTAATGGTCAATTCTTCCTTTGGTCCTTCAAAAATCAACTTGCTTAATGGCACATTTAACTTTTTGTCTGCTTTTGAAAAGTATTCCATTACTTCAGGGTGTTTTTCTGCCAATTCCTTACCCATTCCAACTGTCTGTGACCCTTGTCCCGGAAACACAAATGCGATCTTTCCCATACATACTGCACCCCTTTTACTTTTCTATTTTAACAGTATGAGATTCCTCAACTGCTTGTTTCATTAAATCCTCAACATTGTGACTTACCATTTCCCGTGTTTGCCTGATGGCACTAAAGATGGCTTGTGCATCCGAAGACCCATGAGCCTTTATGACTGGCGCTTTTAACCCAAAAAGAGCTGCACCGCCATATTCTGAGTAGTCCATCGTGTTTTTCAATGTCATTAGATTTGGCTTTAGGACTGCCGCAGCTAATTTACTTGTAAAACTACTCATTAAAGCAGTTTTTAACATTTTAAACATCGAAAGTGCCGTGCCTTCAATTGTTTTTAACACCATATTCCCCGTGAACCCATCGGTTACGACAACATCAGCAACACCTTCAAGTAAATCCCTTGCTTCTACATTGCCAATAAAATTCAAATCGGCTATTTTTAAAAGTTCAAAGGTGTTTTTCGTCAATTCGTTCCCTTTCTTTTCTTCCGCCCCAATGTTTAAAAGGCCTACTCTTGGTCTTTCAATCCCTCTTACCTTTTCGCTGTAAATGGAACCCATTATCGCATTTTGCAGAAGATGTTCTGGCTTTGCATCGGCATTTGCACCTACATCCAGAAGGAGAAAACCTTCACCGCCAATGGTTGGCAGCGTTGGTGCTAATGCAGGCCGATCAATTCCTTTAATTCTTCCAACCACAAATAGTCCTGCTGCCATTAATGCACCCGTATTCCCGGCAGAGATACAGGCATCAGCAGCTCCGTCGGCTACTTGCTGTGCTGCTAACACCATGGAAGCCGTTTTTTTGCGGCGAACAGCTTTTACAGGCTCATCTGTACCGAGAATCATCTCTGTTGTATGTAAAACTGTAATTTTCTCGTGACTTGTTAGCGTTTCATTAATTTTATTTTCGTCTCCAACAAGTGTAATATGTATATCAGAAAAAGCTTGAACAGCTTTCATTGCGCCCAATACGATTTCCTTGGGGGCATTGTCTCCGCCCATTGCATCAATTGCTAGTTTCATTCATCTCATCCTTTAGCGATTTTTCGAATGGTACATTTCCAATTCTCCGGTAAAAACAAGTTCATTATTTACGTAACTTTTCACTTCGACAAACGTCCTTCCGGCATAATCATCGATTTTTGTTACTCTAGCTTTCGCTATAACCCGCTCATTCAAATTGACTGAACGAATGAATTGGATATTTGCTTTTGCTGTTAGTGCCAGTTCATCATTTATTATAGCTACTGCAAGGGAATTTGCTTGAGCAAATACATGATGTCCCCTGGCAATTTTATTTCGCTTAAAGACATGTTCTTCCTTTACATCAAAAATGGAAATCGCACTTTGGTCTAATTCTATATCAATGATTTCTCCAATAACTTCTTCAAGTGGTAACGAGCGAACTTCGTCTTCAAAACGTTTCTCCGCAACAGTTTTGATTCGTTCACGGAGCTCAGGAATCGATAATTCCAAACGATCAAGACGAATGGTTTGGACACTCACTTGAAATTTTTCCGCTAGGTCCTCATCTGTTATAAAGGGATTATCCTTAATGGTAGTGGTTAATAAGTGTTGACGTTCCTTTTTACTTCTTCTCATGATTTTTCACACCGTCCGAGATCTTATGACTAGGTACTAAGAGTAGTATAAAATTTAAAAAAGCAGATTGCAAGATAAATTTCGACATCTGCCATCTGCCTTTCCTGCTTAGTATCTTTTAAATAATTATTTTTAGTAGTTTAATCCAGCTTTTCCCCTTCTAAAACACCAGATATTTCTAGACTTTTTCTTAAATGTACGTATTCTGGTGCCGTCCAAAAGGTCTCTGACTGAATCAATTTAGCAGCGTCATTCCTTGCTGTTTCAAGTGCACGGTAATCATGAACCATGTCAGCTACTTTAAATTCCGGAACACCACTTTGTTTTTTTCCAAAAAAGTCTCCCGGTCCCCTTAGTTCCAGATCCTTTTCACTTAAAACAAAGCCATCATTTGTTTCCGTCATGATCCTCATTCGCTCCTGGCCTACTTCTGATTTTGGACTTGCCAGTAAAATGCAATACGATTGTTCGCTTCCACGACCCACCCGTCCACGCAGCTGGTGAAGCTGGGATAGTCCGAATCTTTCAGCATCATAAATCACCATCATGGTGGCATTTGGTACATTCACCCCTACTTCTACAACAGTAGTGGAAACAAGTACTTGCACTTCATTGGTACTAAATGCCTTCATGACTGTCTCCTTTTCCTCTGATGTTAAGCGGCCATGCATGAGTCCCACTTGATAGCGATTTTGAAAATACTGGCTTAACGTTGTATGTACATCAATAGCATTTTGCACTTCAAGTTTCTCGGACTCCTCAATTAACGGGCAAATGACATAGGCCTGATGCCCCTTTATTAATTCTTTTTCAACAAAAGCAAGAACACGCTCCAGCATTTCCGGTTTTGCCCAGTATGTCTCAATCGACTTTCTGCCGGCCGGCATCTCATCGATGATGGAGACATCCATTTCGCCAAAAACGGTAATCGCCAGTGTCCTAGGAATCGGTGTCGCGGTCATAAACAAGACATCGGGATTTTCCCCCTTTTCCCGCAAGACCCTTCGTTGTTCCACACCAAAGCGATGCTGTTCATCGGTAATGACAAAGCCAAGTTTTTTAAAGGTAACTTCGTCCTGAATTAGGGCATGTGTCCCGATTAAAATATCAACCTTTCCATCTGCTAAGTCTTGAAGGATTTCTCGTCTCCGTTTCCCTTTTACGGAACTTGTTAAAAGCTCACATCTTATAGTAAAGGGGTCTAATAATCCTTTTAATGATTCTGCATGCTGTTCAGCCAAGATTTCAGTGGGAACCAATAGAGCCCCTTGGTATCCTGCTGTCACAGACCCATACAGACCTATTGCCGCTACAACTGTTTTCCCTGAACCTACATCACCTTGCAATAGCCGGTTCATGCGATAGGGGGATTTTAGTTCAGCTAACACTTCATTTACAACCCTTTTTTGAGCATTTGTTAACGGGAAGGGTAAACTGTCGATAAACTCCAATAATTTAGGCAAATCGTATTTTTGCATGAGGCCGGGGGAGTGCTCTCGTTCAAATTTCCGTAATGCCTGCATTTTTAATTGAAACAGGAGGAATTCCTCATAGACAAAACGTCGCCTTGCCTGTTTCACATCCTCCGGGCTGCTTGGAAAATGCATGATTTTAATGGCTTCATATCGGTTTAAAAGCCGGTAGCTCTGTATTAAAGGTACTGGAAGCGTCTCCTCAATGAATTGACCATACTGACTAAAGGCAAGATGAATAAATTTCCGCATTCCCTTAGTCGTTATTTTTCCCTTTAACGAGTATACTGGTTCAAAATCTTTTATCTTGGCATTCGTACCCGCATGAACTTCATTCGCTGTAATCGTCCCGCGATGGGCGTCCCATTTGCCTGTTACCGTGATTGTTTCATTTATATTTATTTTATTTTTCAAATATGGCTGATTAAAGAAAACCACTTTAATTAAGTGGGACCCTACAAAAAGCCGAAGCATCAGCTTCGATTTCTTTCTTCCATAATAGCTAAGAGAAGGCTCACTATGAACCTTCCCCTCTACCGTCACTTTTTCATCATGCTTTACTTCCGTTAAATCCTTTAGTGAATAGTCCTCATAACGGTAAGGGAAATATTCCAATAAATCCTGAACCGTAAAGATATTCATTTCTGCAAGGGCTTCAGCCGTTTCTTCCCCAATTCCCTTTAATGCTATAACTGATTGGTTTAGATGATCGAACACACGTCTCTCTCCCTTTGCAAAATAATTAATCTATATTAGTCATTCGATATGTAAAAATAAAAAAGAAGGGTTTGACTAGGAAAGTCCCCCTTCTATTTTAGCCGTTCCTTATTCAATTGAAAAGATAAATGAATATAATGGCTGCCCACCATTATGAACTTCAATTTCCACATCTTCATAATTTTCTTCCACAAATTGTGTAAGACTTTGTACCTCTTCATCTGTCACATCTTCACCAAAGATGATGGTTAAGATTTCGGAATCGTCATCCAGCATTTTTGTTAAAAGGTCTTCTGCCACTTTCCCTTTATCTTTGTTCTTCACCACGATTTTACCCTCGGAAATGCCCATGAAATCATCTTTTTCAATTTCTAGGCCATCGATTGAGGTATCGCGGACAGCAAAGGTAATTTGGCCTGTTTTCACATGCTGTAATGCATCCTTCATTGCCACTTCATTTACATCCACATCCGCCGAAGGATTGAATGCAAGTAGTGCTGATAGACCCTGTGGGACCGTTTTAGACGGGATGACATAAATATCTTCATCTGCCACATCTTTAGCCTGTTCTGCGGCCATAATAATATTTTTATTATTTGGTAAGATAAATACCTTTTTGGCATGGACTTCCTTTACGGCCTTCACTATGTCTTCCGTACTTGGATTCATCGTTTGACCGCCTTCAATGACAGCATGGGCTCCAATGCTCTTAAATAACTCCGCAATACCTGAACCCATGGATACCGTGACAATTCCATATTCCTGCAGTTCTTTTCGTGGTTCAGGACGTACAGTGCCTGAAGCAGTATGCGTTTCACCCACAATATTTGTATGCTGCTGGCGCATGTTTTCAATCTTCATATTAATTAAGTTACCATAACGCTGACCGTATGATAATACTTCACCCGGCTGCTCGGAATGAATATGAACCTTGACCACATCTTCATCGGCAATAACCAATAAAGAATCACCTAAATGACTTAAATCATTCCGGAAAACCCCTTCATTGAATGGGTGTATAGCTGTTTTTTCCGCCTCAAACCGGACCATAAATTCTGTACAATATCCAAATACAATATCCGCAGTATTAATATGACCTTGAACACTTTTGTGGTGTTCGGCATTAACCATTTCTGACATAGTAGGAAGCAGGTCCGATGATTCCGGGAGCTCCTCTCCCCTAAGGACGGCAAGAAAGCCCTCATAAACGAACACAAGTCCTTGCCCGCCGCTATCAACAACGCCGACTTCCTTTAAAACAGGAAGTAAGTCGGGTGTCCGCTTGAGCGATGCTTTCGCTTCTTTTACTACTTCTTCCATTATGACGATTATATCATCTGAATTTTGGGCAGCCTGAACACCTTTCTTAGCAGAATCCTTAGCAACTGTTAAGATGGTTCCTTCGACAGGCTTCATAACAGCTTTATAGGCAGTTTCTACTCCTGCTTCCAAGGCTCCGGCAAAATCCTTCCCGGTAATTTTCGCCTTAGCTTCGACTGCCTTTGAAAAACCTCGGAATAACTGGGAAAGAATAACCCCCGAATTTCCTCGTGCTCCCATAAGTAAGCCTTTAGACAGGGCTATCCCTACTTTACCAATATGTTCCTGAACGTTATTCTTTACTTCCTTCGCCCCGGAGGTCATTGATAAATTCATATTTGTTCCAGTATCTCCGTCGGGCACAGGAAAAACGTTTAACGCATCAACCATTTTTGCATTTGCCGTCAAATGATTGGCACCTTGAATGATCATTTCTGCAAAACGTTTTCCATCTAATGCTGTAATTGACACAAACTTTCCTCCTCACTACGGGTTCGTCACACGAACTCCCTGAACGTAAATATTAACCGAGTCAACGGCAAGTCCAACTGTCTTATCTAGGGTGTATTTAACCTTTGATTGCACGTTGTGGGCAATTTCGGAAATTTTCGTTCCATAGCTGACAATAATGTACATATCGATATGTAATGCCTCATTTTCCTGGCGCACGATCACGCCTCGAGTAAAGTTTTCTTTTCTTAGTATCTCAGTAATCCCATCTTTGATTTGATTCTTAGAGGCCATTCCGACGATTCCATAACATTCGATTGCTGCACCACCAGCAATCGTTGCAATTACTTCGTTTGAAATATCAATTTGTCCGTACTGTGTTTTTAATTCAATGGACATGAAACGTTCCCCCTCCTGAAAAATTGCTCCTTGACTACAGTCATTTTACTATAGTCAACCCAATTTTAAAAGTCATACCTTTCTTTTTACAATTAGAGTATTGATAATAACCTATGTCAAGGCTTTTTTCTTGAAAGGTTTAGTTACAAGTATTGCATTCAGATTCGTTGTATGATAAATTATTAAAGTATCTCAAGTCTAGAAAATTTGCAAAAACAATTTTCTATATTCAGATGAAGCAGCTTAAATGAGAGCTTTATACAGCTTTTGGTAGTTAAGGAGGGAAATCATTATGCCACGTAAATGTGTAGTAACTGGAAAGAAAACAACAACTGGTAACGCACGTTCTCACGCTATGAACGCTAATAAGCGTACATGGGGTGCTAACCTACAAAAAGTACGTATTCTTGTTGACGGAAAGCCTAAGCGTGTTTGGGTTTCTGCAAGAGCGTTAAGATCCGGTAAAGTTGAGCGCGTATAATTAGAAAAGCACAAGCGCCAAAACCTGAGCTGCTTGTGCTAGACAATAAGAATGGGCATCCTTTTTAAGGGTGTCTTTTCTTTTTCATATTCTCCAAATAAAAAGCACCCATATGTGAATGGGTGCAAGCCTTTGACTATTCTCTATTCGTTTTTCTTAAATGCACCAATCATCGCTCGGACAAGTCCGCCTAAAAATCTTGGCAGTTTAATTGTATAAAATTTCATAACTGTCCCTCCTCAAAAATCTCCCCTGCTTATTCAAATTACTTTACATTTTATTCGAACTGACGAGATCAGTACCTAAAAGTCATGCCTATTAATCGTGACTTCTTATCACTATTAATATGCCTTCGGAAAATGAAAAAGTACCATATTCACTAATAAGTTCATTACTAATACATAGTGTCGATCCAAGTGAAATATGCTGATTTTTAAGGGGGAATTTAAACCCCATTAGTGTAATGCCGCTGACATCAAGGGTTAAAGGTACAAAGGAAATATATTTTTTTGATTTTATTTTTTCAATGGAATAACTGCCTGGTTCCTTCAAAAAGACAACATTATTCCGATCAATTAAATAGACATTAGTCGGATGCTTTCCTTTAAGCGGAACGAGCAAAAGGTGTACATTTGCCAATAAATGATCGAGTCTGCCGCCGGTAGCTCCAAATAGGCGGATGATGCTCGGTTTCTGCTCCAATGCCCAATTTAGGGCAAGCTCCATATCCGTTTCGTTTTTTTCTGGATTATACCGCTTCATCTCTGCCACTTGTTCTTCAATGAACCTCAATTCATCTTTTGAAACGGAATCAAAATCACCAAATGCAATCTCTGGTTTGATACTTCTCTTTAACAAATGAAAGACACCTCGGTCAACACCGACCCAGATAGCGTTATCCTCCATATAATCAGTCAAATCAGGCAGTAGCTCTTCAGGCCCTCCAGCAAGTATATTTATAATCATTAGACTTACTCCTTCTGTAATAAGAAAAGCCAGCTATCTTAGCCGGCTTTATCCTCTAATTAGTGAAATGGCTGTTTCATAATCCGGTTGATTATAAATAGCTGAGCCTGCAACGAGGACATTTGCACCCGCTTCAATGCATTGTTTCGCTGTTTCCGGATTTACTCCACCATCTATTTCAATCTCAATAACAAGTCCTTCTTGATCCGCCATATCTTTTACTTTTCTTATTTTCGGCAGGACTTCAGGAATAAACTTTTGGCCGCCAAAACCAGGATTGACTGACATCAGCAGCACCATGTCAATATCACCGATTACATGTTGGATGGTTTCCACCGGAGTAGCTGGATTTAAAACTACACCCGCTTTAATCCCATAGGATTTGATATTTTGGATGGTTCGGTGGAGGTGCCGACATGCTTCCACATGGACAGTGATATAGTCTGCACCAGCCTTTGTAAATGCCTCGATATATTGATCTGGGTTTTCAATCATTAAGTGCACGTCTAACGGCAGCTTCGTTAGCGGACGAATTGCGTCGACAATAAGCGGACCAATCGTGATATTCGGTACAAAATGACCATCCATGACATCAATATGAATGTAGTCAGCCCCCGCTTTTTCAACAGCAATAATTTCTTCTCCCAATTTTGAAAAATCGGCTGAAAGGATGGAAGGTGCTATTTTCACCATTGTTAATACCTCGGCTTTCTATCTTTTATTTCCTGCAGGAAATCTACATAATGTTCATACCGGTAAGTGGGGATTTCACCTGATTCCACTCCTGACTTTACAGCACATTTTGGTTCAGTCACATGTAAGCAGCCACGAAATTTACAATTTTCACTAGCCTTTTGTAATTCGGGAAAACAATACGTCAAATCCTCCGCTTCGATGCTTGTAAACTCTAGTGAGCTAAATCCGGGCGTATCCGCAATCAGTCCATTTCCAATCTTAATAAGCTCCACGTGTCTTGTCGTATGCTTACCTCTGCCAAGATGAGAGGAAATATCATTTGTTTTAAGTTCAAGGTCTGGTCTTAATACATTTAATAAAGAAGATTTTCCTACACCTGACTGACCGGCAAAGACCGAGATTTTATTTTCTATATGTGGATTTAATAATTCAATTCCTGATTCGGTTTCTGATGAGGTCAGTATAACCTCGTAACCTGCACTTTTATATTGCTTTGCGTATGAAGAAATTTGCTCCTTTTGATCATGATTCGTAAGATCCATCTTAGTAATACAGATTAGTGGTTCGATATGATTGAATTCAACCAATACAAGAAAACGATCCAATAAAACTGTGCTGAAATCTGGCTCTACAGCTGAAAAAACGAGAATGGCCTGATCCACATTTGCAATCGGTGGTCGGATTAGCTCATTTTTTCGTTCTTTCACTTCTAAAATATATCCTTCCAGATCATTTTCGGCTTGAAAAACAACTTCGTCACCTACAAGTGGCGTGATTTTGTTCTTTCTGAAAACGCCTCTTCCCCGACATTGGATTAGGTTCTCATCTTGAAGAACATAATAAAAACCACTTAGTGCTTTGACAATTTTTCCTTCAGGCATAGCCACACTCCTTGCCTTTCGGTTTATTTTCTTTATTCTGCATCGGCATAATTAATGACCTCTTCTGCTATAACCTCGGTCCCTACCATAACTCGATAGCCAGCCTTTTTTCCATACGGAATCAGAAGGTCAATTTTTTTAACTGTATTTTCCACAATCGAAAATGTTTCGGCTGGACCTGTCATGCTATGATTCATATCCTCAATATAGATGACCACTTCTTGTTTCTGACCAGGTTCACCTGTCAACGGTGGTTTATAAGGAATTGTTACATCCCTGGTGACTTTCTTAGGTGGTTCTTGACCTTTTGAAATAACAACAGTCACCTTGTCCCCTTTGACCAATTCCGTTCCCTGAGCAGGCGCTTGCGAAATAATCATATTGGCAGGGATCTTTTCATCGAATTTCTCTTCTGTAACCACTAAAGTCAGTCCGACTAATGAGGCATAATCTTGTGCACCTTTTAAACTGTATTGTGATAAATCCTTTAAGACAATTTTTTCAGGTCCTATGCTGACCTCAAACTCTAATACGGTCTCTTCAGGAACCACTTTTTCCCCAGCTATTGGTGTTTGGCTGATAATCGTCCCCGGCTCACTTTCATCATTCTTCTCTAATTTCTTTATATCTTTAAAGTTCTGGTTATCAAGTAGACGAATTACGTCCTCATATTGCCGGCCTACATAATCAGATAGTTCATATTTTTCCTTACCTGAACTGACGTACAAGGTAATTTTCGCATTTTCTTTGACCGTACTGCCTATTTCAGGAATTGTTTTAATCACTTTTCCCGCTTTCATATTTTCATCGGTAATTTCAACTTGTTTACCAGGAGATAATCCTTTTAGCTTAAGCTTAGAAATAGCATCATCCACATTCATGCCACTTATATCCGGTATTTTTACTTCCTTTGCAGATAACAATCCAGGTAAAAATAGAAAAGATAACGTTCCCAGAATGACAAGAACGAAGAAGATAGATAGTAGAACCATCGGCCACTTTTTTCTTTTTTTGTTATTTTTATTACTTTTATTTTTTTTATTTCCTTTTTTTCCATCGTCGTTCAAATTAGTCGCGGGTTTTTCAGTGCTATGGACTAATGTTTCATCTAAATTTTTTAATGGATGGTGATCGGTTATTACCGGAATTGCCTTTGTCGCTTCATTATCAATAGGAATGGCAAACTTGGGTTCGTCCATCCTTTCTAAATCAAGTGCTGTTCGTAGATCCTCTTCCATTTCTTCTACACTGTTATAGCGATGGAATGGATCTTTTGCGGTTGCCTTTAAGACAATATTCTCAACACTTTGAGGTATGTTCTGATTCCATCTTCTTACAGATGGGGTTTCTGATTGAAGATGCTTTAAGGCAATCGACACGGCCGACTCACCGGAAAATGGAAGCCTGCCCGTTAATAACTCGAACATCACAATCCCCAATGAATAAATATCAGACTTTCTGTTTGCCATCCCGCCCCTTGCTTGTTCAGGTGATAAATAATGAACAGAACCCAGGACGGAATTGGTTTGCGTGATACTCGTCGCACTTAGCGCCATGGCAATACCAAAATCCGTGACTTTTACTTTACCGTCGTGATCAACCAAAATATTATGTGGTTTAATATCACGATGGATTATATGGTTCTGATGGGCATGAGAAATAGCTGATGTTAACTGTCTCATGATTCCAATAGTATCTTCCACTCGGAGAGGAGAATTTTGCTGTATGTATTGTTTAAGGGTCTGACCATCAACAAATTCCATTACAATATAATATAGATCATTTTCTTCGCCTACATCATATATATTAACAATATTTGGATGAGCAAGACTTGTCGCCGATTGTGCTTCACGGCGGAATCTGCGGATGAACTCATCATCGTTTGCAAAATCAAGACGAAGCATTTTTACTGCAACATCGCGGTCAAGAATCATATCATGGGCTAAGTAGACATTTGCCATGCCGCCTCCGCCAATCATTTCCAATATTTTATAGCGACCGCTAATTCTTTTCCCAATTAACATTTATCTTCACCCTCTTTCACTATCATCATCAAACTCTAGTATGATAAGGGTGATGTTGTCTTCTCCACCATTTTCATTTGCTCCGTTAATTAGTGATAAAGCCTTTTGCTCCAGACTGTCTTCAGATTGAAGAATAGAAATCATTTGTTCTTCTTTTACCTTATTCGACAATCCATCAGAACATAGTAGAAGGATATCTCCTTCCTCAAAAATGATTGTTTTGGTATCAATTTTTACATCTTGTTCGGTACCAATGGCACGTAAAATCACATTTTTCCGTGGGTGATGCTCAGCGTCTTCTTTGGTGATTTGTCCTGTACGTACTAATTCATTTACAAGTGTATGGTCCTCAGTCAACTGCTGAAACCCACTATCATTGAAAATATAACAACGGCTGTCACCGACATGGGCAATTGTAGCAAAGTGATTGGTTGCAATCACTGCTTCAATTGTTGTACCCATCCCATCACATTCTACATTGTTATTTGCATGGTCAAATACGAGTTGATTCACTTCAAAAATTTGTGTTCTAAGCCATTTTTCAGCATCATCTGCAGTAATAATTCCTTCTGTTTGCTCCCAAGACTCTTGCAAGTGAGTAACGCTCATTTTACTTGCCACATCACCGGCTCGGTGACCGCCCATACCATCTGCTACGATAGCAAGGCGATAACCATCCTTATTGACAAACGTCCCACCACTGTCCTCATTATTTTGACGAACTCTTCCTTGATCCGTTTTAAAAACAGCCTTCACACTCATTACCTCGTCTCCTCTTTTCGCTCCTTCGCACGAAGTTGTCCACATGCTGCATCAATATCATGACCGTGCTCGCGGCGAATCGTCACATTTACACCACGTTTTTTTAATGTTTTTTCGAATGCAAATATTTTATCCTTTGGTGTACGTACATAATCTCTTTCAGGAACATAGTTTACCGGAATTAGATTTACATGACATTTAATTCCTTTTAAAAGATCTGCTAATTCTTCCGCGTGGTCGGTAGAATCATTTACACCGCCAAATAGACCGTATTCAAAGCTAATTCTTCGACCTGTCTTATCGATATAATATCGTACTGCCTTCATTAAGTCATCAAGTTTATATGCTTTATTAATTGGCATTAATCTTGAGCGTAATTCAGTATTCGGAGCGTGTAAGGAAATAGCAAAATTTATTTGTGTATTTTCATCAGCAAATTGATAAATTTTCGGGACAATTCCACTTGTCGAAACAGTAATATGGCGCGCGCCAATATTTAGTGCTTTGTCATGATTGATAATTTTCAAAAAGGAAAGCATATTGTCATAGTTATCGAACGGCTCGCCAATCCCCATGATGACCACGGAATCAACCCGTTCATTTGTTTCATCGAGTGCTTGCTGAACTTTCACCACCTGGGCAACAATTTCTCCTGCCTCTAAATGTCTTTTTAATCCGCCAAGTGTCGAGGCGCAGAAAGTACAGCCAATCCGGCAGCCAACCTGGGTTGTCACACAAACGGAATTCCCATAATCATGGCGCATGAGCACGGTTTCGATTGAGTAACCATCATGAAGCTCGAATAAAAATTTAATCGTGCCATCGGAAGATGTTTGTTGAATGGCTGTATCCAGGGTAGTAATCTGAAACTGGCTGGATAGCTTGTCTCTCAAACCTTTCGCTAAATTGCTCATGTCTTCGAAAGAAATGATTCTTTTTTTATATAGCCAATCGAAGATTTGTTCAGCACGGAAAGGCTTTTCCCCATTCTCCGATAACCAGTCCTTTAATTCGTGAAGTTCCAGTGAGTAAATTGATTTTTTCTTTATGTCCATAGTTGTGTTCGTCTCAGTTGTATTTAATTGTTCCAATAGTTATACCTTCTTTCTAGTGTCTAGCTTCAGTGCCTAGGGGCTCGGGGTCATAAGCCCCTGGTCAAGGCGCTTACGCTTTTCTTAATACTGCTATATAAAAACCGTCTGATCCAAAATCTTGAGGAAATATTTGGAGCTCGAAGCCTGTTATCAATGGCTGCACTGCCTCTGGCATCCGATTTTTGAATGATAAATCCCCTTCAAATCCCGGATTATTTTGTAAAAATGTTTTTACCGTATTATCATTCTCTTCTTTATCAACTGTACATGTACTATACACAAGGATACCGCCCTTTTTCAATAAAGGCGCAACGGATGTTAATAGATTTTGTTGTATCGTTCGTAACCGCTCTAAATCCTTTTCTGTCTTGGTATACTTCATGTCGGGCTTTCTTCTCATTACACCAAGGCCTGAGCACGGAGCATCAAGGAGAATTCGATGAAATGTCTCATCTTTGAACTTTTCCCGCAATAATCTGGAATCAGATACATTTGTTTTGATATTTGATAACCCTAATCGACGGGCATTATCATTGATTAATTTTACTTTGTGCTGATGAAGATCAACGGAAATTACTTCACCAGTATTTTGTAGTTTTTCCGCAATATGCGTACTTTTTCCTCCAGGGGCTGCACAAGCATCCAGGACGAATTCCCCTTCTGTTGAACCTAATGCATAGGCGGCAAGCATCGAACTTTCATCCTGAATCGTTAACATTCCATATTTAAAGGCAATAGTGGAGGCTAAATTTCCTTTTAACGACCTGATCGCCTCCGGAATGATTGGACTTTTCTCAATTTGAAACCCATCTTCCTCAAGAATCGCCACACATTCATCTCTAGAAATCTTCGTCAAATTCACCCTTGCAGTTTGCATTGGTGCGGTTAAATTAATTTCACACATTTCTTTCGTTTTTTTAAAACCAAATTGATTCACCCATCTCGTAACTAGCCAATGAGGGTGACTGGTTTCAAGTGATAATCTTTCGATGGGGTCTGAAACTTCACTTAATGATGGAAGCCCTTCTCTTTGAATACTTCTTAGCACACCATTTACCAAACTGGCGATTCCTTTATGTCCGCGGCTCTTGGCAATTTCCACCGCTTCGTATATCGCAGCCCGGTCCGGAATTCGATCTAGGTACACCATTTGATATAGTGTCATTCTAAGCAGATGATGAATCCAATTTGCCAGCTTTTTATTATCCTTGATGAATGGGTTTAAAAAGAAGTCTAGCGCCATGCGTCGTTGTAATGTTCCATATGTTAACTCTGTAAGTAAGCCGACATCGATTGCGGACAATTCATTTTTTTCAATCACATTATTAAGCAGCAAATTGCTGTAGGATTGATTTTTCTCAATCGCAACCAAGGTATCCATTGCGATGGCACGTACATTATTTTTTGTTGAAGTCATCTTATTCTCCTAGTCTTCCGCCTACTGAAATTTTTGAACCCGCACCCCGTAAAAATTGTTCTGTCCGCATCTTTGTTTTTCCGGATGGCTGAAGCTCAATGATTTTTATCGCTGTTTCATTGCCCGTGCTTACCGTAAAGCCATCTGGTTCTATTTTTACAATGGTTCCAGGCTCTTGACCTTCCATTCCCGCCACTTTTTCAGTCTGCCATATTTTTATGACATTGCCCTCCATTGTGGTAAATGCAACTGGCCAAGGATTTAATCCGCGGACATGGTCATAGATCTCTTCACCAGCTTTTGTCCAGTCAATTTTTTCCTGCTCACGCTTTATATTTGGGGCAAAGGTTGCTTCCATTCCGTTTTGTGGTTTTGGAGTAAGACGGCCTGCCAATAAAAGCGGCAAGGTTTCTGATAATAATTGTGAACCTGCAGCACTTAATTTTTCATGAAGGGTCCCCACATTATCGTCTTCAGCAATTGGGATCTCCACACTAGTTAACATATCACCAGCATCTAATTTTTCGACCATATACATAATGGTGACACCCGTTTTCCTTTTCCCTTGCATGATGGCGTAATGGATTGGGGCACCACCGCGAAGCTCTGGTAACAATGATGCGTGCACATTAATACACCCAAATTTAGGTGCATCTAGCAGTTTTTTTGGCAAAATTTGCCCAAATGCAGCGGTAACAATTAAATCGGGTTGTAAGGAAAGGATTTTCTCCAGCTCTTCATCTTGACGGATTTTTTCAGGTTGAAAGACAGGGATCCCATGTTTTAATGCCTCCACCTTCACGGGTGGTGGTGTTAATACTTTTTTTCTTCCTACCGGTCTGTCAGGCTGGGTAACAACACCGATGACCTCATAGCCGTCGAGTATAATTTGCTGTAAGACAGGTACGGAAAAATCAGGGGTTCCCATAAAAACAATTTTCGTCATTCACTTTCTACTCCTTTTAACTCATCTTCCTCTAAGTATCTGGTAACTTTTGTGGTGAATAAAATACCGTCAAGATGATCGATTTCATGGAGGATTGCCCTAGCTAGGAAACCCTCAGCCTCAAGTGAATACTTTTTGCCTTTACGATTATAGGCTTCAATCTTCACAAAATTTGGTCTCGTTACTTCACCGAATAGATCCGGAAAGCTTAAACAGCCCTCTGGGCCTGTCTGCTCCCCCGAGGTTTCAATAATCCGCGGGTTTATCATTTCGATTGTTCCCATTTCATCATCTATATCAACAATGGCAATTCTGGCATCAAGCCCAATTTGTGGGGCAGCAAGTCCAACACCATCATATTCAATCATCGTATCGTACATATCATCAAGTGTTTTCGCTAATTTTTTATCAAATTTCTCCACTGCCTTGCATTCCTGTTCAAGGATGTCGGCAGGATGGATGACAATTTTGCGTATCGCCAATTCTGTTCCTCCGTTTATGCCATTCTAGTTAAAAAGGCGTTTTTATTATATATTTTATAGGAATATTTTTTCCCAGATTACATTAAGATAAACGGGTTTACATCAATTGAAACCTGCAAACCACTTTTCGTATCTTTTTGGTATTGATCAAGGATCGTTTTTAGTATTTTTGTCAAGTTTGGTTCCCGTTTGTATTTTATCAGACATTGATAGCGATATCTATTATTTATCCTAGGGATGGGGGAGGCTGCAGGTCCTAAAACGACCGTTCCTGATGAAACGTGCGATTGAATGTGTTTCACCACTTTCTCCATTTCCGACACAACCGTGATGAGCTGTTCATGACTTACTGTTATGAGCGATAGATAATAGAAGGGCGGATATTGGCGGGTTTTTCGAATCATCATTTCCTGCTGATAAAAAAGATCATAATCTTGCCGTCCCGCAAGCACCACGCTATAGTGTTCCGGTGTATAGGTTTGAATGATGACTTCTCCAGGAAGCTTGTGCCTTCCAGCCCGTCCGCTCACCTGTGTCAAGAGCTGGAAGGTCTTTTCCGACGCTCGGAAATCTGGTAAATGCAACATCGTATCAGCAGAAAGCACACCCACTAATGTTATGTTTGGAAAATCCAATCCTTTTGCGATCATTTGCGTTCCTAATAAAATATCTGCTTTTCCATCCTTAAAATCAGTTAATAATCTCTCGTGTGAACCCTTTCGTCCTGTGGTGTCAACATCCATGCGAATCACCCGTGCCTCCGGAAGGATCTTTCCAAGTTCTTCCTCTACCTTTTGAGTTCCAGTACCAAAATAACGGATGTATTCACTATTACATTCAGGACAATACTTTGGTACATAACTTTCATACCCGCAATAGTGACATTTCATCTGCTCATTTACTCGATGGTAGGTCAGTGATATGTCACAGTTTGGGCAATTCATCACATATCCGCAGTCCCTGCACATGACAAACGAAGAATGGCCGCGTTTATTTAAAAATAAAACAGATTGTTGCTTTTTCTCGATTCGATCCTTCAACATTTCAAACAACTTCCGGGAAAACATGGAACGATTCCCCTCACGCAGTTCCTCACGCATATCAATAATTTCCACTGAAGGAAGACTCTGATTATTCATCCGGTTAGGAAGAGATAATAAATGGTATACCTTTTTTTGTGCTCTGGCAAAGGATTCAAGCGAGGGAGTAGCACTTCCTAGCACCACTGGACAATTATAATTTAATGCCCTCTCAATCGCCACGTCTCTAGCATGATAGCGCGGCATTTCTTCCTGTTTGTAGCTTGTTTCGTGCTCTTCATCGATAATCATGATCCCGATGTTTTCAAATGGGGCAAAAATCGCCGATCTTGCTCCAACCGCTACTTTTACTTCCTTACGTTGAATTTTGCGCCACTCATCATATTTTTCACCTGCTGATAAGCCACTGTGCAATACTGCCACTAAGTCGCCAAATCTTCCTTTAAAACGGTTGACCATCTGCGGAGTGAGTGAAATTTCCGGAACGAGAACGATGGCTTCCTTTCCTTTTTCGATAACTTCTTGGATGGATTGTAAGTAAATCTCGGTTTTACCGCTTCCAGTTACCCCATAAAGTAAAAACACCTCGTGTTGATTCCGTTCAATCGCATCAAGAATGGGCCCAATTGCTTCTTGCTGTGCCTCGGTTAATGGTAATGGTTTCGTTCGTTCGAAGGTACGATCTGCGAAAGGATTGCGATAGACCTCCAATTCGAATTCCGTCAAGAGCTTTTTTTCAACAAGGGCTTTTACGGTTGAGGTTGATGTCTTCACTTCAGAAACTAGCTTCCTTAATTCAATCTCATGATAATTTTCAATAAAAAAGCGTACTATTTGCCTTTGCTTTTCCGCGTTTGCCGGAATTCGGTCAATCTCCTCGTTTAATTCAGCTAATGTCTTGGCAGGTTTAACATACTTTTGCTGTTTTTTCTTAACCCGTTCCTTGACAAGATAAATTACTTCAAGAAACCCTTTTGCTGCTTCTTTTTGCAACAAAGGAACGATTCCATTAAACAATGCCTCTTCCCAGTCGATCAACTCTTCATGTTCAAAAAATGGCCGCAGTTGCAATGGAAGGTCTGTAACGACAGCGTCGGCAGCAAGTTGCACCTTTTTCTCATATTTTGCCTTTAACGCCGCTGGCAGCATCACTTGATAGGCAAATATTTTAAAGCAGAGAGTATGATCTGTGAGCCAATCGCCAAGCTCCAATAATTCTTTATTTAAAACAGGCTCTAAATCCATCGGCTCAAGTATTTCTCTTAACTTCTCAATTTCCGAATCCGCTTTTAATGAAATGACAAAACCTTGGATATTTCTCGGACCAAATGGAACGATTACCCTCATCCCCGGTTGAATGACTCCCCGCCATTGCTCCGGAATGATATAATCGAACACTCGATCCGTTTGTTTCGTCGGTACATCGACAATCACACTAGCTATTTCCATTTCCGCCCATATCCTTCATAAGTGAAGTAATTTCTTCGATAATTCTTTTTGCAACCTCAATTTTAGACAAGATTGGCAGCTCTTTCACCGCTCCAGAACGCTCAAAAAGAGTGACAATATTTGTATCAGTTCCAAAACCAGCACCCGCTGTTTTGACATTATTGGCAACAATGATATCAGCATTTTTCTTTGTTAATTTTTCCCTAGCGTATTCTTCCAGATTTTCTGTCTCAGCAGCAAACCCCACTAGTAACTGTTTCTTTTTTCGTTGTCCGAGTTCGAATAAAATATCCTTTGTTCTTTCTAGTTCAATTATTGCGTCACCCGCTTGCTTTTTCACCTTCTGGTCATAGCTGATCTTTGGGCGGTAGTCAGCGACTGCAGCTGTTTTTATCACTACATCAGCTTTTTCATAATATCCCATGACTGCATGAAACATTTCCTCCGCACTTTCGACCCTTATAAGTTCCACACCTGCCGGGGCGGCTATTTGAACAGGACCGGAAACTAAGACAACATGGGCGCCTTGTTTTTTAGCTTCTTCCGCAAGGGCATATCCCATTTTTCCAGTAGAATGATTGGATATAAATCTGACTGGATCTATTTTCTCCCGGGTTGGTCCTGCGGTAACGACCACCGTTTTCCCTGTTAAGCTTTTGGGCTCATTCTTCACAAACGACGCTTGAATCAACTCTACGACTCTTTCCGGCTCTTCCAAGCGCCCTTTGCCAACATAGCCGCAGGCTAGATACCCTTCGCTCGGTTCAATGAATTGGTACCCATACTCAGCCAAAATAGCAAGGTTTTTTTTCACAGCAGGATGATCATACATATGTACATTCATTGCAGGGGCAATCCAAACAGGTGCAGTTGCAGCAAGGAGTGTTGTCGTAATCATATTGTCGGCAATTCCGCCTGCGAGCTTAGCAATCGTATTGGCCGTTGCCGGGGCAACAAGAATTAAATCTGCCCAATCTGCCAAATCAATATGGGCAATCACTTGCGGATTTTTTTCATCAAAGGTATTAGTAAATACTTCATGGCGGGATAATGCCTGAAAGGTTAACGGGGTTACAAATTTTTCTGCGGATTCACTTAATATCACCTTAACTTGCGCTCCTGCTTGAACAAGTTTACTTGTTAAAGCAGCTGCTTTATAGACGGCGATTCCACCTGTGACACATAATAAGATCTTTTTATCTATTTTCATTGCCTAAAATCCCTCACTTCTCGTCCACATAATCTTTCTTCTTATTATGCTAGAAAGTAATCCATATTTCATCTATTTCCTTCCTAAAATCGACAATATTCAGCGATTTGGGAAAATGCAAATAAAAAAGGCTGACATGTCGGAGTTTTCCTTTTTGTCAGTCCTTCTTTCATTTTGCACATTTAATGCAAATCAATTCTGTTTAGTCAGCATTTAGATCTGCTTTAGAAATTCGATAGGTAAGCTCACCGCTATAAATTTCCTCCAACGCCTTGCCAACGTATTTATAGGAAACATATTTTGGCAATCTTTCATCTTTTATTTGAGACATTACCCGTGCACGCTTGGCTGCAACAGAGACAAGAGAGTATTTAGAATCAATTTTTTCTAGCAATGAGTCGATAGATGGATATAACATATTATTCAACCTCCAACAATTTTTTATAGCGATATTCCACACGTTCCCTACGGCAATGTTCTGCCGTCACAATGGACCTTACACGTTCACAGGCGAGCTCGACTTGATCATTTTCTACAACATAGTCATATAGCTCCATCATTTCGATTTCTTCACGGGCAGATAACATCCGGTTTTGGATAATGTCTTCGGTTTCCGTCCCACGTGTGACAATTCTATTTTTTAATTCTGTCAGACTTGGCGGCATCAAGAAAATAAATAACCCTTCAGGGAATTTCTCTCGAACTTGGCGGGCACCCTTCACTTCAATTTCTAAAAAAACATCTTTTCCGGCATCTAATGTTTCTCGGACATAATCAACAGGTGTGCCATAATAGTTGCCGACAAACTCAGCGTACTCTAGGAGCTTCCCTTGTCCAATTAAATATTCAAATTCTTCTTTTGTTTTGAAAAAATAGTCGACCCCGTCCACTTCCCCCGCCCGTGGTGAGCGGGTTGTCATCGAAATCGAGTATTCAAAAGCCGTATCGGGATGAGAAAATATTTCTTTTCGAACCGTTCCTTTTCCAACACCGGATGGCCCTGAAAGTACTATCAGCAATCCTTTTTCCTGCATTCAATTATCCTACCCTTCATAAATAGTTTCCTCACGATCTGTAAGGCGATGTGCCACCGTTTCAGGCTGTACAGCTGATAGAATAACATGATCACTATCCATGACAATTACTGCTCGTGTCCGTCTTCCATATGTAGCATCTATTAACGATCCCCGATCACGGGCATCTTGGATAATTCTTTTTATTGGAGCAGATTCCGGGCTGACAATGGAAATAATACGATTGGCAGAAACGATATTTCCAAATCCAATATTAATTAATTTTATCGACATGGTCATTCATCCAATCATCAGTAATATATTTTGACCGTGTTATACAGTTTCTAAACAAGCCCTATTCGATATTCTGAACCTGTTCCTTTAGCTTTTCAAGTAAACTTTTAATCTCGACAACCTTTTTGGCTATATTAGAGTCATTTGCTTTGGAACCAATTGTATTCGCTTCTCTATTCATTTCTTGCACGATAAAATCGAGTTTTCTGCCAATAGGCTCCTGGTCATCTAAGGTTTGGAGAAATTGTTGAATATGGCTTTTCAGCCGGGTAATTTCTTCATTAATGTCAGCTTTATCAGCGAAAATGGCTACTTCTGTTAAAATGCGCGTTTCATCCAATTGTCCATTGATAAATTCATGCATCCTTTTTGTTAGGCGTTCCTTAAATGATTGCACGACGAGCGGAGCATATTTTTGAAGCTCAAATACATCCGCTTCCAATTGGGAAGTAATAGCGAGTAAATCTTTTTTAATTTCTTCCCCTTCAGCCGACCGCATTTGTTTTAGTAAGATCACTGCTTCTTCGACTGCGGAAAGAACTAAAACTTCAATTTCTTCATTTCCAGCTTCACTTTCCTCAATATGTAAAAGGTCTGTCCGATTTAGCAAATCCTGTAAGGTAATAGTTCCTTCTATCCCATATTTGCTTCTTGCCTGCTCGATAAACTGATAATATTCTTCGATCAGCTTCCAATCAACGTGAACTTTACGAGTAACGACACCTTCACCTTCAACACTAACATATACCTCTACCCGCCCACGGCGAATATGCTCGTTTAATTTCTTTTTTATTTTATCTTCTATTTTTAACAATTGTCTTGGCATGCGAATATTCATTTCAGAAAAGCGGTGATTGACTGTTTTTACTTCTACATTCACACTGAAGGATCCTGAAACAGCCTTACCTCTGCCAAAGCCTGTCATACTTATAACCATCACGTGCACATCCAATCTTTGAAAGATGATCGGCCTTAAAGAAAAGCGCAAGGCGCCTGCCTATCGGCGTATGGACTGGAGCGCTTCGACTGAGATAAAGGAAACACGGAGAGCGTAGCGATCCGATGTTGACTTATCGTAGGGAGAAGAGCGAAGTACACTAGCCGATGGCGCCTGGAGCTGGACAATTCTCAAATTCTAAACTTACTAATTCCTACTCAAAAAAGGTAATAGAATGGTTTCTATTACCTTTTGGATTATAACACACTTTATTTTGTTTTTCTTAACAAAAATGTTCCGGCTAGTAAAAAAGTTGGAATAGAGGATAGTCCAATAATTAATAGCCAATCTTTTATTGTAATTGGAAGTGTATGGAAAACAGGCTGTAATGGTGGATAATAGATTACCGCTAACATTAATGCGAGGGACGAAAGTACCGCCCAAACAAGATATTTATTCCCAAAAGGGTTACGCGATAACACCGATTTTTCACTACGGCAATCAAACACATGAATAAGCTGTGCCATGACAAGTGTCGCAAAGGCAACCGTTTGCGCATAAGGCAATTGCGATTGGTCATTTTGGTACACGATGATAAAGGATAATAATGTTACAATACCGATTAGGAATCCGCGCGATACTACCTTCCAGCCTAATCCGCGTGAAAAGACGCCTTCACTCGGGCTGCGCGGCCCTCGTTTCATCACATTTTCTTCAGGACGATCAAGTCCAAGTGCCATCGCTGGGAGCCCGTCCGTCACCAAATTGACCCACAGAATTTGGATTGGAACTAGCGGAAGTGGCAGTGCTAGCAGCATCGCGAATAACATCACCAATATTTCACCCACGTTGGACGCCAGCAAATAGCGAACGAATTTACGGATATTTTCATAGATGTTCCTGCCCTCTTTAATTGCCGCCTTTATTGTTGCAAAATTATCATCTAATAACACTAGGGCCGAGGCTTCTTTGGCAACATCTGTTCCAGTTATCCCCATCGCTACACCAATATCTGCCGCTTTGATAGCTGGGGCGTCATTTACCCCATCCCCTGTCATCGCTACGATATGACCCCTATTTTGCAAGGCCCTGACTATTTTTAACTTATGTTCAGGTGAAACCCTTGCAAAGACGGAAACATCATCAACAACCTCTTCAAGTTCTTCCACCGACATGACAGATAATGCCTTACCATCCAACACCTTACTTTTCTTCGTTAAAATTCCGAGCTGGGAAGCAATTGCTTTCGCGGTAATGATGTGGTCCCCCGTAATCATAACCGTTTTAATTCCAGCTTCCTTACATTCTTTTACCGCCGTTCTTACTTCAGGTCTAGGCGGATCAATCATGCCCTGGACACCAATAAAGGTTAATTTGTTCTCTGCCTCCTGCTCACTGAGGATGACTGTGTTAGCCGGTACTGGCTTGAAGGCTATCGCAATCGTCCTCAGCGCCTGTGAAGCGAGACCATTTATCGCTTCTTGAACATTTTCATGTGCTTCTTTATTTAAATATTGCGTCCGCTCATCCCAAAGAATCGATTCACAAATACCTAAAATGACGTCAGGTGCACCCTTTGTAACGATGAAATGCCGCCCTTGTTTGTCTTTTACGTGAATACTCATCATTTTTCTGGAAGAATCAAAAGGAAATTCATTGATGATCGTAAACTCATCTAATAATTTTGGGCGATTAAAACCTGCCTTCATCGCACTGACTAAAAGTGCACCTTCCGTGGGATCGCCATCAAGGATGAAATCCTCATCCTTTACTACCAAGTCTGAATGATTGCATAACATCCCAAAAATTAGCATTTGCTGCAATGACTTTTCTTCTTTAGGAACGACCGGACGTTCATTCCGGTAAAAACTCCCCTTCGGCTGGTAGCCAACCCCATCAACTGTCCATGTATGACCGCCACTCCAAAGATGTGTTACGGTCATTTTGTTTTGCGTCATGGTCCCTGTCTTATCGGAACAAATAACCGATGCACAGCCAAGTGTTTCCACTGCCGGAAGCTTTCTGACAATCGCATTTTGCCTAATCATCTTCTGAACACCGAGAGATAAGGCTACGGTCACAATTGCCGGGAGTCCTTCAGGTATAGCGGCAACAGCTAGTGAAACACCAGCTAAGAACATCTCATATAATTCATGCCCTCGCAATACCCCCACAATGACAACTAAAACTGTCAACAATAAGGCAACAGTAATGAGGATTTTCCCCAACTGCTCTAATCTTCGCTGCAGCGGTGTTTCTTGGGATTCGGCATTTTGGAGTAAATCGGCAATTTGTCCCATTGCCGTTTTCATCCCTGTAGCAATAACAACGCCTAGCCCGCTTCCCCTTGTAATCATCGTGCCCATGAAGGCGGTATTTTCCATATCTCCAATTCCGGGATTCGGATTGGTTAAACTTTCAATATGTTTAGCAACAGGGACAGATTCGCCTGTTAAGGCAGATTCTTCGATTTCTAAACTTTTTGATTCAATAATCCGTACATCTGCACCAATGCGATCACCGCTGGCAAATTTTAAAATATCCCCCATTACAATATCCTTCGAAGGGATTTTTAGCCATTTACCATCCCTTAGTACCGAAACCTGTGGTGCTGATAATTCTTTCAACGCCTGCAAGGATTTCTCTGCTCTCCGTTCCTGATAAAAACCAAGACATCCGTTAATAATGACAATCGCGATAATCGCAATGGCATCAATATATTCGCCGAGCAGCCCGGAAATTAGGGTTGCGGCTAGGAGCACCAAGACCATGAAATCCTTAAATTGACTAAAAAATAAGAGTAAAGCCGATTGCTTTTCTCCCTCTTTTAATTCATTTAGTCCATGCTGTTTGATTCGCATCTTAACTTCTTCTTGTGATAATCCAGAAGAAAAGTCGGTTTCTAAGGCCTTTTCTACTTGATCTATCTTCATTTCATGGAATTTCATCCGACCATCTCACTTCCCCCTTTAATAGACTTGCCCTATGGAAAGCTTATTCAGGGTCGTCCAAAAAAATGCTATCTGAAAATGTCTTTGAAGGGTAAATTAGGACAGATTTTTACATAGTAGGATATAATGAGTTTATATGTTGTATGGAAAATGGGCGTAGAACGCTATATCAGTTTGATAGTAAAGGATGTTTTCAATGTCATTTGATGGTTTATTTACAAAAGCAATGGCCGATGAACTTGTCGGTTCCTTGAAGGGCGGCCGAATCACCAAAGTTCATCAGCCCTATAAAAACGAAGTAATTCTGACGATCCGGGCAAACGGAGTGAACCAAAAGCTGCTGTTATCTGCACACCCTAGTTATGCACGGGTGCAGCTCACGAACGAAGCCTACGATAATCCTAGTGAACCGCCAATGTTTTGCATGCTGCTTCGGAAGCACATTGAAGGCCACATCTTAGAGGATTTATATCAAGTTGAAAACGACCGGATGATTATTTTTGAAATAAAGGGCCGGAATGAAATAGGAGATATCAGCAATAAACAATTAATAGTTGAAATAATGGGCCGCCATAGCAATATCGTATTAATTGATAAAACGAAAAATATCATTCTTGATAGTATTAAGCATGTTTCTTTTGCCGTGAATAGTCACAGGGCGATCTTGCCGGGTCAACCTTACATCTTTCCGCCGGCGCAAAACAAGATTAATCCCTTTGAGGCAGTTGAAGAAGATGTATTGCGGGCAATTGATTTTATTGGCGGGAAGATTGACCGCCAGCTTGTGGAGCATTTTGCCGGAATCTCGCCGCTTTTCGCTAAGGAAGTTATTTTTCTAAGTGGCCTTGCAAATCAAACGACTGTGCCAGAGACATTTGTCCGTTTGATAAAAAAAATAGCGGCTGAAGATATCACTCCTACCATTATAACTGCTAATGGGAGGGACTCATTTTATCTGTTTCCACTAGAGAATTTACATGGGGAATTTAAAACCTTTCACACTCTTAGCGAATTACTTGATCGTTTTTATTTTGGCAAAGCGGAACGAGACCGGGTCAAACAGCAAGGAAATGATATCGAACGTTTCATTAGTAATGAAAAGGATAAAAACGAGAAAAAAATTGGTAAACTTGAGGAGACGTTAAAAGAAGCCGCACGGGCAGAGCAGTTTCAGCGTCACGGAGAACTGTTAACCGCTAATCTTTATGTGGCAAAAAAAGGAATGAAGGAAATCGAAGTGCTTGATTATTATGATGAATCTGGTGGAACAGTTGTCATTCCGCTTGATCCACGTAAGACACCTTCAGAAAATGCTCAAAAGTATTTTTCAAAATACCAAAAAGCGAAGAATGCTGTTACAGTTGTCTTAGAACAAATCGAACTAGCCCGTGCTGAAGTATCTTACTTCGATAACTTACAGCAACAAGTCCAGGCGGCTTCCCCTAAGGATATTCAGGAAATCCGCGAAGAGCTTGTTGAGGGCGGGTATATTCGCGAACGGAAGAAACGAAACGGCAAAAAAACGCACAATGTCAAGCCAGTCTTGGATCATTTTATTGCATCAGATGGCACTGATATCATCGTCGGAAAAAATAATAAGCAAAATGATTATTTGACCAATAAGCTGGCAGCTAGGGATGAAATTTGGCTGCACACAAAAGATATTCCCGGCTCACATGTTGTGATTCGCAGTAAAGAACCTTCTGATGAAACAATCAAAGAGGCAGCGGTGTTGGCTGCTTATTACAGTAAGGCCCGTAATTCCAGCTCCGTGCCCGTGGATTTTACAAAGGTTCGGTATGTAAAAAAACCCAGCGGCGCTAAACCAGGGTTTGTTATTTATGACAACCAGCAGACTGTTTATATTACGCCGAATGAGGAATTGGTCTTGAAATTAATGAAAAAATAAGTAAAAGGATGTCCGGTAAGATTAGGACATCCTTTTTTCGTTATTTCAGTGTTACATCTTCGAACTGTTTACTCCAATTTGCTGGGTCTTTGCTCCATAAAAGCAAACTTTCCTGGTCCTTCGAGCTTACATACCCTTTTGAAATGGCTACCTCAATTAATGTTGAAAAATCCGTTAGCGAATATGTCTTAATTCCCTCTTCATTAAGTAACTGTTTTCCCTTTTCAAGCCCATAGGTAAAAATAGATACCACCCCAAGCACTTCACAGCCTGCTTCTCTTAAGGCTTGTACTGCTGTAATGACACTGCCGCCTGTTGATATCAGGTCTTCAACAACGACAACCTTTTGACCTTGTTCCACTTTTCCTTCAATCTGATTTCCTTTGCCATGACCTTTTGCTTTCGAACGGACATAACACATCGGCAAATCCATTCGTTCACTGACCCAAGCAGCATGCGGAATTCCTGCTGTTGCCGTTCCGGCAATTACTCCTGTCCCCGGAAAGTTTTCTAGGATTAGGTTCCGCAATCCTGCAGCAATTTCCCTTCTTACTGCGGGAAATGACAAGGTAAGGCGATTATCACAATAAATAGGGGACCTAAGACCTGATGCCCAAGTAAATGGCTCTTGCGGGCTTAGCGCCACGGCATTGATTTCTAATAATTTTTCAGCTATTTTCTGTTTCATTGATGTATTCCCCTCCATGCATTTATCCATTGTTCATAGCTTTTCACAGGGTCCGATGACCGAGTAATGGAACGTCCAACTACAATCGAACTTACACCTGCAGCTTTGGCATATTGAGGTGTGGCAACCCGTTTTTGGTCTCCTACCTGGTCAGATTCCATCCTAATTCCTGGGCAAACGGTCAAAAATTCGTTTCCCGTTTTGGTATGAATGGCTGCGGATTCCCATGCCGAGCAGACTACCCCATCAAGACCTGCATCTTTTGCTAAAGAAGCATATTGGAGGACGGATTCCTTCAATGTAACTGGAATGAGCTGCTCACTATTCATTTGCTCCTGTGAAGTGCTGGTCAATTGGGTAACGGCGATACAATATGGACGTTTCTGCCCTGCGGCAGTCCCTGTGTCCAATCCTTCTAACGCTGCCTGCATCATTTCTTTTCCTCCGGCGGCATGAACATTTACAAGATCGCACTCCAAACGTGCAAGCCCCTTCATAGCACTTTTAACAGTGTTCGGGATATCATGCAGCTTTAAATCAAGAAAAATCTGGTGGCCCATATTTTTTAACTGATCAATAATGGCTGGTCCTTCCTGATAAAAAAGCTCCATACCTACCTTAACAAAAAGTTTTCGATCCACAAACGGTGTCAAGAACCGTTCAATTTCACTTTTATTCGCAAAATCAAGCGCGATGATAAGCGAGTTGTCCATGTTCCTTCCAACTCCTTCCCTTGCATTCACTGATGTGTTCATATCCTAGTTTTTCCAAAAGTACTGGCAATTCCTCAATGATAGTTGGGCAGACATATGGATCAACAAAATTCGCTGTTCCAACCGCAACAGCACTTGCACCTGCATAAAAATACTCGATGACATCCTCCGCTGATTGGACACCGCCCATTCCGATAATCGGCAGCGATACGGCTTGGCTTACTTCGTAAATCATTCGAATGGCAACTGGCTTAATCGCTGGTCCGGAAAGTCCCCCTGTTTTGTTAGCTAAAATGGGTCTGCCTGTTTTTAAATCTAATTTCATTCCGACCAATGTATTGATCATTGTAAGGCCATCAGCCCCGCCCTCTTCCACAGCCTTTGCCATCTCGACGATATTAGTGATATTGGGCGACAGCTTCACATAGACCGGAACCTCGGAAACCTCTTTTACCTTCCAAGTCAATTGCTTCGCTACTTCAGGAATGGTTCCAAACGCAAGCCCGCCTGTTTTTACATTTGGACAAGAAATATTTAATTCCAATGCGTGAACATTAGGAGCCTTTGAGATTTCACGTGCCACCTCAATATAATCTTCTTCAAGAGAACCGGCAACATTTGCCATAATCGGTACATCAAATTGTGAAAGCCACGGTAATTCCTCTGAAACGACTTTTTCTAGTCCAGGATTTTGCAGGCCAATGGCATTCAGCATCCCGGCATCCGTTTCTGCGACACGAGGGGTAGGATTGCCAAATCTCGGCTCAACGGTAGTTGCTTTAATCATGATGGCTCCAAGTTTACTTAAATCATAAAACTGACTGTATTCACGACCAAAGCCGAAACAGCCTGATGCCGGCATGATTGGATTTTTTAGGTTTAATCCAGGTAACGCAACATTTAATCGGTTCATAAAACTACCTCCCCTGCACGGAAAACAGGTCCGTCACTGCAAACTTTTTTATAGGAAATTCCTGTTGGATCATCTGCCTTGTGACAGACACAGGCAAAACAAGCACCAATGCCACAGCCCATTCGTTCTTCTAACGATAAAAACATCTTTTTAAAAGGGTATTGTTGCTCGAGAGCTCTAAGCATTGGTGTGGGCCCGCAGGCATAAATACTATCAAACTGTAAATTTCTCATGATATCTGTAACCAATCCTTTTGTCCCATAGGTGCCGTCAACTGTAGCCACGTACGTTTCACCATTTTTCAAAAATTCTCGTTCATAAAAAACTGCTGATTCTGTTTGAAAACCCAGAACATGTATGACGTTAATCCCTTTCGCCTTTAATTGTTTGGAAAGTTCATAAAGTGGCGGTACCCCGATTCCCCCGCCAACTAGCAGAGCTGTTTCCCCTCGTTCCATTTCTTCCACAGGAAAGCCATTTCCTAATGGACCAAGGATATCAAGCTCTTCCCCTGGTCCCATTTCAGCAAGTCTTGAAGTCCCCTTGCCATCCATCCGATAAATCATGGTTATCAGTTGTTCCTCAGAATGAAACGATGAAATGCTGATGGGTCTCCTGAGCAGCGGATCCAGGGCTCGCGCAACTCGAATATGAACAAATTGCCCTGGAGCTTTGATTTCCTTTACGAATTCCGCTTTCACCGTCAGTTCAAATATATCTTCAGCAATTTCTGTTTGACTGATAATGGGGCATAGTTCTTTTTGCATCATACAAGGACTGCCTCCTTAGCTACCGAACCCATCGCTTCTGCGGAAAAGTTCATCGACTCTACCACTTTCAATATCGCATCTGCAGTATCTAATGATGTTAAACACGGGACCCCATTTTCAACTGCTTCCCGGCGGATTCTAAAGCCGTCTCTCTCCGGCTGTTTTCCTTTTGTCAGCGTATTGATGATAAATTGAACGTCCCCGCTATGAATGACATCCAATAATGTTTGACCCACTGAACCAATTTTTCCAACAACCTTTACTTTCAATCCGGCTGACTCTAAGACAGAAGCTGTCCCGCTTGTAGCCATTAGACGGTAGCCATTAGCCGCAAATCTTTCCGCAAGTTTTAAAGCTTCTCCCTTATCCTTGTCAGCAATGGTGAACAATACCGTACCGAATCGTTGAACGTTCATTCCAGAAGCAATTAGGCCTTTATATAATGCCTTTTCAAGCGTGATATCTTTCCCCATTACTTCACCAGTAGATTTCATTTCCGGTCCTAAAGTAATATCGACACTTTTTAGTTTTGCAAAAGAGAAGACAGGGACTTTGACATATACGCCGCTTTTTTCTGGGACAAGTCCTGACTGATATCCTTGTTTTTCTAGCGATATTCCTAGAATGGCCTTTGTCGCTATTTTTGCCATTGGCACATTGGTTATTTTACTCAAAAACGGTACGGTCCGGCTTGAACGTGGGTTCACTTCCAGCACATAGACTTGGGCATCTGATAAGACATACTGAATATTTAACAGTCCAATGATATTTAATCCTTTTGCTAACTTTTCCGTATACTCGGCAAGTGTTTGCTTTACTTCATCTGAAAGTGTCTGCGGCGGATAAACGGCAATGGAATCACCAGAATGGACCCCGGCCCGTTCAATATGCTCCATAATCCCCGGAATTAATACATTCTCCCCGTCACAAATGGCATCCACTTCGATTTCTTTCCCTGTTAAATAACGATCTATTAAAACTGGGTGTTCTGGATTAATTTTCACGGCATTTTCCATATACTGCAGCAATTCTTGCTTTTGATAGACAATTTCCATTGCCCGTCCGCCTAGAACGTATGATGGGCGGACTAAAACTGGATAACCAATATCGTCTGCGATTGTGACCGCTTCTTCAACAGATAAGGCTGTTTTCCCAAGTGGCATCGGTACATTTAATTTTTCTAATGCTTGTTCAAATTTATCTCTATCCTCCGCACGGTCTACATCTTCAAGACTTGTTCCTAGTATTTTTACCCCATGTTTCACTAAATCTGCTGCTAGATTAATAGCCGTCTGCCCGCCAAATTGTACGACCACACCAATTGGTTTTTCTAAATCGATAATATGCATAACGTCTTCAATTGTCAGCGGTTCAAAATAGAGCTTATCGGAAATACTGAAATCAGTTGAGACAGTTTCCGGATTATTGTTTATGATAATTGCCTCATAGCCAGCTTCTTTAATTGCTTGAACGGAATGGACTGTCGCATAATCAAACTCAATCCCTTGGCCGATTCGGATGGGTCCGGAGCCAAGTACAACCACACTAGTATTATCAGTCACAACTGATTCATTTTCCTCTTCATACGTCCCATAATAATAAGGTGTTTCGCTCTCAAATTCTGACGCGCATGTGTCTACCATTTTATAAACAGGCTGGATACCTAAATCCTTGCGCAAATTATAGATTTCTATTTCTGTTTTATTCCAAAGCTCCGCTACTATATGATCGGAAAAACCTTTTTGCTTTGCTTCGTAGAGGAGTTCACTATCCAATGGATGGGCTTCAAGTTTAACTCCCAGTTCCACAATCCCTTCCATTTTCTTTAGGAAAAAGAGATCAATTTTGCTCCATTGATGAATGGTATCAATCGAAATCCCTCGCTTTAAGGCTTCCGCAATATAAAAGAGACGTTCATCCCCTGCTTTATGAATTCTTTTTTCAAGTAATTCATTATCAATTTTGTCTGCTCCATTTAATGCAAAATGATGAACCCCGACTTCTAGTGAACGAATGGCTTTAAGCAAGGATTCTTCAAAGGTTCTGCCAATTGCCATGACCTCACCCGTAGCCTTCATCTGAGTTCCAAGCGAGCGGTTGCCTGACTCGAATTTATCAAATGGCCAGCGTGGGATCTTGGTCACAATATAATCTAGTGCCGGTTCAAAGCATGCATATGTTTTTCCTGTTACCGGATTAAGCATCTCATCAAGTGTTAAGCCTACGGCAATTTTGGCAGCCAGTTTCGCAATTGGATATCCTGTGGCTTTGGATGCAAGTGCCGATGAACGACTAACCCTTGGATTTACTTCAATTATATAGTATTTAAAACTATCCGGATCTAATGCAAGCTGGACATTACATCCACCCTCAATTCCTAAGGCACGAATGATTTTAAGGGAAACATTTCGTAATAGCTGATACTCACGATCACTTAAGGTTTGGCTCGGTGCAACAACGATGGAATCTCCAGTATGAACTCCAACTGGGTCAATATTTTCCATATTACATACAACAATTGCGTTATCGGCAGAATCACGCATGACCTCATATTCAATTTCTTTAAAGCCTGCAATACTTTTTTCTAGTAAACATTGATGTACAGGGCTATTCTTTAGGCCGCTTGTCACAATCTCCTCTAATTCTTCGAGATCGTGACAGATCCCGCCGCCGGTTCCGCCAAGTGTAAAGGCTGGACGGACAATTACCGGGAAGCCGATTTTTTCAACAAATGCCTTCGCTTCATCCAATTCATGGATTATTTCACTGTCCGGAACAGGTTCATTTAGTTCATTCATTAAGCTGCGGAATAATTCGCGATCCTCTGCTTGATTAATTGCCGAAAGTTTCGTCCCTAAAATTTCAACTTCACACTCTTCTAGAACTCCTGATTTTGCAAGTTCCACGGCAAGGTTCAAACCTGTCTGACCGCCGAGTGTAGCGACTAATGCATCAGGTCGTTCTTTACGAATAATTCTGCTGACGAAATCTACGTTTAATGGTTCAATGTAAACCGCATCCGCCATCTCTGCGTCAGTCATAATGGTCGCAGGATTGGAATTGACGAGGATAACCCGGTATCCTTCCTCTTTTAAAGCGATACATGCCTGTGCGCCGGCATAATCAAATTCTGCAGCCTGACCAATGACAATGGGTCCTGAACCGATCACTAATATGGAGTTTATATCTGTACGTTTTGGCATGCTGCTTTTCCCTCCTGTTTCTCTTTCTCGGCATCAATCATGGTTAGTAACTGTTCAAATAAATTGTTTGCATCCTCAGGCCCCGGTGATGCTTCTGGATGGTATTGGACTGTAAAGGCTGGATAATCTAAATGTTTTAAGCCCTCTATCGATCCATCATTTAATGCTATATGTGTAACCGCTAATCTCGTTTGATGTAATGATTCTTCCTCTACTGTATATCCGTGGTTTTGTGCAGTAATGGCCACTTTGCCGGTAGCCAATTCCTTAACAGGATGATTTGAACCACGATGACCAAACTTCATTTTGATTGTGTTTGCACCGCACGCAAGCGCGAATAATTGATGCCCTAAGCAGATTCCAAAGATCGGTATTTTCCCCAGCACCTGTTTTATCATATGAATTGCTTCAGGTACATCTTTTGGATCTCCAGGTCCGTTTGTCAGCATGATTCCATCTGGTCTTAGCTGGTGAATTTCGTCAGCAGTTGTATGGTATGGCACAACAACAACATCACACCCACGCAAATTCAGTTCTCGCAAAATACCATGTTTCATCCCAAAATCAACAACAACAATCCGATGACCTCGACCTGGGCTTGGATAAGGATTTTTTGTTGAGACTGTTCTGACTTGGTCAATTGGAAGCTTTGTCTGTCTCAATCTGCTGATAACCTCATATGGGTCCCGATCGGTACTGCAAATGGCACCTTTTAATGTTCCATGCTGACGGATAATCCTCGTCAGTTTCCTCGTATCAATCCCAGCAATTCCGGGAATTCTTTTCATCTTAAAATATTCATCAAGTGTAAATTCACTGCGCCAATTAGAAGGGAAATCCGTTACTTCTTTGACAATAAACCCCTTAACCGCCGGGTGAATGGATTCAAAATCATCACGGTTGATCCCGTAATTTCCGATTAACGGGTAGGTAAGCATAACGATCTGCCCGCAATAGGAAGGATCTGATAGAATCTCTTGATACCCTGTCATTCCTGTATTAAAAACAACTTCACCAATCGTATCCATATGACTGCCAAAGCCATCTCCGATAAAGATCGTTCCATCTTCTAAAATTAGCTGTGCTTTCATGCTGTTACACTTCCTTTTTCCCAAACTATCTTGCCGTTTACAATTGTCATCTCCGGCCAGCCCTTGCATTTCCAGCCAGTGAATGGTGTATTTTTTCCTTTTGATAGAAATTTTGCGGGATTAATTTCGTCCTCTGCCTCTAAATTTAAGAGAACGAGATCAGCAGGTGCTCCTACTTCCATTTTTCCATATGGAAGTGAAAAGCTTTCAGCCGGCTTATGCGTTAAAAATCCAATTAATTGTTCCAAAGAGATAATCCCTTTTAACACAAAGTGTGTGTATAGGAGCGGGAAGGCTGTCTCAAATCCTACAATTCCGAACGGTGCCAACTCCATTCCTTCGCTTTTTTCTTCTTGCGTGTGCGGGGCATGATCGGTAGCAATGAAATCGATTGTTCCATCCAAGAGTCCTTCAATTAAAGCGGCACGATCAGCCACATCCCTTAACGGTGGGTTCATTTTAAAATTCGCATCAAGTCCTGGGATATCATCTTGTGTGAGGACTAGGTGGTGCGGTGTGACTTCCGCAGTCACGTGGATACCTGCCTTCTTCGCATCTCTAATCACTCGAACGGACTCCTTCGTGCTGACATGGCAAACATGGTAGTGGCACCCTGTCACTTCAGCAAGCAGTACATCTCTGGCAATTTGGACTGACTCACATACAGATGGAATTCCATTTAAATGATGCTGTTTTGCGAATAAACCATCATGTACACAGCCTTTATTAATTAAAGTATTCTCTTCGCAATGGGCTACAATGGTCATATTAATGGCGGCAGCTTTTTTCATCGCCTCGAGCATCATATTGGCTGATTGAACACCAACCCCATCATCCGTAAAAGCGAATGCCCCAGCATTTTTCAAAACCTCAAAATCCGTTAATTCCTGACCCAATTGTCTCGTGGTAATCGAAGCATAAGGTAAAACACGAACATTGGCCGTCTCTTTAATCCGCTTTTGTAAGTCGTCCATATTGTTTTTGGTGTCAGGCACCGGTCGGGTATTTGGCATGGTGGCAACAGTGGTAAACCCGCCTTTTGCAGCTGCCATTGTTCCGGTTGCGATGGTTTCTTTTTTCTCACCGCCTGGTTCACGAAGATGCACATGAAGGTCGATGAATCCTGGTGAGACGATCATTCCGGCCGCGTCTATTTTGCGGTCAGCGTCTGCTTGAATCTGCTTCTCAAGTCTTGTAATCATTCCATTTTCGATTAAAAGATCGGTCACATCCGATTGTCCATTAGATGCTATGTATTTTGCGTTCTGAATAAGTAGTTTCATATTGATTCCCTCCTAGTAAACTTTCGATTGAGCGTTTTAAGGCTGCCATCCTGACAAATACACCGTTCTCCATCTGTTTAAAGATTCTTGAACGCCCACATTCTACGAGACTATCAGCAATTTCAACATTCCGATTTACTGGTGCAGGATGCATAATAATGCTATTTGGTTTCATTTGCCGCTCTCTTTCTAACGTAAGGCCATATTGACGGTGATACTCGGAGGCGGTGAAGCTTCCCTTCCTTTGATGGCGTTCATGCTGAACCCTAAGGAGCATTACCACATCCGCTTCTCTAATGGCCTCATCAATTGGCCTGAATTTTGTTGAATTCAAACTATGATAATCAAACCATTCCTCCGGCCCAGAGAAAATAACCTCTGCTCCAAGTCTTGTTAACGCATCAGCATTAGAACGTGCCACTCTGCTATGGCTGATATCCCCAATAATTGCAATTTTCAGGCCTTCAAATTGTCCAAACTCTTGCTGAATGGTTAATAGGTCAAGGAGCGACTGTGTCGGGTGATGCCCGCAGCCATCCCCGCCGTTCAAAATCGGGATATTCACTCTTCCAACAAGATTGTCAAAATACCGATCCTGCTTATGGCGAATAACGATCGCATTTACTCCAATCGATTCCAAGGTTTTGACAGTATCGTAAAGTGTCTCCCCTTTTTGGACACTAGAGGTTTCTACTTCAAACGGGATTACCCCAAAGCCTAATCTTCTTTCCGCCACTTCAAAACTGCATTTTGTCCTTGTGCTTGCTTCAAAAAAGAGGTTGGCTGCATACATTTGCTGTTCCGGCCTCCAGACCATCCCTTCAGAAAATCTTCTAGAATCCTCAAGTAGTTGATAAATTTCCTCTATCTTCAATTCATTTGTGGTCAGTAAATGATGTATCATCCTTTTCCGCCTCCCGTTTTTAGCATAAAAAAGGCACCCTGAACAACATTCAGGGTGCCTTGATTCCAGCCTAAACCATCCCACAAACAGGATGGTTCAAGCTTAACACCCTTCTAAGCCTCTCTGGACTAAGTTAAAAGGTTTCCTCATTATGCAGTTTTTTGGTTTTCGTTTACTTCCTCTTCAAACATATTATCACTTACCGGTTGTCTACCAGGAAGAATAAGGTTTAACACTACCCCCAAGATAGCAGCTAAAGCCATTCCTTGAATTTGAATATCTTTAAATGGAAGCTTAAGAATAGCTCCGCCAAGTCCGATGACAAGAATAACCGATGAGATAACCAAGTTTCGTTTATCATCAAAATCAATTTTACTATCGACTAACATTCTTAACCCCGATGAGGCAATAATTCCGAATAGCAGGATCGATACACCACCCATAACCGGGGTTGGAATCGTTTGGATTAACGCTGTAATTTTTCCGATAAATCCGAAGATCACAGCCAAAACTGCAGCACCTGCCAGAACATATACACTATAAACCCGAGTAATGGCAAGAACACCGATATTTTCTCCATACGTTGTTTTTGGCGGTCCGCCAATCAACGCCGAAATAATAGTTGCTGTCCCATCACCAAGAATGGAGCGATGCAGGCCTGGATTTTTAATATAGTCACGCCCAACTACTTTACTAAGGATTAACTGATGGCCGATATGTTCAGAGATGGTAACCACTGCGACTGGCACCATTAACCAGAAAATATCCCAAGTGATTTTCACTTTATAAGTGACAAACGGAATGACAAACTCCGGCATTTCAAACCAATCGGCCTTCAATACCGGTTGGAAATCGACGATTCCGACGATTAATGCGTAAATGTAACCAATAATGATTCCAGCTAATATTGGGATTATGCTTAATATCTTTTTGGCAAAAATCGAGAAAATGATGGTGGCAATTAGCGTAACCAAGGCAACTGAGAAATGAAGCATACTATAATTTCCTGCTGGGTTATTCATAGCCATTCCTACTGCTGTACTTGCAACAGATAAGCCGATTACTACAATAACAGGTCCAACTACAATTGGCGGGAGCAGATTCATAATCCAGCGGTATCCTGCCTTACTAATAATAAGAGCGATAATTCCATATACGAGTCCGGCTAAGAATGTCCCAACCATTGCAGCACCGGGCCCGCCAGCTTCATTAAGAAGTTTGATCGGAATAATATAGGCAAAGGATGATCCTAGGTAAGCCGGAACCTTCCCTTTTGTTATCAATATAAACGCCAGAGTGCCAAGCCCGCTTGAAATAAGGGCAATTGCCGGACTCAAGCCGACTAGATATGGAACAAGGATGGTGGCCCCAAACATGGAGAATAAATGCTGGATACTTAAAGTAAGCCACTGAGATAGTTTTGGTTTATCTGATACGTCTAGGATAGGTTTGTTATTCATGGTAATCTCCCCTGTTATATTTTTATTTGGTTTAGTTTCTGCTTTATTCAATAAAAAAACCCTCATTGTCCGTTAAGGTACAAAGAGGGTTCAGAAAATGCCGCGCACGAAAAAATTCAACGGCTCTTTTCCCCTTTGTCAGCCTCACGGGACTGCAATTAAAAGGGCAGCTATTTATTTGTCAAAAATACTTACTTGATCAAGGTTATCCACTTCCGATAACTCAACAACAACCTTTTCCTCGCTTGAAGTGGGAATGTTTTTTCCTACATAATCCGCTCTAATTGGGAGCTCACGGTGCCCGCGGTCTACTAAAACGGCAAGTTGGATAACAGCCGGCCGACCGATATCCATTAGAGCATCAAGTCCGGCTCTGACCGTTCTGCCTGTATATAATACGTCATCCACAAGGATCACTTTTTTATTATTAATATCATCCGGAATATTCGAGCCCTTTACAAGTGGTTCCTGATTCTCCGTTTTTTTGGTCAAATCATCGCGATAAAGTGTAATATCGATTTCCCCAACAGAAATCGTCTTTCCTTCAATTTCCTCAATCTTAGCCGCAAGTCGTTCAGCAATGTAGATCCCTCGTGTTCGTATCCCAACAAGAATGCAATCATCGATTCCTTTATTTTTCTCAATAATTTGATGGGCAATCCTAGTTAAGGCTCTTCCGATTGCCTGCTCATCAAGGACAAGTGCTTTACGGGTCATGTTACACCTTCTCTTTTTTATAAAAATAAAAACCTCTCGCCGGAAGGTGAGAGGTGGATAAGTTATAATGCAAGAAAGGCACAAGGAGAGCCATTCTTTTAACCGTTCCTTCTCAGCCTCACGGGGCCGAATTAAAGGCTTATTAAACTATTGTTATCTTACTGTAATTTTACGCATACGTCAACGATTATTTTGTAGCTGTTCAAGCAATCGTTCGAAATCCTCTGGAAGTGGTGCTTCAAATTCCAAATATTCGTTTGTTCTAGGGTGGATAAACCCAAGAACACCTGCATGCAATGCTTGTCCGTCAATATCCAGCGTTTTCTTCGGACCATATTTGGGATCTCCCGCAAGTGGAAAACCAATATATTTCATATGAACTCGAATCTGGTGAGTTCTACCTGTTTCCAATTGACATTCTACGAATGTAAAATCTTTGAACCGATCCAGTACCTGAAAATGGGTGACTGCATGCTTTCCGTTATCAACTATTGCCATGCTTTGGCGGTCTTTTGTATCCCGTCCAAGCGGAGCATCAATCGTCCCATAGTCGTGGGGAATGACCCCATGGACAATAGCTTTATATTTACGAGTCACCGTTTTTTTCACCAATTGATTCACAAGACTTTCATGTGCCAGATCATTTTTAGCCACCATTAACAATCCTGAGGTATCTTTATCAATCCGATGAACGATGCCAGGTCTTAATACGCCATTAATACCGGATAAGTCCTTACAATGTGCCATTAAGCCATTAACGAGCGTTCCTGACAAATGACCCGGAGCAGGGTGAACCACCATCCCCCTCGGTTTGTTAACAACTAAAACATCTTTATCTTCATAATAAATTTCTAAATCAAGATTTTCAGGTAATACATCTAATTCTTCCGGATCCGGGATCGTTATTTCAATTTCATCTTTCAGGCCGCACTTATAATTTGTTTTGACGGATTGTCCGTTTACAAGGATATTTCCAGCTTTAATCCATTGCTGTACTTGTGTCCGTGACCATTCATCATTAAGGGCAGAAATGACCTTATCAATCCGATCTCCTTTTTGTTCCTCAAGAATGGTGTGTTCCATTTTCTCCATACGTTTTCTCCTTTGTTTCTCTCTCATCACGCAGCATTTGAATCATCAGCAAAATTACTCCAATTACTAGTGCAGAGTCTGCAATATTAAAAACCGGAAAATTATAACTGAAAATATACGTATGAATGAAGTCGACTACTTCTTTCCGAAGGACACGATCAATAAAATTACCGATAGCACCTCCAAGCATAAATGCAAGCGATACTCCTAATAACCATTTTCCCTTTGCGGCTTTGTGTATGTAATACAAGATTGCCACAATAACTACAATGGTAAGTACATAAAAGAGCCACATTTGACCTTGAAGGATTCCCCATGCTGCACCGCGGTTACGGTGAGAAGTAATATACAAAACATTATCAATGATGGGGATACTTTCTCCTAAATACATGTTGTTAACAATTAACCATTTAGTAATTTGGTCTAATAATATAACAAAAATTGCGATTAAGTAATAAAGCACTAAGAAATACCTCCACAACATTTAACCTGACATACTTCTAATGCATTTTAGCATACTTTTTCGCGAAACGGCAATGTTACCTTATAAAAAAGAAACGGATACTGATTTTTTGCAATAAGAATCCAAATCCTCTGAATCCTTTATTGACCTTAGAGTGGGGATCATCTTTAATAAATCCTCCGGTATCAATTCACCGGAGATTTCACACTGTCCAAAGTTTCCATTTTCAAACTTTTGAATAGCTGCATTAAGGTCTTTTAGTTCATCTTCTAAAATAATCGTAAGCCAATTTTGTCTTTGTTTACTTTTTAACGAATTCTCGATCTCTTCCTTTGATTGACGGAGTTCCAAAAACAGCTTTTCCTGCAAGGCATTCATAGTTGTTACCTCCGTGGTTTGTCATTTGTCTTATTATCTCCGTTCGCGAATGGCTAACACGGAAAAACATTTGACATCATCAACAACAATTAACGGTGGAGGATAATAAAGACAAAAAACCCTGAGCTTTTATACTCAGGGCATTCTTCTTATGCTAGATGTGAATAGTTTCCTTTTACTACATCTGCACAGCGTGGACAAAGGGTTTTATGTTCTGGGTCTTGACCCACTTCAGGTGTCACAATCCAACAACGATCACATGTTTCGCCTTCAGCCTTTGTAATGACGATAGCTGCTGTATCTAATTTAAGTGCATTTTCAGGAGCCTGATCATATGCTCCAGCCACTTCAAATCCAGATACGATAAACAATTGGTTCAAGTTCTCTTCAATTGTATCTAAAAGGGTCTTTGATTTATCGGTAACATAAAGTGTAACTTTTGCAGTTAACGATTTTCCAATTACTTTTTGATTTCTGGCTTCCTCAAGTGCCTTTAATACATCATTGCGAAGCTTCATGAATGCCGTCCATTTTTCTTCCAAAACATCTGAATCAGCAAGCTCCTGATATTCCGGAAGGTCTGTTAATTGGACACTTTCTTCTTGAACATTAGGGATAAACTTCCAAACTTCATCAGCAGTATGTGAAAGAATTGGCGATACTAGCTTTGTTAAAGCAAGCAATGACTCATATAAAACAGTTTGAATTGCACGGCGCTCATGATTATTTTCTGCCTCAATATAAAGAACATCTTTTGCAAAATCAAGATAAAAGGCACTTAAGTCAAGAGTACAGAAATTATTGACCGCATGATAGATCCCGGCAAATTCATAATTTTCATATGCATTGCGGACATATTTAATCAATTTATTTAATTTTACAAGCATAAATTGATCCACTTTACGCAGGTTTTCATAGGCAACCATATTTACTGTTGGATCAAAATCCGCTAAGTTACCAAGCAAGAAACGGAATGTATTTCGGATTTTTCGGTAAACCTCGGCAACCTGTTTTAAGATGGCATCAGAAACACGCACATCTGCCTGATAATCAACAGAAGCAACCCAAAGTCGTAAAATATCGGCACCAAGCTGATTCATCACTTTCGCAGGTACCACCGTATTTCCGAGTGACTTACTCATTTTTCTGCCTTCACCATCTAAGGCAAAACCGTGGCTTAAAACTCCTTTATATGGAGCTTTACCAGTTACAGCAACAGCAGTTGACAATGAAGAGTTAAACCATCCGCGGTATTGGTCAGATCCTTCAAGATAAAGGTCAGCAGGGCGGACTAAGTCTTCCCTCTCAAGGAGCACTGCTTGATGGGATGACCCGGAATCGAACCATACATCCATAATGTCTGTTTCTTTTGTAAATGTCCCGTTTGGACTTCCTGGATGTGTAAATCCTTCAGGAAGCAATTCTTTAGCTTCACGTTCGAACCAAATATTTGAACCGTTTTCCCTGAATAGGTTTGATACATGGTCGATGGTTTCATCCGTAATAATCTCTTCACCCGTTTCAGCATAGAACACTGGAATAGGTACACCCCATACACGTTGACGGGAAATACACCAATCACCACGGTCGCGGACCATATTAAATAGCCTTGTTTCACCCCAAGCAGGTACCCATTTTGTTTCCTTCACTGCTTCAAGCAAATCATCGCGGAAGTCTTTAATAGAAGCAAACCATTGAGCTGTTGCACGGTAGATAACCGGTTTCTTCGTTCTCCAATCATGTGGATAGGAGTGTGTAATAAACGAAAGCTTTAACAATGCCCCAGCCTCTTCTAAAGCCTGTGCTATCGGCTTGTTGGCTGTATCATAAAATAATCCTTCAAAGCCAGGTGCTTCACTTGTCATAACACCTTTATCATCTACAGGGCACAGGACGTCTAAACCATATTTTTGACCAATATAGAAGTCATCCTCCCCATGTCCAGGTGCAGTGTGAACACAGCCAGTTCCAGCATCTGTAGTTACGTGTTCACCTAACATGACTAAAGATTCACGGTCATATAAAGGATGAACAGCAACGATTCTTTCTAATTCTGCACCTTTGACCTTTTGAACAACCTCTGTATCCTCCCAGCCAACTTCCTTGGTAACCGCTTCTAGTAGTGCTTCTGCAATTAAATACTTTTTATCGTTAACTGCAACCACCACATACGTTAAATCCGGATGGACAGAAATACCAAGGTTTGCCGGAATGGTCCATGGGGTCGTTGTCCAGATTACAATTTGTGTATCGGTATCAAGTACCCCCTTGCCGTCCTTTACCTTGAATCCAACATAGATGGATGCTGATTTTTTGTCTTGATATTCAATCTCTGCTTCAGCTAAAGCTGATTCACTTGAAGGAGACCAATAAACAGGCTTAAGGCCTTTATAAATATAGCCCTTTTTCGCCATTTCACCGAACACTTTTATTTGCTGTGCCTCATATTCAGGCTTTAGGGTGATGTATGGATTTTCCCAATCAGCACGAACACCCAGACGCTTAAATTGAGTACGTTGATTATCAATCTGTTCAAGTGCATATTTTGTACAAAGCTCACGGAATTCAGCAACCGTCATTTCTTTGCGTTTGACACCTTTATTCGTTAATGCCTGTTCAATAGGTAATCCGTGTGTGTCCCAGCCAGGAACATATGGGGCGTGGAATCCACTCATTGATTTATAGCGGACAATCATGTCTTTTAAAATTTTATTCAAGGCATGACCCATATGGATATCCCCATTGGCGTAAGGCGGACCGTCATGTAATACAAATATCGGCCTTCCCTTCGTTCTATCTTGCACCAGTTGGTAAATATTCATTTCTTCCCATTTTGCCTGTAATTCAGGTTCTCTTTGGGGAAGATTTCCACGCATTGGAAATTCAGTTTTCGGCATTAATAACGTATCTTTATATTCCATTTCCTTTTCCTCCTGTATTCCTCTTCATCTTCATACATAACAGAATAACCATTTGACAAATAAAAAAACCCTCTCATCCCAAAAGGGACGAGAAGGTTTTAATTCCCGCGGTACCACCCTGATAGATAGCCATATTTAACGGGCTATCCGCTTTACCATTCGTAACGTGAATAACACGCCAGAGCCTACAGCCCTTATCATTAGGATTCGGTCCGGAACTCGAGGGTGATCTTCCAATCCTTCGGCCTTACCGGGCTTTCACCAACCCCGGCTCGCTTCATAAAGCCTTTGAAAAATTGTACTGTCCCTTTCATCGTCAATTTCCATTCTATATAACTATGTTTAAAAATTATATGCTAATAAAACGCCATTCGTCAAGCTAATGAATCTTCTTCTTGGTGAATTTTCAACTCTGTTGCATCTACTTCATATTCTAATAAATGATCCCAATCATCTGTATTCAGCATATCAAGCTGTGCTTCAATCAACATTTTAAAACGGGTACGGAAAACCTTTGACTGCTTCTTTAAATCCTCGATTTCCAGGGCAATCTTTCTTGCCTTCGATAGCGACTCATTTACAATCCGGTCGGCATTTTTCTCCGCTTCTCTAATAATCAGTTTTGCTTCTTTTTGAGCATTGCGTTTTACATCTTCTCCTGCTTCTTGAGCAATTACGATTGATTTGTTAAGTGTTTCTTCGATATTCACAAAATGTCCAAGACGCTCATTCATATCTTTCAAACGCTCTTCCATTTCCTTTTTCTCTCTGAGTACTAGTTCATAATCCTTGATGACCTGATCAAGAAATTCGTTTACTTCATCTTCATCGTACCCGCGAAAACCTTTATTAAACTCTTTATTGTGAATATCTAACGGCGTTAACGGCATTGATGCCACCTCCATACAATCTGATACTTCTATATGTATAAGCAAATATTCGACAAGTTTTACGAATATCCTGCTTTTTTATTAAATTATTTTTGTTTCCCTACAATAATTCGCCATTTTTCTCTTTTCGTTTTACCGTCGATCCCAACAATTTTGGCTCTTCCATGACCGCGGACGGAAATCATATCACCTGCTTCACAAGCAAACGATGGGTTTTCTATGACTGTCCAGTTAACTTTCACAAGCCCCTGTTGAATGTAAGTAAGCGATTTTTGACGTGAAATATGATAAATCCCTGAAATAATAGTATCAATTCGTAAAGAAGATACGGTTAAATCCTGTTCGTCCCATAATTCAGTTGCAGCAATTGCATGAGCCATATCAGTTTCAACTAATTTTACCCCTGCTCTGCCAATTGATTCGACATTGCTTTTAATAAAATCACTAATTTCTTTGGCTGCAAATAGTTGAATTTGACCGTCTTTTATTAAAATGTCACCAAACTTCCCACGCTTAAGCCCCAAGGACATAAGGGTGCCTAAAACCTGACGGTGTTCAATTGTCACGAACTTCGCCGGATACTCGATGTTAAATAGACTAATTTGAAAGTTATTTTCATTAGCTTCTAAATAATCCGGGAAAATAAAAGCCCTTTTTCGTTCTACACCAAGTGGACCGCCAAAAAGTCTAAATCTGACATCACTATTTTCTCCAATCAGCATTTTGAGGATATGCTGCTCTCTTGGATCTAGAAAATCTGTAAGTTTTGGGGTGTAATGTGTTTCAACAAAACTTCTCCAATCTATAACCTGGTCAATATATTCCCGTTCTTCCAGACGGAAATGCTGATATATGTTCATTTATGCATAACACAACCTAATGAGTAAATTACTTACGTAAGCCATAAATACACACTGCCTAGACCACTAGAAGCAAAGTTTAAAACAAGAAATGCGACAATTGGTGAGATATCCATCATTCCAAACGGCGGAATAATTTTTCTAAACGGCTCTAAATAGGGTTCACAAATTCTTGCTAGAAATTGACCAATTGTGGACTCTCTAGCATTTGGAAACCAGGACATTAAGATGTAAATAATTAAGGCCCACGAATAAATCTGGATGATCTGCTGCAATAAACTAAAAACAAAAGCCATCATCATTACCACCTTGTATTTAGATTTTCATGGTCAGGAATTAAATCCGAAATATTACCCGACACCTCGATATTATCAGGAGTACATAAAAAAATGCTAGAACCGATTTTTTGGATGTCGCCTCCGAGTGCATAGACGGCACCGCTTAAAAAATCAATTATTTGCCTGCCTTGTTCATTGTCGATACGCTGCAGGTTCACCACAACAGCCAGTCGACTTTTTAAATGGTCGGCAATATCGGCTGACTCTGAATAGGTCCTTGGTTCCACTAATATGACCTTTGACGACTTAGAAATAGTGGAAGAACCTGTAGACTTTTGGATACTTTGCAGACTAACAACATTATGACTTTTTACTGGTGTCTGTTTTTGTTTAACAGGTTCAACAGGATCTGCATACACATCATTGTTTTCATCAAATTCATCATCTAAAAAGAAAAATGTCTTTAATTTCGATTTAATCGTCATTATCTTTCTCTCCTAACCATCTTCACCGACAAGTGCTGTCCCTATTCTAACCATTGTTGCCCCTTCTTCAATAGCAATGGTAAAATCATTGGACATTCCCATTGACAGCTCTATGCAGGGTGCAAAATCTAACTGTAAGGATTGAACTTGATCACGAAGTTCTCTTAGTTTTCGAAAACAGCCCCTTAGGATCTGTTCATCATTCGTGAAAGGTGCCATTGTCATTAAACCTACCACACTAATATTTTCGTATGGGCGCAATGATTCAATAAAGGAAATTGCCTCTACTTCAGATAAGCCGTGCTTTGATTCTTCACCGGATACATTGACCTGAACCAGACATTTTATCATTTTATTAGCTCGTTTATTAATTTCTTCAGCAAGTGATAGCCGATCCAAAGAATGAATATAATCTACCTTATCAATGACATTTTTCACCTTACGGGTTTGAAGTGTCCCTATATAATGCCATTTCGGCTTGTCCTGTAATACTTCCCACTTTTCAAGCAGTCCCTCATCACGGTTTTCTCCCAGATTTCTTATTCCTGCTTCAAGCGCTTCCCTTGCTCTTTCTATGCTGACATATTTCGTAACGGCAATTAATTTCACTTCATCGGTACCCCGATGCACCTTATGACATGCATCATTTATTTGTTGACGAATTGTTTTCAGATTATCAGTTACTTTCATTAAAGATCCGAAGTCTCCTTCCAGCCAATAAAACTAAGCATTCTTCCAGTACTACCATGGTCGCGGCGGTGTGAGAAAAATTCCTCACGATTACAGCTAGAGCATAGTTCTGTGATAGAAATATTCTCATCCGGTACACCCGCTGCCAAAAGAATTTGCCTATTCAATTCACGTAAATTTAACGAAAATTGCCCCTCGCTAAGTAAATTATAGGGCAATACGCCGCCATCTTCTAGTGATTTTTCTACAAAGTTCATAACATACTTATCAACAATATAACATTTTTCACAAATAGATGGACCAATTGCGACAAAAATCCGGTTTGATTGAATTCCTTCCCGGGTCCAGGCCATGACCATTTTCTTAGCTATTTGTCCAACCGTTCCCTTCCAGCCTGCATGTGCGATACCGATCATCTTTTTTTCAGGAGCAATAAAAAAAAGAGGGACGCAGTCAGCAAAGCAAAGTGTTAGCAGGACACCCTCTTCATCCGTATAAAGTCCATCTGTACCTTTAAAGGAATTATCATAGGAATTGGATCCTTTGCCTCGATCTGCTTTCGTTACTTTTTTCAAAATACTATCATGGATTTGCTCTGCACCAACCCAAGAATTTAATGGGAACTTAAGTAATTCAGCCACTTTTTCTCTATTTGAACAAACATTTAATGCATCGTCATCCACATGAAAACCAAGGTTAAGGGACTTATAGTCTCCAGTACTGAAACCGCCTCTTTTAGTAGTGAACCCGGTAACTAATTCCGGAAATTGCCGGCACCAGCTTTCAATGGTTAAAATGGACTGATTTTTTAAAACAAAGGGTTCCATGTCCATACCTCTTCTATTTTTCTATAGTTTACCATGAAATGAAAAAATGTTCACCGTAAAGTACATCTAGGATCTTTATACCTCCTCGGATATGTGCTCTACTCCGCCCTTATACCTTACCAAAATGACATCCTGACCAATTTTAATAATGTTTTTCCAGGGAATGACAATGTCTTCATCTTTCCCGAAAAAGCCCAATACTCTGCCGTTGCCTGAGATGACGACCGCTTCAATTTTTCCGGTCGTTAAATTGATTTCAATATCCCCAATATTCCCCAGCCTTTTTCCATCAGATACATTGACGACATCTTTTATCTGAAATTCTGAAATTTTAACCACCTGCACCACTCCCAATTACATTACTATCATAACTATATGTGGGCAGATGTAATTTTATCTTTAATACAGAAAAATAAAGCTGCCCGGCATGGACAGCTTTAACTTTGTATATTTTTATTCATTTGTTTAATGGCAGCTTTTTCAAGGCGGGATACCTGGGCTTGGGAGATTCCAATTTCATCTGCCACTTCCATTTGTGTTTTTCCTTGAAAAAACCGCTTCCGTAAAATTAACTTTTCACGTTCATTTAATCTCCGCATGCCTTCTTTTAAGGCAATTTCTTCAATCCAATGAATATCTTTATTTTTCTCATCGCTTAATTGGTCCATGACGTAAATAGGGTCGCCGCCATCATTATAAATCGGTTCAAACAGTGACACTGGATCCTGTATGGCATCGAGTGCAAATACGATTTCTTCATGGGGGACTTCCAAGACCTTGGCAATTTCTTCAGCAGTTGGTTCACGTGAGGTTTCGCTCATTAAACGTTCCCTGACTTGAAGTGCCTTATAGGCGATATCCCTCAAAGAACGTGAAACGCGAATCGGGTTATTATCACGTAAGTACCTTCGAATTTCTCCAATAATCATTGGTACGGCATAAGTAGAAAACTTTACGTTTTGACCTAAATCGAAGTTATCAATCGATTTCATTAGTCCAATACAACCAACCTGAAATAGGTCATCAACAAACTCGCCTCGGTTGTTAAACCGCTGAATCACACTTAATACGAGACGTAAATTTCCGTTGACAAGCTTTTCCCTGGCAGTTATATCGCCCTCTTGCATTTGCTTGAAGAGTATTCTCATTTCTTCGTTTTTTAAAACAGGAAGTTTTGATGTGTCTACACCGCAAATTTCGACTTTATTTCGAGTCAATCCTTTTCCCTCCTCACAGGAGCTGCTGTACAAAAAACAGTATCTCCTTGAGAAGGAAAAATATGCACCTGTCTCCACTGAAGGAAGGGTGGGTATTTGTCGAAAAATGCGATTTAATCATGAATAACAATGGTTTTAATGCTGGAAAAAAATTTCTTTCCTACACCATTTTGTTAAATTCTTTTCGTAATCTTTTAATGATTCTTTTTTCTAATCTTGAAATATATGATTGGGAAATACCAAGCATGTCAGCCACATCTTTTTGGGTCTTTTCTTCACCATTCGTCAGACCAAATCTGAGCTCCATAATTTGCTTTTCACGGTCGGTCAGCTGGTGTAATGCTTTGGACAATAGCTTCCTATCCACATTAGCTTCCAGGTCCTTTGTGATAATATCATCATCGGTTCCAAGTACATCTGATAACAACAGTTCATTTCCATCCCAATCAATGTTTAATGGTTCATCAAAGGAAACCTCTGATCTAATTTTATTATTACGCCGTAAGTACATAAGAATTTCATTTTCAATACATCTTGAAGCGTATGTAGCAAGTTTTATTTTCTTCTCCGGGTTAAAGGTATTCACAGCCTTAATTAAACCAATGGTTCCGATGCTGATGAGATCCTCTATATTAATACCTGTATTTTCAAACTTTCTGGCAATGTAAACAACAAGCCTAAGATTTCGTTCAATTAAGATTGAACGAGCTGCCTTATCACCGACAGGCAGCTTTTTTAATAACATTTCTTCCTCGTCCTTACTTAAAGGAGGCGGCAGGGCTTCGCTTCCGCCAATATAATAAACTTCATCCGTTTTGATGCCCAGCTTAATTAACAACTTATACCAATAGTAAGATAGGCGAAGTCTCCATTTTTTCATGCATGTTCCTCCTTCTAAAATATGTTTTACTGAGTATAGTATTATTAACTTACTTTCACAGACTCACCTTGCAGCTTTGGTCCCGTCAGCATTTTCGGATGGACTATACATTCAAAAGCATCATCGGATGAAAGCTGCTGCAGCGTGAAGGATACAAGCCCCTTTTCACATACAAATTGATCCTCGTTATGTTCGATTAAAATACAATCGGGTTTTATAGCCAGTATAAGCTGATGTTCTTTTCCAACCACTCGGCAGGGAACGATTCTCAGTCTATTTTGCCATTCATCGGGTAAAAGCAGGTTTCCCATAATAAATGATTCAGGATCCAATGCGATATCCCCGATTGGTTTCGGTACAGCATCCAATTGATTTTTGATAGAGACAAACATCACTGGCATTTTAGATAGAGGATCATATAGCTGATTACCGCTATCCACTAAACCCTTAAATAACAAGCTTTCACTTCCCAGCTTCAATCTCACAGTGACAATTTGTTCGTATTGAATTTTTGTCATCTCCATCGTTTCAATATTTTTTCTGCCGAAGTGCCATGCAACTGGAAAGCCAACTAAGACAAAAAGCCAACTAACCGGGTCACCAAATCCTTTTAGAACATTTACCGTCAACTCTTCATCATACTGAATAAAAAAATGGACCCCCATTAATCCCCCGCCAATTAAAAAGGTAGAAACATAGAGTGTCATCAGTGCCTTCAGGAAAAAAGTCAGCCGTTTATACCCAAAAACTATTAATACCATTAGAACGGAACAAATTAATTTTGAAATAGGATGGCCCGAATAAACATTTAATGGTGTAAACGATAATAAAATGATCAGTGAGCCAATAAAGCCCCCTACAAGCAATCGCCAAACCCGTACCTTTCTTTTTAGAAAAATAGCTGTTAAATAAAGTAGAAGGCTATCAAATAAAAAATTTAGAGCCCAGATTACATCTAAATAGACAATCAAACAGCTTCCTCCTTTAATTGACTGCACTATTAATCTGTTTACGAAAAAGTATAACGTAGTTATAGGGCTGAAGTGTGTCACTTTCTGTAATCAAAAAAACAGAAGTTTCCACTATTAACATCGGATGTTGTCATAGAAAAGCGGAAGCGCCCTGGTCAGCGGCGTATGGCCTGGAGCGCTCCAACTGAGATAAAGGAAACACGAAGAGCCGGAGGCGATTCGATGTTGACTTATCGTAGGGCGGAGAGCGAAGGACACTAGCCGCTAGGGCGCTGACGCTGGACAATTCTCGAAGTCGAATTTTGCAATTTCTCAAAATAAAAAAATGCATGACCCTTTTTGGGCCATGCATGTTTATTAATATTTATTTTTAACGTCTGCGATTACGATTTCTCAAGAAGGTTGGAATGTCGAGAGCATCCTCTTGGGATGCATTCGTGTTTCGTACTGGTTCCTGCGGTGCTTCTTCACGTTTATGTTCTCTCTTAACGGTACCAGTGTTGCCAGCTCCACCAGTCGGTTTTACCTGCCCGAAAGACGGACGGGTTACTTTTGGCTGAGAAACCTCTTCATTAAAGCCAGTTGCAATGACGGTTACGATGATCTCATCTTTTAATGTTTCATTAATAACCGAACCGAATATCATATTAACTTCTTGATCAGTTGCAGTTGCAACGATATCAGCAGCTTCTTGCACCTCATAAAGACTTAAGTTTGCTCCACCGGTAATATTCATTAATACACCCTGTGCCCCATCAATAGATGTTTCTAACAAAGGTGAATTAATAGCTTTTTTGGCAGCCTCAGTAGCACGGTTTTCACCTGCTGCAACACCGATTCCCATTAATGCCGAACCTTTATTAGACATAATGGTTTTTACATCCGCGAAATCTAGGTTAATTAACCCAGGGGTAGCAATTAAATCAGAAATACCCTGAACCCCTTGGCGAAGAACATTATCTGCCTCACGGAACGCCTCAAGCATTGGCGTGCTTTTATCGACAATTTCAAGGAGACGATCATTTGGAATGACAATAAGTGTATCGACGGCTTCTTTCATAGAACCAATTCCACCAGAAGCTTGGTTTGACCGCTTTTTACCTTCAAAAGTAAATGGACGGGTAACAACACCAACAGTCAGAGCACCTAAATCTCGCGCAATTTGTGCAATTACTGGTGCTGCTCCAGTACCTGTACCTCCGCCCATTCCTGCCGTTACAAACACCATATCAGCACCACGAAGTGCTTCTTCAATCTGTTCCTTACTTTCTTCGGCAGCTTTTTTACCTACCTCCGGATTAGCCCCTGCTCCCAGTCCACGAGTCAGCTTCGCACCAATCTGCATTTTCACTTCTGCTTTTGAAAGATTTAAGGCTTGTGCATCTGTGTTTACAGCGATAAACTCAACACCTTGAACACCATGTTCAATCATTCGATTTACTGCGTTATTACCGCCTCCGCCAACCCCAATTACTTTAATTGTTGCAAGAGAATCTAAATTTGTATCAAATTCTAACATGACAAATCCTCCTAATTCGTCGATTTACCTTTTCACTTATTCGAAAAAGTAACCAAGGAATTTTTTTACTTTTGTTGACATCTTATCTTCCGGATGTTTTTCTACTTTTGCTTTAGGTTGATGTTGTTTTGGTATCCTTTTTTCGATTGGCTCAGTAACAGCTGACGTACTACCATTTGTTCCACCTGGTAATCTAGTATTCTTGTAAGCATATTTTATCAAGCCAACCGCTGTTGTGTATTGAGGTTCTCTTACACCAATATAGTCTGGTGAGGCGATTCGAACTGGATTTTGAAACATATCCTGGGCAAGTTCCAAGACACCCTGCATTTTTGCTGTACCACCTGTTAGGACAAAACCACCTGGTAATTCATTAACACCTAGACGTTTTAATTCATGTGCAATTAATTCAAAGATTTCTTCCATTCTTGCCTCTATAATTTCAGATACATAGAGCTGATTAAATTGCTGATGCTGGTCACTCCCAATGATTGGAACACTGAAGAATTCATCTTCTGAGGCATTGTCATAGAAGGCATGTCCATATTTAACCTTGACTATTTCAGCATCCTCTGTGGAAGTGTGCAAGACTTTGGAAAGGTCATTCGTAAGAAGATCTCCGCCAACAGGAATGACACCTGTTGCCTTTAAAAATCCTTCTTCAAACACAGCTATTGTCGTAGAGCCCCCGCCAATGTCAATAAGGGCAACACCGAGATTTTTTTCATCCCTAGATAAGGCGAAATCCCCTGCTGCTAATGGTTGCAGAATAATGTCTAAAATTTCAAGTCCCGCACGTTCTACACAGCGTAATGTGTTAATAATAATGGATTTCGATCCGGTAATAAGTGTCCCATCCATTTCTAAACGGACACCGATCATTCCACGCGGATCATTAATCTCATCCTTACCGTCTAAAATAAATTGCTTTCGAATGACTCCGATATTTTCTCTTTCCGGTGGAATGGAACCCACATGTGCTGCTTCAATGACACGAATGACATCCTCATTGGTAATTTCTCGGTTTTGGCTAGAAACTGCAACAATACCATGACAGTGCTGAAGTTGGATATTGTTCCCTGAAATACCAACCACCACTTCCCGGATCTCCATCCCAATCATTCTTTCTGCCTGCTCAATTGCCCGCTTTATAGAATGAACGGTGTCGTCCATGTCGACAATCGATCCTTTTCGTAGGCCTTCAGATTTCACATTGCCAACACCGATAATATTTAATGAGTCTTTCCCCGAGTCATTGACCATTTCACCAATGATTACTTTTACACTGGATGTACCGATGTCAAGACTAACATATATTTCATTGCTGTTCATTCTTTGGCACCTCCTTTTAATCTCCCTGAGTTGAACAACAATTTATTTTGTTCAATAAAATTTTCCATAGTAATATCTTATAAAAATATTCGTCACAACAACATATTTCCCTTTAAAAAATATCAATTTTTTTCGATTTTTTCTTTGTTTGTTGACCATTTCGTCAATAATATTCGTCTTATGACGGCAATATTTTGAAACAACCTGACACCAAATGCAAAAACTGCTGCTAAATACAAGTCTACACCAAGATGAACACCGAGAAAAGCTAAACTTGCAGCAAGTATTATATTAAAAAAGAATCCCGAAACAAACACCTTTTCATCATAAATATTTTGCAAGTATGCCCTGATTCCACCGAAAAGCGTGTCGAATGCCGCAAGGACAGCAATCGACAAATAATTGGAATATTCTTCAGGAATGCGAATTTCTGTTAATAACCCCAGAATAATCCCAAGAACGAGTCCCATAAACGGAAGCCACATTAGGAATTGCTCCCTTCTTTGACCGGCTCCATATACTTTATACGAATGGAATGGTCATAGGCAGGAATAGTAATAGATGGATTTGGCGCAGAAACATTCAGTCTTAAGTTTTCAGTAAAAAATTCATCCCTTGCTTTTGAGACCTTCATCCGGTTAGATATTTTTTCAGCCGTATTCATTTCATTTACACCAACTTTTATTTCTACAGGTAAACTTCTGATTGTATGGCCATCAATTTTGGTTTCACCATTAATATCCCTAATCACGGTGCTATTAATGATCCTTTGCCCGTCTATTGCGACATATTTCGCATCATACATATTTACTTCATTTAATAATCTTTTTAACAGCTCAGGAGAAACGACTCTTGTCACCGGAGCCCCCAATTGAACACTTTCAATAACAGGTTCAATTTGTAAAGTAATACCAGGCCCTGAAACCTCAGTAAGTCCTGCTTCTGTTTTCAATTCTTCTATTGTTTCCTTTAACACTTGTCCCTTACTTTGATTCCGTTTAGACTCATAGGCTGATAGTTTCACTTCATTCGAACGAATTTCGTTTAGCAAACCAGATTGAAGTTCTTTTTCTTTTAATAATGCCTCGCGGAGCTGCCAAATATCACGTGTATCCCGCTCAACAGGTTTTTTTATCGTTTGGAATTGAATGGCAATCATGAATCCCACTACTGTTGCGATTAAAGTAAAGCTTATATTCATTTTCGGCTTGTCCACTTTTTTCACCTAACCTTATAGAAAAGCGCAAGCGCCCTGGTCAGCGGCGTATGGCCTGGAGCGCTCCAACTGAGATAAAGGAAACACGAAGAGCGTCAGCGATTCGATGTTGACTTATCGTAGGGCGGAGAGCGAAGGACACTAGCCGCTAGGGTGCTGGAGCTAGACAATTCTCAAAGTCGAAATTAAAACTTCTAATTATTAAAGTATTGTGGACACTGATTAACTGCTTATAATAGGATTTAGGACAATTTCATTTATCTTTTCCAGTGTAAAAACAAGATTATCATTGACTAATTGATCCTTTACTCCTCCGGTCAAGTTCAATGCGGACGAGAGAACATCTGGTTCACCTATTGCAGAAATAACGAATGGTGCAGGATATGGAACACCATCAACCGTAATAACGGGACCATTACAAACAATATAGGAATGACTCGTCAACCTTTGTCCATTTATAGCAATTGCCACAGCACCGGAGATATAAAGCTCATTCACCACCTTAAAAACATGATGTTCATGAACTAAATAATTGTTTATATTACTCTCCTTTGGGTCATATGCACCATCAGAAAGAGTAATCTTTACTCCTTTTCCTTTTACCTTCACCTTTCCTAGATACATCCGGTACTTCTCAGCATCTTCAGCTAGGTTTAGGAAAACTTGTGCTTCTTTGGAAAGATCCTTTTCATTTTTAAGAACCTCTTCTTGCTTTTGATTTAACTCCCTTTGAAGCTTTTGATTCGTTTCCTCTTGGGCGATTAATTGATCCCTTAATGTCAGGGTTTTTTCATATTGATTATCCGACATGTCCCATTTTTTTGTTTGATTTTCTTTTTGGGTTAGATGATAGGAAAAGGCCAACATAAATCCCAAAACAAGGAAGACAAGGGACATGATAAAATGCTTACCCTTCACCTTTATCTTTTTCAACTTCTGTTTCCTCCACTTCCGGTTCAAAAGCCTTAAAATATGAACCTACTTCCAAGTCAATGATCCCCTTTTTGCTAGGGTCTAATTGGCTAATGATTGAAGGATAATGGACCATCTTTTCCGAAAAAGTTCTAAGTGTAGCACTTACTTCAAAGCCGTCATTCATAAATAAGGAAATATGATACTGATCAGTTTTTTTCGGAGAATAATGAATTTCAGAAATGGAGTTTAAAATTTCACTTGGAAGAATTTCTAACTCTTTTACCATTTGGTTAAGGACTTTACCTTCGGTGAATTCGAAAAGAATCGGAGAATTAACTGGGATTATTTCCGTTTTTCTATCTTTTAAGATTTTTCCGTTTTCCATAACAGGATAAAAAGTTGTATCTTGCTTAAGATATGCCACCCTTTTATGTTCTTTAACCTGAATTAGGATGGTGTTTGGCCAATGAATGTTGATTTTTGCCTTATTAATTTCGGATAACTGTTCAAGCTTTGAAGTGACATCCGTTTTACTTACTTTCCAAATATTTGTATTATTTGTAATACCGCTTATTTTAATTAATTCACGATCTGAATATACTTCATTTCCTTTAACTGTAATATTTTTCACATGACTCAATGGTGATTGAGTATAGGCGACAACGACAATCATGGTAAAAAATAAAATAAGCAAAAGTACGAGCCTCCTGTTTGCCTTTCGCCGCCTTTGCTCCTTTAATTTTGGTATTCGATCCTCTAGAGCAACAATTTTACCCTTTTCCATTTATTTTTCCTCCAAATAAAAAGCAGTTGCCCTAATTTACTAAAAGCTTGTCCACTAAAACAAGTTAAAGGTTCCTTAGAAAAAGAGAAACAACGGCACGAAAAATCATGCCGTTATTCGTTCCCATTAGTTTTTCCGCGTATAATGTTTATCAGTAATTATAACACAATATTTGTCATTCGTAAGGGATTTCTTACAAGAAAAGTAAGCTAAAATTTTGGAACTTTAATTTGACGCCCTCGACTGTCTTCTTCCGATTATTTCCACTTCTGTTTCCATTTTCACTTCATAAAGACTATAAATGGTATCTTTGACATGCTGGATTAATGCAAGTACATCGCCCGCGGTCGCATTTCCGGCATTAACAATGAAATTGCCATGCATTTCAGAAATTTTTGCCCCGCCAATACTGAATCCTTTTAAGCCGGCAACTTCTATTAGTTTTCCTGCATAATTTGGCAGTGGATTTCTGAAAATACTGCCTGCACAAGGAAAATTCCATGGCTGCGTATCTTTTCGATAATCTTTATTGTGCTGCATTTTTTCAACTATTACAGCTCGCTCCCCAAGCGCAAGCTGAAAAACGGCTTCCACTACAATACCCGGTCGTTTCTTCTGCAGAACAGACGTTCTGTAGGAGAACTCCATTTCTTCATTCGAAAGCCACTCCATCGTTCCATCATCAAATAATATATGTGCCCTCGTTAATACTTTGCTAATATCTGAGCCATGCGCACCGGCATTCATATAAACTGCTCCGCCGACAGACCCTGGGATCCCACTAGCAAATTCAAGTCCCGTCAGCCCTTTTTTACTGATTATGGTGGATAAGCTGACAAGGGAGTGACCGCCTCCGACTGTAATCTCGGTACCATTTACCTCAAGATGACCTAAACCAGAACCGAGTTTAATCACTGCTCCCTCAATCCCTTTGTCAGATACTAATAGGTTGGAACCCCTGCCAATCGCACGCCAATTAAGACGGTGTTTTTTTATCACGGTCATCACCTGTTTTAAATTTTCCACTGATGAAGGCTCAATAAAAAGATCAGCTGGGCCGCCAATTTTTATTGTTGTGTGATTAAGAAGAGGCTCATTTTGTTTCACTTTCCCAATATTTAAATTTTGCAATTCTGTTAAAATTGCGTTCATGTTTACCACCCTTACTTTCAAGATGCGTTTATTTCAGTTTATGCACAAAAATATTTTGGGCTACCCTTGCTTTACTTTTTAATAAGTTGTTTCATTACTGCGTAAAGTCTGCTAGCTGAATCCGGGACACCCATTTTTTTAGCTTTTAGTTTCATGTCTTGTAAATTATCCTTATTCAGGAGAATTCGATCAATGTGATTCACAAGACTTTTATTATTTAGATCCTTTTCTAAAAGCAATTCTGCGGCACCATGATCACTTAATGACCGGGCATTTTTTTCTTGATGATTATTTGTCACATACGGGCTTGGGACAAGTATGCTTGGAATACCAAGTGAAGTAATCTCGGCAAGAGTAGTTGCTCCCGCTCTTGATACAACCAAATCAATTCCAGCAAGAACTTCCGGCATATTGTGAATAAACGGCTTTATCACTACATTGTTTGGACTGCCAACTAATTCTACTTCCTTCTTGACATCTTCATAATGGACGTCACCTGTAATATAGAGAATCTGATAGGGTTTTTCAGCCAATTCAGCGAAGGCTTTCACGACCGACTCGTTGATTGGACGTGCACCACGGCTGCCACCGAAGATGAGGACAGCAGGTTTAGTTGTGCTAAGACCTGCTGATAGACGGCCTTTTATTCCATCCTTGCCAATGACCTCAGAAGCCCGCGGATTCCCCGTGAAAACAATTTTATCACTTGGGAAATATGCTTTTGCTTCCTCGAAACAAATAGCAATTTTATTTACATACCGGCTTAAGAACTTGTTGGTCAGACCCGGTACACTATTTTGCTCATGAATAATTGTTGGAATCCGCAGCTTATGTGCAGCATACACAACAGGCCCGCACACATATCCTCCCGTTCCAATAACAATGTCAGGCTTAAATTCTTTTAGTATTCTTTTGCTGTCCTTCACACCTTTTAGAAAACGAAAAACCGTTTTGACATTTTCGATGGAAAGCTTTCTCTTAAATCCGGTAATATGGATTGATTTAAATGCAATATTTTCCCTAGGAACGATTTTACTCTCCAATCCATTTACTGTACCTATGTATAGAAACTCAGCATCTTTGTTCTCTTTTTGAATTTCTCTGATCAGTGCGAGTGCAGGATAAATATGTCCACCAGTCCCGCCACCGCTAACTACTATTTTCATTTTCTCACCTCTAAAAAGTTGCTAAACACATTCTACTATAAAAACATAAGAAAAAACGCGAATGAAAAAAGAATGTTACCTAAATGTAATGAACTATTTTGATTAAAAATAAAAAGAACCCTGCCACCGAACAGGGTATCATTTTTAATATCTTGAATAACGGCTAATATTTAGGAGAACACCGATAGCCATCAACATCAAGGTTAATGAGGAGCCCCCATAGCTTAAAAATGGCAGTGTTATACCAGTTACCGGCATTAGTCCGGTAACAACACCGATATTTATCATCACTTGGATGGCCACCATGGCGATAATTCCCACAGCAAGAAAGCTACCATATAAATCTGGAGCCCCAAGTGCAATGCGGATTCCACGCCATAACAATAGTGCGAACAATAGCAGGATAAAAGAGCCGCCAATAAACCCTAATTCTTCGGAAAGAATGGCAAAGATAAAGTCTGTTTGTGGTTCTGGTAAGTAAAAGAACTTCTGCCTGCTTTCACCAAGACCAAGTCCGAATAAACCTCCGGGGCCGATTGCATAAAGGGATTGAATTATTTGAAACCCACTGCCTAGTGGATCTGACCAGGGATCCAAAAACGAAGTGATCCTCTTTATTCGATAAGGAGCGGAAGCAATTAAGCCGACAAACCCAGCAACACCCAATAGCCCCAGAAGAGCAAAATGTCTGACGCGTGCACCGGCAATAAATATCATCACCACGCAGGTTCCCATCATAACCGTTCCTGTACCCAAATCAGGCTGGAGCATGATCATAGCAAAAGCAATAAAAGCAAGGCCCAACGAAGGGACAAGTCCTTTTTTAAAAGAAGTAATTAGCTTTTGCCGCTCTGAAAGGTATTTTGCCAGAAAAGCAATCATCGCCAGTTTCATAAATTCTGAAGGCTGAATCGAAAACGCGCCTACTCCTATCCAGCTTCTTGAGCCATTGCGAACATTCCCAATACCAGGTATCAAGACTAGCACTAACAAAACAAAGCAAACAATTAATATGGTTTTGGCCCAAGTTCTCCATGTCCAATAGTTAATGTTCATAATAAAAAACATGGCAGCAACCCCGACCCCGGCGAATAAGGTTTGCCTTTTAGCAAAGAAAAAGGAATCATCAAATTTAAATTCAGCCCATATTGCACTCGCGCTGTAAACCATAATGAGCCCTATTGCCAGCAGCGTGAAAGTGACAATCATTAAAATAAAATCAGGAGTTGTTCTCTTTGTCGGCACCGCTATACACCTCAACCACGAGTTTTAGGGCTTAGCAAGTATAATAAGCTGAACCTAGATCAGGATCTAGTTCCAGGCTATACGCCCGCTGCTTTACAGGCGCTATCGCTTTCCTTTGTACAAGCCCTTATTTAAGCTTATGCACCGCTTCGATAAAAATGTCTCCCCTGACTTCAAAACTTTTATATTGATCCCAACTGGCGCAGGCAGGAGACAATAATATGACGTCCCCCGATTCGGAGTATCGATATGCTTCAGGCACTGCCTTTTCCACATTATCGACACGGTTGATTATTTTTATTCCCGCCTCTCGACCGATCCGCTCCATCTTAGGGGCAGTTTGACCAAAAGTGACTAACACCTTCACATGTTTCAAATAGGGAAGCAATTCATCAAATTCATTACCGCGATCAAGCCCTCCTGCAAGCAGGATCACGGGTGCTTCAAACGCAGCCAGCGCCTTGATCGTCGCTAAACTATTTGTCGCCTTTGAATCATTATAGACCCTTCGCCCATTAACATTAGCAACATATTGCAAACGGTGCCTGACACCAGTAAAGGTTCTGAGCACCTCTTGGATTGCGTTATTTTCGACCCCCGAAAGTTTAGCTGCAGCCATGGAAGATAAGATATTTTCTAGATTATGTACCCCTGGTAAGGCTATTTCATCGATTTTCATTACTTTTTCACAATTAAACATAATCCAGCCATCTCGCAGAAAAGCACCTTCCATTAATTCTTTCTTTGTGGAAAACGGGATGATATTGGCTTTAGATTGGCGTGCGATTTCCATTGTTTCTTCTTGGTCTGCATTTATGATTAAATATTCCAGCTCTGTCTGGTTTTTCGTAATATTCGCTTTAGCACGAATGTATTCCTGCCGTGTTCCGTGATAATCCAAATGTGCATCATAAAGGTTTGTTATAATTGCAATTTTCGGATTAAAAGATTCGATTCCCATTAACTGGAATGAGGATAATTCGATGACAATGGTATTATCCTTTGTAGCCTCTTCAGCCACACCAGAAGCCACTGTCCCAATATTCCCGGCAATTAATGGCTGCTTCTTTCCTGTTTTCAACATTTCAAATAGTAGTGTTGTTGTAGTAGTCTTTCCATTCGTTCCAGTAATAGCAATAAATGGCGCTTCGGAAATTTCATACGCAAGCTCTACTTCCGTAATGACAGGGATTCCCTTTTCAATAGCCCCTTCAATCAATGGATTATGATAGGGAATTCCCGGATTTTTTACAATCAGTTCGAATCCCTCATCAAGCAGTCCAATTGGATGTTCACCACAAATCACCTTAATCCCTTGCCCTAATAACCCTTGTGCTTCGGGATTTTCCGATAATGGCTTTTTATCGTTGACTGTTACAAATGCTCCAAGCTTATGTAGCAAAGTAGCGGCTGTTACACCACTTTTGGCCAATCCAAGCACTAGAATTTTTTTATGTTGATACGATTCAATCTGTCTCACTTACAACCACACCTCGATATAGATACCTAGTATCGCAAATAATAAACCAACACTCCAAAATGTAACGACTACCCGCCACTCCGACCAGCCCACCAATTCATAATGATGGTGTAAGGGACTCATTCGAAAAATTCGTTTCCCTGTGGTCTTGAAAGAAGTAACCTGAAGAATCACGGACAATGTTTCGATGACAAAAACGCCGCCGATAATAATGAGCAGGATCTCAAGTTTTGTTAAAATGGCAATTCCTGCAATGGCACCGCCGAGGGCAAGCGATCCTGTATCACCCATAAATACTTTTGCCGGATGGGCGTTAAAAACCAAAAACCCTAAGACTGCACCAACTACAGCAACCGAGAAAACAGCAATTTCAAAGTTATTTTGGTTCCACGCCAGTACAGCAAATGCTCCAAAAGCAATCGCCGCTGTGCCCGACACCAAACCATCCAGTCCGTCCGTAAGGTTCACTGCGTTTGAGAATCCCACAAGCCAGAAGATGATAAAAAATACATATGACCAGCCTAAATCAATCGAATAATCCCAAAATGGAAGTTTAATTTCTGTGGATAGTCCTGTATGTTTATAGATTAAATAAAAGATAACGGAAATAATAATTTGGCCTAAAAGCTTTTGCCTTGAAGTAAGGCCTAGATTTCGTTTCAAAACCACTTTGATAAAATCATCTAAAAACCCGAGTAAACCGAACCCAAATGTCACAAATATAAGTAAAAATGCTGTAACCGGAATTTGATCCGAGTATTTCCCAATCATGACCAAAGTGGTAATGATGATTGAGAATAAAATCATGACACCGCCCATTGTTGGTGTGCCTGATTTTTTTTGATGTGATTTTGGTCCTTCTTCCCGAATGCTTTGTCCAAATTTCAACCTTCTTAAGAAGGGAATAAAAAGGGGAGAAAGTAAAACTGAAATGAGGAACCCCATGATAATTGTGAAAAAAATAACTTGCTCCTTCATTTTATCCCCTCCTTCCGGCATCATTCGATCGTTTATTTGTCAGCTTTTCTAGTATCCCAGCTATATCATATGATTGTTTGTTTTTATTAAGAAGTTTTTTATTTGAAAATATAAAGTTCGTAATCTCCATGTGCTTAATCGATTCTCCGTCTAATTTTTCATAATAATGTGTTAGGATCTCTTTTACCGCCCAAGCCATATCCGTTGTAAAAAAAACAGGGAAATATGTTGGTGTGTATCCTGGAAGTTTCTCTTCCTGATCCCAGATAGCGGCGATTGCTCCATTCGCAATCGCTTCTAAAAGATCCCCAGATTCCTTATTTATGGCTACAAATAAACCTTTCGGCTGACTGGTATTTGCATGATCCGTAATCGTATGAAACACCATTTCATCCTGGATTCCTTGTTTATCAGGAATCAATCCTGCCACGTCACTCAAAGCTAAATACATACCTATCTCCCCTCAATAGCTTCCCTGGCTACAATTCGGTCATCAAAATCATGAACGACATTGCCAATGGTTTGATAGGTTTCATGACCTTTTCCAGCGATTAAAATAATATCTCCCGCTTCTGCCTGACGGACAGCCGAATGAATCGCCTCTCTTCGATCAGGTATGACTTGGTATGATTTACCTTCCACACCTGTTTCCATTTCCTTTAATATTGCTAGCGGATCTTCACTTCTTGGATTATCCGAGGTGAAAATAGGGTCTGTTGCCCAATTACAGGCAATTTGTGCCATCAATGGCCGTTTGGTACGATCCCGATCTCCCCCACAGCCAACAATGACGAAAACCCGATTCTGCGCGAAATGTTGAATGGTCTTTAACACATTTTCTAGACTGTCAGGTGTATGTGCATAATCAACTATTACCGTAAATTCCTGGCCTGCGTTAACAAGTTCAAACCTGCCAGCCACCCCTTCAACATCTTCGATAGAATGGATGATAGTATGAATCTCAATGCCTGAAACTAATGCAACGGTAATACTTGCTAAAACATTATAAACGCTAAATTTACCAATTAATTGCATTTGAACCGGATAGATGGCACCCTTCATAACAAGATCAAAATTTGTTCCTTTTGGTGTCATTTGAATATTTTGAGCTTGCAGATCTGCCTTCTGATCGATTCCGTATGTAACCACATGTGCAGCCGTTGACCTGCTAAACATTTCTGATGCGGGGTCATCTGCATTTAAGACTGCAAATTTCGGTTTGTTTTTATCGAAGGAGTTGCCAAGCTGGGCAAACAACATACTTTTTGCCCGCTTATATTCCGCCATCGTTTTATGGTAATCAAGATGATCCTGTGTAAGGTTAGTAAAAACAGCAATATCAAAATCACATCCGTGGACCCTGCCTAAGTCAAGGGCATGCGATGAAACCTCCATTACCGCAAGACTGACACCAGCCTCTACCATATGGTGAAATGTTTTTTGAAGTGTCAGGCTTTCTGGAGTTGTGTTTTTTGTCTCCAATGTCTTATCAGCAATCTTCGTATACATGGTACCGATCAAGCCTGTTGTTTTCCCAGTATCGGCAAATATTTTTTCAATCAGGTGACTGGTGGTCGTTTTTCCGTTTGTTCCTGTGATGCCAATTAATTGCAGCCTTTTCGTTGGCTGTCCGTAAAAGCAATCAGCTAGCACTGCCATAGCTCTTGTCGTATCGTTAACAACGACTACAGGTACATCCAGGTCTAACGGACGCTCAGCAAGGATGGCTGCAGCACCATTATTAACAGCAGACGCTGCAAAATCATGCCCATCCACAGTATAGCCATTAATACAAATAAACAAGCTCCCTTTTTGCACCTTCCGGTTATCATTTTCAATTGAAGTGATTTCCGGGTCTTCCCCCATAAAAGGATGGATCGGATGCAAATATTCAAGCAGCTTTTGTAACCTCATTTTCTCTCAAATCCTCTCATAACCGTCCAAAAATCTTTTTATCACTATTTACCTAATTAACCTTCTCTTGAAAGTTCCATCTTATTTTACATTAAAACATTTTATTTTTCCATTTAGTATTTAAAGCTTAATAAAATTTTAGGCGGCGGAACACATTCCGACCGCCCTTTGTTGATTATTCTTCTTATGTCAGCTATTCCCCATTACCGAAATAAAGCCGTACTTTTGAGCCTTCCTTAACCTTTGTTCCCGGTTCAGGTGATTGTTTTACAACGACATCTCCTTCACCACTCGCATCAACTTTCAAATTGATCATTTGCTCTTGAAGTTCGCTTTTTGACAATCCTACAAAGTCTGGCAATGTTAATAGTGGGGTATCTGGCCACTTGATTTTCTTTTCAATTTGATCCTTTCTAGGTTCTATCCCCATCGCACTTAGGCCATCCTTCATTATATTACCGACTATTGGAGCGCTAATGGTTCCCCCAAAGGCGGTGACACCTTTGGGATTATCCACTGCCACATAAACAACAATCTGGGGATCATCAGCGGGTGCAAAACCTACAAAAGAAACGATATAGTTATTTTCTAAGTATCTACCCCCCTGTGCCTTTTGTGCCGTTCCTGTTTTACCGCCAACACGATATCCCTCAACAAATGCTTTGCCGCCTGTTCCTTGCGCCACAACGCTTTCCAGTGCATTGCGGATCTCCTTTGATGTTTCTTCAGTAATCACTCGTCTTTTTTCTACCGGAGTATTTCTCATCACTACTTCGTTTGTAACTGGATCAATTAACTCCTTTGCGATGAACGGCTTGTAAAGAATCCCGCCATTAACGGCTGCTGAAACGGCTGTGACCTGCTGGATGGGCGTTACCGACACACCCTGACCAAAGGCGGTTGTGGCTTGTTCAACAGGACCCACTCGGTTCAAGTTAAACAAAATACCCGTTCCTTCCCCTTGCAAATCAATCCCCGTCTTTTGTCCAAAGCCAAAATCCTTTATATATTTAAATAGCTTGTCTTTTCCTAATCGATCACCTAATTCTACAAACCCCGGGTTACAGGAATTTTGAACAACCTCTAAAAAAGTTTGACTCCCATGCCCCCCTCTTTTCCAGCATTTTAACCTCGCACCAGCAACTTGTACTGACCCTGAATCATGAAAATGATCTCCTTCCAAGTCAACCTTTCCTTCATTCAGTGCTGCGGCAAGGGTAATAATTTTAAAGGTAGAACCTGGCTCATACGTTGACCATACTGGAAGATTCCGGTTATAAACCTCTTGTGGAACATTACGGAAGTTGGCCGGGTCAAATGTCGGTCTGCTTGACATTCCTAATATTTCGCCGCTATTTGGATTCATAGCAATCGCTACAATTCCATCTGGATTATATTTTGCTTCAGCAATATCCAGTTCCCTTTCGATAATCGTTTCTATTTTTGAATCAATCGTTAGTTTCAAATCAAGGCCGTTTACGGGATGCTCATAATCGTCAGCCATATCATTCATTCTTTCACCCTTGGCATTGGCGTAAAATTTTACTGCTCCGCGTTCACCACTTAGCTCTTTGTCGTAGTACTTTTCAAGTCCCATTAATCCTTGGTTGTCCACCCCTGTAAATCCTAGAACGTGGGAAAGATAACTCCCATTTGGATAATGCCGTTTCGAATCTTCCCCAATGTAAACACCTTCAAGATCGAGGGCTCTAATTTCCTTTGCCTTCTCGTGAGATATTTTTCTGCCTTCCTTAATCCGGACGGACGAAGCACCCTTTGTTATGTCCCGATATGCCTTTTCCTTTGGCATATCCAGCACTGCTGCTAACTTTTCAGCCGTCGCTGCCGGGTCTTTTACCTGTTTTGGAATCACATAAACAGTAGGGGCACTAATATTCGTTGCTAACGGTACCCCATTCCGATCAACTATTTTGCCTCGCTCAGGTTCAAAAGGGATATTCCGGCTCCAAGATCCTTTTGCCCCATCAGTCAGCATGTCACCAAGGATAAATTGGACATACCCCAGCCGAACATCAATTATTAAAAAGGTAAGGATGCCAACGAATAGAGCAATCATAAGCCGTTTACGGACAGTTACATTAGAAACACGCATACAATGAATAATCCTCCTTTATCACGCACTGCATTCCATTATCATTCATTTATATGCTTGTACCTGTTCTAATAGAACGTAATTACATCTGTCCACGGTAAAGCAAAAATCCCGCTTAAAAAGCGGGATTAACGATTAATCTTGCACCTTCTTATCTTGTTCTTGTTCATCCTTCGTTTTTCCAGTTTCATCTTCTGTTGTTTTCATTTCTGCATTCCATTGTTCTTCAGGGGTTATTAAATCAACAATAAGGAAATCCCCACTCTTTAAGAGAGTGTTTGGCGTAATATTTTGCTGAGTGACATATCCCTGACCTTTTGAAGTTAATTTTAATCCGGCAATGGTAGATACTTTCATAACATCCCTAAGTGACCACCCAGTCATATCCGGTGCCGTTAGATCACCTTCGGTTTGGATGACTATCCTCTCACCTTCCAAAACAGTCGTCCCGGCTTTTGGCAGCTGTCCAACAACTTTTGTTCCATTGCCAAGCACAACTGTTTCAAAGCCAATTTCTTTTAGATTCTTTACAGCTTCCTCGGTCGCTTGTCCCTTAAGATTAGGTAGTTTATTAACTACAGCCTTTTCAAGCATAGATGGTTGGATATTTAAGTAATGCAGACTGTTCTTCATCACAGGATTAAAAATCATTGAAACAGGAATCGCTCCTTGCCCATAATTTTCTAATCCTTCAGGCTGTTGAACTGCCACATAAACAATTAATTTGGGATTATCCTTGGGTGCCATGCCTAAAAATGAAAATATATAATTATCTGTACCAGTTAAATATTTTCCATTAGGTCCAGGGATATTAGCAGTCCCTGTCTTACCTGCCACACTGTAACCATCAAGTTTATATAGTCCTCCAGTACCCTTTGGAGAGGTAACAACTGTTTCCAATATATCTCTTACTTCCTTCGCCGTCTCTGCAGAAATTGGGGTTGAAACAACCTCTGGTGTCATTTTTTTAATTGTTTCACCAGTATCATGATTAACAATCTTTTCAACCACATGCGGCTTTACCATTTTTCCATCATTCGCAATTGCAGTAGCTGCTTGAATTTGTTGAATCGGTGTAATCGCTGTTCCTTGACCATAAGCGGTAGTGACTTTTTCTATTGGATAGGTATATTGAATTTTTCCTGATGTTTCATTCGGAAGTTCGATTCCTGTTGGTTTATCAAATCCAAATTTAGTTAAATATTCCCTAAATCTGTCAAACCCCAATTTTTCATTAGCAATTCTTGCAAAAGCTGTATTCGAAGATCGTTGAACACCTTCAAGAAAAGTAATCGGTCCCCAGCCGGAGTAATTATGATCATGAATTACTTGAGATTTCTCGGTCACCCGATAGGAACCGGATGGATAGATTTCATTTGGGTTAAACACTTTTTCTTGAACGGCAGCTGCAAGGGTAAAAATCTTCATGGTTGAACCTGGTTCAAATGACGTTTCAATTGCTTCGTTATGCCAACTTTTGTCAATTCCTTCTTTTGTTTTCGGATGGAACGATGGGCGCTGACCCATTGCCAAAATTTCCCCTGTTTTTGGGTCTGCCACTAGTGCAATGATTTTTTTCGGTTTATATTCCTTCACCACATTATCCATGGCATCCTCCAAAAAGGCTTGGATTTTTTGGTCGATTGTCAAATATACATCGTTTCCGTCCTGCGCTGGGGTGATCTTTTCTTTGCCATCAGGAAGAATATAGCCCCACAAATCTCCCTCATAATCAATTTTTCCATTTTTCCCTGTTAATTCATCATTGAAGGCTTGTTCAATTCCCATTTTTCCTTCTACTTTGTAGGTTCCATCCTTTTGTTTGACGTAAGTCCCATCCTTTTTTTTCTCTATTTCAGCATATCCAACTAAATGTGAAGCAAAGATTCCATTTGGATAGAAACGTTTCGAATCACGTGAAAATGTGATCCCAGGGAGCTCAAGGTCTTCTATTTTTTTCTTTGTATCATAGGAAATATCTCTTCCTGCCTTGCCGAATTCGACTTGGAACCTTTTCTTTTCTTTCCCAGTGGTTAGGATTTTATAAATCTCTGTTTCTTCCATATTTATATACTTGGAAAGCTCCTGTGCTGTTTTATTAAGATCCTTTACATGTTTCGGTTTTTTTGGATTCACAGTCATTTTTTTATCTAGAATTGCGATAAGAGTGTAGGCTGCTGTATCCTCGGCCACCAATTCACCATTACGGTCAAATATGATCCCACGCTCGGCTGGAAGGATTCCCTCCCGTCCATATTTTTGCTGAGCTTTTGCAGCAAGTGGCTGTCCGCTAACTTCCCCAGAAATTTGAATCGAAAAATACCTGCAGATCAATACAAAAAAGAGCAGGCCGAATATCGCAAACAATATCGCTGCTCCTACATTCATATATGGCTGTTTCTTGTTCATTTTTTCTGCACAACCTTGACGTTATTTTCATCTCTAAAAAGACCCATTTCCTCTGCCTTTTTAAAAATTCGATCATAGGAACTTAATTCGTTTACTTGTACCTGTAAATCACTATTAACCTTTTTTTGATCCGAGACTTTTTCTTCCACCAATTGAATGTCCTTGTTAACCTGGTAAATTTTTGATTGGTTTGAAACAAGGTGAACTGCCCCAAAACATACCATTCCGGCGAATACGACGCCTATTACTTTTTCCCCTGGAGTAAGCCAGGACTTCTTTATTTTCACTTGACCTTTGTTTTGCGCTTTTTGTTCTGCTTGTTGCTGTTCTAAATATTTCCTGGCAAGATTACTCAACCATTTCCCCTCCAGATTAGTTTTCTATTCTAGCGAAAGCACCAAGGCGCTTTCGCTTTTCTTATAGCTTTTCTGCTATACGAAGCTTTGCTGATCGCGCGCGATTGTTATGCACTAATTCCTCTTCAGATGGAAGAATTGGTTTCCGGGAGACTAGCTTTAATTCCGGTTTATACTCATCGGGAATGATAGGCAATCCCTTAGGCAATTGTGGGGTCTCGCTCGCCTTCTTAAAGGCAGCCTTACAAATTCGATCCTCAAGTGAATGGAAGGTGATGACACTAATTCGACCCTCAGGCTTTAGCAGGTCAATCGCTTGGTTCAAAGACTTTTCAAATACCGCTAATTCATCATTTACAGCTATTCTGACAGCTTGAAAAATTCTTTTCGCAGGATGTCCACCTTTTCTTCTCGCAGGTGCCGGAATCCCATCCTTAATCAATTCTACTAACTCGAACGTAGTTTCAATTGGATTTACTTCTCTCGCTGCCTCAATTTTACGAGCGATTTGTTTGGAGAATTTCTCCTCCCCGTAGCGAAAGAAGATACGGACTAAATCTTCATATGACCAATGATTAATCACGTCATAAGCGGAAACATCTGCATCATTGTCCATTCTCATGTCCAGTGGTGCATCATGATGATAGCTAAAACCCCTTTCAGGTGTATCCAGCTGTGGTGATGATACTCCTAAATCATATAAGACTCCATCTACATGATTAATTCCAAGACTCTCAAGTTCGTCTTTTAAATATAAGAAATTGCTTTTAATAATAACTAATTGGTCACCATATTCAGCTAATTTTTCCTTTGCATGTGCAATGGCTGTTTCATCTTGGTCAAATGCATATAATTTACCACCTGCCCCAAGCTTTGAAAGAATACGGGAACTATGACCCGCACCGCCCAATGTACAATCGACATAAATTCCATCTGGCTTAATATTTAGGCCGTCTACAGCTTCTTTTAACAATACAGTTGTGTGTTCAAACATTTCGTACCTTCCTTTTCCAATCGAACGATAATAACAAGAAAATATATTAATATAACTTTCCCATTATATATCAAAGCCAATCATATTTTCTGCAATTTCCGCAAAAGATTCTTCAGACTGTGTAAAATAATCTTCCCAAATCTGTTTGCTCCAAATTTCAATTCGATTGGAAACACCTAAGATTACGCATTCCTTTTCCAATTTTGCATATTGCAACAGTGGTGCAGGGATATTGATTCTTCCTTGCTTATCAAGTTCACTCTCTGTTGCACCTGAAAAGAAGAATCTTGTAAAGGCACGGGCGTCTTTTTTTGTCAGCGGCAGCCCTTTTAGCTTTTCTTCTATAAGCTCCCATTCTGAAACTGGGTAACCAAATAAACATTGATCCAATCCTCTAGTGATGATAAAAATGTCGCCAAGTTCATCTCGGAATTTGGAGGGCACAATCATACGGCCTTTAATATCAATGCTGTGATGGTATTCACCCATGAACATACCCGTTACCCCCACTTTCTATAAAAAATGTACCACATTCCCCCACTTTTCACCACCTATTTTTAAACAATTCGCTCCACTTTCTTGAAAATCCTTTTTTATTCGTAATTTTGGGCAAAAAAAAAACCTCACAACAAGTGTGAAGGTTTCCTATACTTTTAATACCTTATGACGGCCATCAAATTCAAAGGTCCCTGCCATTACCTTATTCATGAACGATAAACCATGTTTATTTAAATAATAAAATACATTCCATACTCGTTCTTGCGGAAATCCATCAGGCCGTAATGCCAGATCAATCCTGGCATATTTTTTTAAGAGGACATCGTGTTTCAACTTTACTGCATTTTCTAGTTTTGATTGCATGAAGCCAATCTCTTTTAATAAATAATTCTCGTTTTTCTTCAACATCGGCATGAGCGAACGATCTAGTTGCTCTGTTTTGGCTTCAATCAGTTTGTATTGATTTCCTAACTGCTCTATCGTCCGGGAGAATAATTCTGCTAATTCTTTGTCTTTAATTGCAGCCAAAAATTTTTCCTTTACCTGCTCGGTTCCATTTTTCAAGATCTCCATCAAATCCAGCTTCAATTCTGAAATATCTGTTTCCACTGAACGATCTAAAAAAGTAATATTCAAGCGTGGGACAATAGGCGGCATTTTTAGATGAAAATGCTCAAATACAAGCTTAAGTTCAGCCCAGTAAGCAATTTCACCAGGGCCTGCTATAAAAGCTATTGTCGGAAAAAGACATTCCTGCATGAGCGGACGTGTCACCACATTGTTACTTAATACAGCAGGATTTTCATCAGCCAGCACTAGTAATTCTTCTTTAGTAAAGGTAATAGCACCACTTTTTCCCACAAAGCAATCAATTTCACGATCATATTCTAGCAAAATTCGCTCATTTACTCTTTTATTATAATAGAAAAGGTTTGCCGCTTTCTCGTCTGCCTCAATGGTAATAGGGAAGCCATTTTCCGTTATTTGCTTTTGCTGCTCTAAAAGCGAGAAAGTGATCGCTTCGTGCTGAACAATTTGTTCTTTAAAGAAATCCTTTTGTATCTGGCGGAAATCCTTATTCCCCGAATCAACAATTAACAACCCGTAATCCTTGAAAAGTTCCATAATTATATTCGCAAAGAAATCGACAAAGGTGGGTGACTTAGTTATTTGTACTTCGGCAAATTCTAAAAGATTATTTGTGTGCTCTGTTTCACCAAAATTTTTTATCAAATTTTCTACCCATGAAAGACAGATATCCTTGTTTAATGTGATATCCGATACCATTTTCTTTTGATGGACTTTTTCGGGATATGTCCACTTATCTACTCTTCCTGCACAAGGTACAAAGATATGATTGACTTCCTGGAAATCATGATCCTCACCGGCAATCCAAAAAACAGGGATGATGGGGATTCCCAACTGTCTTTCTTTTTGCTCAGCTAATTTTATGATTGAGATGACTTTATGTATGGAATAAAGAGGTCCCGTCAGAATCCCAGCCTGTTGGCCGCCAATAACAACAGCACTATTATTTGCCTTCAACTTTTCAAGTGAATTCTTTACAGCATCTGAAGACGGAAAGCGCTCCATAAAACCCTCAATATGTGCAGCAACCTCTTTGCGCGGAAACGATCGGCTGCTAAGTTCAGCTATTCTTTTCATATCTTCTTGTTGATCATTAAAACGATAATGAAAAAAAGACTGGATTTCAACAGATTGTTCCAAATAATGTGATGCAAACCGGTTCGTTGCTGGTAACGAGAGATTTAAAATCTCCATTTATGTACTTCCTTTCTGATCACCCAAATTCATTCTTTTACGAGTATACCACTCCCCATCCAAATTTAAAAAAACTTCGACTTGTAATTATGTAAAAAACGTAAAAATAACGACTCGATGGATTAATCCATACAAAGTTAAGGTGATATACACGAGAAAAAAGAACAGAAAACTAAAGCGCCAAAAACCTTTCATTACCCTTCCTAGGATAATTTCTTCTTTTAGCTTCCAATGGACAAAAACAAAGACCATGGCAATCATGATCATGATAAGGATGATCATCCATAATAACGATTTCCCCCAAATGATAACGATTAAAAAGTGAACAGAAAAGATAAACAAGATGGTTGTGTAATCCAGTGCCAGATGTAAAGATCTACGTGAATTTCTTGTGATGAATTTAAGCATTAAAAAAACAAGAATAGTTCCTAAAAACGGTAATGTAAAGAAGACGGTTAAAAAAGCAGAAAGGATTGTGCTCATAAAGCGCCCTCCCTGTCAAGTTCTTTTCCCTTAATAAAATGATAAAGAAGACTCAATTGTGGTGCCTCTTTCTCCTGCTTTTCTGCTTCATCTAGTAAATAGCCTAAAATTGCATCAATTTCTGTTAAATTGTTTGCTTGCATATCTTTAAACATCGAGGACCGGTTATCTTCCGTATTTTTACAAATATCAATGACCAGACGCAAATATTCCTCCGGCTGCTCAAGGTTCAAAATAAAGGAAATTTCCGCAAAAACCTTCTGTACCGCTTGGAAATAGAAACGATTTTTGATTAAAACTCCATTTTTCACCTGAAGGAGTGCGGTTAAGGGGTTTATGACTGCATTAACAATTAATTTTTTTATCAACATTGGATAAAAGTCTTCATGTAACACCATTGGAAATTCTCCATTAAGTTCGGATACCAATTGCTGTAATGAAACGGCAGCACCTTTAAATACAGCCACATTCGTAACGCCGTTTCCATTATGGCTGACAGTAGTTGAATTTTCCTTTAGTGCTCCATGTTCCACAGATCCAACATAGAGATCATTTGCTCTTACACCCTCGAGAAGCTTTAAATGCCCCATTCCATTTTGTAAAAATAATAGGTGTTCTGGCACAGCCGATAACTGATTTATTTTCTCGATAATGGGTGGAAGCTGATATTGTTTCACTGCTATAATCGTAAAATTTTCTGTGCCCGTCCACATCCCGATTGGCTGCGCCCTGACCATCGTTACTCTCTCATTTCCCTCATTACGTAGTTTGATTCCATTTTTATTAATCTCTTGTGCTTGCTTAGATGTTCTCGTATATATCGTCACATCAAGAGCCCTGCTAATGTAGGATGCAAATAATAATCCTATTGAACCGGCTCCAATAATTCCAACTTTCATCATAATCCCTCGTTTTAAATTGTCTTTATTCGTTATTTTAGCAGATGCTGAAGACTTATTAGTAGGATTTTTCAAAAAAATAACCCCTTTCCGATAAAATCGAAAAGGGGGAAGCATGTTAAACTGGATAAACTGGATGCTTTCTGACACTGAAGGTTAATTCCTTTGTTTCATAGTAAGCAAATCGTTGAATAAGCACCTCTCTTAATTCTGACGGGGCGACAATTTCATCAACAATGAGCTCTGAAGCAAGTTTATAAATATCAATATGCTCTTTGTACTCTTTATGCTTTTCTTGAACAAAGGCGATTCTTTCTTTAGCGTCCGCAATTTCATTAATCTTATTAGAATAAACAGCATTTACAGCAGCCTCCGGACCCATGACTGCAATTTGGGCAGTTGGCAGAGCAATACAGCAATCAGGCTCAAATGCCGGACCTGCCATCGCATAAAGACCTGCACCATAAGCTTTTCTCACAATGACTGAGATTTTCGGTACGGTAGCAGAACTCATAGCGGCAATCAATTTTGCCCCGTGACGGATAATCCCGGCTCTTTCTACTTTCGTGCCTATCATAAAGCCTGGAACATCCGCTAAGAATAGTAAGGGAATATGGAAAGCATCGCAGAGCTGGATGAATTTTGCTGCTTTATCAGCGGAATCCACAAATAAAACACCGCCTTTTACCTTAGGTTGATTGGCAATAATTCCAACAGCTCTTCCATTGATTCTGGCTATTCCAGTAATTAATTCCGGTGCAAATAACTTCTTTATTTCATAAAAACTAGCATTATCCACAAGTCGATCAATACATTCAAACATATCAAATGGGGCATTTTGATTTTCAGGAATAATCGCTTCCAGTTCACGGCCATCCTTTGCTGCCACACCCTCAATCAATTTTGGCTTTTCCTTAAAACTTGCAGGAAAATAACTAATATATTTTTTTGCCGATTCAATGGCTTCTTCCTCACTGTAGGCCAATACATCTCCACAGCCGCTGATTGTACAGTGCATGCGGGCACCGCCCATTTCCTCAAGCGTTACCTTTTCGCCAATTACCTTTTCAGCCATCCGCGGTGAGCCCAAATACATCGATGCATTTTGATCGACCATAATAACCAAATCACAGAATGCCGGGATATATGCACCACCAGCGGCTGAAGGACCAAACAGAATACATACTTGTGGAATCATTCCTGATAGCTTCACTTGGTTATAGAAGATTTTCCCTGCTCCGCGGCGATTTGGAAACATTTCTACTTGATCAGTGATCCTCGCACCAGCAGAATCAACCAGATAAAATAAAGGGACCTTTAATTTTTCCGCCGTTTCTTGAATCCGGATGATCTTTTCAACCGTGCGAGCCCCCCATGAGCCAGCTTTAATTGTTGAATCATTGGCCATGACACAAACTGTCTGACCATTAATTTTACCAATACCTGTTACAACACCGTCTGCCGGCAGATCACCAGCCTGGAAGTTGGCAAATTTTCCATCTTCCTCATATTTCCCTTCATCAAATAATAATCTCAGGCGGTCTCGAACAAACAGCTTTTTTTGCTCTGTCAGCTTTTCATGATATTTTGGATGTCCGCCAGCCTCGATTTTTTTCCTATTTTCATTTAATTGGTCATTTAATGTATGAGTTGTTGCCATTATGCTCCTCCTCTCCGAAATACTACTCTAGTACAAGTAAAACATCGCCTTCATTGACGAAGTCACCGATGCTGACATTTACCTTCTGAACTAAACCCTCAACAGCACTTTCGATTGGAATTTCCATTTTCATTGATTCCAACATTAATACCTCTTGACCTGTGTTAACTTGGTCTCCAACTTGAGCAAAAATATTTAATACCGTCCCAGCCATTGATGCTGTAATTTCTTTCATAATTTTTACACTCCTTACTATTTCACTAAATTTTTTGTTAGAAAGCTTGTGGTGTACAATCCTTGTTGGAAATCTTGGTCTGCTAGAATATTCAAGAAAAGTGGTGCGTTAGTTTTAATACCTTCAATTTTCAACTTTTTAAAGAAGTTTTCTGCAGCAACTAATGCTTCCGCCCTAGTTGAACCGTGAAAAATACATTTGGCAATCATCGGATCATAATAGGGTGTCACTGTTCCGCCTTCTTCATATCCTGAATCAATTCTGACTCCATTATTTTCATTCCAATCAAACTTGGTAATTTTCCCCGGCGACGGTAAAAACCGGACAGGATCTTCAGCATAAAGGCGGAATTCTACGGCATTTCCGGTGGATACAATCTCAGATTGTAACAACGGTAATTTCTCGCCCCCAGCCACAAGTATTTGCCATTTAACTAAATCAAGTCCTGTAATCATTTCTGTCACAGGATGCTCCACTTGGAGTCGTGTATTCATTTCCAGAAAATAAAAGTCTTCATTTTCATCGACTATAAATTCAATCGTCCCAGCATTTGAATATTCGACAGCACGCGCGGCTTTGACAGCAGTTTCATACATTTTCTCCCTTACCGTATCAGATAGAAAAGGGGATGGTGATTCTTCGACAACTTTTTGGTGTCTTCTTTGAATGGAACAATCTCTTTCAAACAAATGAACCATATTCCCACTGTGGTCACCAAATATCTGAATTTCCACGTGCCTGCTACTTGCAATATATTTTTCAATGAAAACTTCATCTGAACCGAAATAGGCCATTGCTCTCGACTTTGTCGAATCATAGGACTTAACGAGCGCTTGCTCATTTTCACAAAGCACCATACCAATTCCGCCACCTCCGCCACTAGCTTTAAGCATAACAGGGTATCCTATTATCTCGGCAAGACCAAGAGCTTCTTCAATAGTTTTTAAGCCGCCACCACTGCCAGGAACAACGGGGACACCGGCTTTCTCCATTGTTTGCCGGGAAACAATTTTATCGCCCATTAATTCAATAGTCTCAGGCTTCGGACCGATAAAAATAATCCCTTCGTTGATGACTTTCCTAGCAAATGCTGCATTTTCAGATAAAAATCCATATCCGGGGTGGATGGCATCCACTTTTTCGTTTTTTGCTATTTCCAAAATTTTATCACTTTGTAAATAGGATTTGTTCACAGGTGATTCCCCTACATAAACAGCCTTTGTTGCCGCCTTTACAAAGGGCATTTCCTTATCAGCTTCAGAATAAATAGCAATTGTTTCAATCCCCATCACATGACAGGTTTTCATAATCCGATGGGCAATTTCTCCACGATTGGCAATTAAAATTTTTTGCACATTTTTTCCCCTTTCATACCCCTTTTGTTCCATCATAATTAAATTTCTACATCATTCCCCGAATTTCCTGCAAATTTTGAAAACGCTTTCGAAAGATATTTGAAGAATTTTTTATGGTTTTGTTATATAATGATAGTAATTCATTTTGAATAATGCGAAAATTGTTCCATTCATATTATTCAGATCCATAAGAATATATACAAAATGTTGAGATCATTATTTTTTGGAGGTTGACCATGAAAGCAAAAGTGGAAAAACTAAAAGTAAATTTCAAAACACTAGAAGAATTTAAAAAATTTAAAGAATATGGGATTCAGGAACTATCCATGCTTGAGGATCTTGAAGCAAATATGGTTGAGGATGATAGTGATTCTCCATTTTACGGGATTTATTTTGGGGACAAACTAGTAGCGCGAATGAGTTTATATCAAATTGATGCTAAATTTGACCGTTATTTCTATCCACCACAAAACTATTTAGAATTATGGAAGCTTGAGGTATTACCAGGCTATCAAGGTAAGGGATTTGGTAAAGTTCTTGTAGAATTTGCAAAAGGCTTGGGCCTCCCAATCAAGACAAACCCTAGAGTTCAATCCAGAGAATTCTGGGAACATATGGAGTTTTCTAACGTAGAGTATGATATGGAGCGTGACCGTGGAGAAAATCCACTAGTCTGGTATCCAGCAGGTGTGGAAGCCCAAAACCAATAACACGGAAAAAGCGGACAGAAGTGTCCGCTTTTCCTATTACTTCTCCACTCTTTCAAGGTTTCCGTTTTTGTCCATTTGGAATTTTACTTTTTGTTGTCGATCCTCATCATGAAGGACGACCATTTTCCTAGCCCGTTCCATAATTTCAATTAAAGAACGGTAGTCTTCCTCGATCGCCTTTAAATTTTTTGCCAGTCTTTCGTTTTCAGCTGCCAAGTAAAAAGCTTTTTTTTCCAACTCTTTGATTTTTTCAGTGGATTTGTTCCTATCCTCTTCAAAACTAGATGAGGCCTCTGCTTGTTTTTGGAGTCCTTCTAAGAAATGGATTACAGCGGGAAAGGTGATCGTACTCCCTTGTTCACATCCAGGGGGTGACTGGAGAACTTCCACAATTGCCTGCTCTTGAATAGGCTCACTTTCAACTGGAGCGTCTTGCTTCTTTAACTCCTTCCGCTGCTTCTTTGCAAGCTCTATTCCAGACTTATACTGCTTACGGACATATGAGTTCCAGCGGAAACCGCAGGCCGCGGAAGTTCTCGACAGCTGTTTACCTACCTCCTCAAATGCCTGCAGTTGTGTCCCGCCTTCACGAATATGCCTTAGGACAACTTCAGCAAGCAACAAATCTTCATCCTGGGACCATGCATCTTGTCTCGTAGGTGACATCAATCCATCCCTCCTAGTGTTTTTTATAATACATATGCTTCTACTAGAAAAGATAGACTGTTATTATGTGGTCTTTTACTCTTTATTCAATGTTTTTTTACTCACAAACGACTTTACGTAATCGTGATGGGCATCACTTTCCCAGAGGACTGAACAATTTCGAATCTCCTCCTCTATTCTTTCACGCAGCAAGGATTGCTCCCACTTTCTAATCCAGACTTTTTTATAGGATTGAAGAACACTTCCATCAATCTCTAACATCTTTTCCATGAATGCCTCGCACGCATGAAGAGAGTCGGTTTCAAAGAGGTCATTAAAAAAGCCCAGTTTTTTTAAGTCTTCTGCTTCCTTGAGTTCTGCCTCCATTAAAAGTTTCATCGCACTCGCAGTTGGAAGTTTTTCTGCTAGGATGGTGCCACCGCCCCAGCCTGTGGTGATTGCTTGCTTTCCCTGAATAAACCCTGCTTTAATTCCCTTTCGAGCTAAACGAAAATCGCAGGCAGCCGCAAGCTCACAACCTCCCCCAATGACCGTCCCATTAATAAGTGCAATGGTCGGAATTGGTAAGGTAAGGAGCGAGTAAAGAATGTTTGCCATCATCGAGAGCATAGGATACGCTTCTTCCTTGGTATGAAGGTTATGAAAAACGGATAAATCACCGCCGGAACAAAAGGCTTGTGACCCATCACCGGTTATGATAAGTGCCTTGATATCCGATTCAGAGGCTCTATTAACTGCCTCACGAAGGCCATTCATTACTTCATAATTAATGGCGTTTCTTTTTTCACTTCTTGTAATCGTAAATAATAAATAGCCCTTCTCACGTTTTTCGATGGTATAGGCCAAGCACTCTCACCCTTTTCATAACTATATTTTTAGAAACTCAGAAATCAATAGTATGTATAGAAACGATAAAAGCACAAGGACTATACTAGCTCCTTGTGCTTTCTATCCTTAACGGAAATTAGTCGTTCACAACTTCTTTTCCTTTGTATGTTCCGCAAGCTTTACATACGCGGTGAGCAAGTTTCATTTCACCACAGTTTGGGCAAGCTACCATACCAGGTACATTTAGTTTAAAATGAGTACGACGCTTTCTTTTTGCAGTTTTAGAAGTTCTTCTAAAAGGTACAGCCATTCTTCCCACCTCCTTAAAGAATATCAAGAAAGTAATGAAGGCCAGGAGTGCTGGTTCTTCACTTAGCTTCTTTGGTTTGCCGATTATGATTCGGAAGAATTGTTTTCGTCAAAAAACTTTGCAAGTCCTGCCAGACGCGGATCAATCTTTTTCGATTGACTTTCCTCATGAAGTACTTCCCAATCCTTACCGGACTGCGGAGCTGCATCTTCAGATTCTACATCCTCGCAAAACACTTGCATCGGAATCTCAAGTAAAAGGATTTCTCTAATGATTGGCATTAAATCAATCACATCACCATTTACTTGGTAAGCTTCCTCTCCACTTTCATAAACTGAACCTTGTAAGAGGAAAGTTTCAGTTGTTTCGACATTAATTGGGAGTTTTACATCCACTAAAGTACGAGAACAAGGAAGGATTAAATGACCTTCGATTTTTAAATGGAATGTCACTTTTGTTGAGTCGATATCTCCCCGACCAGTGATATGCATCGGTGAAACCTCGCGAATAGTCGCATCAATTTGTTTGATCTCATCCACACGAGTCGTCTCATCAATTAAAAATTCCTTGTTTCGATATTTTTGTAATTGACTTAATGTCCATTTCAATTGAATCACCCCAAGGCAACAAAGGTAATTATAGCCTTCGATAAAATTTTTGTCAATGTTTTTTCTTTACACCCCGTCAGGTGATGTTACAGTAACTAGAATTACTTAAAAGAGTTTTCCTTTATAGTGTATCCAGATAAGTCCAAGACAAACATCTTCAACATCTTATCACATTATTTGATTGGTTTCCTTAGAATTTTGCTATAATGTTAAAAAAGTTAAAAATCAAAGGGAGATTGTAAATGAATGCTGTTGGTGTAATTGTCGAATACAACCCTTTTCACAACGGACATGCCTTCCATTTAAAAGCATCGAAGGAAGCAGCAACGGCTGATGTTGTCATCGCCGTAATGAGCGGGAACTTTTTGCAGCGTGGGGAGCCAGCACTTGTTTCCAAATGGTCCCGTACGAAAATGGCGTTATTGAGTGGTGTCGACCTTGTCTTTGAACTTCCCTACCGCTTCGCTGTACACAAAGCGGAAACCTTTGCAAATGGGGCCGTGTCCATTCTAGATGCTGCCCGCTGCGAATCAGTCAGCTTCGGAAGTGAGAATGGAAATATCTCTGATTTTTATCAGACCATTGATTTTTTAAATGAGCAGAAACAACCATTTGATGAAAATATCCAGCAATACATGGATAAAGGTGTCAGTTATCCAAAAGCCGTATCGCTTGCATTTAAACTATTGGCTAACTCAGAAAATTACTTAGATTTAGCGAAACCGAACAACATCCTAGGACTTGAATACATAAAAGCGGTTAACAAACAAAAAAGCGGGATGCAACCGTTGACGGTGCCCCGAAAAAATGCTGATTATCATGATGAACATTTTGCCTCAGAAACGATCGCAAGTGCTACGAGTATCCGCAAGGCCATTTTCTCTAAATTAGATGGCAAAACGGAAATTGACCAATACGTACCTGAACCTACCAGGCAATTGTTAAAGGACTATCTTCAACGCTATCAAATTTTCCATCAATGGGAAAATTATTGGAGCTATCTGCAATTTCGTCTTCTCCATACGACCCCGGACGAACTTCGAGAAATTTATGAGATGGAGGAAGGACTTGAAAACAGGTTACAGGCTGCTGCCTTAGAGGCTGGGAGTTTTCAAGAATTTATGCAGAAAATAAAAACGAAACGGTATACATGGACGAGACTACAACGTCTGTGCGTTCATATTCTAACGAATACGAAAAAAACAGAATTGAAAAATCAACGAGAAACCGCCACCTATTTAAGACTATTAGGGATGACCAGCAATGGTAGAGAATATTTGAACAAGAATAAAAAGAATTTCAGCCTTCCTCTTGTTTCTAAGCTTTCTTCCTTTAAGGGAAATGAAATCCTCCTTGATGTTAGAGCAGCACGTGTGTATGCACTTGGCGTCCCTAATCAGCTGAAAAAGGAAATGATAAAGCGGGAATATTCACAGTCGCCCATTTATATTGAATAAAAAAGATGATGCGCTATGCATCATCTTTTTCTATTTCTTAGGTAGTTGTTCTAGATATTGAACGGCCTCATCAAATGTATCAATTGGTACTATTTTCATTTTCGTGTTAATTTCGTTTGCTGTTTTTAATGCATCCTTGTAGTTTGATTTTTTTGCCCCTTTTTCATTTGGAGCTAAGAAAATTTCCGCACCCGCCTTGTCAGCCGCAACAATCTTTTGTTCTATCCCACCGATAGGCCCTACATTTCCCGCCCCGTCAATCGTCCCTGTTCCGGCTATTTGGTACCCTTTAGTTAAGTCTTCACTTGTTAATTGGTTATATATTTCCAAAGAAAACATTAATCCGGCAGACGGTCCGCCAATTTCATCCGTCTTTACCTTTACCTTAGGCTCAACCAAAATTTCTTTATCGTCCACTAATGAAATACCAATACCTATTTTTGTAGGATCTTCTTTAAATGGCTGTAGACTTAAGATGGCTGTCTGTGTTTTTTTATTTCTTGAATATGTTAGCGTGACCTTATCCCCGACACGTTTTTGACCAACATAATCAATAAATTTCTCTGAAGAAGGAAATTGATGTCCATCTACTTTATAAATTCGATCACCTGCATGAAGTTTTCCTTCCGCAGGCATTCCCGGAACCACCTGGACAACATAAATACCTTTATATTTATATTGAACAGGCAATCCCGCTTTACGGTAGGCAACCTCAATAGCATTTAATTTCGAACCTGCCATTAGATGGAGCTGTCTAGCATTGTATTCTTCCTCGGTTTCCTTTTTGTATAATATCATTTCTAAAGGATAAATTTCTTCATATTTTCGCAGCTTTGCTTCTAAATAGGAATAAATATTGGCTCTACCCATTCTAACCGTTGTCAACATGAAATTCCCTTCATCCTTGTAGCCTTCCTCAACCGAAATGATGGGCGCTAGTTCTTTAGCCATTCCTGGTTTTGATACATAGTATGGCAAGGAATAATACATTCCGCCTATAAGAATAAGAGCTATTAATAGTAAAGATCCTAAATAAATTTTTTTACGCATGGCTAGTGCTCACCCTTCCATTGTTCAATAACGGTTTCAATTTGCCGTATATGCTTTTTTGTTTCTTCCCTTCCGGCATTAATGATTTCCTCATGATGTGTAAAGGCCCGTGAGCTATACATTTCAACAGGAGGACGGATCATCACATCTGCAGAATTTTCTCGATTGTTGATGATTTCTGTTTGCATAATATCAATGCTCTGCATAATGACATCGTAAATGGTGGTTATTTCAGCATTCCGTTTCACTCGCGAAACATCCACCGCGATGACAATATCCGCCCCCATTTCTTTGGCAACTGAAATAGGAACACGGTCTGTTACCCCGCCATCCACTAACATTCTTCCATTATATTTTTCCGGCACAAAAATACCAGGGATGGAGATACTTGCTCGTACCGCTTCTGCAACTGGCCCCTTTTTAAAAATGACTTTTTCTCCTGTCAATAAATCAGTTGCCACAATGCTGATTGGTAAAGTTAGATCTTCAATATTTTTCCCGTGGGTAAAAACCCTGATAAACTCTTTGATTTTTTTACCGGAGATTAACCCCATTTTAGGAACAGTAAAATCTAAAAAGTATTTCCTTTTAAAAGCGGTTGATAGTTTATATAACCGATCCAAATCAATCCCAGCACCGTAAAAGCCGGCCACAAGCGCACCCATACTGCTGCCAGCAATCAAATGAATCGGAATTCCTGCTTCAGTCAATGCCATTATGACACCTAAATGAGCAAACCCGCGCGCACCACCGGAACCAAGTGCCAAGCCTATTTTTGGGTGCTCCATATCGCTTGACCTCCTAATAATTACTGAATAGAAATCTCGTTCAATCTTATGGTCTAAATTCATGTTCTATGAGTATATTTGAATTAAATAGGGACAAGGGTTGGCGTTTTTCACTTTTAGAATACTCTCTATTTTAGCATTGATAATATTGAATTGCACAGTTATAGCAATCTGTCCGAAGGAGGTCCCTTCATTGTTTCGGTCAAAATTAAAAACAATCGTTCTTTCTGTTTCTGTCACGATTTTAGCGGCTTCGCTAATTTCCTTTCCACAAGTATCGTTTGAAGCCTCGATCCGCGGCCTTAATATGTGGTGGAAAATTGTCTTTCCTTCCCTCTTGCCTTTTTTTATTGTCTCCGAGATGTTGATAGGCTTTGGTGTAGTTAAGTTCATTGGTGTTATACTAGAACCCTTCATGAGACCTCTTTTTAAAGTTCCCGGCGTGGGCGGGTTTGTATTAGCAATGGGCATGGCCTCCGGATTTCCGGCAGGAGCGAAGTTTACCGCAAGATTACGCCAAGAAGGGCAATTAACCCAAATTGAGGCAGAAAGGCTTGTTTCCTTTACCAATTCCTCAAATCCGTTATTTATCTTTGGGGCTGTATCAGTGGGATTCTTTCATAATCCTAATTTAGGAATTCTCCTGGCATTAGCCCATTATTTGGGGAATATCTCCGTTGGGATTATCATGCGTTTTTATGGAAATGAATCTCCGGACAAAACCACTGAAAAAGGGAAAAAATTCAAAATAAAAGCAGCTTTATCTGCCTTACATCAAACTAGATTAAAAGATAATCGACCAATAGGGAAACTTCTTGGCGATGCTGTCAATTCTTCGATTCAAACCTTATTAATGGTGGGCGGATTCATTATAGTGTTTTCAGTAGTAAATAAACTTCTTTATCATTTACATATAACGGCAGCACTTGGTAGGTTCGTGGAAATTGTCCTAGCATTTTTATCATTTCCGGAAAAATTAAGTATCCCGCTAATATCTGGGCTATTTGAAATAACACTGGGAAGTGACCTGACCAGCCATGTTGGAACTGCAACACTTCTTCAACAGGCAGTGATCGTCAGTTTTATTTTAGCTTTTAGCGGTTTTAGTGTCCAAGCACAGGTCGCCAGTATCCTTGCCCAAACAGATATTAGATTTAAACCCTTTTTTATTGCGAGAATTTTCCATGGTATTTTCGCCAGTTTTTTTGCACTTATTCTGTGGAAACCAATTTATGTACATTTTACTAACAAAGAACAGCCATCAAACGCATTGCCAGTTGGTTGGTTTTTCGAAGAAGGTTCATGGACGAACCATTTTTATCATAAAATCATGGAGATGGGACCGCTCATAACCATCTGTTCTTTGTTTTTGTATATCCTAATCTTGTTTACCAGGTTAAAAAAGAGCTAGGCACGTGCCCAGCTCTTTTACAGTTTAAACTTTTTGTGAAGTTCTTTTTCCACAATAGGTGGAACAAGTGAGGAAATATCGCCATTATACTTCGCTACTTCTTTTACAATACTTGAGCTTAAGAAAGAATATTGGTTGTTTGTCATGATAAAAAAGGTTTCGATATCGTCATTTAACACCCTGTTCATCGAGGTAATTTGCATTTCATACTCAAAGTCCGAAACCGCTCGTAAGCCTCGTAAAATCGCATTTGCCTTAACCTCTTTAGCGTAATCAACTAATAAACCAGAATGTTCATCAACCTTTACATTTGAAAGATCTTTAGTTACTGCTTTTATTAGATTAATTCGCTCCTCAACGCTGAATAATGGATTTTTTGATGAATTATTCATCACACTCACATAGACCATATCGAATACTTTTGCACCTCTTCTAATGATATCTAAATGGCCATATGTAATTGGATCAAAACTCCCTGGACAGACGGCTATTCCAACCAACCTAATTCCCCCTTACTTTCTGCATTTCGCGAATAAATCGTCACAGCAATCATTCCATACACTTCATGTTTTATTTCTGTGAATCTTCCAACCGTTTGTGGCAATTCCACATCAAAGCTATGCTCACAAACAATAATCCCACCTGTTTGTACCAAGTCTTGTTGATCCATCTTTTCCATTAAATGAACAAGCTGCTGTTTTTTGTATGGCGGATCTAAAAATATGTAATCAAAACAGACTTCCCTTTTTACTAGAGCTTTTAAGGCCCTATCAGCATCATTACGAAAAACTTCGGATTTCTCCTCAAATTTACAAGCTTTAATATTATCATGGATCACTTGAATTGCTCTTGCCTCACGGTCAATAAAAATGACCTTCTCTAATCCCCTGCTCAGAGCTTCTAAGCCTAACCCACCGCTGCCTGCAAATAAATCCAACCCTATCCCCCCATCAAAATAAGGACCAATCATATTAAATAAGGCTTCTTTCACTTTATCCGTCGTCGGACGAGTTGTATTTCCTGGAACAGCTTTAAGAGGTCTCCCCTTACAAATACCCGAAACTACTCTCATGGACCTATCACCACATTTTAACAGAATTATATTGGACTTTGAGAAATGTCCAGCCTTCGGCGCTAATAAACAGGCGCCTTATGCTTTTTTTACCATCCTATCATAATTTATAAAAAGTAGACAATCCGTTCTAGCATTTCTTTTTATCATGATACCTGGTTAGCAAAAACAGCCCGGATGGAAAAATTATTAAATAGACGTATAACCTTTTGCGTAGTGGAAATAATGTAAGTAACAACATCAATTCGAGGATGTTGTTGCCAACCGCGGAGAAGACTTACGTTTCCCCATAAGTTCTTCCTCCGGTTTCTCCTCTCCCTTTGCCTTCTATCCTTTAATTAGGATGTAGAAGGACCCTGCAGAAAATTCTGCAGGGTTTTTTTTATAACCAATACCCAAATTAATAGGTGAGGGTTCCAAAATCCCCTCACCTATTTAAATTCCCATTTTATAGTCATATTCCTTTGCCTTATCCGGGGCTGAATTTTCATACTCCATTCTTAAAAATGGCTTATATGAAGGTTCTACTTTCTTAACAAATGAAAAAGAATTTAACTTTTCCATTATTCCCTCTATCTCTTCTTGATTACAATATAAGACAACATATTTAAGCTTTTTAGACACAAAATGAACATTTCCAAATCGTCTTAACATCTTAGCTTGTTTTAAAGAATATAGCCAAACAACTAATCCCTGTCTCTGAACAAACATACTTTTTTCCCCTTCAGCAAAACCATCATTTTACATTAGTCTAGCACATTAAAACAACCCTTTTCAATTCATAATAAAAAAAATCAGCTAGTTAGGAAGCTGATTTTTTTCATCCGCACCCACAGCTGCCGCCAGTGCCACAACCGCTCCCGTGGCCATTATCAAAAAATGGGTTCCCACTCGGTACCTTGATGTGTTCTGATACTGCATTTCCGACCAGTCTGCTGATTTGATCTAAAAGATCTTGTAATTCATTTTCAGCCACCTTGAACTCGGCAACGAGAGGATCTAAATCCATTTCCCGTTTATACTCACGAATTTTCATCATGACCTTTTTATAATCAGGATGATATTTTCCGAAGCGTTGAACCTCTTCATAAAGTTCCTTAAGGTTGGCAAATTGTTTTATCTTTCTTTGTGTTTCTTTGTTATGTTGCATTTTATATAAACATATTTGGTATTGTTCCGCAATATCGGACTCTAATACCATCTTAGCTAAACCTTCTGCATTTTCCAATAATTCAATTCTTTCAATAGTAGCAAGCACTGTGCCCACCTCCAATGCCATTTTACCATGAAAGTATATGGAATGCTAAATATTCTACCTATCAAGGGATATTTACCATAAATTCTTTTGCTAATCCGTAAGGTTCATTTGTAAGTTTTACCACTTCAAGTTTTACTTTATGTTCCCCAGGAGAAAGGCCCTTAATAATAAACGCTGCTGAAGTTACCTCAGTATTCCTTTTCCCATCAACCCAAACAACCATTTTCCCAGTCTTTTTCCGAGAATGGTCGGATTCCCTGAAACTAATTCCATTAACAATGCATTCAACTAAAAGTTGATTTCCTTTTATCTTATGCTGTACAAATAATGATGGAATCTCCCTTGAATTTTGATTATAAACAGGGATTAAATTGACATCTGAATGACTCGACCGGTCAATAGAGATAACTTTTGGTTTTGTTTCTGGTTTTGGCAAATCTTTTTGGCATCCAGAAACAATTCCCGATAGCAGGATTAGTAGAATATAAAATCGTATAATCATCTTCAACCTTATCACTCCTTATTTAGGTATTGTTCGCCTCCATTTACCTTTTTAGTCGTATTCTAATCGCAAAAAAAAGAGCCACATATAAAATGAATGTGGTCTTTTGTCACCCTTGAGTCTTCATTGCTTGAAACATATGATACATCATGGAGGCCATTTGAACACTATTAGAAAACTTTTCGACTTGATCAGGAATAGTCTTTTTATAATAATGTAAGGAGGCAATTTCAAGCGACTGTAAATCATAGGGATTTCTTGATAGTTTTCGATACCATTGTGGCTGCTCCCGAACAAATTGCTTTAGGTCCTTCTGGCGTTCTATATAATCTAGTACATCTCTTCGCATAATTTATTATTCCCCTCCATTAGTCTTTTCGAAATCCAAAAGGATGCTTCGGCCCCTCCGGTGGCTTACTTGATCCCGGGGCAGAATTTCCACCTTGGAATTGGGAAATAACACCCTGGATTGCCCCTAATGCCTGACTTAAATTATTAATATGATTTTGCATCTGATTTGGGTCCATCTTTTTGACCATCCCCATAATATTTGCCATCCAATCTCCCTTGGATTCTTTATTTGGTTCAGTGTCAGTGCTTTTTTCAGTACCTATCACTTCCCAGCGTTGATCCTCTTCCCCTAATAAATACCAATCCTCATATAGCTCTTGCCAGGTCGCCTTCCCATCCCGAACCTCTTTAATGATTTTCGGATTACTTTTGACAAATTCTTTGAATTTGAGCACGGAAGGGTGCAATTTTTTTTGCGTCATGTTTCTCACCTCAGCCCATAATAATCGCCAATAATACAATATGTAGGAAAAGATGAAATGTGAAACATCAAATCTGAGTGAAATGATTTATTATTATCTTTCTAAGTGGTAAGATGTCAGAAGATAATGTAGTGAAAGAGGTAGTAGTATGAAAGACGAATTGCGTCGATTATTAGAAACATGTCTCGAAACCGGATCAGAAACAGACCTTCAGGCCATTGCCACCCTATTAGAAGGTGTCCAAAGAAAAATTAAACGAAACAGGAATACCTTTATTGATGGCCTTCTACATATGGAAAGAAGTTTTGACCAAAATTCCTGCGAAATTACTATTCCGATTAATCCAATTATTAATAATGACCTTAGTATTGTCCACGGCGGGATTACAGCGACCGTTCTTGATTCGGCCATGGGTGTCATGGCTTATCAACAGCTTCCGGAAGGATTTGCCGCAGTAACCAATCAGCTTAATATTCATTATATTGCACCAGGTATTGGTGATTCACTTCGTTGCAAAGCCGAAATCATTCATCAAGGCAGTAAAACGATGGTTATCTCCGGGGAGGTATACCGTAGTGATGGGAAAAAAATCGCCTATGCAACAGGAACCTTTTTTATCATTAAAAAATAATGTAAGGGGCGTTTAATCAAAATGGTTACCGCCATCGTTATTCCTATCATTTGCCTGTATTTTTACTGGCTGACAAGAAAAGAGATGAAAGAACAGGATGTGAAATGGCTTAATGTTGGTAATATCCCGCATGAGGCCGTCATTACAGGAGAAATTAAAGATATTGTGGAGGAGAGACAGCGCTTTTATTATCATCGCTACATTTTTGTACAAACACTTAAACTGCAAACTGAAGCAAAAATAATCAACGCAAAAATGATCACTCCAATTAAGAAAAACGTCAAAGCTGATTCTTTCATCATCGGTGATGTCATTCGAGTTTATGGAAGCTGGGAAGGCAGCACCATTTTATTTAATCATTACGAAAAGAAGAAAATCACGAACAATGAAAAAAGGTGACATCGTCACCTTTTTTCATTGTTCGCTTTTTGAATAAAATCTTGCGTATAAAACTTTTGATAGACCCCAACACCTAGATGGGAATAATCCTTATTTAATAACTTATCTCTGTGACCTTTACTGTTGAGCCAACCTTCAACTACTCCAGGGGCATCCGTATATTTTGCGGCAATATTTTCTCCGGCAGTCTGATAAGCTATTTTTGCTGCTTTTAATCGATTGGTTAGATCACCAAATTTTTTAGATGTATGGGAAAAGTCGTCATTTTCTGCCATATCCTTACTATGCCCATAGGCCGCTTCAGCGATTGCGTCATCCCAGATTAACGGTTTTAATTTGTTCCTTACCCGTAATACATTGGTGATATCAAATATTTCCTGTGCCACCCCATTTTCTATTAGCTTCCACGCTTCCTCAGATGGTCCTTCCACCTGTGGTAACTCCCCGCTATAAGCAAGTTCATATGGACGTTGTTTAATAAGTGTTTCAGCGTTTAGAAAGCGCACACTTGATAAATTCCCGGTAATCCTGTCAATGTAGAGCTGGACATAAAGATCTCCTAATTTAACCATCGGTCGAAGATTTAAATCATTATCATTCAATTCAAATCGGTAGGAATTTCCATTTACCACTAGATTAATATTTGTATCAAAGTATTGTGTATTAAAAATTTCCTCAACTGGCTGTCCAATTTCAAAGGGAGCAACATCCAGCGTTTCGCCAATTGCAAAAATAGTCACAACCCGATTACTTTCAACCCCAACCTGTATATACCGGTTATAGTTCTGTTTATATACATACCATTGATAGCCATACAATGATTCATCAATTCTGTCAGGAGTTCCAAATTCCTTTTCTAGGACAGAAACGTCTTGTCCAATCAATAATGCTACCCCTTCTTTTGGTTTATCGAAAGAGGCTTTATTCCCTTCAGGATTTTCAAGCCCTTGAGGCAATGATTGTTTCATTTCCAAGGTCGGATCCTCTTTGATCAAAACATTATCATCATTTTTTTCATTTATGCTAACATAAAAACCAATCGTTAAAAAAACGACTGAGAGTATTAAAATTCTACTAAGAGTCCGCAGAGGCATTCACCCTCTCTTTTAGTATTTCTATTATTTTATGTATGGGTAATTTAATTATATCACCAATATCCAGAATAGTAATAATCATTAACAAAAATGTCTGATAATAAATAAAGCAGGTACACTATGCACCTGCTGGTTGTTAAATATTATCATTCAAGTAAATAAATTTAGTATTGAACACCATTATAGTTTTGCTCAGATATTTCAGTCAGCGCTTCTTTTGCTTGATCATCTGTTAATTCGCTTATGGCAAAATCACCGAGTGAAACAATTCCTAGTAACTTTCCATTTTCCTCCACCGGTAGTCTTCGAATTTGATGCTCTGCCATCAACTTTGCCGCATCCCTGCTAGAAGTATCGGGAGTTACTGTTACAAGTGTTTTACTCATAATATCTTCTACTTTTGTTGAACCAGGATGTTTTTCAGCAACACCTCTGATGACAATATCTCTGTCTGTTATCATACCAACAAGTTTTTCCTCGTCAACAATAGGAATAGCGCCAACATTTAGTTCCTTCATTTTTACTGCAACCTCATACATATTATCTAATAATGTACAGCACTCCACATTATCAGTCATAATCTCACGAATTTCCTCCATGTCACGATCCTCCAGAAAATTATTTCATTATCAATACTATGGTTATCAAACCGCGAATAATTTATTCGAGTGAACTATCCATTGCAAGTTGAAACATTTTCAACTATTATTAAAATGAACTATAATTGCTATACTACCAATATAGGGAAGATCGGTAAGGCAATCGTTTTAGGAGGGTTAATAATGAAATTTGAGAATACGGGACTAGAAAAGTTAAAAGCGGAATTAAACCGCTTAGACGAAGTCATGCATGAACATGGTTTGGTCCGGGCAGGACAATGGGATTACGAGCGTGTTACATACGATCGCAAGTTTGAATTAAAAGAGGGCATATATTACCTTCGTGTTCAAGGTTATGCGCTTGAAGGGGACGTCGATACGTTCAAGGCAACCATACAATTAATGACACCATTTTTAGGTAAACATTATTATCCGCACGGAGTTGAATACGGCGAAGGTGAGAATTTCCCTGCCTCACTAGTAAACCAATGCAAGAAGATTCTCGAAACCGTTAAAGAAGATGTTAGTAAGTTTGCATTATAATTACGGATTAAATGAGGGTGCATGACTTTGCACCCTCATTTAATTTTGTTAAAAACCAAGAATCGCTTTGATCATCGAGGTCGTTTGACCGCCATGATAAAAAACATATAACAATAGGTAGACAGCTACACCCGTAATCGCTGAAAAAAACCAAATGATACTCGTGATAGGACCAAGCTTACGATGGATGGATAATTTATTCTTAAACCCGGTCAGGATGGAGACAATTCCAAATAAAGCCCCAATTGTCGCTAGCGTAATATGAAAGACTAAAAATAACGTGTAATAAATCTTCATCTCTTCCGGTCCGCCAAAAGCAGTGTTCCCAATAAAAATCGTTCGTGAGGCATAAATAATAAAAAAGATAAGTGCAAAAACCCCAGCAATAAACATAGTCTTTTTGTGGGCCTCAATTTTCCTTTGTTTTATTTGCCACCATCCAATCGCTACAGTTAGGCCGCTTAAAACAATAAAGGTGGTACTGATTGTTGGTAAAATCGGTAACGAATTCATATAGTTCCTCTCTTTTTACATATTCTACCCTCATTTTAGTGGAGTTCCCTATCCTTTTCAATAAATACAGAAGTTTTCAAAAAAAACCCCCATATGAAATGGGAGTTTATTCAACAAAATGAGGATTTAACATTTGCTTTTTCATTTCGCGTTCTGAATCTTCTTGATCTTTACGGTACCATTCAAAAAATACTTGGGCTAATACAACAGCATAAATGATTTCTTGAATAATCTTCATGACAACCCCACCAAGACGTTGATCATCAACCAGTGACATCGAACTAAATAACTCTGGTCCACTCAAGTTCAAATTTGAAAATACTGATGGTCCGACGCATAAACTCATTACCTGCCCCCAAACTTTTGGGTCGTGATAGGTTGCATAAAGGGAGACATCCGAAAAAATAATCAAGGCGCAAGCCGGTGTGATTAACATACTATTGGCAAATAAAAAAGCAACTTTTTTAATTCCGCTTAATGGCTGATATTCTGGAAGCGGGCTGATTAATGACCACCACATAAAAACGGCCAATACGAATAAAAGAATCGAGTACCCGCCATGGTAAAATCGATTTTGCATAACGTGATCAAAAATGATCGGAATGTGGTAAAAGGAAAAGAAACCATTAAATAGAAGAATTCCAATAACCGGTTTCGTAAAAAGCCGAAATAAAGAATTGATTATTTTAATCTCAACTACACTTCTCCAAAGCCACTGTGGAATTGATAAAATAAACAGTGGTGGGATCAATAATACAAAAATAACCATGGAAATCCCATGAACATAAAACATGAGATGGCCCATTAAATCGAGCGGTGAACCTTTAATGGCATACAATAATATCATACCTGTCAAGAACATCGCAGCTTGTTTCACCGTCAATGGTTCACTATCACGAAACCTTGATCTAAATGGAATTGTCATGAGAAAATAGCCAATAGTCAACGCAACTAAGATTAGTAAAAAGTACGGGCTCCAAAGGGCTTTAAATCCAAATATATCTAGTGGTAGCACCTTGATATCACCTCAATCTTTAGTAAAAGAATCCTTGCCTCTATTATAGCCAGAGAAAATTGTGAGTGCAAAAAATTGAATTACACAATAATACTTAAAAAGAAAATCGGCATAACGCCGATTTTCTTCTTTTCCCTTACCACCAAACAATGGTAAGAAATGTCAATATCGCAGTAAATCCAACAAAGACTCCTGAAAACAGAAACAATTGTGGAGCTTCATGCCCTTTATGACTCATATGCATGAAGTAAAATAATTGAAAAACTACCTGGACTGCCGCTAGTAGAAGGATAAAAGGTACTGTAAACCATGAAGTAAATCCTTCGATTGCTACTGATGCAAAAGCCACTAGCGTTAAGAAAATCATCAGGGCAAAGGAAATAATTTGATAGCGCATTTCCTCTGCACTTTTCTTGCGGCGATATTCTAAATCTACACTTGGGTTACCTGAGTTTAATGGCTGATTTGACATGTTATCCCACCATCCCCATTAAATATACTACCGTAAAGATAAACACCCATACAACATCGATAAAGTGCCAATAAAGGCTGGCAACATAGAACTTTGGAGCATTGTAAAGGCTTAAACCGCGTTTAGAGTTTCGAATCATTAAGCTTAAAATCCAACATAATCCAAAAGCAACGTGTGCGCCATGGAAACCAACTAGTGTATAAAAGGCAGAACCAAATGCACTGCTTGTAAAGGTATGATGATATTCATGGACATAATGTGAAAATTCATAAACCTCAAGGCCTAAGAATCCAAGGCCTAATAATACTGTAAGGCCAAGCCAGACCATCATTTTTTTAAAGGCAAAGTTTTTCATATGGTACATTGCATATACACTTGTTAACGAACTTGTTAATAATAACATGGTTGCCACAAATGTAAGTGGTAATTCAAATAAATCCTTTGCCAAGTGCTGACTTGCATCTGGTACCTTATCCTTTAAAGCAAGATAGGTAGCAAAGAGAGAGGCGAATAAAACTGTCTCTCCCCCTAAGAATAACCAAAAACCTAAAAATTTATTTTTTGCTTCAAGGGTGGATTTCTCCGGTGCCGCAGGCCATGTTTCGTACGTCATTTTCTCTTCAACATGCATTATGCCTTAGCCCCCTTTTCTTCTTGCAATTCTTCTTTATGAATATGGAAACCATGATCATCTTTAATAGAACGAATAAACATAGAACCAAATGTTATAAGTAATCCAATAATCATCAGTGGAAGTGCCCATGCTACTTTATCTACATGGTACATTGCCCCAAATGCAGCAATGAACAATCCAAGTGGAATCATGAATGGAATAAAGGATGAATTCGGCATATGGATATCACCTAATGGCTCCGCCGGTGTCATACCTTTTTTACCTTCCATTTTTTCTAACCAGTAGGCATCTAAGCCGCGAACTAACGGAAGCTGCTTAAAGTTATAAAAAGGTGGTGGTGACGGAATAGACCACTCAAGTGTTCTTCCATCTCCCCATGGATCGTTGCCAACTTTAACATTTTTCACTGATGTCATAATAATGTTATAAAGCATAACTAGGACACCAACGGACATAAAGGCAGCGCCGATCGAACTAATCATATTCGATGTGTCAAATCCTTGTCCCGGAAGGTATGTGAAAACACGACGAGGCATGCCCCATAGCCCTAAGAAATGTTGGATAAAGAATGTTAAATGGAAGCCAATAAAGAAGAACCAGAAAGTGATTTTTCCTAATGTTTCATTTAACATAGTACCAAACATTTTTGGCCACCAAAGATGTGTTGCTGCTAAAATTGCCAATACAACCCCACCAACGATTACATAATGGAAGTGGGCTACAACAAAGTACGTATCATGATATTGATAGTCAGCAGCTGCCGTTGCAACCATTACCCCCGTTACACCACCGCAAACGAAGGACGGAATAAAGCCAAATGCATAATACATTGGGGTCGTAAACTTAACGCTTCCTCCCCACATCGTAAAGAGCCAGTTGAAAATCTTTATGCCTGTAGGTACACCAATCGCCATTGTAGCAACAGCAAAGATTGCGTTGGCAACAGGACCTAGACCGGTTGTGAACATATGGTGTGCCCAAACCATGAAGCCTAAGAAACCAATCAACACAGTTGCAAATACCATCGATGAATATCCAAAAAGACGTTTTCTTGAAAAAATTGAAAATATCTCTGAGAAAATCCCAAAAGCAGGAAGTACCAAGATATAAACTTCAGGGTGTCCAAAGATCCAGAAAAGATGCTCCCAAATAACCGTGTTACCACCCATCGTTACATCAAAGAAATTAGCTCCGAACAAACGGTCAAACATCATGAGTGTAAGACCCACTGTAAGCGGAGGGAAAGCAAACAAAATCATGGCAGATGCAACAAATGTTGTCCATGTAAACAACGGCATCCTCATATACGTCATACCAGGTGCCCGCATGTTAATGATGGTAACAAGAAAGTTAATCCCACCTATTAAGGTACCTAGACCAGCAATCTGCAATCCTAGTACATAAAAATCAATTCCGTGTCCCTTTGAGTGTAAGGCAAGTGAGGCATAAGATGTCCAACCTGCATCAGGGGCACCACCTAAAAACCAAGAAAGGTTAAGGAAAATCCCTCCGAAAAAGAATAACCAAAATCCTAAGGCATTTACAAATGGAAAAGCAACGTCACGTGCACCAATTTGTAAAGGCATAACCGCATTCATAAATGCAAACAAAAGCGGCATAGCGGCTAAGAAAATCATTGTTGTTCCATGCATGGTGATTATTTCATTAAATGCACCTGCACTAACAAAGTCATTATTTGGTACTGCAAGCTGGATACGGATAAATACTGCTTCAAGTCCGCCCACTAAGAAGAAAAATCCGCCTGCGATCAGATAGAGGATAGCAATTTTTTTATGGTCGACAGTTGTTAAAAAGTCCCATAATGTTCCGCCAAATCCCTTTTTTTGAGCAATGGTACTCACAATTTTACCTCCCTTTCAACCGATTCCCCTTATTCCTGAACCTTTAAGCCCATCAGATATTCTGCTAACGCATCAAGTTGATCATCTGACAAATCTTGATATTTACCAGTCATCTGGTTACCTGGCTTATATGTTTCAGGATTTTTGATCCAATTTTTTAAATCTTCCTTTTTATGATCTAAAATACCTGCAACACGGGATCTGTCACCAAAATTGGTTAAGTTTGGTGCAAGACGTGCTGTTTCTGGCATTTTATTTGCAGGCGTGACAGCATGACAGCCAATACAGCTTTGATTAAAGATATCCTGTCCTTCTGCAGCTAAATCTGTTTGTGCTTTTTGCGGTTCTTTTACATCCTGCATCGCAGATACCCATGAATCAAATTTATCACGGCTCATTGCTTTTACTTTAAAGTCCATTAAAGCATGTGATGGACCACAAAGCTCTGCACATTTTCCGTAAAAGAGATTTCCAGCTTCATTTGCACGTTTATCATCAAATTCTAACCAGAATTTATTAATATTGTCAGTATTCATATCTAATTTTCCGCCAACAGCTGGAATCCAAAATGAGTGCTTAACATCCAAAGACTTTAAGTTGAAATAAACCTTTTCATCCGTTGGTACGACTAATTCCTGACTCGTCACAATCTTCTGACCAGGATATTCAAAATCCCACCAATATAAATGTGACCTTACATTAATAACTAACGCTTTTGTATCTTTTTTATCCATTTCTTTCACATCAGCAAGTTTGAATGTTGCAGAAACAGTTGGTACAGCCAAAATTAGAAGCAAAAGGATAGGAATTGCCGTCCATAATATTTCTAATGTATGACTTCCTTCAACTTGCTTAGGAATTTTATCATCTTTTCTTCTAAAACGAACCATTATAATAACAAAAATAAGCATTACTACAATGATTACTCCCACCATGACATAGGTGCTTAACTTCATTAAACCATATTGCATGTCAGCAACTTCACCGGCTGGTCGGAGTGCGGAAACATATCTTTCACCGCTACATCCGGAAAGTATAAGCGCTAAGATCGCAAACAACGAAGTCAAGCGCCATTTCGCAAGCCTTTTCATAGCTTAATCAAACCCCTCTTTCACTAATGAATTCTAAAAAATTGTGTTTGGTCGAAGAAGTATGTAAGACGATTCTTCCCTTTTATACGACGGAAAGAATCGTAGACAAAACTAAATTAGCGTAACTATAACCATCGCTACAAAAATAATAGTTAAATATTGCAAAGAATAAACAAACATTAGCTTTGCCCACTTAATATCATCTTTGACCCTATATCCATAAATCCCTAATGCCAGCCAACCAATATTTAAAGCGGTCGCAAGAATTAGAAATGGGATTCCTAATTTGGTAAGAAAAAACGGTATGGGTAAGAGCAAAGCTACCCATATGACAATATGAATTTTGGTTGTTTTGAAGCCCTTCACAACCGGGAGCATCGGAACACCCGCTGCTTTGTATTCTTTCACTCTCCTCATGGCAAGTGCATAAAAATGAGGAGGTTGCCAAACAAACATAATAACAAACAATGCCCAGGCCATGATGTCAAGATTTGCATCAACTGCTGCCCATCCGATTAACGGTGGCACCGCACCTGAAATACTTCCAATGATTGTATTCGAAACTAATTGTCGCTTGGACCACAGTGTATAGAGGAAAACATAGCTAAAAACTCCAAGCAGTCCAATTACTGTTGCAGTCATGGTTGTAAAGAATAAACACAGTGTTCCCAGTCCTATCAGTAAAATACCTAATCCAAGAACTTTTCCGGGTACTATTTTTCCCGTAACAGTAGGTCTTGTTTTCGTTCTTTCCATCAAATGATCAATATCACGATCAACATAATTATTGACTGCACAAGAGCCTGCAATAATGAGGGAAGATCCTGCCACAGTAAAAAATACAATATCTAAATTACTTAGAAAGCTTTGGCCTGAAAAATGAAGTGCAAGCCAAAGACCTGTAAATGTGGTAATCAAATTAGAATTCACAATTCCAATCTTGATAAGGGCCATGAAGTCTTTCCAAGCTGAAGTCTTTTCCAATGATGTATGTAGGCTCGCAGCGCCATTTTCTATGGCAGCGTCTCCATAAGCCTTTGTGTTAGACATATATTTCTCCTCCTAATCCTTACTACCAAATATTAACCAATCGAGGGGATATAAATACAAAAGTTATTTTTAAATGTCTCCACTATTAATTTTGTCCGATAATATTATGTAAAAATCAATTTTTAAAAAATGTAGTGATTTTTAAAACACTTTCTCTGTATATTAAATCACACTTTCAGGTATTTTTGTGAACTTTTTTTGAATAATTTTTGACTAAATTGTGACAGAATTAAATATTTGTTGAAAACTAGCACAATTACCAATCATAACTCTTTTCTTTCGTATCCATTCATATTATATTCATGAAAAGCCTAGAGTAATTAACCCAAATATATATTAATTTATATTACTTTTAAAAAATAATGATTCTAAATAAAATACCTATATATATATTTCTAACAGACTCAAACTCAAGTTTCAACTGTTTTCACTATAATAATAGTGAAAAATATTTATTATTCATCAGGCACCTATATTAATTAAAAGTAATCTAAAAATCTATGCGTAAATCCTGTTCTTTTTCTTTTTTTTTCGTTATGATAGGTAAGGACTTTTACATCTAGTTATTTTTCACTCATTATACTGTCAGAATTATCCATTGACAAATTATTGAACTTTTTAAGAGGTGAATTTTTTGCGACGTTCTTTGAAGTGGTTGGCTGTTGCAACTACAATCGGAATGATATTTATTTTAATTGGCGGGGCATTAGTAACAAAGACTGGTTCTGGAATGGGCTGCGGAAGATCGTGGCCATTATGCCACGGGAAATTTCTTCCTTTGGAAATAACCCCTGAATTAATGATTGAACTTGCCCATCGGCTTGTCTCCGGTGTGGGTGGTATTATGGTTCTCGTTCTTTCAGTTTGGTCGTGGAAGGCAATCGGTCACATTAGGGAAACCAAATTTCTTTCCATACTTTCCTTTTTCTTTTTACTATTACAGGCATTGATTGGAGCAGCTGCCGTCAAATGGGGCCAATCAGGTTTTGTTCTTGCCTTGCATTTTGGTATTTCTCTCGTTTCTTTTGCGGCTGTCCTTTTATTGACACTACTGATTTTTGAAATTGATAAAAAATTTGATGCAGATAAGGTCATCATTGACAAAAGGATGGGCTTCCATATTCTTGGTGTATCCATCTATAGCTACCTTGTCATTTATACAGGCGCACTAGTCCGACACATGAAAGCAAGCCTCATTTGCCGAGATTGGCCTCTATGTTTAAACGATGCCCCTTCATTACCGTCCAATATTTATGAATGGGTGCAAATGGGACACCGGGCTGCTGCAGGGCTAATCTTTATCTGGATTACCTATATTTTTTATTTAACTATTCGCCATTACAAAGAACAAAAGGTACTTTATTATGGATGGATGATCTCTTTTATCCTTGTATCATTACAAGTGATAGCAGGTGCTTTCATCATCTTTAGCAGATTAAACTTATATATTGCGCTGCTCCACGCCTTCTTTATTACCTGCTTATTTGGGGTCTTAAGTTATTTTTTATTGTTATATTCTCGTTCAAAAAGAAATCATCAATAAAGAAACTGCCGGTGAAAATTCTCCCGGCAGCTTTTTTTATGATTTAGTTAATTCAAGTAATAGGTCTCCTGTCAGAATTGCGTCTCCGCTTTTCACATAAATATCCTTAACAATACCGGAAAAAGGAGCTTGAACCGTCGTTTCCATTTTCATCGCCTCTGTAATCATTAAATGATCACCACGTTCCACCTTCTCCCCTTTTTCGACGACAACTTTTATGACTGTTCCTGGCATAGAAGCAGACAGATGTTCATCGTTTTTCGGATCTGCTTTTAATCTAGAAATCACAGAGGATTTAATACTTTCGTCCTTAATCACAACTTCCCGCGGCTGCCCATTTAAATCAAAATAGACCACTCTTGTGCCATCAGCCTGAGGCTGACCAATTGAAACAAGTTTCACAATTAATGTTTTACCTGTTTCAATTTCTATTTCGATTTCTTCACCCAACCTCATCCCGTAAAGGAAGGTCGGGGTATCAAGCATGGAAATTTTCCCATAAAGTTCTACCGTTTTCATAAATTCCATAAATACCTTTGGATATAAGGCATAAGAAACAATTTCATGGGCTGTTACTGTTCTGCCAAGCTCTGCGAAAAGATCCTCCTGAAGTTTGGTAAAATCTACTTGCTCTAGAAGTTCACCAGGTCTCGCTACTAAAGGCTTCTTTCCTTTTAATATGACCTTTTGAAGCTCGCTAGGAAATCCTCCATATGGCTGTCCCAGGTATCCCTCAAATAATTCCACAACTGAGTCTGGAAAATCGAGCGAATGTCCCTTTAATAATACGTCATCTTCTGTTAACTCATTTTGAACCATGAATAATGCCATATCCCCGACAACCTTTGATGAAGGTGTCACTTTGACAAGATCACCGAACAGGTTATTCACACGGGCATACATGTCTTTAACTTCTTCCCACTGCTCACCAAGGCCAACTGCCTTTGCTTGTTGTTGAAGATTACTATACTGTCCGCCAGGCATTTCATGCTGATAGACTTCTGTATGAGGTGACATCATCCCACTCTCAAAGTCCTGATAATATTTGCGGACATCCTCCCAATAATACGATAGTTTCTCGAGTGCCTCGATATTTACCTTTGGCTTTCGTTCAGTTCCTTCTAAAGCGTAATATAATGAATTAGCACTAGGCTGTGATGTTAACCCTGCCATAGTACTTAATGCCGTATCAACAATGTCAACCCCACCTTCGATGGCACGGGCATAAGTAAAGATTCCATTTCCACTTGTATCATGGGTATGAAGATGGATTGGGATCTCAACTACTTCTTTTAATTCAGTCACTAAACGGTAAGCTGCTTCCGGTTTCAACAGGCCCGCCATGTCCTTAATTCCCAATATATGGGCTCCCTGCTGTTCGAGTTCTTTAGCAAGATTTTTATAATATTCAAGATTATATTTGGCCCTTGATGGGTCTAAAATATCACCCGTATAACAAATAGAGGCCTCTGCTATTTTACCCGTCTGCCGCACTGCATCGATGGCAACTTCCATTCCTTTTACCCAGTTTAAGCTGTCAAAAATCCGGAAAACATCAACTCCGGCAGTAGCGGATTGGTTAACAAACTCACGGATTAGATTATCGGGATAGTTTTTATAGCCCACTGCATTGGCCCCCCGAATGAGCATTTGGAACAGAACATTTGGGATGTTCTCCCTGAGTGTTAACAATCGATCCCATGGATCTTCTTTTAAGAACCGATAGGCAACATCAAACGTTGCTCCACCCCACATTTCAAACGAAAATAAATCAGGTAATAATTTGGCTGTTGGTTCCGCAATATGCATGATATCTGTTGTCCGCATCCTTGTCGCTAACAATGATTGATGCGCATCGCGAAAGGTGGTATCCGTTAATAAAACCTGTTTTTGGTTTTTAACCCATTGAACAAGTCCGTCCGCTCCATACTTATCTAAAATTTGCTTCGTACCGTCTTGAATGGGTAAATCATATTTTAAAGCTGGAATTCTTGGTTTAGAGAAAACAGGCCTCTTCTTTTTCTCAATACCTGGGAACCCATTTACCGTTACCGTTCCAATATAATTTAGCATCTTCGTCCCTCGGTCTTTACTAACAGGGAATACGAATAGCTCTGGGGTTGTATCAATGAAAGAGGTATCATACTCTCCATTCCGAAACTTCTCATGCTTGACCACATTTTCTAAAAACGGAATATTGGTTTTAATTCCCCTTATTCTAAATTCTTGTAAATTACGAACCATTTTTGATGCAGCTTGTTCAAATGTCAATGCCCATGTTGAAAGTTTAACTAACAATGAATCATAATAAGGTGTTATAACAGATCCTTGAAACCCATTTCCGGCATCGAGGCGAACCCCAAAGCCGCCTCCAGAGCGATAGGCCATGATTTTCCCTGTATCAGGCATAAAATGATTAAGCGGATCCTCAGTGGTAACACGGGACTGGATGGCAAATCCGTTCAATTGGATTTTTTCTTGTTCTGGTATGTTAATGATTGGCCCGTTTAACTCATGGCCCTCCGAAACCAATATTTGTGTTTGGACAATATCAATACCTGTTACTAATTCGGTAACCGTGTGTTCAACTTGAATACGTGGGTTTACTTCAATGAAATAGAAATCATTTCCGGCCACAAGAAACTCAACAGTCCCTGCGTTAAGATAATTGACATTTTTCATCAATTTTACAGCCGCATCACAAATACGTTTCCGTAAGTCATCCGAGATGGATACACTTGGGGCAACTTCAACTACTTTTTGATGGCGTCTTTGAACTGAACAATCGCGGTCAAATAGATGAACAATATTTCCGAAGCTGTCACCAATTATTTGAACCTCAATGTGTTTAGGTTTTTCAATTAATTTTTCAAGATAAACTTCATCATTTCCAAATGCCGCTTTTGCTTCAGATTTTGCCCGATCAAACGCCTCCCGAACTTCTCCATGGTTTTTAACAATTCTCATTCCACGTCCACCCCCGCCAAGCGAGGCCTTAATAATAATTGGGAATCCGTGTGCATCTGCAAACTCTTCTACTTCCATCACATTATCAACAGGCCCTTTACTACCAGGAATAACCGGAATATCGGCAAGCTCTGCCTGTTTTCTTGCTTTTACCTTATCACCAAACATATCCAAGTGCTCAAGCGATGGGCCGATAAAAATAATTCCTTCTTCTTCACACCTTCTTGCAAAATGAATATTTTCAGACATGAATCCATAACCTGGGTGGATGGCATTCACACCGCTTTTTTTAGCGATGGCAATAATTCCATCTATGTCCAAATAGGCATCAATTGGTTTCTTTCCTTCCCCAACTAAATAGGCTTCATCCGCTTTATAGCGATGGTAGGCTCCTGAATCTTCTTTAGAATAAATCGCAACAGTGCGAATATTCAGTTCAGTACAAGCGCGAAAAACCCTTATTGCAATCTCTCCCCGATTGGCAACCAATACTTTATTTATCTGTCTTGTCACGTAAAGCACCTTCTATTCTCTATGTATTTTTAAAAACGCAAGGGATTACTTGTCCCCCGCGTCTTAATTAATGTAATATACCTTTCCATCTTGGGAATTTTTCTTTTTAACCCCATGTTCTTGTTTATCTTTATATTTTTTTTCATATTTAGTAAACATAGAAACATTTACAAGTATCCCAGTTGCAATCCCTAGCATTAACAATGAGGAACCACCGTAGCTTATATATGGGAGCGGGACACCCGTTAACGGAATTAACCCAGACACACCTGCAAGATTAATAAAGGTTTGGATTCCAATCATACTTGAAATCCCAATGGCCAACAGGCTGCCAAAAGGATCCTTACATTGTAAGCCGATATATATTCCACGAAGGACGACGTAGCCAAGAAGGAAAATAACGAAACCAACACCCCATATCCCTAGTTCTTCAGCAATTACTGCCATAATGAAATCGGTATGTGATTCCGGTAAATAGCCAAGCTTCTGGATACTTCTACCTAGACCCAATCCATTTACACCACCAGATCCAATCGCAATGTATGAATTTGCTAGATGAAATCCTTCATCTTTTATATATTTTTCAGAAAAGGGGTTCTCCAATACAGCAAAACGACTTAATTGTTCATCAGAAAAGAACTTTCCCCACGATACTAAAATAATCGGCAGAAGGATGATTAAGGCCAGAATGACTAATTTTGCTATACTTTTAAAATTCATTCCGGAGCACAAAATGATCATACTGGCGATGACCATTATAATAAATGCTGTTCCGAAGTCTGGTTGAAAAATAATCAACGCACAAACGATAAAAAGATAAACTAACGGCGGGAGAACGCCTTTATTAAATTGATTGATATAGGCCTGTTTTTTCGCATAAACGGCTGCCAAGTAAATGATGACAGCAAGCTTTACAAATTCTGAAGGTTGAAATAAAAATGAACCAATTTGGTACCAGCTTTGTGCATTGTTCTTTACCTGTCCAAACATAAACAATCCTAAGAGCAAGACAATCGAGGCTAAAACGATCAAAACCAGAATCTTGGTAAACTTCATAATTTTATACGGAACAATCGCCATAAAAAGGAAAATCATCGTAAAAGCTAAGAGCCAGACTTTTTGTTTTTGGTAAAAATAATCACTTTGATACCCATACCTTTGTACGGTTGATGCCATACTTGAACTATAAATCATCACAAGTCCGAATGTACAAAGCAGGATGATGGCAATAATCAGGGTATAATCATATGATTTCAGTATTTTTTTAACCATGTAAGACGTCCTCATTTTCAAAATTGATATATAAACTCTATTATAATAGAAAATGAATGATATGACTTGAGGAAAAGTGGATTTGTTATAATATTTTAATAAAGAAGATTCTGAAACTTAATATGTTTAATAAAAAACCCAAACAATTAGGTGAATTGTTTGAGTTTTTAAGTCATTATTTTTTCAAGGATGCATCGTGTAGACCCGATAATTCTTTCTCTAATTGAGCTAGAATCGCTTTACCATCCTTACCATCTATTAAGCCTAATCGAACAGCAAAGTCTATTTCCCTAGATAAACCAAACATTTGTGTATCCAATACCTCTTCATAAAGAGGGCATTGAGGCATCGTGAGATTGTCCATTTGCACTTTGATAAGCTTTAATATTTTTTCAGCATCAGCCTGTAATAAAGCCAAGGCTTTTTCCTGGTGATTCACGATCATTTCAGACGCCACCATTGATCCCCCCGTTTCAGAGCGATTATTCAACTTATCTATAAATTTTACCGTTTACAAGTTTAAATTGCAAGAACAATGAAGGATTTTGCAAAACATATGTTACACCTATGACATTCCACGCAAAAAAAGATATACTTAAGCTTGTTAGAACCTGAGGGGGATGGATAATGGAAACAATTATGAGTATATCGGGAAATGTGAAATATCCTATTACACTTGATCCAGGGGTCTGGATTTTTGATGACCGTCGGATTGATTTGACTACTTATTTTACAAAGGAAAAGGAAAAATCTGATTCAGTTGAGGCATATACCAAGGCTGTTTCAAAGCATTGGGATCGTGAAATAATGGAAGGGGCCGTCTTTCCGCCGACATTAAAAACAGAGAAGAAATTTTTAAAAGAAAAAGTATTAACAGGTACCTTTGGTATACCTTTAAAGCCATTTTTATTAAATGCAGAACCTGCAGGTGATGCAGAGACCCTGATTGTACATACAACAAATGGTGAATATGAGTTTTCTCTTGAAAAAGCCTATGGGTTCATTTTAGGATTTTCAAAAAATGGCCAACCTTTATCTTCTGACGGCCCAGTACACATCCTTTATCCCGATGGTTCGAATCAGGATAACCCCATAAAAAATGTAATGGGGTTTACATTGAAATAGACGGGTGCCTCTTGGCGCCCGTTTATTCTCACAATAAATCTGCTGCAAGCCTCGCAAGCCCAGACCGCTCCCCTTTTAATAATTTTACATGACCGGAAATGTTTTGATCTTTAAATTTTTCAACGACGTAGGTTAATCCATTGTTATAGGCATCAAGATATGGATGATCAATCTGTTCCGGGTCACCCATTAAGACAATCTTACTGCCCTCACCTACCCTAGTTAAGATGGTTTTTACTTCATGCTTTGTTAAGTTTTGTGCTTCATCAATAATAATAAATTGCTTCGGTAAGCTTCTGCCCCGAATATATGTTAAAGCTTCCACTTCGATTGATCCCATCCCAGCTAAGATGGCATCAAGTTCGCCAGGCTTTTTTGTATTAAAGAGAAATTCCAAATTATCATAAATGGGCTGCATCCACGGCCTAAGCTTTTCTTGTTTTTCCCCCGGCAGAAATCCTAAATCTTTCCCTACAGGTACAATGGGTCTAGCCACTAATAGCTTTTTATACTCCCTAAAATCCTCCGTGTGCATTAAACCTGCAGCGAGAGCAAGCAATGTCTTCCCAGTCCCTGCTTTACCGGTTAGGGTAACAAGTGGAATATCTTTTCGTAATAACAATTCTATCGCCATTGTCTGTTGGACATTTCTTGAATGAATGCCCCAGACATGCTCTTGATTTAGCGTTAATTTCCTTACTTTCTGACTAGTTTTATCCACCATCCCTATTGCTGATGCGGAACCGCCAAGAATATCCTTCATTAATAGGAATTGATTGGGGTAAAATGGGTGGTTTGCAACCTCTGACAGTGATAACTCACCCTTTTCATAAAAACGGCCTAATAATTCAATTGGCAGAAGTAACTCAAAAAATCCTGTATAAATATGTTCAATTTCTACCACACGGTCGTTTAAAAAGTCTTCTGCGGTCAATCCAATTGCATCTGCTTTAACCCTAACTAACGCATCCTTACTAACAATAATAACCGGCTTACCATCTTCTTTTGCTTGCTCTTCTAAAAATAAATTTTTTGCCACCGCTAGAATCCGATTATCATTTGTCTTTTCTACAAAAATATCCTGAAGTTCATGAAAGGAACGATGGTTTAATTCGATTCTAATCGTTCCACCCCTATCGAGAGGAATTTTTTCATGCAGCTTCCCTGAGGCCCTAAGGCCATCAATTAGTCTTGATACATGTCTCGCATTTCTTCCCACCTCATCCATGTATCTTTTCTTTGAGTCCACCTCTTCAAGAACGACTGCGGGAATAACAACTTCATTATCTTCAAAGGAAAAAATGGAATACGGGTCTTGTAATAAGACGTTTGTATCTAACACGTATATTTTACTCAAAGCGACGCCTCCTGCTTCACTTGGTGTCAAGCTTGTAAATTCAGTTCAATAACCCTTTGCTAGATTGGACTTTGGTAAAATATATGTTTATTGGAATAAAGATAGAAGACGTTTCACACAATAATTGTTAATGAGACCATATGATCAATCTTCATGGAGGAGGTTTTAAAATGAAAAAACTATTGTTAACCATCCCAATATGTTTACTCTTAGCTGGTTGTACTACCGATAAACATAAAGAGATTGCCAAAAGTGAAAATAACTCCTTAGTAAATGTAAAAAATAGTTATATTGAAAGTGTGGACACGAAATCAGGGCAGGAAATTTCAAAACGGTTAGTAACGCTCGCAACAAGTATACCAAATGTAAATGATGCAACTGCCGTAGTTTTAGGGAAATATGCCATTGTTGGGATTGATGTCAATGCAAAAATTGACCGATCACAGGTTGGCTCCATTAAATATTCAGTTGCGGAGAGCCTGCGAAAAGATCCATATGGTGCCAATGCTGTTGTTGTCGCCGATGCGGATACAACCGAACGCTTAAAGGAAATTCAGGCGGATATAAAAAAAGGCAGACCTATACGAGGTATTATGGAGGAGCTAGCCGATGTGGCAGGGCGATTAATGCCGGAAATACCTGGTGATTTAATCACACCTAGTCCCAAAAATGCAACAGAGAAGCCTAATAAAAAACTTCCAGAAAATGAACAAGAAAAACTTAACAAGGAACAAAAAGATCAATCCAATCATCATAAATAAGAAAAGCAGAAGCGCCTTTTTATCAAAAAAAGCTTAGTTTTCACTAAGCTTTTTTCATTGCTTCCATTACTTGTCGGTCCAATTTTTCGGCAGCATTTTTATCATAGGTTTTATCATACTGTACTTCAGTGACAATTTTGGATCCGTAAAACATGACATCCCTTACTTCTTGTATAGTCACTTTTACTAATGCGAGCTTTAATGGAACATCCTGTAATCTTTCTTCTTTTAGCTGTGCATCCCCTTGAATCGAATATGTAGATTCATTTGCAATTAAATTAATAACTACCTTGTTATTTTTATGAATGTTTTCTAAAATCCGTGAACGATTATCAACCGCAAAATAGATGGTGCTTTCATCTATTGCCATCACCCAAGAAATTGCACTAACATTTGGTCCGCCTGTCTCATAATCAACTGTTGCCAATGTAACAAAACGTTCTTTCTGCATTTCATCATATAATGGCTTAATTAGCTTTGGCTCTACTTGATTTGCCATTTTTACAACCCCTTTATTTTTCCTTGACTGTTTGAAAACAGATATTCTCATATTACTACTATCCCTTTTTTTCATCAACTCTAACCCAATTGATTACATGTTGTGTTCACACATGTTATACTATAATACAAACATTCAGATTTTAAGAAAGAATTGATGAGGTGGCTTCATGAGAGTAAAGTGTGTCATTTGCGATAAAATTGAAGCGATCGAGGATGAATCTTTAACAGCGAAACGTCTTCGTAATCGTCCAATCCATACATATATGTGCGATAACTGCAGCACTAGAATAACCGAAAAAACCAATGCCCGAATTGATACTGGTAATTTCCGCTTATATCGGACCAAATTGGAAAAAGATGAATGGTAAGGACACTAGCCGCTAGGGCGCTGGAGCTAGACATTTCTCAAAGTCAATAACGATTGGTTCTTATTTACAAAAAGTGCTGGCCCATTACGAAAACAGGCCAGCACTTTTTTTATTCCACTATTGGATATTCCTGATACTTTTCAGGTTCTTTGTTAATTTGGTCCAGCATGATTTCAATTAACTCACGCGGGTAGCGTTGTTTTTTAGTTTCTTCACCTTGTTGATAGGAAATATAATACATCACATCATCTTTTGTTGTTTCAATAGATGATACATGATGCTCATTTGTTAACATTTCTTCAAAGAAATCTCGAGTTTCCTTTGCTGCAGAATCATCAGGACGAGCATCGCAGACAATCTTTATCGTTAGCCAATTATATAGTGCATCCTGTAAGGAATTCATTTACTTAAACCCCCGTTATTTTGCTTCCGCATGATTCTTTTCCGATTGGTAACGGCGGATTTTATAAATGATTAATAATACCGCCGCTACACCAAGCCCTTCAGCAATTGGCAATGCGTAAGAAAAGAACAACATGATCAGGCATCCAACGCAAAGGCTGACATAGACGACAATGTTTTTTAACAGAGGCAATTTTTTTGCAAAGCCTAATCTGTAGACAATAATGGTTAAAATGACAATAAATAAATATTGGAGTAACACACCAGTTTCTACATCACTTTGTGATACAGGTGAATTACCTGCAACAAGCTCAATAAAAAATCTTAAACTAGGGGAGAATGATTTTAAATCTTCCACAGCGTGCACCTCATTAATTAACTCATTTCAGCATATTTTTTCTTTTTAGCTGATTTTTCACGTTCATTTTTATCTAAAATTTTCTTACGTAGGCGAATAGATTCTGGTGTTACCTCACAATATTCGTCATCATTTAAATATTCTAGCGATTCTTCTAATGTCATAATACGTGGTTTTTTAATAACTGATGTTTGGTCTTTATTGGCTGAACGAACATTTGTTGCCTGCTTCACTTTTGTGATATTGACTGTAATGTCATTTTCACGAGTGTTTTCACCAACAATCATTCCCTCATATATCTCCGTGCCTGGTTCAACGAATATCGTACCACGATCCTCTACCTGCATAATACCATATGTCGAGGCTTTTCCAGACTCCATTGAGACTAAGACACCTTGATGTCTTCCGCCAACTTGACCCGCAAGCATTGGCTGGTAGCTGTCAAAAGTATGATTAATAATTCCATATCCACGTGTCATGGTTAGGAATTCAGTAGTATACCCAATTAAACCACGTGCAGGGACATTAAAGATTAACCTAACTTGACCAGAACCATTATTAATCATATCAAGCATTTCACCTTTGCGCGCACCAATTGACTCCATAACAGAACCAGTATGTTCTTCAGGAACGTCGATTTGCACTCTTTCTACAGGCTCACAGCGAACGCCATCAATAACTTTAACAATGACCTCAGGTTTTGAAACTTGAAGTTCATAGCCTTCACGGCGCATATTTTCAATCAGAATAGATAAATGAAGTTCACCACGGCCGGAAACAATCCAAGCATCGGGTGAGTCTGTGTTTTCAACCCGTAAACTTACATCTGTGTGTAATTGTGCAAGAAGTCTTTCTTCAATTTTTCGTGAAGTTAAATATTTTCCTTCTCGTCCAGCAAATGGACTATTGTTTACGGCAAAAGTCATTTGCAGTGTCGGTTCGTCGATTCGCAAAATTGGTAATGCTTCTTGGTGCTCAATTGGACAAACGGTTTCACCAACATTAATATCTTCCATACCAGATACCGCTATTAGGTCACCAGCTTTTGCTTCTTGAACTTCCTGACGTTTTAGGCCAAAGAATCCGAAGATTTTGGTGACACGGAATTGTTTTACACTACCATCTAATTTCATTAAAGCAACTTGTTGACCAACTTGCATCGTGCCACGGAAAACACGCCCAATGCCGATTCTGCCGACATAATCGTTATAATCTAGAAGAGCTACTTGGAATTGTAATGGCTCTTCACGATTATCAACTGGTGCCGGAATATATTCAACGATGGCATCATACAATGACTGCATGTTTTCATCCTGTTGTTCAGGATTGACGCTTGCCGTACCATTTATGGCTGATGCATAAATAACAGGGAATTCAAGCTGATCCTCCGATGCATCAAGTTCAATAAATAAGTCGATTACTTCATCAATTACTTCTGCTGGACGAGCAAAGTCACGGTCAATTTTATTTACAACGACAATCGGTGTGATTTTCTGCTCCAATGCCTTTTTAAGAACAAAACGAGTTTGCGGCATACATCCTTCATAAGCATCTACGACAAGTAATACTCCGTCAACCATTTTCATAATCCGCTCAACCTCGCCGCCAAAATCAGCGTGTCCCGGAGTATCTAAAATATTGATACGGGTATCTTTATATTGTACCGCTGTATTTTTAGCAAGGATGGTAATTCCGCGCTCTCTTTCTAGATCATTAGAGTCCATTGCCCGTTCTTCCACATGCTCATTTGAACGAAACGTTCCAGACTGTTTTAATAATTGATCCACCAACGTTGTTTTCCCATGATCAACGTGTGCAATGATCGCAATATTACGAATATCATTTCTTATTTTCAAAAATTTCCACTCCTGCCTATATTCATAAAAATAAAATCTATTTATAGTTTTTCATTTACAACTAAAACATTATACCATAAATAAAGTGGAAACCCTAAAGCATTTTATGTAGAATAAAAAATATATCTAAAAAATATGATTGTTACCGTTTACTATTGAAGGGATCTGAAAAAATGAAAAGTGTAAAATGGCCTTTACTTATGTATGCAATACTTGCTGCAGCTAGTATCATGGGAATCGGTATTGCTATTAGTGAAAAAAGTTTACTGGGAGCAATTGGCTGTATTTTAGCAGTTATTGTCATCATGGGACTAGGATTTAAAACAAAAAGAAAAATGCGTGAAAGTGGAGAATTATGAGAAAAGTGGAAGCGCCCTGGTCAGCGGCGTATGGCCTGGAGCGCTCCAACTGAGATAAAGGAAACACGAAGAGCGTCAGCGATTCGATGTTGACTTATCTTAGGGCGGAGGGCGAAGGACACTAGCCGCTAGGGTGCTGGAGCTGGACAATTCTCAAAGTTAAAAATTATACTTTCTTATCTCTTAAAAAAGAAGCCAAATGGCTTCTTTTTTTTACGATTGACCTGCCTTTAAATAATCCTTTAAGATTTCTTGATGTAAACCGGGATTTGCCGTGAAAAGTGAATCTTGGGAAAGAAAATTATGTTTTTCCCCCTTTAAATTAGTTACTACTCCACCTAATTCTTCTACAATAACTGCTCCTGCAGCAATGTCCCATGGCGATAATCGCATCGAAAGATAGGCATCCACCCTCCCTGTTGCAACAAACACCAATTCAAGTGCAGCTGTCCCGTAGGATCTGGTCCCTCTGGCATTTCTAACTAATGGAATCAACAAATTATGATCGATACGATGATTCTCCATTACCCATGTGGCATTAAGGGCAATGATGGATTCCTTCACTTTTGATTCCTTAAGTACTGGTAGTTGTTTTCCATTTAAAAAAGCACCCTTGCCCCGAATTGCATGATACAATTCATCATGGACCACATCATAAACGAGGCCAATTTGGCCAATTCCATTTTCGTAAATCCCTATGGATATCGCAAAGTTCCTTTGTTGATGGATAAAATTCATCGTTCCATCAATGGGATCAATTAACCAGACAATTCCATCAAGGCTGTTCAGTTCATCACCAAATCCTTCTTCCCCCATAATTCTATGCTCCGGATACATCCCCCTAATTTTATTTATAAAAAATTGTTCAATTTCCTTATCCATATTTGTCACAAGATCGTTGGCGTTTGACTTTGTTTCAATACTTAATGTCTTCTCAAAGGATAAACGTATCCTGTTTCCTGCTTCCTTTACCCATTCTTTTGCATAAGTATCAATTTCTTCCCAATTCATAATACCCCTCCATTTCCCGATTTCTATTGTATGTAGTATCAAGCATGCTCTATTATTTGATGTACCTTTAGCTTAATCAAATTGATGAAACACAGCAACTTATAGCTCCCTATACGTTCAAAATATCACATATCTGCACAATAATAAACGAACTCCTCGCAATCATTTTTGGAGTCCGTTTTAGATAAGCAAATAATTTATTCTTTTTGGGTTCATTCTAATTTATTACTCCTTTGATTAAAATATCCCCAATCAATCAAAGAGCTTTAAATCGTAATAATTCCTGACGGATTTTTTCTAACTTTTGTTTACATTCTTTCATTTTTCTCTCATTCTTTTCCTCAATTGCTTCAAATAATACCGCCAATTCATAATCCATTTCTAATCTCAATACCGCAGTTCTTTCTTTTTCGCCCGCTTTTTTTAATGAAGTATTCATTAATTGTTTCACCTTTCTCCTCCCCTTCCTCCATTTTGATTGACTTTTCTGATTATTTTTTTACTGTATCATATGAGGATTCTTGAAGGGTTGCAACAAATATGTGCTTTAACCTATATAAGCACCAAACTTCTTGTAATTTCGGCAATGTGCTACAATTAATGGCGAATTGCGTGTTGGAGGGATTACAGATGGAATTCAATGGATTTACAAATGAAGATTTTGATGTGTTCTTACTAGATGGGTTAGAAGCAAGAATGGACGCACTTAAAAGGACAATCCGTCCTAAATTAGAGCTTCTAGGGGCGCACTTTGCGCCATCTTTGTCTCATTTAACAGGAGATGAAATGTTTGTCCATGTGGCAAAGCATGCAAGACGGACAATCAATCCGCCAAAAGATACATGGGTGGCCTTTGCCAATAATCCTCGCGGCTATAAAATGCTGCCCCATTTCCAAATAGGCTTGTGGCATACCCATTTATTCATTTGGTTTGCCGTCATTTATGAAGCACCTCAAAAAGAGGACATGGGAGCAAGATTTACAAAAAAGGCCAATAAAATATTTAAGGAAATACCAAAAGACTACGTCTGGTCGTTAGATCATATGAAGCCTGATACAATTAAACACGGAAATTTGTCAAAAGCTGATTTGCTTACAAACTTTGCTAGACTGCAAAATGTAAAAAAGGCAGAGTTATTATGCGGTTTTACCATTGAGAGGGATCAAACCATCCAGTTAGGTTCCGAAGGGTTATTGCAGCAAATTGAGGATGTATTTAACCATGTGGCTCCCCTCTATAAAATTGCTCAAAACATGAAATAAGAAAAGCGGAAGCGCCCTGGAGCTGGGCAGTTGGAAAAACTCCCGAAATATTTTTCGGGAGTTTTTCCAGTTATTTCATGTTAATTCTGTCACCTGATGCGGATTCTTTTGCTTTTTTAATTGTTCGATAGGAAGAATATCCACTTATTTCTTCGAATTCGCCGCAAATGGTTTTTTCTTGCGCGATGCTCGGGACAATTTCTTTAAACCTTCTATAAGTCTTCATAATCTTGTCTCGTTCAATTCCCTTTTCATATGCCTGTTCAACTGCCTCAAAAAATTTAATGACATCAACAATTTCATCTGTAGACCAATTGTAATCGATCGGATATTGATATTCCATTTTTTCACCTGCTAACTTTTTCACTATAGTGAATCATACCTTTATTTTCCCCATTTTGCACGAATTTGTTCCGCATCACTAATCATTCGGGTAAAAAGATCTGTAACGGCAGGTACATCCTTAATCAGTCCCATCACCTGGCCGGCCCACGCAAAGCCTTCATTTGTTTCTCCATCATATATGTATCGTTTATTAGCGGTTCCACTGATGAAGTCCTTTAACTGATCATATTCACCCTTTGATTGCTCAATTTCAATAATTTTCTTCGTCCAGGTGTTGGCAATGGCCCTTGCCGGCGCTCCCAATGTTCGCTTGATCACCACCGTGTCTGACTCTGTTCCTTCCACTAATGTTTGTTTGTATATTTCGTGTGCATGGACACACTCTTTCGTAGCAATAAATCTCGTTCCCATTTCAATTCCTTCAGCCCCTAAACTTAAGCCTGCCATCAAGCCCCTTCCGTCACCAATCCCGCCAGAGGCGATTACTGGAATAGAAACAGCATCGACCACTTGTGGAATTAACACCATGGTACCAATATCATCTCTGCCAAGGTGGCCGCCTCCTTCTTGCCCCACGACCATAACTGCATCTGCTCCCAACTGTTCTGCCTTCATCGCCTGCCGTCTCGCTGCAACTAGGACAAGTGTTTTTATGGATGTTCCTTTTAACTGTTCAAAAATGGGGGCAGGGTTTCCGCCTGTCATCGAGACAACAGGAACGTTTTCATCAATGGCTACCTGAAGGAAATCAGCAAATGGTCTGCCATGCTGTCCAATAGCAAAATTAACCCCGAAGGGATTATTCGTTAACTCTTTTACTTTTCGAATTTCCTTTTGAAGTTGATCGGGGCTGCTTAATGACATCGCGGTAATTTGACCCAACCCTCCAGCATTTGAAACAGCCGCTGCCAATTCAGAATATGCCAAATAGGCAAGCCCTCCCTGGATAATCGGATAACGAATATTTAAAATCTCGGTCACTCTTGTTTGCCAATTCAAATGGATCCCCCCAAATAATTTGTTAATTTGTTATTTCGCCTTAAAAGGTTAAATTTCCTGTATTAATGGGAAACTAACTTGAAACAAATAAAAACAAAGAAATGTTTAAGAAATCTATGCAACCCCTTGGAATAGTGCTATAATTCCTTTTGCTTTATGTTTTATTGACCATAGTAAAGATGAGTATTTTTTCATAAAGAGGTGTAGTAATCATTGTCACAAAATCAAACACCGTTATTCAGCGGTTTAGTAGCCCATGCAAAAAGAAATCCGGTTCAATTCCATATTCCAGGCCATAAAAAAGGTACAGGAATGGATCCAGAATTTCGCCAGTTTATTGGTGATAATGCCCTTTCAATTGACCTTATTAACATTGCCCCCCTTGATGATCTCCATCACCCAAAGGGAATGATTAAACAAGCACAGGATTTAGCTGCTGAAGCCTTTGGCGCAGACCATACATTCTTTTCTGTCCAGGGTACAAGCGGGGCAATTATGACCATGGTTATGGCTGTTTGCGGACCTGGGGATAAAATCATCGTACCTAGAAATGTCCATAAATCCGTTATGTCAGCGATAGTTTTTTCCGGTGCCATTCCTGTATTTATTCATCCTGAAATTGATATAGAATTAGGAATTTCCCATGGAATTACGACAGATGCTGTTGAAAAGGCACTCGAGCAACACCCAGATGCAAAAGGAGTATTAGTCATTAATCCTACCTACTTTGGTATCTCGGCAGATTTGAAGAAGATTGTAGAAATTGCCCACTCCTACCAAGTACCTGTTCTAGTTGACGAGGCACATGGTGTCCATATCCATTTCCATGATGAGCTCCCACTTTCAGCCATGCAGGCTGGTGCAGACATGGCCGCAACTAGTGTCCATAAGCTAGGAGGCTCCATGACGCAAAGCTCCATTCTAAATGTAAAAGAAGGATTGGTATCTGTTAAACATGTTCAATCGATTTTAAGCATGTTGACAACAACATCAACATCCTATTTATTATTAGCCTCACTGGATGTTGCACGCAAGCAGTTAGCAACTAAGGGAAAAGATTTGATCAGCAGAACGATACAATTAGCACAGTCCATTCGCCAACGAATCAATGAAATTGATCATATTCATTGTATTGGTGAAGAAATCTTAGGATCCAAAGCTACTTTTGATTATGATCCAACAAAACTTATTATTTCGGTAAAAGAGCTTGGTTTAACTGGCTATGAGGTTGAAAATTGGCTTAGAGAAAAACACAATATTGAAGTTGAATTATCAGACCTTTATAACATCCTTTGTATTATCGCACTCGGTGATACAGAGAATGAAGCAGCCCTATTAATTAACGCTTTAAAGGAACTTGCAGCTGAATGTGCTCATCGTCCAGAAAAAATTGAACCAGTAGAGGTTCTACTTCCTGAAATTCCAATTCTTGCATTAACACCCCGTGATGCTTTTTATGCTGAAACGGAAGTCATTCCTTTTGCTGAGTCAGAGGGCAGAATCATTGCCGAATTTGTTATGGTTTACCCACCAGGGATTCCAATCTTTATTCCCGGAGAAATCATTACAAAAGAAAACCTTCATTACATTCATGAAAATCTTGAAGCAGGATTGCCTGTTCAAGGACCTGAAGACGATGAAATTAAATTTATCCATGTGATAAAAGAGTACAAAGCAATTAAATAAAAATACAGGATTCCGAAAAGGAATCCTGTTTTCATTTTTTATAAGAATGGTTAATGAAATTATTTTTCTTCAGCAGTATGATGGTCCTCGCAACAGTTACACTTCGAATAAAGTACTGTTACTTTTTCATCTTCAAAATGATCAATAGTAGAGTTACATGTTTGGCATACAAGAGTACCCATCTGTTCAATCCCCTTTTCTTAATTGAATGATCATGAATTTTGAAAGCGTTTAAATATCCTTAATTCAATAATAATATATCACATTTAAAATTTCAAGCCTAAATTGTATGTCACATTGAATAAATTTCATTAAAAAAAGGCCCCTATTTGGGCCATTTTCAAAATACTTCACTCATATTGGGTAACAAAAGGAATAGTTGGAAGTGTAGTGCTAAAAAAATCAGCTAAATCTGCTGCCTGTTGTTTATCTGGGATACGGAATACAGTTTGAAGGTAATCAATATCTTCAATGTCTTTAGGATCGAGGAGAGTTGAACGGCCGGTTTGCATGCAGACGACAAGTGGTTTTCCAAAAAACAAATTTGTATAAATAATTCCGAAATCATATCGAGTATCCTCTGTGGTAAAACCAATGAACCTCACCTTTGCATTTTCATGCTCATCATAGAGTTTATCAAATAATTCCATTGGACCCCTACCTTTCATTTAATATTTAGAATATTATTATAATTTACTTTCTAAAAAATAACAAGAAAACACAGGTTTTATTTCGGTAAATGTTGTCAGTACTTTTTAATCAATGCTAGAATAGAATTGCATAATCAATAGACATTAGGGGGGGAATGATGATGGCTGAAAACGCATTTATTAAGCTAGTGCCCTCATCTGCAAAACAAACAGTAACAATTGATGAGGTAATGGACTTATTTCATTACTATAAAAATATTACTACTAAAACGGGTGACCAATTGAATTGGCAGTACGGTGATTCCGCCTTTCCGTATGAAATTAAAGAAACAGAAGAAGGCAAAGGAAAGTGGTTTTATTTAAAATCAAATCATGAGCGCTATTATGCTATCTTAATTGGTATTGACAAAGAATCGGTTCGTAGTGAGGATGGACAGGAAAGCGAGCAGGTGAACATTCAAATTACACTCCCAGAACAATCTACACATGGAGACAAAGGAAAGGCAAACGAATTTGCCAAATTCCTTGCTAAAAAGCTGCAAGGTGAATTGCATCTTTTTAACGAAAGAATCATGTATTACTATCCAAGAAAGTAAAGGCTCCTGTACGGAGCTTTTTTAATGTAAAAATTGGAACAATGTATAATGGATGGAAGTATAAATGACTAAACTCAGTACAGTTATAAAGAGCCCTTTTCGCTTTGATTTTGTTACTTGGTTTCCTAATAAAAAGGCCAGATAAAAAAATATAAAAAACATCATTACCTTATAAATGAGCTGATCATGCTTTGAGATAAATTCTATCAGTGTATACCCACTCCAAATAATAAACTGGAGCAATAATACCACATAGTTTCTCATATTTATCACCACTCATAATCTATTGATCTTAAGAATGAGCAAAGACATCTAGTGTTATAAGTATATGTTCTGGAAGGATGGGATATATTTCATTTTTAATGGACTTTCACATTTTTGGAAATGACCCTTCAATCCTTAATTACTAAACTAATTCGCCAAATAAAAATAAAGTCCTTTCATCTTTTCGATGAAAGGACTTTATTTTTTTATTATTTAATAATATGGATTGGGGTTCCAAGAGCAACTTCTGCTGCTTCCATTGTAATCTCACCAAGTGTTGGATGTGCATGGATCGTCATCGCTAAATCTTCAGCAGTCATGCCAGCTTCAATCGCTAAGCCTAACTCGGCAATCATGTCTGATGCACTTGCTCCAGCAATCTGGGCGCCAATCACAAGACCATCTTCTTTACGTGTAATCAATTTTAAGAAACCATCGCCGCTATCAAGTGAAAGGGCACGTCCATTTGCTGCAAATGGGAATTTAGCAGCATTTACTTCAATACCCTCTTCTTTAGCTTGTGCTTCTGTATATCCAACCGATGCTAACTCAGGTTCTGAGAAGACAACAGCCGGAATTCCTAAGTAATCAATTTCAGAAGGATGACCAGAAATTGCTTCGGCAGCAATCTTAGCTTCATATGATGCTTTATGTGCTAATTGTGGTCCTTGAACAACATCACCAATCGCATAAATATTGCTTACATTCGTGCGACATTGTTTGTCGATTTCAATTAGACCACGATCGCTTAGTTTTACACCTGCTTGTTCTAAGCCCATTTCATCAGTGTTTGGACGGCGGCCAACCATGACGAAAACATAATCAGCTTCGATTTTCTTTTCTTCGCCTTTTGTTTCGAAAGTGACAACCACACCGTTTTCTGTCTCTTCAACGCCTTTAGCCAATGCTTTTGTATAGAATTCCGCACCCTTTTTCTTCATGCTGCGTTTAACAAGTGCTGCCATTTGTTTATCAAAAACACCAAGACCTAAAATTTCATCAGCGCCTTCAAGGATCGTCACTTGACTGCCAAAGTTTGCGTAGGCACCGCCAAGCTCAATTCCGATTACACCGCCGCCAATGACAACGATTTTTTCAGGGACCTCATTAAGGTTAAGAGCTCCAGTAGAATTTAGAACACGTTTTGTATACTTAAAAGTAGGAAGCTCAATCGGACGTGAACCTGTCGCGATAATCGCGTTTTTAAACGTATACGTTTGAGCTGAATTTTCATCCATTACACGAAGTGTATTAGCATCAACAAAGTATGCTTCACCATTGACAATATTGACTTTATTTCCTTTTAATAATCCTGCCACACCGCCTGTTAATTTTTTAACGATTCCGGCTTTAAATTCCTGAACCTTGGAAAAATCAACTTTTACGTTTTCAGCAGTAATTCCGAAAGACTCAGAATGTAGCGCTGTTTCGTACCGATGACCTGCTGCTATTAATGCTTTTGATGGAATACAACCGACATTTAAACAAACGCCGCCTACATATTCCTTTTCAACAATCGTTACTTTTTGTCCCAGCTGGGCGGCACGAATGGCTGCCACGTACCCTCCAGGGCCTGCACCGATGACTATAGTATCTGTTTCAATTGGGAAATCTCCAACGACCATTAGATTACGCCTCCATTAACAATAGTTCAGGATCGTTCAATAAACGTTTAATATGATTTAATGCATTTTGAGCTGTTGCGCCGTCAATCATCCGGTGATCAAAACTTAATGAAAGTGCCAAAACAGGTGCAGCAACAATTTCACCATTTTTCACAATTGGTTTTTCTGCAATACGTCCAACACCTAAAATGGCTACCTCAGGGTGGTTTATAACAGGTGTAAACCATTGTCCGCCTGCAGAACCAATGTTCGAAATCGTGCATGATGCACCTTTCATTTCATGTGGAGCAAGTTTACCGTCACGTGCTTTGCCAGCTAATTCATTAATTTCATTTGAAATAGTGAAAACTGATTTACGGTCTGCATCCTTTACAACTGGTACTAACAAGCCTTTATCTGTATCCGCTGCAATCCCAATATTGTAGTAATGCTTATGAATGATTTCACTTGTTGCATCATCAAGTGATGTGTTTAATGCTGGGAATTCACGTAATGCGCTTGTTAAAGCCTTTACGATGTATGGCAAGAAAGTAAGCTTAATACCTTTCGCAGCAGCAACTTCCTTAAATTTCTTACGATGTGTGACAAGTTTTGCCACATCCACTTCATCCATCAAAGTTACATGTGGTGCCGTGTGTTTAGAATTAACCATTGCCTTAGCAATTGCTTTACGAATACCGCTCATTTTCTCTCTTGTTTCTGGGTATTCGCCTTGTGGAATTGGAGCAGCCTTTGGAGCCTCTGTTTTGGCTTCTTCAGGAGCTGGAGCTGTCGTTGTTTCTGAAGCTTGAACAGCTGCACCGCCGTTTAAGAATGCATCAATATCTGTCTTTAGTACACGTCCGTTATCTCCGGAACCGGCAACAAGACGAATTTCAACACCTTTTTCACGCGCATATTTACGAACAGATGGCATCGCAATTACTCGACGATTCGGATCAACCTCTGCTTGTTGCTCTGCTTCTGCTGCCGGAGCTGCAGTCTCTTGTTTTACTTCTTGTGCAGGTGCTGCAGGTGCTGCTTCTTGTTTTGGAGCTTCTTCAGCATGCTCATCGCCTTTAAATTGTAAGTTTTCATAACCTGGTGCATCAAAAGTAACGAGAACCTGACCAACAGTAGCTACAGTTCCTTCTCCAACTAAAACTTCCTGAACTGTACCTTCAACTGGGGACGGAATTTCTACTACCGCTTTATCATTTTGTATTTCGCATAGGACATCATCCTCTTGGACTTTATCACCTGGCTTTACAAACCATTTGACGATTTCCCCTTCATGAATACCTTCACCGATGTCAGGCATTTTAAATTGAAATGACACTGAGATTCATCTCCTATTTTTACATAAATTTTTGTCAACTTTGCTATGATGAAAAATGGGAAAAGAAAAGCCTTTTCCCGAATATGATTGTCGAACTTTACGAAAGTATCCTGCAAAGATTTAGAAATTTAATACCTTTTTAGCTGTTTCGATTATATCCTTATAGTTAGGAAGCCAAACGGATTCCGCTTGCGGGAAAGCAAATACAGTATCTGGTGCCGCAACACGCAGTACAGGTGCTTCTAAGCTCAAGATGGCACGGTCATTAATTTCTGCAACAACATTTGCTGCAATCCCGGCTTGTTTTTGTGCTTCTTGAACAACAATTGCACGTCCTGTTTTTTCTACAGAGGCAATAATCGTTTCAATATCAATTGGGCTAATTGTTCGTAAATCGATTACTTCAGCAGAGTACCCTTCTTTCTCGAGCTCTTCTGCAGCTTTTAATGATTCGTGAACCATTGCCCCATAAGTAATGATGGATACATCTTTACCTTCTCGTTTCACATCCGCTTTCCCTAATGGGATGGTATATTCCTCTTCAGGTACTTCCTGACGGAATGAACGATATAACTTCATGTGCTCAAGGAAAATAACCGGATCATTATCACGGATAGATGATATTAGAAGACCTTTGGCGTCATATGGTGTTGACGGAATAACGACCTTCACACCTGGTGATTGTGCCATTAGACCTTCTAAACTGTCAGCGTGCATATCGGGTGTATGTACGCCGCCTCCAAAAGGCGAACGGAATGTTACCGGAGCATTAAATTTTCCGCCTGTACGATAGCGAAGTCGGGCAGCCTGGCCAGAAATGGAGTCCATTACTTCAAAGACAAACCCGAAGAATTGGATTTCTGGTACTGGTCGGAATCCTTGTAAACTAAGTCCGACTGCTAAACCACCAATACCTGATTCAGCAAGTGGTGTGTCAAATACACGATCTTCGCCAAATTCGTTTTGCAGTCCTTCTGTCGCACGGAATACACCGCCATTTAAACCTACATCTTCCCCGAATACTAACACATTCGGATCATTACGTAATTCCGTACGTAATGCATCTGTAATTGCTTGGATCATTGTCATTTGAGCCATGGCTTACTTCGACTCCTTTTCTTTATAAATTTCAAATTGTTCTTTTAAGTTAAAAGGCATATCTTCATGCATAATAGAGATAAGATCTGTCACCTTTTGTTTAGGAGCAGCATCAGCAATTTTGATTGCCTCTTTAATATCTTCTTTGGCTTGTTCAATTACTTGATTTTCCTTTTCTTCACTCCATAGTCCTTTATTTTCAAGGAACTTACGGAAACGAACAAGCGGATCTTTCTTCTCCCACTCATTGTCAAGGTCAGCGGTACGATAACGAGTCGGGTCATCGCCAGCCATTGTATGCGGGCCATAACGGTATGTTAAAGTTTCGATGAGTGTTGGACCTTCACCATTAAGCGCACGCACGCGAGCATCATGTGTTGCCGCATAAACAGCCAATGGATCCATACCGTCAACTACGATACCAGGAATTCCAGCTGCAACAGCTTTTTGTGCCAATGTATTGGCCGCTGTTTGTTTTTCACGAGGCGTTGAAATAGCAAAACGGTTGTTTTGAATAATAAAGATCGCAGGAGCTTTAAATGCACCGGCAAAGTTAATTCCTTCATAGAAATCACCTTGTGATGTACCACCGTCACCTGTATAGGTAATAGCAACTGCTTTTGCTCCGCGTTTTTTCATACCAAGTGCAACACCGGCAGTCTGAACATATTGGGCTCCGATAATGATTTGTGGAATCGCAATATTAACTCCTTCAGGAATCTGCCCGCCTTGAAAATGGCCCCTTGACCATAAAAATGCTTGGGATAACGGTAATCCATGCCATACAATCTGCGGAACATCACGATATCCAGGTAAAATAAAGTCTTCTTTTTCAAGGGCAAACTGTGAAGCCAATTGAGAAGCTTCCTGTCCGGCAGTTGGGGCATAGAAACCCAATCTTCCTTGACGGTTTAAAGAAATGGAACGCTGATCAAGGATTCTTGTATACACCATACGGCGCATTAATTCCTGAAGTTGTTCATCAGTTAGGTTAGGCATTGCAGCTTCGTTAACTACCTCACCTTGTTCATTTAGAATTTGAAGCGTTTGAAATTGATCTTCTACAGTCTCGAGCGCTACTTTCGCATCAAGCTGGGCGTTCTTAAGTTTAGAAGCCATTTTGGTCACCTCTTCCTTTCTATTCAGAGCTTAATTTTTTAAAAATAAATCCACTAAGTTAGATTACCCAAAAAACACAGATTAAAAGCGCAATAGCAATTTGATAAAACATGATAGGATTATCCCATCATCATTTTATTCTGTATTACTCTTTTATGTAACTTCATTAATACAACTTTTCAGCTCACTTATGAGTTTACATCAATAATTTTGACTCGTCAAATACTAAGTATCATTATTTTTCACCATAAACATGATAAAAATATTAAATTCAATTTTGGCAACTGTATCACCATTAATCCAAAAACTGTTATATAAAATCTCGCCAAAATTTTCTTTGTTATAATATAGAAAAAGCATCGGCAGTATTCTGCCAATGCTAATCAATGGTTTGACGATTAGTTATTCGATTTTAATCCTGCCTTTTTATAAAATGACTGTTTCTTATCATTATATTGATCCGTGAGCATATTAAACTTTTCATTGGCTTCAAAAACCTGTTTATACTGTTCATTTAATTTATTTACTTGTGCTTCTAAGTCTTCTAAAGGCAAGTTTTTATTTTTAAACATACCATATAATTCTTTATCATATGTTAAAGCAGAAGAATATTCCTTATATAGCCATTCATGTGCTTGATACCGCTGCATCATGATATCGTATAATTCATTAGCCGTTTTTTTAACTTCCGTATCATCAAAGTCATCCTTAATGCCGGCTGCTTTCTTAAATGCCTGCTCAGATTCTTTCAAGCTTTTTGTTTCTCTTTCCATATGATTTTTTCTTTCATTTGTTAATTGAATGGCCTCGTCTGAAAGCTTGACGATCTGGTCATATTCTTTCATTCCAAGTTCAATAATTTGGTCATATATATTTTTTTCTTTCTTTTCTAACGTAACAAGGGGGTCTTGTTGTTCTTCAAAAACTTTTTCTTTTGTTACTACATCCTCTAAAACATCATACATTTTTTCAGCAGGTGTCTTGTTTCCAACACAACCCGATAAAATCAACAATGATATAGCTATTAGAGATAGTAAATAACGGCCACTTTGTTTAAACAACACTTGAATACCTCCTAACTACTTCCACCTTTACTATATCTATACTTTATTTGTTTGACAATATTCGGGGCAAAAAAATAGGGATGTTTTATCAATCAATTGTTAACATTTTATCTAATGTTTGATAGACTAATGAAGCTAATAACTTTTTTGAACACAGGAGTGAAGGTTCATGTTAACGATGGAGGATATTATTCGAGATGGCCATCCTACCCTTAGAAAGGTAGCTGCGGAAGTCGCCATGCCGCCATCAGAAGAGGATCAACAAATTTTAGCCAGCCTTTTAGAATATGTTATTAATAGCCAAAATGGCGAAATTGCTGCGGAATATAGTTTACGTCCGGGAATTGGTTTAGCTGCTCCGCAAATAAATGTTTCAAAACGAATGATTGCTGTTCATTTAACTGACGACACAGGGAAGCTTTATAGCTATGCCTTATATAACCCCAAAATCATCAGCCACTCCGTTGAAAAATCATATTTACAAGCAGGAGAGGGCTGTCTTTCGGTGGATGAACCGATACCGGGGTTCGTTCCTAGACACGCTAGGGTTACAGTTAAGGGGGTCACGCTTGCTGGTGAAGAGGTCAAACTTCGCTTAAAAGGACTCGCCGCTATTTGTTTTCAACATGAAATCGATCACTTAAATGGCATCATGTTTTATGACTATATCAATAAAGAAGATCCATTTATGGCAATTGAAAATGCCATTGCTATCGAAAGATAAGGTGAAACACAGGCCTTTATTTGAGGCCCTGTGTTTTTTTTATGATTGTGGGGCATAGTAATTCCATGTTTACCCATGAAAAAATCAGCGAATTCATCATATAATAATAGGAAAAAACATTTATTTTTAAAAATTTTCGATTATCTGCCATTGCTTGCTTTACATTGGACAAGGTTCGTATAAAATAAGAGGTAAGGAGATGATCCACTATGTTAAAGAAGCTAAGGAAAAAGCTTTTAAAACAGTGGAAAGATTTGCTTAGAAAAAAATCCATTGCCTAATTATTTTTAAGGGCCCTTCCAAAACAAGAAGGGCTCCTTCGTTATTGTAAATTGTAAAAATAGCTGATTTTTACCTACTTTTTCATAAAAGTCCATGACCCACCAAAGAAAATAAATGAAAAAGATGAAATTATTATATATAATAGAAAAAGTTATGATTGAGTAAGGAGCGAATTTGTCATGATATATAAAGTATATTATCAAGAAAGCATTAATCAGGTCCCTGTAAGGGAAAACACAAAAACCCTTTTTATTAAAGGAGAATCGGTAAGAGATGTTCGTATTAAGATTGCCGATCGCGGATATAATGTTGAAATTGTACAAGAAGTATCAGGAGCACATTTAGAATATGAGAAACAAAATGAAGACTTTAAAGTATTGGAGATTGGATAATTTATGAAATTTGTTAAAAATGATCAAACGGCTGTTTTTGCCCTCGGTGGTTTAGGCGAAATCGGCAAAAATACGTATGCAGTACAGTTCCAAGATGAAATTATTTTAATTGATGCCGGAATTAAATTCCCTGAGGATGAATTATTAGGTATTGATTATGTTATACCTGATTACACCTATTTAGTAAAAAATGAGGAAAAAATAAAGGGTCTATTCGTCACACACGGACACGAAGACCATATTGGCGGAATCCCCTATTTATTGCGGGAAGTAAATATCCCTATCTACGGTGGCAAACTAGCCTTGGGGCTAATTAAAAATAAATTGGAAGAGCACGGCCTGCTCAGAAATGCGAAATTGATTGAAATCAAAGAGGACGATATCATTAAGTTTCGCAAAACATCCGTTACTTTTTTCCGAACTACGCACAGTATTCCTGATTCCTATGGAATCGTCGTAAAGACGCCTCCAGGACAAGTTGTCCATACTGGTGATTTTAAATTTGATTTTACTCCTGTAGGGGAACCTGCCAATTTAACCAAAATGGCGGAGATTGGTAAAGAGGGTGTACTTTGTTTACTTTCAGATAGTACAAATAGTGAAATACCTGATTTTACCATGTCTGAACGCCGGGTTGGTGAAAGCATCCAAGATATTTTTAGAAAAGTGGATGGCCGGATCATATTTGCCACCTTTGCTTCAAATATCCACAGACTGCAACAAGTGGTAGAGGCTGCAGTAGAAAATGGAAGAAAAGTTGCCGTTTTTGGTCGGAGTATGGAAGCGGCAATCAATATTGGCCTTGATTTAGGTTATATTATGGCTCCAAAGGAAACATTTATTGAACCAAATCAAATTAACCGGATTCCTGCTGATAAGGTTACAATTTTATGCACTGGAAGCCAGGGTGAGCCGATGGCAGCCCTTTCTCGTATTGCCAACGGGACACACAGACAAATTCAAATTATTCCCGGCGATACTGTCGTATTTTCATCGTCACCAATCCCAGGAAACACGATCAGTGTTAGCAGAACGATCAACTTGCTTTACCGTGCAGGTGCTGAAGTCATTCATGGAAAATTAAGTAATATCCACACCTCTGGACACGGGGGACAAGAAGAACAAAAGTTAATGCTAAGGTTAATTAAACCGAAATTCTTTATGCCGATCCACGGTGAATATAGAATGCAGAAAATGCATGCAAAGCTTGCTGTCGATTGCGGTGTGGAAGAAGAAAATTGCTTTATCATGGACAACGGAGAAGTACTAGCTCTCTCCGACCAAACAGCACAGGTTGCCGGAAAGATTCCATCTGGTTCAGTTTATATTGATGGCAGCGGTGTAGGTGACATCGGAAATATCGTATTAAGGGATCGTAGAATTCTTTCAGAAGAAGGTTTAGTAGTCGTTGTCGTGAGTATTAACATGAAAGATTTTAAAATCGCTTCCGGCCCTGACCTCATTTCTCGTGGATTTGTTTATATGCGTGAATCAGGCGACCTCATCAACGACGCTCAAAATTTGATTACCAAACACCTAAATAAAGTGATGGAAAGAAAGACAAGTCAATGGTCTGAGATTAAAAATGAAATCACGGATACATTAGCGCCTTTCCTCTATGAAAAAACAAAACGAAGACCAATGATTTTACCTATCATCATGGAAGTATAATAAAAAAGGAAATGCCCGATATCTAGGGCATTTCCTTTTTTTATTCTAAAACTTTTCTTTCAAATCTATCGATGTCCGTATCATTTCCAATTACAATTAACACGTCATTTTCATAAAGGGTTTCTTTGGCTTGCGGGGATACAATAATTTCTTCTCCCCGTTTAATGGCGACAATATTTAATCCATATTTCTTACGAATATCCATATCCATTATGGTGCGGCCACTTAACTTCCCGTTTGCCACAATTTCAACGATACTATGTTCATCTGAGAGCTCAAGATAATCAACAACATTACTTGAAGCCATATTATGGGCAATCCTTCTACCCATGTCCCGTTCTGGATGGACCACGTGGTCGGCGCCTATTTTCCGAAGAACCTTTTCATGATAATCATTTTGGGCCTTTGCAGTCACACAGCCGACCCCCAATTCCTTTAGAATAAGGGTTGTGAGAATACTCGCCTGAATATCATCGCCAATCGCAACAATTACATGATCAAAATTGCGAATTCCTAAACTTTTTAAGACGTTTTCATCGGTTGAATCACCAACTACTGCATGGGATGCAATCATGGCAAATTCATTGACACGTTCTTCATTTTCATCGATGCCTAATACTTCCATTCCCTCGTCCGTTAAAGTCCTGCAAATACTTCCTCCGAACCGACCAAGCCCTATTACAGCAAAACTCTTCTTCATATAAACTCCCCCGCAAAAACAATGATCCAATCTGTATTTAATTGTAACATTCCTCAGCATAATTTTATAGAGAGAGTTATCAACACTTACTCCTGACTATTTCTATTTTTCCTTTTTTTATAAAATGCAATGAACACTACTCCAATAATGATGAAAATAGCTAATATGGGAATGTTTCCAATAATAAATACAACGAATCCGGATAGGCCCGCCAATAATAAATTGATACTTTTCATAAATTGCTGTTTCGTTTTCTCCCAAGTATTTAACTTGTCTTTATCTATATTTGGAATAATGACCTTATTTTCATACATGGTGATGGTTATAGTCGAAAGCGATGTTTGGTTCTCTAAAAACTTCATCCTCCCTTCAATCACCTCGATCTCCTCTTGAACAGCCGCTAAATCCGCTGATATTTTCAGTAGATCCTCCGTTTTGACTGTAGCCTTCATAAAGGCTAACAGCCGCTCCTCAACAGCTTTTTTTGATTTCAGTCTTGATTCTAGATCGACATATTCCTCTGTAACATCCTGTCCCGTTATGTTCCTTTGCAGCACCTCAGCTGCTTGGCCTTCAGCATCATGTAAAAAATCTTGAAAGTACTTTTGAGGTATTCTTATTTTCAGACTGCCGCTTACCTGGTCTTTATCTCCCTTAGACGCATTGGACTCAGCGATATATCCACCATATTTCTCTGCTTTTTCTTCTAAGCGCTTGACAGTCTGCTCAAAATTCCTTATGCGCAACTGGAGGTCAGCCTGATAGATCACCATCTGGTTTGGTACTTCTAAATTAGCAGTGGGTGGAGTTTGATTTGCCTTCGCATTATCCCCTTTTACAAGCGCAGGTTGCTCACCACCGTCAGACTGGGAGGAATCCATTACTGATTTATTTTCCATACTCATTTTTGCACGATCCTCACTCTTGCTGCTAGAACTGCAGCCGGCAATTCCAACGATAATGGCAAAAATAAAAACCGGAAGTATCTTTACTCCCTTTTTCAATCCCCTAACCCCCTCTTTTTATTATCAAAAAAAGAATCACTCATTACTAATACGGACGATAAACAGAAAACAAGGTTACAGAAAGGAACATAAAAATAGCTGCTCGTTACCTGATAACGAACAGCTATTTTTATACCCTTATTCAGTTTTTTCCAATTCATCTAATACGCGATTGACACGCTTTTCGAGCATTTTCATGCCGCTCCCGCCTGCTTGGAAGTGGCGGAGCTTTCCTTCACGATCAAAAACATAGTAGGCTGGAACATATTGATTTTCAAAAGCATCTGTTAGTTTATGGTCGCTATCCACAAAAATCGGCTGTGTAATACCGTGTTCTGCAGCAACTTTCTTGATTTCTTCAAGATCTAAATCATTTTCAGAGCGTGGCATATGAACCGCGACTACATTTAATTTTTCTTTAAAATCATCACGGAATTGATTCACTTGTGGCATTGCTTCTTTACATAGATGGCAACTTATTGACCAAAAATGAAGCAATGTTGGCTTGTCGCCAATTAATTCATCTTTTGTGACTTGACCGTTTAACCATTCAGTTGCACCGATTAATTCTGGCATTGGTTCGCGTAATTTCATGTTTTACCCCCTATTTTAAAATAGACCTAACACTTATGGAAGGTTAGGTCTATCATGTTTAGTTAACTTATGCGTTTAATGTGGCTTGTCCAGGCTTCCAGTTTGCAGGGCAGAGACCGCCAGTTTGTAATGCTTGAAGCACGCGTAATGTTTCATCCACATCACGGCCAATATTGTTGTGGTTTACAACAGAATATTTTAATTCGCCTTCTGGATCAATGATGAACAAACCGCGAAGAGCTATACCTTCCTCTTCAATTAATACACCATAATCACGTGCAACAACATGATTTGTATCTGCAGCTAAAGGATAGTTTAACTCACCAAGACCATTTTCTTTACGGTCAGTTTTAATCCATGCAAGGTGTGTATGGATGGTGTCAGTTGAAGCACCGATAACAACTGCATCAAGATCATCAAACTCTTCGTAACGATCCGACATCGCTGTAATTTCAGTTGGACATACAAATGTAAAGTCCATTGGGTAGAAGAACAATACAGTCCATTTATCATTTTTCATGTTTTCTTCCAGGCTTACTTTTTTAAATTCTTTGTTCGGCATGACCGCATCCATTTCAAAGCGTGGAGCTTGTTTGCCTACCATACGTTCTGGCATTAGAATCCCTCCAAATATTATTTAATGATCACTAATCCCCTTAGACAGTTTTGCCTATTTCCAACGAGAATAAACGACAATATGTAACATTATTCCTTTTTCATAGTAACATGATTACCTGCCAGAACCAAATAAAATGGCCTGTTAATTTCATTCAATTGGCAGATTCCCTTTGTAGGATATATAGCGTGTCATAACTTTTATAGCTACATCAATTGCCGCCTCATTTGGGTTTAATTTTGCATGATGTAGTCCAAAAGTTGAATCGACACCGAGCCAAAACATGAGACCAGGGATTTCCTTAAGCATATAGCCGAAATCCTCGCCCGTCATCGCCGCTGTACATTCGATTACATTTATTTCCGGATCCTGTTCAATACACTGGATAAACTCTCTAGTGACGGTTTCCGAGTTATATACCTGATGGTACATTGATCCATAGTCGATAACTGCTTCACATTCAAAGCCTATTTCCATTCCTTTAACGAGCGCCTCAATACGATGTTTTACCTTTTTCATCGATTCCGGTGATAAAGTGCGAATCGTTCCTTCAAGCCTTGCCTTTTCTGCGATAATATTTTGAACTGTACCGCCTGTGATTTTCCCAATCGTAATAACAGCACTATCTAACGGATCGATATTTCTGGAGATAATAGTTTGCAGCTGTGGAACGAGTGAACAGGCTGCAATAACCATATCATTCGTTTCGTGGGGTCTAGCGGCATGACCTCCCTTACCCTTTAAATCGATAAATAATTCAGATGTATTGGCAAATAATAATCCTTCTTTAAGCGCAATTGTCCCCACAGGATACTCTGGTGCAATATGAAGGGCTAAAATGGTATCCGGCATCCACTCCCGCATTTCCTCTGATTTCAACATGGGTTCTGCCCCGCCTGGTCCCTCCTCAGCGGGTTGGAAGATAAATAAAAGGTCATCATTAATTGGATTAGCAACAAAGTGAGTCAGTACGCCCAGGGCGATGGTCATATGAAAATCATGTCCACAGGCATGCATTCTTGCTTGATGTGACGATGAAAATGGTAATCCTGTTTCTTCCTCTATTGGCAGACCATCAATATCGGTTCTATATCCAATTGTTTTGACCGGTTTTAGACCCTGAATTTTTACAAACAAGCCAGTTCTCCATTTTTTAATTATGATACGTTCTTGTGGTAATGACTGTATGTAGACTAATAAATATGCCTGCGTTTTAAACTCTTGAAAACCCAGTTCCGGTATTTGATGCAGGTCACGACGAATAGTAATTAATGGGTTCATTTATGTATCTCTCCTTTTAAAAAAGAAGCGTGGATGGGATCCACGCCTGTAAATTTTATAAAAGTAAATTCAATTCTTACTTCAAGAATTGTCTAGCTACAGCGCCTAGGGGCGCTTTCGCTTTTCTATAGTTGTCGAAGTTCTTGCATAATCTCCGTCTTTGATTTCGTTTTTTCGTCAATATCCTTGATTTTTCTTGCTGGCATACCGGCAACCACAGTAAACGGAGCGACATCTTGAGTAACAACTGCTCCTGCTGCAACAACTGATCCTGTTCCCACTGTGACACCCTCAAGGACTACGGCATTTGCGCCAATGAGGACATCATCTTCAATGATAACTGGTTTTGCAGACGGCGGCTCAATGACCCCTGCTAAAACCGTTCCGGCACCGATGTGACAATTTTTCCCAACCGTAGCTCTTCCGCCAAGGACAACCCCCATATCTATCATCGTTTTTTCGCCAATTACAGCTCCAATATTTATCACTGCACCCATCATAATTACCGCATTATCACCAATTTCTACCTGGTCACGAATGGTGACACCCGGCTCAATCCTCGCATTTATGTGTTTGGTATCTAACAATGGAATGGCTGAATTCCGGCGGTCATTTTCGACCACAAAATCTTCAATTTTTGTCTTGTTTGCTTCTAGCGCTGCATTGATTTCAGACCATTCGCCAAAGACCACACCAGTATTCCCACTAATAAAGGATTTTGCCCCGCTTCCAAAATTGATTCCTTCTAATTCACCCTTCAAGTAAACTTTAACAGGTGTAGACTTTTTACTATTTTGAATAAAAGAAATAATTTCATTTGCATCCATTACTTTCATAATGTTACCCCCTATAGATATGTACTAAAAAATACTTTAACAAACAAAAGTAATGAAAACAAGAAAAACAACACTAATCTTCAGAAGATTCAGCGATGTGTTCCTTAATCAACTCAACAAAGGCTGATACTTGTTTTAATTGAAAGGCTGACTCATACCCTAAAAGCCATGTATCACGTTTTAACGGTTCGTTATTCTCATCTACTAGCGGGATTTTGAAAATGTCCCTTTCCGCCTTCGACAGTGTAATTGACGGCAAAATTGCATAGCCAATACCATTAAAGGCCATCTGCTTGCATGTCTCAATTTGATCCACGACCACCGTCCTCTTTGGGGAGGTTTTAAAGTTTCGCATCCACCAATCTTGAATTTCCTGATAATAATTAGAGTCACTTTTAAATTGAATAAACGGACGATCGGTCGCTAACACCTGTTCAGGTTTCGTAATTTCTCGATCAACTAAATAAAGTGGGTCGTTAAAAAGATGGACTTTTATCCCTTTCCAGTCCGGGGACCCCCCACGGATTATTCCAATATGGACTTGATCGTCGTATAAGCATTTCAATATTTCACTGCTCCAGCCCGTTATGAGGGAAATCTTTGCTTGTGGATACCTATCAATAAACTTCTTTAAAACCTGAGGGAGCCAATTTTGACCTACAATCGAAGCCACAGCAATTTTCAGTGTTCCGGAAACTCCTGATTGGAGAGAATGAATGGTTTCGCGTACCTTTTCTTGTTTAATTAGAACATCATCAACAAAGTCAATTACATGTTCACCTGCAGGGGTTAGTGCCAAGCCTTTTTGTGAGCGGATAAATAATTTTGTTCCCCATTCTTTTTCGATTGTCTGTAACCGCTGAGAAAGAGCCGGCTGCGAAACGAATAATCGTTCCGATGCCTTACGCATATTCATTTCCTGAGCCAATACAGATAATAATTGATATTCTGATAATGAGGACAAGAAAATCTCTCCTTAAAAAGCCCTGCCCTTGTTTAGACAGAGCCATTGTTTTTTTTAGGAATAAATAATATTAATATCAAACTTACGATAGCAAAGGTAAGAACTACATAATAAACAGAGTGCAAAGAAAATGTCAGTCCATCCTGCAAAATACTTTTAATAGACTCACTCAGACTATTCCGATCACTTGCTTTTAGGAGCTTATTAGCATCATCCACTGTTAAGAAAGGATCTTGTTTATGAAAATATTCATTCATTCGGATATTAAGGATCCCTCCTAACAAGGCGGCACCAATCGTGTTGCCAAGATTTCGCATAAACATATTCGCTGCTGTGGCAATTCCCCGCTGCTCCCAGCTAACAGTGCTTTGAATCGAGACTATAAAGGCAGTGGATGTCAGCCCCATACCCAGTCCAATGAAAAAGGAACCAACTGCCGCCCATACCGGGCCGGACGAAGCCGACATCGTTACGAAAGCAATACTCCCGACAATTAAGAAAACCCCGCCTATAATCGTAGTTTTCCGGTAACCGATTGTAACCAGCAATCGCCCCGACAGTGTCGATGCGATCGGCCAACCGATTGACATTGTGGTTAGCGTAAACCCGGCTACAATTGGGGTTTGTTCCATCACACCCTGCACGAAGGTCGGTAAAAAGCTAGAGATTCCAATTAACATGACACCAGTTGTCAGTGATGTGATATTGGCGATAAATATCGATCTTTTCTTCCAAATCGCAAAGGGCATAACTGGTTCAGATGCTCGCCCTTCTTGAAAAATAAACGCTATTAAAGCCGCTCCAGACAAAATTAGTAGACTTACCATTTGCCATGATCCCCATTTGCCCCCGCCCTCAACAAGAACAAACATAAGCGTTGAAATTGTGATGGTTAATAGAGTGGCACCCCAATAGTCTATTTTATGTTTTTTCTTTTCTATATTTTCATGTAAAAACAGCCAAAGTCCCACTAATGATAGAATTCCCAAAGGAATGTTGATCCAAAAGACATAATGCCAACTTACATATTGGACAAGTAAGCCCCCGATTGCCGGACCTGTGATCGCAGAAATTCCCCATACACTTGAAAGATATCCTTGAATTTTTGCCCTTTCTTCCGCTGTGTAAATGTCTCCGGCGATAGTAGTGGCTATTGGTGTAACTGCTCCTGCACCAAAACCTTGAATACAGCGAAAGATGATTAGTGTTTTCATAGATGTGGAAAAACCGCAGAGAATAGAACCGATTAAAAATAGTATGATTCCGACTGTCAGAATGGGCTTTCTACCAAATAAATCTGACAGTTTTCCATAGATCAGCACGGTAACAGCATTCATTAATAAGTAAGCAGAGAAAACCCAGCTATAAAGTTTGAACCCACCTAAATCAGAAACAATTGCCGGCATCGCAGTTGAAACAATTGTTGCTTCAATCGCACCCATAAACATGGCAAGCATCACCGAGGCAAGCACAAGTGATTTTTTCGTTAGTTTTTTTTGAGAGCAATTTCCAGGAGACTTCCCATCCGTATCCATCTGAACACCTCAAACCGAAAAAATATAGCCCCCTATTGGGAGCTTGAATCTTATTGCTTTTTAAACCTTTTTACAATTTTATTTAATTGATTTAAAACGGTACTCCTTGGTAAAATGCCTTCAAAAAAACCATCTTCATTTTCAACACAAAGAAACGGATGATGTACAAGCTCATCTAAGCAGACAATGATTGACTCTGATACTGATACCCGTGGAATCACCCTTTTCATTACCTCTTCTACTCGTTTATTTTCAAGTTGTTCAAATTCAATTCGTTCAAGCCCCAGAATTGAATCCATAATGATTGGGGTGCTAATTAACCCGTGTAGTTTGTAATGTGGATCTAATACTGGAATAGCTGTATATCCACTTTTCGTCAATACTAGCAGGGCATGCTCAAGATTATTTCCGATTTGCACATGGGCAACCCGCTCTGATGGTATCATTAATTCTTTTATTGTTAACTCTAAAAATTCTCCACTGGGAAGACTAATCATCACCGAAAACTCCTCAATGTTTGTTTTTCTACAGACTTATTTTATCATAGTTTTCTGAGGCCTGGTTAATTTTAGATACATAAAAAAAGGAACCCCTAAAGGTCCCTACTGAATTAAATCAAAAATTTCGATGGTAATCATATCAATATTGTCAAATTGATATCTCTTCGGCTTTTCTTTTTCATTATATACTTCTAATTCAAATGTTTCCGTTTTTGGATGAAATGTTACCTGACACTTTCTTTCACCATTTACCTCAAAATAGCGTTGTGCCGGCTCACCACTTGTGGATTGTTCCTGAAGGTTTTTTAACCTTGTTAATATACCTTGGAGCTGTGACATAAGGCTTTTCCTCCTTTCAAACACAAAACAAACTGTCTGTAATTATGTTTCTCATTTGGCATGATTCTATCCTGATGGATTTTTATCAAAATATTACAGGTGGATCTTTTTAATGCCAATAGTAAAAGCATAAAATAATAGACATCATTTGTCCAAGTAAAATTAAAAAAATGTGTAATTTTTTTTAAAAAGGATGAAAAAGTAGGCCCCCGGTGTCGCATTCTTACAGTAATTGGTCGTGTTCAAATAAATATTGGTAAGATATATCGATAAATAAATAATCAGTTTCATTCACTGGAAATGAAAAAGTCCGAATCGTCTCACCCGTTTCAATATCACAATACGGATCAGATAATCTTCCCTTTTGTTCAAGGCGCAACTTTATGATATTTTCCAAAAAATAAGGTCGCCAGCTCCAATTTTTATCCAAGTATTCAGACTGTACACTCCAGCCTGTCTTTCCTTTAAAAATATTGGCTGACTTTTGAAATCCGTCTTCATCACAGACATACATACGAAAAGCAATTTCGTCAAATTCCTTTATTAATGCTTGAAAAAGGATATCGTAGCCCGACTTTCTGTTTTTGATCACTATTTCTTGTACCATTGCATGGAAATATTCAGTTGTTGTAAAGACAGCTTCTAATTTTCGTTTTTCATATGAAATGAAGTCATGAAATTTTTCTTTTAAGCGATACTTCAATATATCATGCTTAATAAAATCGGCTCCAGGTGGATGTAAATAAAACCCTTGATAATAATGTCCACCATTTTTCCAGGCAAACTGCAGTTGATAACTCATTTCAATATTTTCAAATAAGAGGGTCGCCCCGATTTTTCTTGCCAAAAGAGACAATGAATACAAAACATCATTAAAGTTTATCCCTGTTGATGTTGATTTCAAGGCTTGAAGGTTGATTTTGATAATATCCGGCTCAAGCTGGCCAATTCGTTCAAAATAATGCCTTTCACCGCCAATACTTGCAATCGCTATTTTTAAACCGTATGTCCGATAATATTGCAAGAGATGATCAAATTGATCGATATCACCATGATAGTTCCGGTCAGAAATTTCAAGAACAATTCGCTTTAAACTCAGTCCCTTTTTTTCAAATGCTAAAAGTTCTTGTAAAAATGGTTCCCCATGCCCATACATTAATAAATCGGCATTTCGATTCAAAAAAATAAGGACATCCTCATCAAGTTGAAGCGCTTTATCAAGTGCCTTTTTCACCAACAATAAATCGACTTCAAATTTATATTCATCTGGAATTTGATCATCCAGAAAAAAGGGACCTAAGCTAATGACTCCATCCCCAGATTGATAACGACCTAGTACTTCATAGGCGATAATACATTGCTCATCGGCACTAAAAATCGGCTGAAAATACGGAAAACAGTTTTCAAGATCCGATAGGATTTCTAATGCATCCATCCAAGTTCCTCCAAAAAATTTTTCTCACTATACCATACGCTTCGTTCTTGTTATCCGTTCTTTAGAGAAAAGCGCAAGCCCCCTGATCTTAATTTCTGATATTATTAAAAAGGATACCATTATAGCATTGAGTATACAATTTTGGACTATTCCTAAAAAGTTTGAATAAATACTTATAAGACCCTTTTCACTTGCAATATCACCTGTTTACCAAGAAAATACATATCGGCCTTCTGTTTTAGGGAGGGTGAAAAAAAGATAGGTTGGTAGAAAAGATGGCTGAAAAACAAACGCGGAGAACATTTCTAAAACGTTCATTTGGTTCATTTCTTGCCGTTCTGGGGCTAAGTTCAGGGGGATATCTCTATGCCCATCGAATTGAACCCAGCCTTCTTGATATTTCTGAACTGGATATCAAACATCACCACATCCCAAAAAGCTTCGACGGAATTAAAATGGTTCAATTTAGTGATACCCACCTCGGTTTTCAGTACAATCTAGGCCAATTTCAAAAATTAGCCGCTAAAATCAATGACCTTCAGCCTGACATTATCATATTTACTGGTGATTTGATGGACGAGCCAAATAAATATGCTGAAATGAATAAATTAGTCCCTATATTAGAAAAATTACATGCTCCTCTTGGGAAATACTGTATTTTTGGTAACCATGACCATGGCGGCTATGGGTCTGAAATTTATCGCAATATTATGGAGATTACTAATTTCACCGTCCTATTAAATGAATCCATTCCCATTCAATTGAAGGATGGCAGCAGCATTTACCTGGTAGGAATTGATGATGCCATGTTAGGAAATCCAGATTTGCCGTTGGCAATAAAAAGGGTACCAAAGAACCAATTCACCTTATTATTATCCCATGCCCCTGATCTTGCTGAAACCGCCTCGCACTATCCAATCCATTGGCAAATCAGCGGTCACAGCCACGGCGGACAGGTTAAACTTCCATTTATCGGAGCACTTGTCACGCCTCCATTTGCCCAAAAGTTTCCCGAAGGCCTTTATACTTTAGGTGACCTAACTCCCTTAACCCTTTATGTAAATAGAGGAATAGGAACAACTAGGCTCCCTTTCCGATTTATGGCTAAACCCGAACTAACTATATTTACATTTAAATCTGAATAAACAAAAAAATCCTTTCAAATTAATGACAAGGATTTTTTTGTTTACTCAGATATTGCTCCTCTAATTTTTCAACTGGCAGCGGCTTTGAGTAAAAGAAGCCCTGAATCTTATGACAGCCAGCATTGGCGAGAAATTCTACTTGATCTTTATTTTCTACACCTTCAGCAATAACTTCCAGATCTAGGCTATTACCTAGATGAATAATCGTTGTGGTTATCGCAGCGTCCTTTTGATCTATTAGAATATCCCTGATAAAGGATTGGTCTATTTTCAATACATCTATTGGAAATTGCTTTAAATAACTTAACGATGAGTAACCCGTCCCAAAATCATCCACTGATATCGAAATACCTAGGTCTTTTACCTTTTTTAATATTGGAATGGTTTCCTTTGTATCACTCATGGCACCCTCGGTGATTTCAATTTCTAACGAGGAAGCCGATATTTGATATTTTTCTATCATACATTGAATAAACGGAACAAGATTTGAATGTTGAAATTGTTTGGGTGAAATGTTTATGGCAACCCGTATAGTAGAAATTCCCTTTTCATTCCAGGACCGAATTTGCCTGCATGCTTGTTCGATTACCCAATTTCCAATCGGAATAATTAAACCTGTATCTTCTGCGAGCGGAATAAACACTTCCGGTGATATGGCACCAAATTCTTTGTCATTCCAGCGAAGTAACGCTTCAAAACTTTTCGCCTCACCAGTGATCACGTCAATTTGCGGTTGGAAAAACAACGAAAGTTCATCTTTGTCTATGGCTTTTCTTAGGTGTGTCTCTAACGTAACGACATTGGAAAAAACAGCATTCATATCTGATCGATAAAATTGAAAATGGGCCTTTCCCCGTTCCTTCACACGAAAAAGCGCCTCATCTGCATTCTTGATCAACAGTTCGGCATCTGTCCCATCATAAGGATACATGCTGATCCCAATACTTGGTGAAATAAAATATTCTTGTGAATTAAAATAAAACGAATTCGAGAAGACAGAAAATACCCTTTTTACAAAAGTGCTTGTTGTTTTCCGGTCAGCTGAAAGGAGCAAAATATTAAACTCATCCCCTCCAACACGATATGCAAGGCATTTTTCATTTTGAAATTGGGCTATACGCTCGGCAACTCTTTTTAAAATTTCATCCCCCGCCAGATGACCAAGCGTGTCATTTAAATATTTAAATCGATCTAAATCGATTGAAATCAACGCAAATTCTTGAGAATATTTAGAAGGTGAATAAATATGTTGATTTAAATGTTCGAGTAACACTCTTCTATTTAACAAACCCGTCAAATGATCATGAAAAGCCATAAACCTTATCATTTCTGTATCCTTTGTTTGCTGGGATATATCTTTGAATATGACATATAGGCCTTTAATGTTTCCATGGATGGCAATCGGGACGGTTTTAATATGCACCATGAGCAGATGCCCTTTTGCGTGCATAATTTTACAATCCAATGATTCGAGTGCATAACCTGAACAGGTTTTTTCTATCAATGTCTTAAATTTTTCTAAATCTTGATCATTCATGAAATTATAAATAGACCTGAGATGCATTTGTTTTTGTGTATTTCCAGTCAATTCAGCTGCAGCGGGATTTGCTTCAAGTATCTTTCCCTGAGGGCTTATCGTAAAAATAGCATCAAGGTTATTATCAATGATGGAACGATACCTTTGTTCACTTTCGACAATTTTATTTCTCTTAATCGACCATTCCGTGACGTCTCTTGTTACAGCAACTACATAACAAATTGAGTTTTCCTCATTATAGATTGGTGTTAAAATGGTTTCTCCATAAAGTATCTTTCCATTTTCAAAAACGAATTGGTCATCAAATATGACAATCTCTTTTCTTTTTAATAGCCTCTCGTACTTTTGCTGCAAAGGATGGGCGAATTCATCAGGAAGTGCTTCCTGAAACGTTTTTCCGATTGAATTGACCGTTAAGTTTGCCTTTTTCATTCCTGACTCATTAACAAATAAATAACGAAAGCGTGGGCCTTTTTCAACTTTCATCACAAAAACCATATCCTGTACATGTTGAAAAATGATATCAAAAATAATTTTCTGTATTATTTCACTGGTTTTGCCGGAATCTAATTCGTTGGTTAAAAAATTATGTAATGGATCCATGAAATCATCCTTCAATCAAGAAAGTTTAAATTTTTTAAAATAATGTTTTTACATTCTACCATTTCTATTTTACAATGAAATTAACTGAAAGGAAGTAATTTATAGAAAATAATGATTATTTTACTAAAGTTTTTTCTTTATCCATTATATTATGAGTAAACAACCTATCCTAAACTGCATTTTTACTGAATTGAAAGGTAAAAGAAAAAAAGGTATAATGTAGTTGTTTGAAAGAATGAAAGGAGAACACACGTTGAATCACGATCAGAAATATCCCCTACCAACAGATCTAATTTTATCCATTGATAACCTCGCACAAGCTGTCTTTATCGTGAATCGCCATGCAAAGACTGCAACAAATCCCAAATATTTGTACAAATTAAAACAGGAGGCACTAAAAAAGTTAATTACTGAGGGCAAGGCAAGTAAAATTGGCCTTCATTTTTCTGAACATCCGCGAAATAGTCAACAGCAATCCGATGTACTTGTTGAATGTGGCCGCTATACCTTTCATATCCCTCCTACTAAATCAGACTTCCAAGATCTCCCACATCTTGGAAAACTAGATGGAAGTGTCAGAAACCCAAGGGCAACACTCTCACTTAATACGGCAAAAGCAATGTTACAATCCTATACTGGGCTATCTGAGTTTAGGAACCCACCATCGAATCCCCAAAATAAAAAACGAGCCTACCAAAAACCAATTTTCAAAAAATTAGGCGAGCGATACTCTTAAAAAAATTCAGAAAGTCAGGGAAAAGAGCTCCTGACTTTTTTCGTTTTCCAACATTCAATGATTTTTATGGAAATTCCCCTTTTTGCAATATCTTCTTGAGAATTTTGTGAACGACATCACAAAATAATGGACGTCTCTTTCAATCAGAAGTACACTTACGTCATAAGCAATACTTTTTCATGATGAAGAAATATTATTTTAATGAGGTGTATGTAAATGAAAGGAACAGCCATTCTTTTTCAGGAGCAGACTATTACGTTTATTGAGGATGTTGAACATTCTTTATTCGAGGAAATCAAAGAGCAATGCGGTTGTGAACATTGCAGCTGCACGCTTGATGAAAAGACGGTGGAATTCGGTTCTGTGTCACCTGTTTTCTGGCATGAAAATGATGTTGATTGGGATTACGGCTATTAATATTACTCTTAAATTTGATATATACTCCCCTCCCCCAAACAAAAAGCGCAAGCGCCTTGGTCAGCCCCGACAGGCATAAGACGAACCGCGAGAAGGCAGTTCCCCAGCCACCACAGCGGGGCGGCTTATGACCCGAGGGGCTAGGCGCTGGAGCTGGATTCAGAAACTTAAACAAAGTTATCCACAACAAATGATTCTGTAATTTCTTATACCATAAAAAAACGGTATCGCCTAAAAATGTGAGACCGTTTTTTATTTTTTCTAATGGGAATACCTTAATTAGTAGAATCCTTCGCGATTTTTAGTCTATAATCAACATATTCAAAGTAGACAGAGATTCTTATGAAAAGGGATGGACAAAAGTGGAGCATTTAATTAATCAGCGAGTTACAACCATTGAAATCTCGGGTATTCGTAAATTTTCTAATATGGTCGCCCATATCGATGACCTCATTTCATTTACCATAGGGCAGCCTGATTTCCCTACCCCAGAGCATGTAAAAGATGCCGGCATTGCTGCGATTGAAAAGGACTTTACGTCTTATACACACAATGCAGGTACACTCGAATTAAGAAAAGCAGCATGTGAGTTTGTCGCCAAGAAATACGATTTAGACTATGCCCCAGAATCAGAAGTAATTGTGACGATGGGCGCAAGTGAAGCAATTGATATTGCCTTTCGTACCATTCTGTCAGAAGGGGTAGAAGTAATCTTACCCGGTCCGATTTACCCCGGATACGAACCGATTATTCGCATGATGGGTGCTGTCCCGGTTCACGTCGATATCCGTGAAAATCACTTTCGCTTTACACTTGAGATGATCAAACCGTATATTACAGAAAAAACCCGCTGTGTTGTCTTGCCATACCCATCTAATCCAACCGGTGTCAGCTTATCAGCAAAGGAATTAAAGGAAATAGCCGACTTTTTAACCGATAAGGATATTTTTATCCTAGCAGATGAAATTTACAGTGAACTCACTTTTGATCAAAAACATACTTCGATTGCAAGCTTTTTAAAGGAACAGACAATCGTGATCAACGGGCTCTCCAAATCCCACTCGATGACTGGCTGGAGAATTGGCCTTTTATTTGCGCCTGAAAACATCACCAAGCATATTTTAAAGGTGCACCAATATAATGTGTCTTGTGCGAATTCTATTGCTCAGAAAGCTGCTTATGACGCCTTGACTACGGGAATTGACGACGCACTTGTCATGAAGGAGGTATATTTAACAAGAAGAGCATATGTATTGAATCGATTAACCTCCATGGGGCTGGATGTCGTTAAACCGGATGGTGCTTTTTACTTCTTCATTAAAATACCTGCTCATATTCCGTTTAATAGCTTTAATTTTGCGCTTGATCTTGTTCAAAAGACAAAGGTAGCTGTTGTCCCTGGTAGCGCATTTTCCGAGTATGGCGAAGGATATTTCCGGCTTTCTTTCGCTTGTTCAATGGACTCATTAGAGAAAGGCCTAAATCGAATGGAGCATTATTTCAGTACCTTCTCATAGTTCAACAAAAAACCCTCAACATTTGATGTGAGGGTTTTTTGTTGAACTAATTGGCTTATTGTCCCTTATATTCACCGTTATTTTTAGCGGCCTTTTCTTTTTTTGCTTTGTCTTTATGATTTTGATTGGCAGCAGCCGATCCCATTTCGTGGGCAAATTCTTCGTTTAATACTGCAGAATCAAAACCCTTTTTGTTCTTTTGCTTTGCATCATTTTTTTTCGTTCTTTTTGCCATAAAAAATTCCTCCTATCAAGATTTCTATCATAGTTTCTTGAAGTCAGGAGGAATTTATTCTTACCAGATTGTGCCGATTCCTAAGCTAGTTTTGCCAATATTTATAAAGAGCTTGGGTACCGCTATTCGCTTCACCCTTTTCAGCTAATTGATCATATAAAGATTTCGCGAGCGACAATCCAGGTACATCCATTTCCATACGCTCTGCCTCGTCTAAAGCGATTTTCATATCCTTAATAAAATGTTTTATGTAAAATCCAGGCTCAAAATTTCCATTTAGCATTCTCGGAGCAAGATTTGTTAATGACCAGCTGCCAGCAGCTCCTGTCGTGATACTCTTTAAGACATTTTCTGGATCTAATCCTGCTTTTTCGGCATAAATAATGGCCTCACAGACACCGATCATATTCGAAGCGATGGCTATTTGATTGCACATTTTGGTATGCTGTCCGGCGCCAGGCTCCCCCTGATGTACAATATTTGTCCCAAGTAATTCTAGTAGCGGACGAATCGCTTCAAAGGCCTCCTTCTCGCCACCAACCATAATGGAGAGCTTTGCTTCCCTTGCTCCTACATCACCGCCTGAAACCGGGGCATCGATTGCGTGGATCTCCTTTTTTTCCGCCTCATTGTAGATTTTTGCAGCCAGCGATGGTGAAGAGGTTGTCATATCAATAAGATAACTGCCCGGTTTACTGTGTCGAAGCAAACCACCTTCACCTAAATACACTTCCTCAACATCTGATGGGTAGCCGACCATAGTAAAAATAACTGTTGCTTTTTCCGCAACCTCTTTTGGTGTAGCAGCCCACACTGCTCCACAATCCAATAGGTCATTTGCTTTCTCTTTTGTTCGTGAATAGACAACTAATGAATAACCGGCATTTAAAAAGTTTAGTGCCATGCTTCTGCCCATTACACCTGTACCTATAAAACCAATTACGGTATTTTCTGGAGTAAGCAATATAATCCTTCCCTTCATTCTAATTTTTCTTTTATTTTAGCACTTCCATTCCCTTTAAGGGAATAAAAAAGACCGTACGCCCCAGCTCGTCCGGTCTTTCGTGCTCCATCTCCAAATTTATGCACATACTAATGTTGTCCTTTACAGTTTAAAAATAAACCATTTTTATAACTCTGAAGAAAAATTTGTTAAGTATGTGCGTCCAAAAACTTCTTCATCGTTAAATACTTCAATAGAAACAGCCTGATCCCTCACAATCATATTCTTTAACTCTTGAATATGTAAATCTTTTTGTAAAGGAAGTGGATCCATAAAAATATATTTCTCACTTTTCCCTTTGACTTCCAAATAATCTCCATTAAGGACTTGGTCTTCACCGTAAATTATTTCCCTTTTTCCGATTGCTGCAGCCAATTTGTCATCATGAATGGTGATTTTCACCTTATATAATTGGTGACCTTCCAATATTTCATTATTAATCCGAAAACGAAACTGAAGTTCATTATTTTTCGTGAGCAGGGCATCGGCATAGCGGTTAACAATTAATTCATTTGAAAAAAGAATTCCACACCCACTTAAAAAGGATGATCCCATTACAACCATGACGAAGACAATGACCGTTCGAAAATTCTTGCGCATTCGTAACACTCCCTTATATTTTTACCATAGCCAAAATACATTGGTAATAAACGTTAAGAAAGGTTAAATATGGAGAAGGGGATTTTAATTAAATAGCTTTTATCATACCGCCGTCAACAAGGAATGAGCTGCCAGTCATATAGGAATTAGCATCAGAAAGTAAAAACACCGCCACGTTGGCAAATTCCTCAGGTGTTCCATATCGCTTCAATGGAATGCCCGCTTTCATTTGTTGTTCAACCGCCTCCCTCTCGACGTTAAGCTTATCTGCATTTACTTGGTCTAAATGCTTAACACGGTCGGTTGCAATCCTTCCAGGAGCAATCGTGTTAATTAGAATATTATAGGGTGCCAGCTCCGATGCAAGTGTTTTTGAGAGTCCTATTATCCCAGTTCGATATGTGTTGGAAAGGATCAATCCCGGAATAGGCTCTTTTACTGAAGAAGAAGCGATATTTAAAATCTTTCCACCCTGTTGTTTTAGGTAGGGCAAGGACTCCCTTGTCAGACGAACGTAAGATAACAAATTTAATTCAAAGGAGGCTTGCCAGTCTTCATCTGTCAATTCTTCAAAAGAAGCAGCTGGAGGCCCTCCTGCGTTATTGACTAGTAATTGGATGCCACCAAATATTTCAGCTGTACCAGCTACCAGCTTTTTAATATCAGCAGGATTGGTAATATCGGCTTTTTGATAGGCTACTTTTCCAGAACCAACCGTTTCCAGCTCTCTTGCTTTTTGTTTCAATTTCTCCTCCTCCCGGCCGGAAATCATCACATTAGCTCCTTCTTTCACTAGCCGTTCTGCAATAGCAAATCCTAACCCTTGGCTTGAAGCCACTACAAGAGCAGTTTTACCTCTTAAGTTCAATTCCATAATTTCACTCCTACCTTTTCCAGTGTTAATTCTATTATACAAGATATTGTAAGGAAATACTTGGGAACATGTGACTATAAAAATAATAGCAAAAAAACCGACACATTATGCCGGTCTTTTCGTTTCATTAGTTTTTAGATGTTGCTATTTTAACTGCTTCAATTACCTGTGAAGTAGTTTGCATATTTAACACTTCTTGTGCTAGCTTTTCCATTTCGGTCTTTTTCAAATTCTTGATTATTGAACGTGCTTTCAAAATGGAAGTAGCACTCATCGAGAATTCGTGCAAGCCAAGGCCGATAAGAACTGGAATAGCTGTTTCATCCCCAGCCATTTCCCCACACATACCAGCCCACTTACCTTCTTTATGTGCAGCATCAATTACCATTTTTACTAGTCTTAAAATGGAAGGATTATATGGCTGATACAAATAAGATACTCGCTGGTTCATCCGGTCAGCCGCCATAGTATATTGAATTAAATCATTGGTACCAATACTAAAGAAATCTACTTCCTTAGCAAATTGGTCAGCCAAAACTGCTGTAGATGGAATTTCCACCATGATTCCCAATTCAATTTTGTCGGCAACAGCTTGACCCTCGGAAAGGAGCTTTTGTTTCTCTTCTTCAAGAATCGCTTTTGCATCACGAAACTCGTCCAATGTAGCAATCATCGGAAACATAATTTTTAAATTTCCAAAGCTGCTTGCACGTAAAAGGGCACGAAGCTGTGTCCGGAAAATCCCTTGCTCTTCTAAACATAGACGAATGGCCCGGAAGCCTAGGAATGGATTCATTTCTTTTGGCAAATCCAAATATGGGAGTTCCTTATCGCCGCCAATATCCAAAGTACGAACAACAACAGGCTTTCCAGCCATTCCTTCTAGGACAGCTTTATAGGACTCAAACTGTTCATCTTCTGTTGGGAGCTGTTCTCTTCCCATGTAAAGAAACTCAGTCCGATATAAACCTACACCCTCACCGCCATTCTCCATTACCCCTTTTAAATCTTTAGGCGTACCGATATTGGCAGCTAACTCGACACGATGGCCGTCATTCGTTATTGTCGGTTCATTCACAAGTTTAGCCCACTCCGCTTTTTGAACTTCATAATCTTCATGGACTTTACGATATTCTGCAACAAGTTCTGGTGTTGGGTTTATATGTACTTCCCCTTTTAGTCCATCGACAATGACAAGATCACCAGTTTTAATCTCCTTTGTTGCCGTCTTTGTTCCCACTACAGCTGGAATCTCCATTGATCGGGCCATAATGGCTGAATGGGATGTACGACCGCCAATATTTGTCGTAAATCCTTTAACAAAGGTACGATTCAATTGCGCTGTGTCAGATGGAGTTAAATCTTCAGCCACGATGATTACTTCCTCTGCAATCATGCTTGGATTTGGTAATTGAACACCTAGTAAATGAGCGAGAACACGCTTCGTGACATCACGGATATCGGCTGCACGTTCTTTCATGTATTCATTATCCATCTGTTCAAACATCGTAACGAACATATCAGCCGTATCTTTAAGTGCAGATTCGGCATTTACTTTTTCAGATTGAATTTTATCCTCAATCGGGGCATTTAGTTCAGGGTCACTTAGAACTAGGAGATGTGCTTCAAAAATAGCTGCTTTATCTGCACCAAGGTCTACTTTAGCCTTGTCACGAATAGCTTCAAGTTCAGATTTTGATTTCTCCATTGCCCTTTGAAACCGCTCCACTTCAGCAGCGGAATCCTCAATGGTGGTCTTTTCAAACGATAGATCAGGTTCAACAAGACGGTAGCCTTTAGCGATCGCAATTCCGTTTGATGCAGCTATTCCCTGTAAAAAAGTCATTATTCTGCCAAACCTTCTTTTTTCAATGTTTCTTCTAATGCATTTAACGCATCGTTAGCATCGCTGCCCATAGCCGAAATCTTAATATCAGCACCTTGGCCAACACCAAGTGACATAACGCCCATAATGGATTTTAAATTAACGGTTTTACCTTTATATTCTAAATTAACTTCAGAATCAAATCTGCTCGCTGTTTGAACTAATAAAGTTGCTGGTCTTGCATGAATACCTGTTTCTGCGATTACCTTAAATTGTTTTTCTGCCATGCTTAATCAAACTCCTTTAAAATAAAATAAAACTTGCTTTATTAAAAATAAACATTTCCCGCCATTTAGTCAACTAAATCACTACTTGACTAGAGAAAAAAATCAATTTTATTCAACTTATTTTCCCCAAAAACGAAAATAAACATGTATTGACTTTACATCATGTTTTCAATCATACAAATGCTAGAATAGCATTTTCATCTTATTCAAACAACTAAAAAACATCCAGAACGCGATTGTTCACAAAACTGTCAAAAACATCTACTATCATCCAAAAAATACTATAGAAAAAGAAAGCTGTCATCGACAGCTTTCTTGGTTAAATTTCGCCCACAGCACGAGGAAATTCTTTTTGTTCATCTACAGGAATTACGGTTGCCTTTATGGCATCCTCTAATAATAACGAATATTTATTCTTATCCTTTTCCGTCCAATTCAGCTTATCAGTCATGTAATCAACAACTTGTTTCTTCCATTTATTCACTAGATCAATATTAAACAAAATGGCCCCTGTTCGGCGATTTAAGAAATCAATTGGTGTTGCAACCATCTCCTCTTCAATGGCATATACAAGCTTTGCTAACAAGGAAAGCGGCAAATTATATTTTTCCGCATCAGATTTGTTTAATTTCAGCAGGTTGAAAACCACTTCTACGTTAGATCCGTACATTTTTGTTAATTCTTCTGCTTCTTCGTTGGCTAAATTAGCTTCCATTCCCAGAGCAATTTTAGATTTTACAAATGTATGGAAGTTTTTCGATCCACCGACATCTCCGCCTGAAATCGGCATCGTTACTGTTGCACATGCTGGGTATTGCTTTCCTCCCTCTTGCTTAAATTTAGCTGCTAATACATCAACAATAGTTTCAGCCATTTTTCTGTACCCTGTTAATTTACCACCCGCAATCGTTATCAAACCAGACTGTGATTCCCATATTTCATCTTTTCGGGATATTTCAGAAGCATTTTTTCCTTCTTCATAAATAAGTGGTCTTACTCCAGCCCAACTGGATTCAATATCCTTTTCGCTTATTTTCACATCAGGGAACATGTAATTAATGGCATTAAGAATATAACTGCGGTCAGCCATTGTCATATTGGGATTAATCGCATCTTTATCATAAAATGTGTCGGTTGTCCCTACATATGCCTTACCAGCCCGCGGGATCGCAAAGACCATCCTTCCATCAGGCGTATCAAAATAAACAGCTTGCTTTAACGGGAATCGAGATTGATCAATGACAAGATGAACCCCTTTTGAAAGTTGCAATGTCTTCCCTTTCTTTGATTGATCCATCTCACGAATCGAATCAACCCACGGGCCAGCGGCATTGACAATTTTCTTTGCATATACTTGGTATTTTTCCCCGGTCAACTGATCCTCTACTAAGACCCCTACAACTTTCCCATTTTCGTAGATCAACTTCATTACTTTTGTATAATTGCAGGCAACAGCACCTTTACTAACTGCCGCTTTCATTACTTCAATCGTCAGACGGGCGTCATCTGTTCGGTATTCAACATAATAGCCTCCCCCCTTTAAACCGTTCTTCTTAATAAGTGGCTCCTTGGCTAATGTTTCGTCGATTGATAACATTGTCCTTCTCTCTGTTTTTTTTACTCCTGCTAAGAAGTCATAAACCCGTAACCCAATCGAAGTGCTGAATTTGCCGAAGGACCCTCCTTTATGCAACGGTAGTAGCATCCATTCCGGTGTTGTCACATGTGGGCCGTTTTCATAGACGATGGCACGCTCTTTCCCAACTTCAGCAACCATTTTCACCTCAAATTGTTTTAGGTACCTAAGTCCGCCATGGACTAACTTTGTAGATCTGCTTGAAGTACCGGCTGCAAAATCCTGCATTTCAACAAGAGCTGTATTCATTCCCCTTACTGTGGCATCGAGAGCAATGCCAGCACCTGTAATGCCTCCGCCAATTATCAGTACATCATATTGTTCACTTTTTAACTTATTGACAATTTCATTCCGATTTAAATTAGAAAATTTCATCGTGATTCCTCCCAGTTTTTCAAGCTGATATTATTTAATATGCCGAAATATAGGTAGGGGAAATAAGAAAAGACCACAAAGACATTACCGTTTTCGATAATGTTTTTGTGGTCTCTCCGAATTCTCCAGCCAATTTATTAACTTGTTTTCATTATACCATACTTCTTTTATAATGAGAATCGTTATTATTTAAAGGCCATTGCCGCCTTTACAGCTTTTTTCCAGCCATCATATAAATCATTACGACTTTCTTCTGTCATGTTTGCGGTAAACTGTTTGTCAATTGCCCATTGTGTTGAAATTTCCTCCTGGTCTTTCCAAAAACCAACTGCCAACCCTGCTAAGTATGCTGCCCCTAGTGCAGTGGTTTCATTAATTATCGGTCTTTCTACCGGTACATTCAGGATATCACTTTGGAAATCCATTAAGAAATTATTTTTAACAGCACCACCATCGACGCGCAGTGTTTTAAGTTCGATACCTGAATCAGCTTCCATGGCTGATAAAACATCCTTTGTTTGATACGCAAGTGATTCAAGCGTAGCACGGACAAAATGTTCTTTCGATGTTCCACGCGTTAAACCAAACACTGCCCCACGGACATCACTATCCCAGAATGGTGTACCCAGTCCAACAAATGCTGGAACAACATATACACCATCTGTCGATTCTACCTGGACAGCCAATTTTTCGCTATGTGGAGCATCTTGGATTAATCTTAATCCATCACGAAGCCATTGAACCGCGGATCCCGCTACGAAAATGCTCCCTTCTAGCGCATACTCCACCTTACCGTTTAATCCCCAAGCAATGGTGGTTAATAGACCATGCTTAGATTGAACTGCCTTTTCACCAGTATTCATTAACATAAAACAGCCAGTGCCATAAGTATTTTTAGCCATACCTTTTTCGAAACATGCCTGACCAAATAATGCGGCCTGCTGATCACCGGCAACTCCGGCAATCGGTATTTCCTTGCCAAAGAAGTGATAATCAACAGTGTTGGCGTAAACTTCAGAGGACTGACGAACCTCCGGAAGCATGGATTTAGGAACACTTAAAATTTCTAATAATTCTTCATCCCATTTGAGTTCATGAATATTAAACATTAAGGTCCGTGATGCATTCGTGTAATCTGTAACATGAGCACGACCGCCGGAGAGTTTCCAAATTAGCCACGTGTCAATCGTTCCAAACAACAATTTCCCTTCATTCGCCTTTTCACGTGCACCCTCAACATTGTCAAGGATCCATTTCACTTTTGTACCAGAGAAATAGGCATCAATCAGTAAGCCTGTCTTTTCGCGGAAAAGGTCATTATAGCCTTTTTCTTTTAACTCATCACAAATTTCACTTGTTTGCCTTGATTGCCATACAATTGCATTGTAAACTGGATCACCAGTTTCTTTATCCCAGACAACAGCAGTTTCCCGTTGATTGGTAATGCCAATTCCCGCAATTTGTTCAGGTTTAATGCCTGATTCGGATAAAACCCCGGCAATTACGGACAGGATTGACCCCCAGATTTCATTAGCATTGTGCTCAACCCAGCCCGGCTTTGGAAAATGCTGTGTAAATTCTTTTTGCGCTGTGTGAACAATTTCGCCACTTTTATTAAAAATGATTGCCCTTGAGCTTGTAGTTCCTTGATCTAAAGATAAAATATACTTTTCCATGTAAAATCCCCCCCATTTTAACTTATCATCTTTTAAGCCGCTTGGCCTGATTGATTGATCGCAGTAGTCTGCTTTTTACTTGCTGCATATGCAAGTATTAGGATACCGATCAAAACTGCTAACACTACCCAAAGCGATCCCGTCACTTTTCCAATAAAGACAGCCTTGTAAAATACTGCTCCTAAACACCCTCCCAGAATCGGGCCGACTACTGGTATCCATGAATAACCCCAATTGGAACCACCCTTACCAGGGATTGGTAATAGGAAGTGAGCGATACGTGGGCCAAGATCACGTGCCGGATTAATCGCATACCCTGTGGTTCCGCCTAAAGACATACCAATTACAACAATTAATAATCCTACAGCTAATGGATTTACTCCCTCTGTAAATTTATTTGCCCCAATAAATAATAGACCAAGTACTAGAATAAAGGTACCAAAGATTTCACTTAAAAGATTTGAAAACGTATGCGGGATGGCAGGACTTGTAGCAAACACACCAAGCTTTGTAGCCGGATCATCTGTCGCCTTCCAATGCGGTAAGTAATGTAAATAAACAAGTACTGCTCCTATGATTGCACCAATCATCTGTGCAACAATATAACCTGGCACCTCAGACCACGGAAAATCTCCATTTAACGCTAAAGCTACCGTTACAGCTGGATTTAAATGGGCACCGCTGACAGAACCAACAGCAAAAACCCCCATTGTGACTGCAAGCCCCCAAGCAATAGTAATAACAATCCAACCAGCGTTATTGGAATATGACTTCTTTAAAGAAGAACCAGCTCCAATACCGGCACCAAATACGATTAGAATCATTGTTCCAATCAATTCCCCAACAAATGGTGACATTTTTCTCCACTCCCCTTGAATAAATTCACGAAAAAAAAGAGATTCACAGCAGAAATACCCCAAAATGGGCATCTGTGTGAATCTCCTTATCTCCGTCACAAAGATATTAACTTGTTAACTAGATTATATAAAGTTATGAAAGCGGTGTCAACATCTTTTTAAAGATAAAATAGTATATTACTATTTTAACCTTGTTTAACATAAGCTTCCCACAGCTCTCTCTTAGAAGTAGTAATCGCATCTGCCCCAGCATCTAATGCAGCCTGAACTTCTTCTGCCGTTCTAATTAGCCCACCGGCAAAAATGGGGGTTTTAACCCGTTCTTTTATTTCTGTAATCATCCAAGGCATTGCACCTGGAAGCACTTCAATATAATCCGGACGTGTTTTCTCAATCAACTTATAGCTTTTTTCAATAGCATGTGTATCGATCAGAAAGATTCTTTGGACAGCGATAACCCCTTTTTGCTTCGCTTTTAAAATAACACTAGCCTTCGTTGAAATTAAACCATAGGGCTTAAACTCTTGGCAGATGTACTCTGTAGCAAATTCATCATTTTTAATGCCATGGATTAAATCAACATGATAAATCATTTTCTTTCCTTTTTGATTGGCCATCATGTTAATGTTTTTTAATTGTGCAACGTGCATATCTAGAAAAACACCAATTTCGTATGAGCTTTGCAAAAAACGTTCGAATTCCTTCATGTTTGCTGAAGCAGGTAATATCTTTTGTTCCATCCCTTTCAAACCCTTTCCCAGCACTTTTCCTCCTATCATAAATAGAAAAGGGCTTTATTACAATAGCCAATCAGGCTTTTTTGATTTCCTTTAATTGCTGCTTCAAACAGCGAATTTCCGTTTTCATCTTGGTCTGTTCTTCAAGGGATGAGGGAACACCGCCATAGCGAACTTTTTCATAGATTTTAAGCGATTCTAGTGAACCAGAAAGTCCCACCCTTAGCCACCATTCTTCAAGTGTTTCAAAAGATAATCTTCCTAAATTTAGCCTTTCGGCATATTTTTCTAATTCAAATATTTCCCTCCTAATTTTATCCTCGGGCGGTTTGATTCTTCGGTGATATTGCGTCGTGTGCACAGCTCCAACCACCCCTTTAGAAACGGAAATAACAAGCGAAGAATCAATTGAAACCGACCGGGGTTTTAGTTTCTTTTTATAAAATAGATAGATGATAAATGTAACGGCAGCAAGGATAAGAATGAAATACAATATATTCTCTGCCGTATCATAGGAGAGAGCTTGGTAATTATCCGATTTGTCCTGTAAATCACTACTTTCTATCATTTTTGTTGGTTTACTTTCATTCCCCGCCAGACTAACAAGAAATTCCAGGATGGCAAAGAGCGGTTTCGCAATACTAGCCAAAAGCAACAAAATGGTCTGTAAGATGCCAAAAAAGAGAAGTTGAAAATATTTTAGGAAAGTTGTAAAAGAAATACTTATTAATGTAATTACTGCAATAATTAGTAAAAAATAAAAGACAAACTTTGATTGATCCTTCTTGACCAAATACCATTTTCTAACAAACTCTCCTATAAGGACAATAACTAACTGTCCAATTAGTAGATAGATTATTTCACTTTGATAGGGGTAATGACTCATTGCAGCGTAGATGATGGCAACTAATCCAAAGAAAAACGACAACAGTAACAACAATGTTTCGGAATGCAACGAAAAATCATCCAACAAGGAAATCCCTCGCCAAAACACAAACAACCCAAGACATGCTCCACTAAAAAGAGAAATATTGGCGTGATTGCAAATCACCAAGAGTGTTGGAAATACCGTAACAAAATAAAGCCATTTCCCCCTATTGTGATATTTTACTAGAAGTAGTGAAAATATGATGATGCTGCCAACACACAAACCTGCCAATACATGGAGTGGAGGTAACTCCCTTTTATTTATAAAAAATAAAAATAAAAAAAGAATCCCTGAGATTAGTTCCAAAAGGAAGTAATAGGTAATAACTGCCACTCGATTCAACATAACAGCGCCCTTCGTTCATGATGAATATCTAATTCACTTAGTAATCCATGATCCTCTTCAATTTTTAGATTAAACAATTTCCCACCTTTATTGGACAAGTTTAGGAGCAATCGATTCGTATCATCTCTCCTAATTCCAGCGTGGATGAAAATGGGCTGATATTCCAAATGTTTACTATAGAAAGAAAGCATTTGTTCATATGGTAAACTTATATTTTGGCTATTGATGGATGCGATGGTTTCCAAGACAGTTTGCAAATGCTCTTTTCCTTCTCCCTTTGGAAGATAAAGAAATGGGGTACTTCCTGCTGTTCGAACATTAATGCAGAGGGAAAAAGGAATTTGATTTTTATATGCAAAATATGCCATCTCGGTTATACTACTAAGCAATTTTTCAAGGTTACCTGTTATCGAATGACCGTCGGAGATATTTAAGGCAATCATCCAGCCCTTTTCAGAAATTTTTTCATAGATCATCGTTTGCAATTCTTGCTTTCTGGCACTTGCTTTCCAATGAATACGGTTAAAGCTGTCTGACGAAATATAGTCTCTTGTACCTGTTGGTCCCAATCGATCCTCATAGTAAGAGGAAGGGGCACTATATATTCCTTGATGAACAGACAACTGTTCCTTTAATCCTTTAACGGGAATAGGTTCTGGATAAACTACAGCCAGCTGGTTTAAATACCATTTAGATTCCAGCACCGTTTCCCCAAACCCTAATAAACTTGGGATACGGAATTCGAGTTTATGGATTTGGGCAATTCCCCTTCCGTTTGCCGAAAATGGGACAATGATTTGTTTGGTTTGTCTTGCGAAAATCGAAAATCGAAGAGAAATTTCATTGAGCGAAAGATTGGGCTCCAAGGTCTCTCCCTCAGGAATCACGCATTGATCAAAGTATATTTTTAACTTAGCATTTAAAATGGGGTAGCCTTCATTTCGAATCGTTATTGTCCATTGCCCTTTATCGTTCACAAAATACCGATGTTTTTCAGTGATATTTTCGAAAAACAACTGCTTTCCGACTCTTTTTAAATAAAATTGATTACAGCATAGGACCGTAAGAATAAAGACGGAAAGAAACAATACTAATTTTGACTGGATGTAGAGGCTTACAATAATGAGAACAATGGCCAAGCCGGAAATTACCGTAAGCTTCCGATCTTCTATCGAATACGTATTCCAACTCATTCATTTGCACCTTTTTCGACCGGTGCAGGGATGGAAACAAGGATTTCACCAATAATGGATTCTGATGTCTTTGTTAATGACCCTTCCATTGAGAGAATAATTCTGTGGCCTAGGACGTATGGAGCAACCGCCTTTACATCATCCGGGGTAACATATGTACGATCGTTCAATATAGCCTTTCCTTGAGCAGCTTTCATTAGCGCTAAGGTTCCTCGTGGGCTGACACCCAACTCAATGCTATTATGTTCTCGGGTTTTTCTTGCAATCGATAAAATGTAATCTTCAAGATCGTCTGAAATATATATTTCATTAATCGCTTTTTTTAATTGATCAATTTCCGTCAGAGAAAACACCTGTGCTATGGTATTCCTTTTTACTTCCCTGCGATGTATTCGCAAAACCCTTTTTTCATCCTCATAATCGGGATAACCAACATTAATCTTGATAAAAAAACGATCCATTTGCGCAACAGGCAATGAAAAGGTTCCTTGTTGGGATTCTACAGGATTTTGTGTCGCAATCACTATAAAAGGTTCTTCCAAGGGAACGGTTATACCATCAATGGTTACTTGCCGCTCTTCCATTACCTCTAATAAACTTGACTGTGTCCTTGGTGTTGCCCGATTAATCTCATCAGCTAAGACAATGTTTGCACAAATGGGCCCAGGGCGCAGTTCAAACTCATGAATCTTTGGATTAAAAAATTGAATCCCAGTGACATCACTTGGAAGAACATCTGGGGTAAACTGGATACGGGAAAACCTCCCGCCAATGGCGGAAGCAAAGCTTTTTGTGAGTAGTGTTTTACCTGTTCCAGGTACACTCTCAAGTAAAATATGACCATTAAATAATAACGAGATCGCCATTAATTCAACTTCTATCTCTTTTCCAACAATCACTTTACCAATCTCCCGCTTTAATTGAGAGATCTTTTCTAGTAAGGCCATTTTCTCATCCCCTTCGTAACCGTGTTCAACCAAGAATCCGATTAGCTTCTCGGTTCTTTAAGGTATTGATACAATACATCCCCACCACGCTGCCCGATACCACGGAAATGTTTAAAATCTTTTCTTTTTACTAAAACCTTTCGAAATTCCATAAATTCATCATTCTTTACATAATATTCCGAAAGATCTCCCGACATTAAACCATTTAATATGTCGTTAATCAACTCTTCCTGCATGTCAATACACCCCCTTTTCCATCATCTATTGTAACCTATCAACTATCTAAAAAGTCCACTTTCTGTTTTCAACAAATTTGATTATTGAAAGCGCTTTTCATTCTTAAACACCTTATTTAATTATATAATAGTATAAATTGAAAAAATTAACCAAATTGTCACACAAAAACCTTTACGAATATAAAAAAGTAGTGCAAACTGTTATTTAATTGGTTTATTAATAGTTTTTAAGAGTTTTTAAGGCAAAGGAGAGAGACTAATGAAAATAGCAGAAGTAGGAAATATCATAGAATTCCGCGGTGGCTTGCAAGGGATTGTTGAAAAGGTAAATGAAAATTCTGTAATAGTCGACTTAACTTATATGGATAATTACCGTGATTTAGAATTAGATCAGCGGACAGTTGTCAACCATAAAAACTATAAAGTCGTAAAAGAAAGCGCTTATATGTAATCGTTTTGGGAAAAAGGCAGACATTGACTGCCTTTTTCTGTTTTCAACGGATTAAGCTATTTTACTTGTTCTGTTTCCTTTGACAGCTGCCTCAAGGATTTTACTTTCCCATGAGGATTTTGATCCTGTTTCCTAACAGTCCATTCTCTTTCTTGTTCGCTACGTGATTTACTCATAGATTTTCACTCCCTTCCCACTTATTTTTTTCTTCTTTTCAGGTTCTTATCATAAGAATTGGTTAAAATGTTTAATGCAATCATTTCCTTTTCCATCTATTTTTTGATAAAGTATATTTTATTGAGTTCCAAAGGGGAAAAACATAATGAAGCAAAACATTTTAAACATTCGCCTTCTAGCTGGCCTAATTCTGGCACATGCTCTACTATTTTTTTCATTTCATGATCGAGTAATCTTTTGGTACATTTTTACTGGATCAGTACTTGTATTAATAGCATTTGCCATGTTTCAAGGGGATGTGGATGATGAAGCATCCTTTATCAAATATCTGTTTCTAGGCGTCCTTTCCGGTCTATTGTTATATCTACTTTTTTGGATAGGATACCAAACCATTCAAATTCTTCACCTACCGTTTGAAAAACCAATAAAAAAACTGTACCGTTGGTATGCTCCACATGTATTTTGGCAATACATTGCCCTCGTGCTGGTTGCCGCGCCTGGTGAAGAGCTATTCTGGAGGGGATTTATTCAGAAAAGTTTATTAAAGAACTTTAAACCCCTGTGGAGTATTTTACTAGCAGCAGTACTTTTTGCATCTGTTCATATTTACGCAGGCTCATTTTTGCTTGTCTTTGCGGCCTTTGTCTCAGGTTGCGTATGGGGTTTCCTTTATTATTGGAAAAAAAGCATGCCGCTTGTGATTGTTTCCCATATCATCTTCGATCTCATGATTTTTATCATTATTCCTTTAACATAATGAAGCAGCTGTGATTTCACAGCTGCTTCTTCCTTTATTACTTCCTTGGTGTAAATGGTTTCATCCATAATAATATAAAAAAGGTCATACAAATATAGCCAAACAATGGATATAAATAGGAAAGCAACGTACTATAATTCACCAAACTAATGAGATAGGAAACAGTAAAAATGACCGTAACCGATACAAGCGTTGGAATACGGATATATTGCTGCAACTGCCTATCAAGGCCAAAAACATTTCCAATTACAGAAGTAAAGATTTCTCCAAAGATCACAAGTACAAATATCCAATATAAAAACGGGGCTACGTTTTTCATAATAATGGCCATTGGGATATCATACAATTCAAGGTTAGGCAGCATGATTAATGTAAAATGGCTGCCAATTAAAATAAGTGTTAACGCAAGTCCTCCCAGAATACCTCCCCATTTTATCGTCCAGTCATCCTTAACCTCAGTGGCAACAGGAACGAGAACTGCTTGTGCCAATCCCAAATTTAAGGCCGTATAGGAAAATGGAGCAATCACACTCTTCCAGCCGTCTGTAGCAGGTGGTATAAATAAAAAGCGATCTAAAAAGTTCGGCATTCCTAGTGATAAAAACATCAAGATTAAGCTAAAGGTAATCATTAAGGGAACGACGAACGTATTTACCGCAAAAAGACCCTTTGTGCCCACAAGCATGACAAGATACGAAAGAAATATGGTTAGAAATACACCAAGATTTTTTGTCAAGCCGAGCTGTTCCTCAAAAACGGCACCGGCGCCGGCCAACATGACAGCACTTACACCAAGGAGCATGAATAACATAAAGAAATTGATGATACTGCCCGCCCATTTTCCAAATAGGTGCTCATTAAATTCTTGGTAGGATTTTGCCTCAATATGTGCCGCCATTCTCATCATCTTTGAACCAATACTGACAAAAAGATAGCCGCTCATTAATATACTAATAAAGCCGAAGAAACCAAATCGCGAAAAGAATTCTACGATTTCTTTCCCAGTGGCGAATCCAGCTCCAACTACTGTACCTACATAGACTGCCGCAATTTGAAAAGCTTGCGTCCAATTCTTCTTCACACCATCTCCCCCTCATCATCAATATATGATTATAGGGACAAACAAAGACGAGCTTTTTTCCTTAATTGGCAACGATTGCTATAAGCAAATTACTTGAAAGTCAAAAAAGGTCAGAGTATACTATGGTCATAAGATCAAAGATAGTCAAAGTCAAATTGATAAAAGCACAAAACCAAGGAGGTTATGTTCAATGCTTTGTCAACAATGTAATCAAAATCATGCAAATATCCAATTAACGATGAATCTTAACGGTCAACATAAGGAAATAAAACTTTGTCATGAATGCTACAAAAGAGAAAAACAAGCTTTAGGGGCTGGTTTTGGTCAGAATATGAATTCATTCCCAAACTTTCCTTTTGAAAACCTATTTATGTCAAATGGCATGCCATACGGTCAGGATATGACAGGACAACAACCACCTCAAGGTGAGCGAAAAACAGAACATGGCGGCTTTATCGATCAATTCGGTCGGAACTTAAGCACGATGGCAAAGGCAGGTCTAATTGACCCTGTCATTGGCCGTGATGAAGAAATAAAACGAGTAATCGAAATTCTGAACAGAAGAAACAAAAACAATCCGGTTTTAATTGGGGAACCTGGTGTCGGAAAAACCGCTATTGCTGAGGGACTTGCTATTAAAATTGCAAACGGCGATGTCCCAGGCAAATTACGTAATAAGGAGGTATATTTGCTAGATGTTGCCTCCCTTGTTGCCAATACTGGGATTCGCGGACAATTTGAGGAAAGAATGAAGCAATTAATTTCTGAATTGCAGGAGCAAAAAAATATCATTCTGTTTATCGATGAAATTCATTTGCTTGTTGGTGCAGGTTCTGCCGAAGGCTCCATGGATGCGGGTAACCTTTTAAAACCTGCGCTCGCACGGGGCGAACTACAGGTAGTCGGGGCAACAACATTAAAGGAATACCGTCAAATTGAAAAGGATTCCGCATTAGAACGCCGCTTCCAACCTGTGCATGTCCTTGAACCAACCTCAGAGGCGGCAATTGAAATCTTAAAAGGAATTCAAAAGAAATATGAAGATTACCATGAAGTCACCTATTCTGAGGAAGCAATTAAGGCCTGTGTTCAATTGTCACAGCGCTATATTCAAGACCGCTTCTTACCCGACAAGGCAATCGATTTGCTTGATGAGGCCGGATCGAAACTAAATCTAACTTCCGATTATAAGAACAATGAGCAAATTGAGTCACGTCTCAATGAAATTTCAGTTGAAAAAGAGGATGCTCTTAAAAGTGAACAATATGAAAAGGCTGCAATCCTGAGAGATGAGGAGGCTAAACTAGAAAAGGAACTAAATAATGATTTTAGTTCAGAAAGACCGATTGTTACTGTCTCCCATATTCAAGAAATAATCGAACAAAAAACAGGAATTCCAGTCGGAAAACTGCAGCAGGATGAACAGCTTAAAATGAAATCATTGGAAGAAAATCTAAACTCTAAGGTTATCGGTCAAGTAACGGCTGTTAAAAAAGTGGCAAAGGCGATTAGACGCAGCCGTGCCGGTTTAAAATCTAAACATCGTCCCATCGGCTCCTTCCTTTTTGTCGGCCCAACTGGGGTTGGTAAGACAGAGTTAACTAAGACTCTTGCCGAAGAGTTATTTGGCACCAAAGATTCTATGATCCGTCTTGATATGAGTGAATATATGGAGAAACACAGTGTGTCAAAACTAATTGGTTCACCTCCAGGCTACATTGGTCATGATGAGGCCGGGCAGCTTACAGAAAAAGTACGTAGAAATCCATATAGTATCATTTTATTGGATGAAATTGAAAAAGCACATCCCGACGTTCAGCACATGTTCCTGCAAATACTTGAAGACGGACGGCTTACTGACAGTCAGGGTAGAATCGTCAGCTTTAAGGATACCGTCATAATAATGACAAGTAACGCAGGTGTCGGCCACAAAACAGTTCACGTTGGATTCGGAGCAAATGAAATCATCGAAGAAGCAAGTATTCTAGACTCACTTGGCAGCTTCTTTAAACCTGAATTCCTAAATCGGTTTGATAATATTATCGAATTTAACACACTGGGCCAAGAACATCTATTGACCATTGTCGATATAATGCTAAGTGAATTACAAGAGACATTAAATGAGCAAAATATTGACATAATCGTCACTACGGAAACAAAGGAAAAGTTAGCTGAACTTGGCTATCATCCTGCTTTTGGCGCACGTCCGCTTCGCAGGGTCATACAGGAACAGATAGAAGACAAAATTGCTGATTTTATTTTGGAAGAGCCGGAAGCTAGAAAATTAGCGGCTGTTGTTGAAAATAGTGAAATAAAAGTGGTGACAGAATCATAAATGTAGAATAATCAAAAAGCGAAGCCTGTTTATTCATCGGCTTCGCTTTTTGATTTATTAAAGTCTTTGATCTTCTACAGAATTTAACCAGTTTTCAATAACACCAACTACCGACTCCACACAGCCATCCTTAAACGGAGAAATTAAGTTTGCTGCCTCGACAAGTTTAGTGAATGACATGCTGCCGCCAAGTTTGCAAAGCTTAACATAATCAGCCCATGCCTCCTCCTGGTCCTCTCTAGAACGCTTCCAGAATTGGAAGGCACAAATCTGTGCAAGCGTATAATCAATATAATAAAATGGTGAATTAAAGATGTGGCCTTGGCGCTGCCAGAAGCCGCCGTTTTCTAAATATTCATTGCCATCATAGTCTTTATGCGGCAAATATTTTTTCTCAATCTCTCGCCACTTACGTTTACGCTCTTTTGGTGAAGCCTCTGGATTTTCGTATACCCAGTGCTGGAATTCATCAACGGAAACTCCATATGGCAAGAATAATAAGGCATCACTTAAGTGAGAGAATTTGTATTTGTCCGTATCTTCCTTGAAGAATAACTCCATCCACGGCCATGTAAAGAATTCCATACTCATCGAGTGAATTTCACATGCCTCATAGGTTGGCCAGTTATATTCCGGAATCTCAAAGTGACGACTAGAATAAACTTGGAAGGCGTGGCCTGCTTCATGTGTCAAAACATCAATATCACCTGATGTTCCATTGAAATTAGAAAAAATAAATGGTGCTTTGTAATTTTCAATAAACGTACAATAACCACCGCCAGCTTTACCTTTCTTTGCAATTAAATCCATTAGGTTGTTATCCTGCATAAAGCGGAAAAAAGCCCCTGTTTCGACGGAAAGATCCTCATACATTTTTTGACCGTTTTCAATAATCCAATCGGGACTGCCTTTTGGCACTGCATTTCCTGTTTGAAAATTGAATCCTTCATCATAGTACTTTAATTTATCGAGTCCGATTCTTTCTTGTTGACGCATCTTTAATTTAGTCGCAATTGGAACAATATAGTCCTTCACCTGCGTACGGAAATTTGCTACCATTTCGGCATTGTAATCCGTTCTCATCATCCGATAATATCCAAGTTCGACAAAGTTTTTATAACCTAGTTTTTGGGAAATCTCTGTTCTAACTTTAACCAGGTCATCATAGATACGGTCTAACTCTGCTTCATGCTCTGAAAAGAAGGCAAATTTCGCTTCGGTTGCCCGTTTTCTCATTTCTCTGTCAGTTGACTCCGTAAATGGCTCTAATTGTGCAAGTGTTCGCTCCACACCCTCAAAATCAATTTTGGCTGATGCAAGCAGCTTTGTATATTCTGTGGACAGGCGATTTTCCTTTTGCAATAAAGGAACAATTTCTGGCTTAAAGGTTTTTAGCTGCCCTTCGGCAAGTGCGAATAGTTGCCTTCCCCACTTTTCTTCCAGTTCTTTTCGGAACTTTGAGTTAACAAGGGCTTGATAATACTTTGTCACTAATCCTTCAACCTCAGGCTGAACTTCATCCATATAATCCTGTTCTTGCTTGTAAAACTCATCGTTTGTATCAATCGAATGACGAATATAGCAAAGATTGAACATTGTACCAAGGTCATTCCTAATCTTATTTATCTCATTCATAACCTTGTTTTGGTCCTCGACAGATGCTGAATTAGTAAAGCGATCAAGCTCCACTGTAAATTTTGCCGTTACTTCTTCTAAATTCGGACGTAGGTATGTATAGTTTTCAAAACTCATATGAACATCCCCCTATTTTCAATTTCCAACTAAATTAGTTCGACACTATTTATTACTATTCCTTCAACTAAAAAAAATACGACCTAATGGCCGTATTAAAATTTACCTGCAGGCAATCCTAATTTTTTTAGCAGCTCAATTGCAACCGTTTTTTCTGATTCTGTAAGGCTCGACATCAGCTTATCGATTTCACCTGCATGTTCAGGAAAAATCTCTTGAATGAAATTTTCCCCTTCCTCCGTTATTTGAGCATATGTCACTCGTCGATCCTTCGGACACGCTATTCTCCTTAACAACCCTTTTTGTTCAAGTTTATCAACAACGTAGGTGATGCTGCCACTTGCTAGCAAAATTTTCCCACCGATTTGTTGCATGGGCTGATCGCCTTTATGATAGAGAAGTTCTAACACAGCAAATTCCGTTGGATTTAAACCATTCGCCTGAATGGCTTTATTTACATGTTCATTGATTGCTTTATATGCTCGGGAAAGGACAATAAATAGCTTTAATGACTTTGCAACAGAATCATTTTCCATAAAAACGCATCCTTTTAGGTTTTTTATATAATGGTCCGAAGAAGGGCACCACCATTTCAAATTATCTCGATTTCAAAGCTATTATAAAAAACTTTTTACTTACTGTCAATTTCCTTTTAATCAACAGGAATAGTTCAGAAAAATGGTAATACTTCTGATATAATAAAAACACTATTATTTACAGATCAAGTTGGGGTATTTACATGAAAAGTCGTAAAGGCAATTTTTTTATTTATTTTATCGTGGTGATCTTACCTGTTATCATTTTAGGTACATACTATTTTTTTGATATTTTAAAAGAAAACGACTTGGAAAGAAAAAAAGATGCTTTATGGGTCGCTTCGATTTATCAGAAGAACTGGGATCAATTCATTAGTGAAACAACGACAAGCCTAGATATTCTTTCCCTTTCCGCCATGGAAAACATAGATTCTCCTAAGAAAATGGAACCATTACTCATGAAGGTTAACCAAAACGATCCCCGGTATGGAGGTCTGTACCTACTGAACGAAAATGGAAATTTGTTAACGGGCTCCGTTCCCTTGCGTAATGAAGATGACTTTTCCAAATTACCGTTTATAAAAGAAGTAATCAACACAAAGGATACAATCATTTCAGAACATGAGGAAATTCTTAAAAATAATCAAAGAATTGTTGGAATAGCTAGACCCGTTCTCGATGAAAATGGCGAATTAAAAGCTATTCTCATTGCAGATTTACGGATCGATTATATGAGGAACCTGATGAAGGTTCTGACTCCAGAAACCAAACTATATGTTGTGAATGGTGGAAAATCTGCCATCCTTGAAATGAATGTAACCAACAATGAAATAGATGAGCATAATACCCATTGGGTCACTTCACAAATGGACCGTATACCATGGAGTATTAAAGTGAAAATCGCAGAGCGGAATAATAAACAAATCGGGAAAACTTTGGGTAAGGTTTTATTTATCATTCTCGTCATAACCCATATCCTTTACTTACTAATTGAATATCTCCTTTTACGAAGATTTTCATATAAAGAAAGACGGCAAAATGAGTTGCAAAAGCTAGAATTAGTTGGCACCTTAGCTGCAAGCACTGCGCATGAAATTCGAAATCCATTGACAGGTGTAAAAGGGTTAATCCAACTTCTAGGTGAAAAGTATACCGATCAAGAGGATCGCTTCTATTTCGATGTTATAAACTCCGAGCTGAAGAGGATAAATGAAATAGTTAGTGAGTTCTTAATCCTTGGTAAGCCGACAGCACAAGTGACGAATAACATCAATATTGCAGAAACACTTAAAGAATTGAAACCCCTCATCATATCTGAGGGAAATTCACAAAATGTAGAATGTAACTTTCAACTTTCTAGTGAACCCATCATCGTTACCTGTGTTAAGGACGAATTGAAACAGGTTATCTTGAATCTTACAAAAAATGCGTTTGAATCATTTGAAAAACCTGGAATTCTAGAAATTAAGCTGCTACATCATGATAAGGATTTTTGTAAACTAGAAATTAGCGATAATGGGAAAGGAATACCGAAGGATGAGTTGGGGAATATATTTGTTCCTTTTTACACTTCCAAAGAAACAGGGACAGGCCTTGGACTGGTCATTTGTAAAAGGATCATCAACTCATTTGGCGGCAGTATACTAATTGAGAGCAAAGAAAAGATGGGGACGACCGTCAGTATTACATTGCCAATCGTAAAATAAAACGAGATCACAATGGTCTCGTTTTGTTATTCTTTTGTTTTATTTGCTAAATATTTCGAAATTAGAAATAAACATTTCTTATTTTAATTTTTAAGTAGTAAAATAGGAAAGAAAAATAGGTCGTTATTTTATCTTAAGGGAGGTATCCTATGAATCAACCAGTGGTAATAAAAGCTAAAGCTCCAAAAGCCTCTGAATCAACTTTATATAAAATTCTTATTATTATCGGGCTGTGCCATTTATTGAATGATGCCATTCAAGCGGTTGTACCGGCAATGTTTCCTATTTTAGAAGAAACTATGGGATTAAGCTTTACCCAGCTAGGGATCATAGCATTTTCCTTAAATATGGTCTCGTCTGTTATGCAGCCGGTAGTCGGAATCGTAACTGATAAAAAGCCGATGCCCTATGCCCTGCCAATAGGACTAACATTTACTTTATTTGGTATTCTTGGACTAGGATTTGCTCCCAACTTCGCCATGATTGTCTTGTCGGTTCTATTCATTGGCCTCGGTTCAGCAGTATTTCATCCGGAAGGTTCACGGGTGGCTTTTATGGCTGCCGGTGGTCGCCGGGGGCTTGCACAATCCATTTATCAAGTAGGAGGGAATACTGGTCAAGCATTAGCTCCAGTCATTACTGCACTTATTTTGGTTCCACTTGGGCAAATTGGTGCATCCTGGTTTACGATTGTTGCCGCGGTTGCCGTTATATTGCTAGTTTATATCGCCAATTGGTATAAACAGAGATTAATAACACCACCGAAGGTAGCAAGAAAAAAGAGCATGAGTGGTGTAGGTAAAGAAGGTTTATCTAAAGAGGTTAAAAAGGCATTATCGCTGATTCTATTATTAATCTTCGCAAGAACTTGGTATTCATCGGGTATTACCAATTTCTACACGTTTTTTGCAATTAAAGAATATGCATTATCGATTAAAGAATCACAGGTCTTTTTATTCGCCTTTTTACTTTCCGGGGCAGTGGGTACCTTTTTTGGCGGACCACTTGCGGATCGCTTTGGGAAGAAAAACATCATTTCGTTTTCGATGTTAGCTACCGTGCCCTTTTCTATTCTAATTCCCTATGTTCCACCAACACTGGCCTTTATCTTCCTTATTCTAACTGGATTTATTTTAATGACTAGCTTTTCCGTGACCGTGGTTTATGCACAGGAATTAGTCCCTGGGAAAATTGGCACAATGTCTGGTCTTACAGTTGGGCTTGCATTTGGGATGGGGGCAATTGGTTCAGTTGGTCTAGGGTACATTGCAGATTTGATTGGATTGCAGTCGATGATTACCTGGCTGGGTGTCCTGCCATTGCTAGGCTTAATCGCATTCGTTCTTCCAACAGATCAAAAGGTATGGAAATGGAATAACCCAAAATAAAGGATGGGCATTATGCCCACCCTTTTTGTGTTGACTTTTTTATAAAACTCCAGTCTAATGCCTTGTTTTTGTCAATTTAATGAAAACGCTCAAATTTTTTGAAAACTTTTAACATTTATCACACAAAAAAGCGGTTAATGTTTCATATAATATAGATAGAACCTATAAGGGAGGAAAACAGAGATGAAAACTCCAAATTATCATGATTTTTATGAAAAGGCGCTAATTCCGATTGGTTTAAATGACCAGAACTCTTTAGATGAAAACCATCCTGATTCCACTTCAACACATTGGCTAATTGCAGTAGAAGGGGTACAGCTCCCGCAGCCAAAGATATTTTACCATTGGAAAGTAAGTGTCTACCCTGCAGATGGCGATGGCGATTTTAATTGGAAGAAACCCTATTATTGCTCGACAAATATGAAATTGATGGATGATGCAATGGCACTCGCGTCCACATTAGCATCTGCAAGCAAAAATGATGAACTTACCACCGTTACACTCTTAGAGAAAATAAGTTAATCCCTCATTACCTACCATTTGCTTCACCTTCTTTTTACCCTCACTTGTGAAAAAACCTACATATAGTGATTATATATCTTTCCTCAGAACAAAAGGCGCAAGGGCGCTCGAGCTGGATTCAGATGACTATTCCAAGTTATCCATAATTGGGATGAGTTTATCATTTCCTAGCCCATAAAAAAAGTGCTGCCTGCACTAACCGCAAACAACACTTTTCAACATCTTCATTATGCCAGTCGGAACACAATCCCATGTCCGCCTTTAGGGTATTCCCATTTAATGTTCTGGTACGGACAACCGATTCGGCAGCTGCCACATTCGTGACAACCTTCGTACCCTACTTGCATCCGTGTCCCTTCCCACTTATAAACCTCAGCAGGGCAAAATACTGTACAAATCTTATCGGGACATTGTGTCATGCAAACATCATGGTCAAGGATCGTCAAATGGGACTTCGTATCACACTTAAACCTGAGGAGGTACTGTTTTTCCTCGATATTCTTCGTTGACATTATTTCACCGCCTTCCAAGCTCGATAGATATCTTGCAATACTCGAAGCGTTCCTTTTTCTGCTGTTACACTCTTCATGATTTGTTTTTGTTTTTCTCGTTTTGTTGTGCCATCAACGGTGAAGAATTTGCTCATAGCCTTGTTCATCATTGGGACATATTCATTAAAGTATTGTGGATACTTCTCAAATGTATGTGCAGCATCTTTGTATTTCTCTAGGTCTTTAATGATAAAGCTATCGTAAAGCTTCTCTCGGTAAATGTTTAAGTTAGCCTCCGTATAGCCACCCCTTGCTTTAGCTTCAAGGATGGATTCCGCCGCCAATAACCCTGAATGCATTGCCATGTTCGAACCTTCACGATGGATTGCATTAACAAGCTGTGCTGCGTCTCCTACGACTAGAACGCCATTACCTGCTACTCTTGGTACGGAACGATATCCGCCTTCTGGAATGAGATGGGCAAGATATTCTGCAGATTCCCCTCCTGCAATAAACGGTTGGACCATCGGATGTTTTTTTAGATAGTCAAGGAGCTCATATGGCTTTAATTTGGCTTTAATCATACTTGATAGGGTTGTACCTACTCCGATATTTAAGCTGTCCTTATTCGTATAAAGGAAAGCTGTCCCAAGGTTTCCCTTCGTAGAATCGCCAAAAATTTCGATTGTGCACCCTTGGTTATCCTGTAAGTTAAAACGATCATTGATTTTTTCTTTTGGCAGATTAATAACTTCCATTACAGTCAAAGCGACCTCATCGGGACGGAATTCTTTATGAAAGCCTAATTGTTTGGAAAGAAGTGAATTTACTCCATCGGCAAGAACAACGACATCCGCATAAACCTCGCCATCCGGACGATCGGTGCGTACACCTACAACTTTTCCGTTTTCAACAATACATTCGGTCACAACCGTTTCGTTAATGAGAAGCGCTCCGGCTTCCACAGCCTTTGCCGCAAACCATTGGTCAAACTGTGCCCGCAGCACGGTAAAGTTGTTATAGGGTTCAACAGCCCATTCAAGGCCCTTGTAACCGAATTGCACGACTGATTCCTTATCCATCATCCAAAAACGCTGTTCAATCACTGGTCTCTCCAGCGGTGCTTCCTTCCAAAACTCAGGAATAAGCTCTTCCATTTGCTTACGGTATAAGACTCCCCCCATAACATTCTTTGCCCCTGGGTATTCTCCTCTTTCAATAAGTAAGACGTTAAGCCCATTTCTAGCACATGTTAAGGCACAAGAAGTACCAGCAGGCCCTGCTCCAACTACGATGACATCAAATTTTTCAGGCATAACTTATTTCACCGCCTTTTTCAGATCTTAGCTGCTTAAATTGTGCGATTAGTTTGGGGACGATTTCCATCGCATCTCCTACAATTCCATAGGTTGCCACATCAAATATCGGGGCGTTGGGATCCTTATTAATTGCAATGATGAACTCGGAATTTTTCATTCCCACGACATGCTGAATCGCTCCAGAAATGCCAATTGCAAAATAGATTTTTGGTGTTACAGTTTCGCCCGTTTGACCAACCTGCTGTTCGTGGGGCAGCCATCCTGCTTCGACCACGTCACGTGTACCGCCAACACTTGCTCCGATTGTTTCGGCCAGTTCATGGATGAGCTGGAAGTTTTGTAAGTCACCCATCCCTTTTCCACCGCAGACGATAACATGGGCATCGGCTAAATTGGCTTTTTTTGTTACGTCATTCACAATTTGCAATACTTTTGTGCGCATATCTTCTTCTTTTAAATCCATTTTCTCTTCAATGACTTTGCCAAATCTCTTGTTATCTTGCTCTAACGCCTTCATGACCTTTGGTCTCACTGTAGCCATTTGCGGTCGATGTTTCTTACAGAGGATTGTCGCCATAATATTACCGCCAAATGCCGGCCTGCTCGCCTCTAGCAATCTATTATCCACATCAACATCAAGCATGGTTGTATCAGCTGTTAATCCGGTGCTTAAATCTGTTGCTACCGCACTTGCTAAGTCTTTTCCATTTGGTGTTGCACCGTAAAGGATAATTTCAGGCATATATTTTTGGGCAAGAACCATAACTCCTTGCATATACGATTCTGTTCTATAATGTTTAAGTACCGGATGATCAATCACGTACACTTCATCAGCACCAAAGGAAATAACTTGGTTCGCTAATGGCAAAATGTTGCTGCCTAGTAGAAAACCTGCCAATGGAACTTGTAACTTATCAGCTAGCTTTCTACCGGCGCCAAGTAATTCTAATGAAACACCTTCGATTTTAGCATCGTTCTGTTCGATGAATACCCAGACTCCACGATAATCGTCTAGATTCATGTAAATCCCTCCCTGCCCAAAAGATAAACTTTATTTAGATGTCTGTACCGTTAATAGGTCCCTTTTCTCCATTAAGATTTCCATGAGTTGACCAACTTGTTGATCAGCAGAACCTTCTAACCTTTTCCCACCTTCTGGTCGTGGAGGTGTAAACATTTTACCAACAATAGTTGGTGAACCTTTTAGACCAAGCTGTGTCCGTTCCACATTTTCCAAATCGCTTACTGCCCAAATAACGGGTTCGTACCTAGCGGCTTTAATCATATTCGTCATTGGTGAATATTCAATCGCATTGATTTCTTTTTCAACAGTTAATAAGCATGGCAATTCCGCCTGAATCAATTCATGTCCGCTGGTCAGCTTTCGTTTTATTAATACTGTTCTTTCCTTTTGGTTAACCTCCGTAACTTCGATTACATTGGTAACGGGAGGAATATCCATTCTCCTTGCGATACCAGGTCCAACCTGCCCAGTATCACCATCGATGGCATGTTTTCCACAGATCACCATGTCCACTGGGAGATCCTTACTGATTCGTTCAAGTGCCTTTGATAGGGCATAACTAGTTGCAAGTGTGTCCGCTCCGGCGAAGGCACGATCAGAAATTAAATAACCTCTATCAGCCCCAATTTCAATACTCTTTTTAATGACTGCTGTTGCTTGCGGCGGTCCCATTGACAATACCGAAATCGTACCACCAGTTTTTTCCTTAATTTTGACGGCCTCTTGAACCGCATGGGCATCGTAAGGGTTCAAAATGGCTGGCGCACTTCGGCGGTCGAGTGTGTTTGTTTTTGGATTAATTTTAATAATCTTTGTATCAGGGACTTGTTTGACACATACGACAATGTGCATGTAGGACTTTCCCTCCTCCATATAATCTAAGAATGTTGAAAGCGTTTGCTTCCTTTGGTTATTAAAAATGCTTTTATTAACGATATATGTATCGCAACATTAGCATAGTACCAAACAATGAGAGTTTTCTATTTTTCTTTGGTGTTTAACAAAAATTAAATCAGGGAAAGCCTTAACAAACTTAATGTGGTTCTATGAAGTGATTTAAAAAAAGTAGTTGAAGTACTAACTTGATGTGGAATGATTGGTAGATAATCTTGGTGTGTATTTTATGTAATTACTACTAATATAACTATATGAAATATTGAGATATAAACAATGATAAAAATCACAGCTTGTCAAATATTGTTGAATTCAATTATGGGTTGGGTTGGATTAGAAAAATAGGGGAGTAAAAAAGGAGTTTGCTGGAAAATTAATCGCATTTGTGTTTGTGATATACAAAATGCGCCGGAAGACCTTCTTGGCATGTGATCATTTCTTTAAATCAACTGATTAATAAGTAGAAGGCCTTCATTCCTGCACCTTACCAGGTGCTTTCCAATATACATTATACTAAAACTTTGGGCCAAATCATGATCATTTGTTTAAAGGAAAATTTAACTTCTTCAATTGGTCTTGAGGTTTGCTCAACTGTCCTTTGGTACACATTTATTAATTCATCTAGCTCTTGGCTGTATTTTATCGTTTCCTCACTCGTAAAGCCAAGGTTGTTCGCACTTTTGATCATTAGTTCTCTTTTTACCTTTATCTCTGCAATCATCTCAGATTGACTACTACTATGCTTGTACACTTGTTATCCTCCTACTCTAGCAAAAACGTACTTTAATCCACTAAAAAAATAGACTACTTGAAGAATTATTACAAGAATTTCTTTAAAAGTAAATACATTCGCAAAAGAAGACAAAACATTCTATTTCTCTTGTTTTTCGACAATTTTCTCGGTGTCTTTCATGTGATTACGACAAAATCCTTCAGAACCAAAAAACTGGCTGGCGCGATCCGCCAGTCAGTTTTTTACCTATAAATTCACTTTTTCTTTTTCATAGATTGGTACCCAGCCTTCGGTTGTTACAAAGATTCTTATGGCGACAACTTTCCGGTCTTCTTCAAGAGTAAAGTAATGCCTTGTATTTTCAGGGACTGATATCAGATCACCAGGATTCAAATGCACTTCGAAAAACTCCCCATCATTACCTTGGATAATAAACACCCCATGTCCGCTCACGATAAAGCGGACTTCATCATCTGTATGATGGTGCTCATTTTTAAAGTTTGTCAGCAGGGTATCGAGATTTGGTGTATTTTCAGACAAAGAAATCACATCTTGAGCCTTGTAGCCTCGTCTTGCGGAAATATCAGCAATTTCATCAGCAAAAGTAGTGAGGATATCTTCTTTTTCTTCATCGCTCAAAAGATATTTTTCTACAAGTTCCTCTGGGAGTTTACGAATATTCCAATTTTCATAAATAACTTCTTGTGTCGCAAGGAACCTTGCTACTGCCTCTTGTTCGTGAATTTGCTCTTCTTTGTTTTGGAATGTAATATATGCCATTGTGTATCTCTCCTTATTAATTAAGTTTTACACTACTTTAAACAATTGATATGATTTATGTTCTAATAAGCGTAATTGGTAACGGAATAGAAATTCGGAAGCTTCAAGAATTTTCTTTGCTTCAAAAGCGTTCCTTCCCCATACAGTAATCCCATGGTTACGGATTAAAACAGCTCCAGAATCCGATAAAACATGTTCTGAAAATTTACTTGCCAATGTCGGGATATGAGCATAGTTATGGATAATTGGGATAGTTAATACAGCATCCTCTTCCCACTTATCAAAGGCTTTAATAAGCTCCTGACCCTTAAATGTCACCTCACCATGATCCCCATATACTTCGGAAATGACGTTATTATCAATTGTATGGACATGTAGGCTGCAGCCTGCATTCGTCTTGCGGTAAATCTCCACATGCAGTAGTGTCTCTGCGGAAGGCTTTAAATGGGTTTCACGGGCAGCACGACCAAATTCATCAACAAGTAAAAAGTCTTCGTCCGTTCGCTTCCGTTTATCCTTCCCGCTTGCCGTTACCAAAAATTGAAGAGGATGGTCACTCACTTTAATCGCAAGGTTTCCACTTGTGCCCATAAACCAATCACGCTCAGCCAGTTCATCCTTTACATCAGCCAGTTCAGTCCATTTTTCCATTAGCATGTTAGCTCACCCACCTCCATTCTATAAGCTCCACCCACGCTGGGGGGGCAAATTTTTTCATAATGGCAATGATGTTGTCACTTTGAGTTATGGTTCCGTCAAAGTCAAAAAAAATGATTGGCTTTGCCATTTAGTGGATCACCTCGGCACTTCCCCAAAGTTGTAAGGCCTGCTTAAGTTCAGGGAATAGTTCCGCTCCTTCAACCAGCGGTTTCCCTTGGAGAGTCGTTTCAATCGCTTGTCTAAATGCAAGACCACCGCCATGTGCGCCTTTCGGATGTCCATGGACACCACCACCGGCATTGATAACAGCATCATCTCCAAAATCTCGAATTAATAATGGCACCAATCCCGGATGGATGCCCGCTGACGGAACCGGGAAGGCCTTCTTAAAGACATCATCCTTCGTAAGTTCGGCTGCAATTGAAAGGGCTAAAGGTTTATCTAGTGCAACTGTTCCATATGGCGATGGGAATAATGACAAATCTGCTCCAGCATATCGGAGAAGCTTGCCAAGTAACAGCGAATGAGAAAAGCCAAATTCCGGTGAAGAGGTTGAGGCACCGCTGACCGCAGGATGTGCCATAATCGGCAGTGCAATCTCTGAATCCTCTCTTAACTCCTGCAGAACATCGAGGCCGTAGGAAAACACATTAAACAACAAAAGGTCTGCACCCAGTTCAGAAGCCCTTTTAGCTTTATCCCTAAGCTGGGACGTTCGGCCGGTTAGGTTTACTGCGTATAATGTCCGGTGTCCAGTATGTTCCCATACTTTCTGTAAAACAGCTTTACCGACAGCAATTCTTTTTTCAAAGGGTGTTAAATTATTTTCAAAAAGGATTTCATCATCCTTTACAAGATCAACACCGCCAAGAGCCTGCTGTTTAAGCTGTTCGGATAAAAAGTTAAGATCCTTGCCCAGTACTCCTTTAAAAATACTCATTAACAGCGGCCGCTCAAAAACATTCAATTTTTTGCGAAGTCCTTCAATACCGAATCTTGGGCCCGGGAACAAACTTTTTAATACATCATTAAACTGTAAATCTACTAATTTTATTTTTCCATCCAATGAAAGCTTTCCGAAAACAGTTGTTAGAATAGCAGGCAGGTCATTGGAAAAGTTTATGGTTGGGTAAGCAATCCTTATCAACGAATGATGCTCATTGATAGATGGCAAACCTTCAATGGAAACGACCCTGCCTTTATGTTTACGCAGTTGACTTTGCTCTAATTCAGGCAGGTTTGTCCATGAGCCAACCGTTAATCCCAAAGCAATTTCCTCAGCTTTTTTTTCTGGGTTTTTTTCATTAGGCAGTAGATATGTAGCTATTAATTCACTCAAAATGAATCCTCCTTCCGTAATATATAAAAAACCTCTTCGAAAAGAAGAGGTTAGCATCACAAACTAACATCTTCTCATCTCTCAGCGCATTGCTGCAAGAATTAGCACCGTGCTTAAACCATAAGTTTTAAGTCGGTTGCCGGGCTTCATCGGGCTTTTCCCTCCGCCTGCTCTTGATAAGAAAACGATTCGTATTTATTCACATTGTCAAGTTGTTTAACTTTATTTTGTATTATCTCCAGAATAATATAAATTGTCAATCTATTTTTTGAAAATTTCTAAACTACCTATTCTCTCGACAGCCTCAGTTAACCGTTCTTCGGTTGTTAACAAACCAACACGAACATAGCCCTCGCCAAATTCTCCAAATCCTATCCCTGGAGCGACCATAATACTCGCTTGATCAAGAATAATTGCGGAGAATTCCTCAGATGAAAATCCCTCTGGTACCTTAAGCCAAGCAAAGAATGAGCCCTTTGGTGCCGTGACATTCCATCCAAGTGATAGAAGTCCATCGATTAATATATTTCTTCTCCGTTCATAAAGTTCATTTAATTCTTTCACACAATTCTGTGGCCCTAAAAGTGCTTCCGCCGCAGCCTCCTGTACAGCTCCAAATAAACTTACATAGAGATGATCTTGAAGAAGTTCGATTGCCGAAATGACACTCTCATTTCCCACAGCAAAGCCAACACGCCATCCTGCCATATTATATGTTTTAGACAATGTATAAATTTCAATTCCAATCTCTTTTGCTCCTTCAACCTGCAGGAAGCTTAATGGTCTTTCACCGTCAAATCCAATGGCACCATAGGCAAAATCATGTACTACACAAATATTGTTCTCACTTGCCAGCTTAACTGTTTCCTCAAAAAATCCAGCAGTAGCCGTTGCACCCGTTGGATTATTGGGATAATTGAGGAACATTAGCTTTGCTTTTGATAAAATCTCTTCCGACAGCTCACTGTAATCCGGCATAAAATCATTTTGCTCTCTTAGAGGCATTGTCACCATTTCCGCTTTGGCAAGTGCGACCCCTGACAAATAATCTGGGTATCCGGGGTCGGGAACAAGAATGGTGTCCCCTGGATTTAACAAACACTGCGGGATTTCAACCAATCCAGCTTTGCCGCCGAATAAAATAGCCACTTCCTTATCGACATCAAGGGTTACCCCATATTCTTTCAAATAAAAATCAGCCGCAGCCTGTTTTAAATACCGATGTCCCTGAAAGGGCGAATATTTATGATTCAGAGGATTTGTTGCAGCTTCTTGAAGCCTTGCAACAATATGTGATGGGGTTGGCTGATCAGGATTACCTTGACCCAGATTAATCACATCGTGTCCCTCGGAAATATATTCACCGACCTTTTTAACTAGCCCGGCAAAAAACTGTTTTGGTAGACTTGTTAACATGTCTGATGGTGGGAATTGCTTCATCGTTTTCACCCGCTTCAATAGTTTTCAATTATACAGTAGAAATTCTAGTGATAAATATTATAACTTTTATAGTAACTTGTAAAGTTATAATTCTGAAACTTTTTAAAAAGTGAAGCCTTTAGGTTTTGGGAAGACCGTAATCACGGGTTAATAAAAGTTTTCAAAATATATTGACACTACGTTCATCAAACTGTTATCATTTTTAGCGTATTGAATAGTTTTACTCTTATCACGAGCTGGCTGAGGGATTTGGCCCTTTGAAGCCCAGCAACCGACCGTATTTTCATTAGTCAAATGAGGCGTAAATTTAACGCAGGGTTACTCACCCAATATGGCACGGTGCTAATTCCAACAGAAGGTTTAACTTTCTGAGAGATAAGAGGTGTGACAGACGATTGTCTTCTAGCCTCTTTCAGATGAGAAAGAGGCTTTTTTAGCACTATTGCGCTGACAAAAGCCTCCATAAAACAAGGAGGAATATGAATGAGTCACCTTAAACAAACACATTACGCACCATTTACTGAAACTGCCGCTATTGAACTAGCATTAAGTTTAAATTTTTTTACTGAACATGCTGTACTGTCCTGCAAAGAGATTGGGGATGGTAATTTAAACCTTGTTTTTCATATTGTTGATGGACGTGACAGAAAAGGCCTCATTATCAAACAAGCTCTCCCATATGCCAAAGTGGTTGGCGAAAGCTGGCCCTTAACATTAAAACGAGCCAAAATTGAAGCAGATGCCTTAAAAACCTTTGGGCAGATCGCCCCTCATTATGTCCCAAAAGTTTATTTCACAGATGATGTGCTTGCCGTTACAGTCATGGAGGATCTTTCCCATCTAGCCATTGCCAGAACGGGATTTATAAACGGTGAATTATACCGGCACATTTCTAACCATTTGGGTGAATATCTAGCAAAAACTATTTTCTTTACATCAGATTACGGCCTAGGTCCGACAGCAAAAAAAGAGCTGGTACAAAAGTTTATTAATCCGGAGCTTTGCAAAATAACCGAGGATTTAATTTTTACAGACCCGTATTTTGATGCCGATACCAACGAATTTGAGGATGGTCTATTAACTGACGTCAATGCCCTCTGGCAGGATGAGGAACTGAAGTTTCAAGTGAATCTGCTAAAAAGAAGCTTTTTAACAGAGGCAGAAGTTCTCTTACATGGGGATTTGCATACTGGAAGCGTTTTTGCCAGCAATTCAGAAACAAAAGTGATTGACCCCGAATTCGCTTTCTACGGTCCGGCTGGTTTTGATATTGGCCAAGTATTTGCGAATTTGCTTTTCCAAGTAATTGCTAATCCTACTAACCGCGAACCCTTTATCCACCATATTGAAATCGTTTGGGAAGTCTTTAAGGATGAATTTACTCATTTATGGAGTACGGAAAATAAAGAGGTTTTGGCTAAAACGGATAAATTCTTGAATTATACTTTAGCAAAATTTTTCGAGGATTCTCTTGGATTTGCAGGCTGCGAATTAATTAGAAGAACGATTGGACTCGCACATGTTGCTGATTTGGATAGTATTGAAGATGTCCATACAAGATTAGCTGCGAAAAGGAAAACATTAAACCTTGGTAAGATCTTAATTAAGCAACGTAAAGAACTCATAAATTGTGCTGTATTCATTTCAAAAGTTAAAGAAGTTATTAAAAATGAAAAGAATGATTAACATATATTTTGCTGGTATAGGTAAAACACTTCCAAAACAATTTGGAAGTGTTTTACACGATTGGATGAAGCTTTTTAATGGGCAACTTTATATTAAAAATTGTCCCTTTTCCCTCTTCACTTTTAACAAAAATAGTTCCTTTATGTTCGTCGATGATTCTGTAGCTTACCATTAATCCAAGCCCAGTTCCCCGGTCTTTTGTTGTGTAAAACGGTTCACCTAGCTTTTTTATTTTTTCCTTTGAAATTCCACAGCCCTCATCTTTGATGATAATCTGAATTTGCTGGTTTCTCATTTTTTTTGTAGTAATGGTAATACTCCCGCCATTAGGCATGACCTCGATTGCATTCTTTATTAAATTAATAAAAACCTTTTTCAATTGATTTGGTTCACAAAATACAAGTGGTAGGCTCTCATCATAATTTGTTACAAATTGAACGTTGTACAATACTGCCTGCGCAGACAGCAGGTCAACCGTCTCTTTCATAATTTTGTTTATATCCTTTTCCTGAAACCTAACTGCCTGTGGCTTGGCGAGAATTAAAAACTCATTAATAATTGAATCAATTCGTTGTAATTCAGTTGTGATTACTTGATAATACAGTGAATGCTCCTTTGTAATACTGCTTTCAAGTAATTGAATGAAACCTTTCAATGCCGTCATAGGATTGCGTATTTCGTGGGCAATTCCTGCAGCAAGTTCCCCTATCACATTTAATGTATCCGACTTCCGAAGCTGTTCTTGCATCACTACTTTATCGGTAACATCCTTAAATACTGTTAAATTCACACCATCGACAATATCCAATTGGGATGTGTAATCAAAATAGATCTTGTTACCATCTTCGGTTTCAAAAGTGATAGTCGATGCTTTTTGTCCTTCATTTAAAAGCTGATCAATATGCTTCAAAATTTCTTGCTTTTTCCCCTCTAGCGGGGTAGATAGATCATATACTCGTTGGCCAATTAATTTATTCTTTGGCAGACCAATCATTCGTTCAGCAGCAATATTTACATCGACAAATCGATGTTCATTATCCCAAAGAATTAGTCCGTCAATAGAATCTTCAAATATCCGTCTATATTTTTGTTCGCTTTCATGCGCTTCAGTTTCTTTTGTGTGTACTCCATTTATTTCATGAGGAAAAATTTCTTTTTCATTGAACTGATTCTCCAACTCACAGCACCCCGCGAACTACATTAATCAAGTAATAATTTTAAGTCATATATTCTACATAATACGCTAAAATTCCTTTTCTGCCCATATGCTATTTTTTATTTTTACAATAATACGTGAATAGTTAAAAATACAAAAACGCAAAGCACAAAAGTAGTGCTTTGCGTTTTTGTATTTGTTAAAGGATTGGGTTTTCGTGTTTAGCTTTAAGACGCTGCCATCTTTTTTCTACTTCGGTTTCAAACTCTTCTAAAATAGGTTTGTTTTCATCTTTTAGAAGGTGTTTTGTTTTACCCATATATTTTAACCAATCCGAAAGTGGAATCCGTTTGTTCTTTTCTTCTGGATTATACGTAATCGTTGTAACGCCTTGCTCCACTTCATAAAGTGGGAAGAAACAGGAGTCGACTGCAGCTTCGACAATTTTCGTTCCAAAACGATCATCTGATTTCCAGTTAAGTGGACAAGTGATAAGAATTTTCCCGTAAACAGTGCCTACATTTTGTGCATACCACTGTGCCTTCGCACCTTTTTTAACTAAATCCTGAGGGAAGGCCTCAGAACCAGTGAACACATATGGCATATTTGTTGCGGCCATAATTTGTGCTGTATCTTTATGATGGAATGCTTTTCCGCGCTGGGCTTTACCCACGCCTGATGTGCTTGTCATGTGCCCCATTGGCGTAGAATAGGACATTTGTGAGCCAGTATTCATATAGCCCTCATTATCATATTCAAGCATAATTAATTTATGTCCACGAAGTGCGGTGCCAATAGCAGAACCCATACCAATATCCATACCGCCATCGCCTGTGATCATCACGAAAGTCGCATCATCTGAAACATTGATTTCTCCGCGGCTTTTTAATTCCATAAATGCTTCGAGTGTACCTGATAATGTTGCGGCACCGTTTTGGAACAGGTTATGCATCATTGTTTGCTTATGTGATGTGCTTGGATAGCCCGTAGTTGTTACATAGGCACAACCAGTTTGGAAAAGCGTAACAATATCTCCTTCAATTCCTTTAAAGAACAGCTCTAAACCGGCAAATATTCCACACCCTGGGCATGCCCCGTGTCCAGAAGCAATCCGTTTTGGTTTTCCTGTAAGCGCGCGAAGTGGTGGAATTTTCACTTTTAATTTATTGTTCGCTTCATCCATCTTTACTTCAATCAAACCGGAGTTAAACACATCTCCGTGTTGTGGTAAGATGACAGGCTTTAGGATTTTATCCGGATTACCAGGAACATGGCCATAGTAATCAAACGGTTTTTCGGCAAAGCCTTTATCCATTGCATCTATTGCCATTTCAAAGAATGCATGGGCATCACTTGCATAGAAATCCTTACCGCCAAGACCAAATACACGGCTTAACACGATTGTCTTGTTGTTTTTGTCATCCTGAAGCGCAGATTTCACTTCATGTGTTAAGTTCGGGCCGTTTGCGCCGTAGGAATCCGCACGTTCACCAACCAATAATGTTTTTACATTTTTGAGTGCTTCACGGATTTCCTTTGCAGGGAATGGACGAATAATATTAGGGCTGATTACACCCGCTTTAATTCCCTTTTCACGCAATTGATCGACAACATCCTTAGCGGATTCTGCCGCAGAATTTAATAAGAATAGGGCAACATCTGCATCCTCCATCTTATATAAATCCAGTGTTGGATACTCCCTGCCAGAGAGTTTTGCATATTCAGCAGCAACCTCTTTAAATACTTCATCGGCATTATAAATCGCTTCAGATTGTTGAAAGTGATTGTTGATGAAATCATCACCGCTCATATGTGCACCAATCGTTACAGGTTTGGATAAATCCCTAACAAAGTTATAATCAGTAGGACATTCTCCCACAAATTGCTGAACCACTTTGCGGTCTTTGAAGTATTCAACTCTGCGTTTTTGATGCGAAGTAAAGAACCCATCATAAGCAACAATTACTGGTAATCGCACTTTTGAGTGTTCGGCTATTTTTAACGCCATAATGTTCATATCATAAACAGCTTGCGGTGTTTTGGCCGTTAAAATAACCCAGCCCGTATTCAACGCATAATAAAGGTCGGAGTGATCACCGCGAATATCAAGCGGACCACTGACCGCACGTGTTACTAAATTCATTACCATCGGAAAACGAGTTCCTGATTGTACAGGCATCTGCTCTAGCATATATAAAAATCCATTGGCACTTGTAGCATTAAACACCCGTGCACCCGTCGCAGCTGCACCATAGCAAATACCTGCTGACCCGTGCTCTCCATCTGCAGGAATTAGCTTAATATCATGTTCACCGCGAGTTTTCATTTGATCTAAAAATTGTGCTACTTCGGTTGAAGGCGTAATTGGGAAATAGCCCATGATATGATAGTTTATTTGAGCGGCAGCCGTTGCAGCCATCTCATTTCCTGATTCAAAGGTAGAAATTTGTTCTGCTTTATCTTGGGTAGTTAGTTTATCTTCTAATATGGCCATTATTGAATCCCTCCTACAATATAAGGAAAGTTTTGCTTCACGCGGTTGTCATCGGCATAACCCAACATTTCCCGAAGATCTCCTAGTGCATCAGTTGGACATGCTTCAACACATTTTAAGCAGCCCTTACAATATTGATAGTCAATTCCTTTAAGGAACATTTGCTTTCTGCCGCGCTTGTCTTCTCCCTCTTCCCAAACAAAACAAAAATCTGGACAAACATTATCACATGCTGCACAGTGAATACATTTTTCTTGTTGGAACTCTGGTAGGAATCCTTGGCGTGAACCACTTAAATCTTTAAAAACACTATTTGCTTGTGAAACCATAACGCCGCCGATTTCCTGGGTCATATAACCAAGCTGTGGAAGGGATCGTGTGAACGCCTTCCCTTCAGCGTCTTCTGGCACCTCATAGACCTTAAATTGAACTTCATTATAGCCGCGATCAAATGTACGAATATTTGGCTCAACAAGGTGCGGATATTTTTTTGTAAACGTTTTCCGAATCACGTCTCTCATCGATTCCGGATCAAGAAAGTCACAAATCCGATATAAGGCCCCAAGCATTGCGGTATTAACTTTTGTCTTTTCCTCAACAGCAATCGTTAGGGCATCGACAATGGCAAGCGTACCGTACTCTAACTGTAGATCATTTTTAACATCATCAAAATTTCTTGAAGTATTTACAAGTACGATTCCATCAGCATCCAGGCCACTGACAACATTAATGGTTCTATATAAAGCTTCATGAAAAACACCAACAATATGTGGCTGTTCGATTGGACTGTGATCTCTTATTTCCACGTCCGGATCACAGAAACGAATGAAGCTCTTGACTGGAGAGCCCTTCTTTTCTGAGCCATATGAAGAGAAATTCGAACCTTTTAAGCCAAGGCTTAAAACACCGGCTTCCGCTAACATTTTCCCAGCTAAATTTGCACCTAGTCCGCCAATTGATTCCAATCGGATTTCAAAAAAACCCAGTTCATTTTTCTTTGGTAAAATAGACATAATGTCCCTCCCCTATTTCTTTCAAAAAAAAGACAAAAAAATTTAACTTCCCCAAATTTATTGTAGGACATCAGATATTTTTTAGCTGTGACAAAAGTTAAACATCTAGCAATTTTTTTTATAACACATTATTTTTCTACGAAAAAACCTTTAATTTAACTGGCTTTAATAAAAAGTTCAATTATATAACAGCGTTCCTTTTGTTATACAACAGATGCTTTGCCACTCATTGCCTCTAAAAGTCATTTTATGTTGTTAACTTGGATTCCCCGTTTGCCGACTATCATTTTGGTCAAAAATAGGCTATAATAATGTGTTATTTTATTATCAAAAAGGAGCTTTTTAATGAATGTTATTTGTTCTACTCTAAATGCAAAGTTCATCCACACGAACCTCGCGATCCGTTATTTAAAGTCTTATGCCGCTCCCGAATTTAACATCCAATTGAAAGAATATACTATCAAAGATCCAGTCATGAATATTGTCTCAGATCTTTATCAAGCGAAACCGGCAGTTATCGGATTTAGTTGTTATATCTGGAACATCGAAGAAACCCTCAAAGTAGTCAATATGCTTAAAAAAATTGACCCTGCCCTAATCATAGTCTTAGGCGGCCCTGAAGTAACCTATGATACAGCTGAATGGATGGAAAATTACCCAGAGGTTGATTTTATTGTCATGGGCGAAGGGGAACAAACCTTTAAGCAACTGCTCGGGGAAATCATGACAACGAAAAACTATCAAAATGTCAACGGGATAACCTATCGTGAAAATAAGCAAGTAAAGAATACCCTACAAATGAATAAGCTTGACCTAAAAGACCTTCCGTCTCCATACCGCTTTCCGGAAGATGTTGCCGAATTAGGAAAACGTGTCACCTATATTGAAACGAGCAGGGGTTGCCCATTTAGCTGCCAATTTTGCCTATCTTCCATTGAGGTCGGGGTAAGATACTTTGACCGTGAAAAAATAAAAGAGGATATTCGTTATTTAATGGCCAATGGAGCAAAAACCATTAAATTTGTTGACCGAACTTTTAATATCAGCCGAAGCTATGCCATGGAAATGTTCCGTTTTCTTATTGATGAACATCTTCCTGGAACGGTGTTTCAATTTGAAATAACCGCTGATATTATGCGACCGGAGGTTATTGAATTTTTAAACCAAGAGGCACCAAAGGGCCTTTTCCGCTTTGAAATTGGTGTTCAGTCGACCAATGACTTTACCAACGAGCTCGTCATGCGTAAACAAAATTTCACGAAGTTAACGAGAACTGTCACAATGGTAAAAGAAGGCGGCAAAATTGACCAACATCTGGATTTGATCGCGGGGCTGCCCGAGGAAGACTATTCATCATTCCGGAAAACATTTAACGATGTATTTGAAATGAGGCCCGAAGAATTGCAGTTAGGCTTTTTAAAAATGCTGCGTGGAACAGGAGTTCGTCTGCGCGCTGAAGAACATCAATATGTCTATATGGATCATTCTCCGTATGAAATCTTGAGCAACAATGTTCTTTCATTTGATGATATTGTTAGAATTAAACAAGTGGAGGATGTACTAGAAAAATATTGGAATGACCATCGCATGGATCATACGGTGGAATACTTAGTGACAAGGGTTTTCCGAACACCATTTGATTTCTTTCAGGGGTTTGGTTCCTATTGGGACAAACAGGGATGGTCAAGAATTGGCCATCAGCTTGAAGACTTGTACCGCCGCTTATTCACCTTTCTTGAGCAGCAATCACTAGATAATCTCGATGTAATTTCCGGGCTTATGAAGTATGATTATTTAAGAGTTCATAAATATAAACCAAGAAAGCCATGGTGGGAAGCAAGTTCTGATAAAAATGAACGAAGTTTATCGTATAGACAAATTGTTGAAAATCCCGCCCGTTTAGGCCCGAAATTCCTCGAGCTCAAACTGGATGAAAAAGAATTGTTTAAGCATACCATACTAGAGGATCTGTCCTTTGATTTAGGGAAGTATCTAACAACAGGTGAGCTTGAAAAATATCCTGCCAATTTATTAGTTTACTTTGACCCGACGAATAACAAAACGCTTCTTTTCCCCTATAAAGGAATGAAATAAGCCGGATTTCCGGCTTATTTTTCTTTTTTTCCTTTTGATTTTAACCGCTTCCTTGCTTCAAAAAGCTTTACCCCATTTACATCTCCAATTTCAACGCTAAATTCCTCAATCGGTATCCGCGGTGGAGTTTTACGCCTGCTGCCCATTACCTTCTACCTTTTCTTCCTTGTTTCGAATTACGATTAGCGAATCTAACGGCATTGTTATTATCTGTAAACTCAGCAGAAAATTCACTTTCCTGAACATTTTTGTGAGGGGTCTTCGTATATTTTTCCACTTCATCAAATTCAGCTTTTCGTTTCGCCAATGTAAAATTCCTCCTAAAAAGTTTTCTTACGTACCCCCATAGTTTTGAACAAATTAGTTGTAATCATTCTTACCTAATTTTTCATAAATAAAAATTCCCTTCAGGCGGAAAATAATGAAAAAAGGAGTGAGCAAACATGATGAAATCTAAAAATAATCAGAACTCAAAACAACTAGGGATAGATGAAACCATGCCACATCAAATAAATGCACCAAGCTTTGAAGGGACCGGTATTCAAATGGAGAAGCCCTTTGTCAACAAGCATGGGGTGACGATCGGAGACAGTATGTATGCATCCGAAAATTCCCCTTTGGAAAACTGGTCAAAAGATACTGACCCTTCGATTATGGCAGGAGATGATTGGGTTCATCCCACAAATGATATCGGCTGGAACACTACGGAAAATCGTGAATTGCTTGAAAGTAAAAGAAAACCTCAAGCCTCCCCCTTTATGCACCCTACAAAAGATGTTGGGAAAGGAACAGATTAATAAGAAAAGCCGAAGCCGCTTGGAGCTCAAAGGACAGGCTCAACTTCCAGTTTGGCAAAACATTACCACTTATGAAAAGGGAGCAGAAAATGAATACTACACTTACAGAGGACAGAGTAGCCTCTGTAAGAGAAAAGGAGTTGAAACAACATGGCAAATAGCAGCAACAAATTATTAGTACCGGGGATTGAGCAGTATTTAGATCAAGTAAAATACGAAATTGCACAGGAATTCGGCGTAAATTTAGGCTCAGATACAGTTTCAAGAGCAAACGGCTCCGTAGGCGGCGAAATTACAAAAAGACTTGTACAACAAGCACAAGCCCAAATGTCTGGTCAGTTTACCAACCAATAAATGAATAACAATGGAAAAAAGTCCGGTTAATAGCCGGACTTTTACTTTTTATGATCTTTCTGATGAGGACTGGTAGAAACACTATGTTGCTGGTTTCCCCTATTTTGTGGCTGGGGCTTTTCCCTCTGTTGTTCTGGCTTCTTAAATTGTTCTTGCCTTTTGGATTGTTCTTGATCTTGTTTCCATCGCTCTTCATCTTGTTTTTTCAATTGACCCGGTGGTATTGGTTTTCCTTCGGAATGTATCGTTTTATCTTTAGGGGTTTCCCTTGTTACTCCCAAGTCTTGAACAGCGTTTGCTTCTGTCTGTTTCTTCAATTGTCCTGGAGGAGTTATTTTTTCCCGCTCTGAAGTCTGGGCTTTTTGTTCTTGCCCTTTCTCTTTTACAATTGATTTTGGTCTCTTCTTTTGTGATGATGATTGACTCATTTTTTCTTGGTAAGTTCCTGTTGAGATCCCAAGTTCTTGTGCTTTTTCCCGTTCTTTTTGAGAACCTGTAAGCACTTTTACATCTAATTGCTGATTGTTCACGGTTTCTTTAATCTTACTCATATTCTTTTCAAATGCCTTTTCTGCTTTTTCCTTTGGTTGTTCTGTTCTCACAGTAGAAATGATGACAGGTTCATTATTTCTTATAAAACCGGCATTTTTCATTTTAACTAAAATCGACTTTGCTAATTGGGAAACGTCCTTTTTCTTCCAATCAGGCAATTCTGAAATAATCCTTTTTCCGTCCTCATTGAAACCAGTTAACTCTACAACCTGCATCTTTTTATTTACACCAATCTCGATACTAGGATTCGCATCAATGGACATATAAGCATATGCGGTATTATTTTGAAAACTTGGGATTAATGAGCCAACTCCTATCAATAAAACAGCCATTACAATCCACACCGCTTTTAGTTTAAAAGCATTCCTTAATGAAAAAGAGGTTTTAGAGGAATTACCACTTTCCATTGGAAAAAAGTAAATTTCTTCTCCAATCGTATATGGATAGTCTTGTTTCTTTGTGCGGCAAAACTCACCCTCGGGGGTTAGAAGCGTCAAAAACGTATCATCCACTTCCATTACAATTCCCTTTTTCATGTATCTAACACCCCCTTTATATAATCCTTCATATACAGATAATCATTAGATAAAATAAGTGCAATCGCAATAATGTATTTCCGGTTCCGTTCAATTGTCTTTCTGCTGACATTCACCATTTTTTCTAATTGTTTTATGGGGAGACGTTTTTTTTCAAATAATAATTCCTTCAACTCTTGGTTGTCGACTAATATTTTTGCTGTCAAAATCGCACTTTTCCGCGCATCGGCATGTTTAGGAGAATTTTCAACTAAGTCGCTAAAACTTAAATCAAAAGTTGTTAATAATCTCTGAAAGTGAAGAATCTCCTCTTTTCTTAATTGTTCATCATTCTTTTTTTGATAATCATCAAGAGAAAGTTCATTTACAATGATCGAACCCGCTGAATCTTCCTCATTGATGGCATTGGTTATATCAATACTAATATGTTGATTTTTAGTTTGTTTACGAATATAGTCAATAACTCTTCTTTTAATGATTACTTCCGAAAAACTTAACAGGGAGCTTCCACGCTCAGTTGAATACTTTTCAATAGCTTCATTAAACGCGATTAGACCAATGCTAAATTCATCATCGGATTCATATATATAACGCCTGCATACAGAAGAAACTGTTTTGGCAATAAAAGGCTTATAGGCATCAATCAACTCATCAAGCAAGTCACGGTCACCTTGTTGAATTAATAAGACCGTTTCTTCTAGCGTTCTTTTTTTTCTTTTGGTCATAAACAATAAACTTAGCATTTGCTCACCTCTATTCGACCAATTATAACATATTTCGCTATTTTGGACTTTAAGAGGGAATAGTATTTTCTTTACATAATTACGGTTCTTCATAAATGGTTTATGGGGGTTATGGCAAAAGTTTTTTCCAATAAAAAAACCCCAAACCAGTGATCCTGATTTGAGGCATTAGATGGATTATTTATTCTAACGCTTTTTTTGACAATATAAATTTAATCATAAACCCTATTAACAGACCAGGAATCAAAAACAGCATGGGTAAAAAAACTGGACCTGGGTGTATATGAAAAATCGTCACCTTAGGCGAAATCATTAAACCGACCGTAACAAAATATGCACAAAAGACAAAAGGCAAAAAGGAATATTTTTCATCTGCTGGCATCGCCTGCCGATACCCATCCCACATCGAAAACATATAAACACATGGATAAAACATAAGCCATTGGTAATTTATGACCGCCTCAGCCATTTCAATTTCACCCAAGAAACTATACATGATCGCCTGGTTAAAGCGACTTTTACCATTCATAACAAATTCTAAGCCAACAAATAAAACACCTTTAATATAATGACCTGTTAATAATTGACTGAAACCGGGAAAAGCAATATTCCATAAAACAGCTTCCAATTTGCTTAATTTTTTCATTGTACAATCCCGCTTCTACTTGGCAATTTTTAGAATAAAAAACTTCTCAATTTAGTTTTCCCATCCTTGTGCCAAAATAACTAGCAAGAAAAATTTTTCCACCCTATCCTTGGACTTTCTACTCGTGTTGATCCATTGGATTATATAATTTTATGTTAGGATTCTTTTCTTGGAACCATCGAAGGGCAAAGTCATTTTCAAATAAAAATACATAATTGTCAAAACGGTCCTTCACCAACAGGCTCCGTGGACTCGATAGATTTTCATCCACGGTTTCGTCTTCTACCCATCGGGCAATTTTCGAACCCAATCGTTCCATTAAAACCTCAGCATTATATTCATTTCTCATTCGATGCTCAAATACTTCAAATTGTAGCTGCCCTACAGCACCTAATAAATACTCATCGATACTGACCCTTTTAAAAAGCTGAATCGCTCCTTCTTGGACAAGCTGCTCAATCCCTTTATAAAAGGATTTTTGCTTCATAACGTTTTTAGCAGAAACCTTCACATATAATTCTGGAGTAAACTGCGGCAATCTTTCATATTGGAAATGATCCTTCCCAGTGGTCAACGTATCGCCAATTTGGTAAGTGCCAGTGTCATATAAGCCAATAATATCACCACTGACAGCTTCCTCAACTGTGTTTCGTTCTTCAGCCATAAAGGAAGTTGATTGAGATAGCTTTAATTGTTTTCCTAACCGTGGAATATTAACAGTCATCCCGCGTTCAAATTTCCCCGAACAAACCCGGATAAAGGCAATCCGGTCACGGTGGGCAGGATTCATATTAGCCTGAATTTTAAAGACAAAACCCGAAAATTGTTCACCTAAAGGATCAATTTCTCCAATCGAGGAGTTCCGCGCCATTGGCGGTGGTGCAAATTTTAAATAAGACTCAAGAAATGTCTGAACACCAAAATTGGTTAACGCACTTCCAAAGAAAACAGGTATTAAATTGCCTTCAGCCACTTTCTCAGTTGAAAACTCATTACCTGCCTCATTTAACAGCATAATTTCATCAAGAGTTTGATCATATAGTCCTGATAATTTCAATGGGTGCTCACCTGAAATTTCACCCTTGTCATTTAACGGGATAAACCGTTCATTTTCACTGACTCGAAACTGTTCTACTCGATTATTAAAACGGTCATAAATGCCGAGGAATTCTTTTCCCATTCCAATCGGCCAGTTCATTGGATACGATTCGATTCCAAGTACTTCTTCCAATTCAGCTAGGAGCTCAAGTGGTGATTTCCCTTGGCGGTCGAGTTTATTAATAAACGTAAAAATGGGAATTCCGCGCATTCGGCATACCTTAAATAACTTTAGAGTTTGTTCCTCTATTCCTTTTGCCGAATCAATAATCATTACTGCACTATCAACAGCCATCAATGTTCTATACGTATCTTCACTGAAATCCTGGTGTCCAGGCGTATCTAAAATATTGACGCGAAAACCGTCATAGTCAAATTGCATCACACTGGAAGTGACAGAAATTCCACGTTGCTTTTCAATTTCCATCCAATCACTTGTAGCAAATTTTCCTGTCTTTTTCGCCTTTACAGTACCGGCATCGCGAATAGCACCGCCGAATAATAATAATTTCTCTGTTAGTGTCGTTTTACCGGCATCCGGGTGGGAAATAATCGCAAATGTCCGGCGCGATAATACGTCTTCTCTAAAATTTTTACCCATCATGTCTTCCTCTCTTTTGCCAATGAAAAATTTTTAATCATAACTTTAATCTTATCAGAGCAAATGATATCTTTGCAATATTTCAATTGATTGACCCTGATTTTTTCTTTTATCGCTTATGGTACAATACTATAATAGATAGTATGCGGATATATATTAGGAGGAAATATGGAAGTTAATAAAATAGACCCACAGACCTTAACATTGTTGCATAAAGCATTTGAAATTGTTCTTGAACAAAATAATGTCTCTTTTCATAAAATTGGCATTACTGAAGAAGGTGAGCAGCTCTTATTTTTGTATGAAGGGAAGGATGGAAAAGTTCATGTTTTTAAATGGAGTAAAGCATCTTCCTTTGGTGTTAGTATTGGTGTGCTTGCTCAAAGTGTCCTGATGCCCATTATTCCCCATCTTCGTTTACTGTCTTAGCGCTAGACAATTCTTTGAAGTCGAAATTTATACTTTTTTATCTTTAAAAAAAACACGCATTTTGTGTGTTTTTTTCTTCCACTGATTCCCACATCCATTTTTCTGGAAGTTACTTTATAATAATAGTAGATGACCCTGTTAAAGGAGATGATGTAGGATGAATAAAAGTAAAAAAGTAGTTTCCAAGTTTATCCCATTATTCACTGCGATTATTTTTGTATTTTTAGGTACCGTTTGGTATGTCCAAACTTCAAATAACGAGGTCACCATTCCCTTCACTTTAGTCGAAAAAACAATTCAGGCTCAAAATGGGAAACCAGTAACTTTGACTGAACGTGCGGATGGCAGCCTAAACATGAAAGCTGGAAACAAAGAATATATTTCTCATGTCCCGCCGAACAGTCAAATGATTGATAAACTTGTTGAAAAATATAATATCGAATATTCATATACCACTAGCAGTAAATATGGCAAGTGGATTATGGGCGGTTTCGTTTTATTACTTGCGGGTGCAGCAATTACCCTGCAAAAGAAAAAGGGCGGATTTGGCCTTCATAACTCAATGAAAAACAGTGTTTCTAAGTCTCGCCCCCTTCCTCCTATCAGTTTGAAAGACGTAGGTGGACTTGGGGAAGAGATGAAAGAAGAAATCATGCAGACAATCTCTTCCATAAAGGAGCCGGAACGGGCCATTAAATTAGGCATAAAACCACCAAAAGGAATTTTGTTGTACGGACCTCCTGGTACAGGGAAAACTTTATTGGCTCAAGCCATCGCACGCGAGTTAAATGCAGCTTTTTTCACTGCCAGCGGATCTGCTTTTAACGAATTGTTTGTTGGTGTTGGTGCCAGCCGCGTCCGTTCCTTGTTCCAAACGGCCAGGAAACAAGGTCCTGCCGTAATCTTTATTGATGAAGTGGATGCTCTAGCGGGTAAACGAAAAGCACATGGCGGAGAGGAAGCAGAAAAAACCTTAACGGAACTTCTCGTTCAACTTGATGGCGGTCATTCCAATGATGGAATATTGTTTATTGCCGCTACAAATCGAAAAGACATGCTTGATGAGGCTTTCCTAAGACCGGGAAGGATCGACTTTTCCTTCCATGTACCATTACCAGATACTAAGGGTAGAAGAGAAATTATTGATATCCATACCACGGGCAAGTCTCTTGCCGATGATGTTTTTGCATCGTTGGATGACTTAGCTGAGAGTACATCTGGTTTTTCGGGTGCTGAACTTCAGTCCCTATTTGAAACAGCTAGCAGACGTGCAGTTAGAAATGGGCAGGATATGGTCCATAAGCATGATCTTGACTATGCCCTTGACAGGACCATTCTAGGCAGCACCTCTCGTTCCTTACAGGAACATGAAACTAAACACAGGGTGGCAATCCATGAGGCAGGACATGCAATTGTCGCCTCATTAACGAAGCCTGGTTCGGTTCGGAAAGCTACGATCATCCCTCGAGGAGAGGCTCTTGGGTATGTAGCCCCCATTCCTAAAGAATTACATTTGTCAACGAGCTCTGACTTACTTGACCGGGTTGCCATGGTATTAGCCGGCGGTGTTGCTGAAAGAATGTTTTTGGGTGAACACAGCATCGGTGTAAGTGGCGACGTACAGCAGGCAAGACAAATCATTGAACAAATGGTGGATATAGGTATGCTTCAGGACGGTTTTACTTTGACATTTAACAAACAAGATAAAGAAGTAAAAATGCAGGAACTCTTTACGAAGGGCTTAGAAAAAGCAGAGACCTTAATTAAAGGCCATCAACATCAGTATCAGCAATTAGTTGATGTTTTATTAAAGAAAGAAACAATCGAGGGTTCAGAGGTCGAAGAAATTGTTTGGGAGAAGTTGAACAACACAGAAAACCTTGTATTGGCATAAAAAAGACTTTAAAGCTCCAGTACCTTTGGCACTGGAGCTAGTTTGATTACCATCTAAAGCAAGCCGCTCCAACAATAATCAACAGAATAAATAATACGACGATTAGAGCAAAACCGCCGCCAAAGCCGACTCCACCGTAGCCACAACCACCACCATAGCCGCAGCCTCCAAATCCACCATATCCGTACATTAAAATTCCTCCTTATTTATATCAATAGAATCCATAACCCCAAGAAGCTCCGATAATGATTAACAATATAAACAAAACGACTAGTAGGGCAAATCCGCCTCCGTAGCCACCTACTGCACCAGACATTTAACATTACCTCCTTTTCTAGAATTCCATATATCCTATTCACCTAGATAAAAATGTGCGATAGACACCTATCCATATTCATTAGTTTTGAAAAAAAGAATAAGCCCATTCTTTTGCAGATGAGCTATTAATCATTTTTTCAGTTTTATTAACATTTTGGTTCGATAATAGGTAGCTCCCGATTAACTAATTTGGGGGATAGTGGCTGAATTGTACAAAAACAGCTCAAATCAACTATCGTACAGTTATCCGTTTTAATCAGCGAATACACATCATCACATAAATCCACCGGGCAACCATCCATATCTACTGGTATTAAGAGTGATAGCGTTGCACAACAATGTTTTGAATCAATATTTTCTAACCGAAAAACCTGTGTAGTGAAAAAATCCCCATATCTTGTTACCCCAAAAGTTTCAAATGGACATTTTCCATTTGAAAGGATAAATGGGATTGTGTCAAAACCAATATCCTCACAGATGAAACGGAAGCCTTCAAAAGATAATTTTTGCTGTTCTTCAAGAAGTTGTTCCATTTCATGACATATACACTGTTCAACTTCACTTATTCCCATACCCTGCCTCCTCCCATTTGTTTCACAAACATCTCTTATTGTAAATTATTCTATTCTTACCATATGGTATAGGCTCCTCTCACACGATAAACAGGTATTTATCCGAAAGGGTAGATACCTAAAAAAACTGCCAGCATATGCTGACAGTTTTTTAGCCAAAAGGATATGTTTAGCCTCAGCTTCAATCAATAATTCCCATTCGTATTGCTTTGACAGCTACTTCCGTCCTATTTTGGGCATTAAGTCTCTTCATAATATTTGATATGTAATCTCTGACAGTAAATTCACTTAGATAAAGCTTTAATGCCGCTTCTGCAGTTGAAGCACCGTCCGCTAACAACTTAATAATTTCCGTTTCTCTTGGCGACAAAGTGATGGAATCTCTTTCTGGCAACTCAGGTTTTTTAAGATCTGCTTCGATAAACTTTGAAAGCAACTCTCCAGAACTTTGCCCAAATTTCATCAATGCAGGAAACAGGCTGGTATCCACAGTAAAATGCTGTCCAGGGCCTTGGTCTAAAACAACTCCCCCAATTATTTTTCCTTCCTCTGGAACATAAATAGGAACAATAATTAACGAGGTCAAATCAAATTTCTTCACATACTTTTCCGGAAGATCCTGTTCTGCGCAGGATATATAAATCGGCTGGAAGTTTTTCATTTCGTGACCCTGTGATTTTAATTTCACAAGGCTTTCATTTAGTACCGGGATGTTGGTAATTTTTTCAGCAATTGCCTGAATTTCTTCCGTTTTTAAATGATGACCAAATAAACCAACCCCGACGCTTTCCTTATTGGTAAACTTAAAAAGTGCACACCGTTCAAATGGAAGGAAATAACCAAAGCCAAAGCAAATATTCTCTACTGACTCCTTAAAGTTTTGTGAGCGGATGATCCACTCATTAAATAAGATAACCGCATCCTTCCAAATACTATAATTCTCATTTTTCGATTGAAACAGCATCACTTCGCTTATTTTTGAAAACAAATAATGGACCGAAGGATGTAGTTTCGAGGAATAAGCAATTCTCGATTTTAAAACCTTATGAGCAGCGTTCTCTAACAAATTCAGATGAAAGATTAATGCTTCTGGTTCCGGCTGCCTGTGAAATTGAGCATTCCATTCATCCTGAATCTCATTTAACATTTGATATATATCAACGGTTCCTTCATGAACTGAACGTAAAAATCTGACTAAAAACTCACTAATAAATTCAAAAACAGCAATTGATTTTTTCTTCGTATTTTTTAGCGATTGGAGCATTTGGCTCCATTCTTGTAAAAGATCTTCTTGATAATGACATAACATGATAACAGCATCGTTTAAAAGATTATCCAAATGGTGGTTTAATGACTTTGACATCCTTAGCAAACACCCTTCCTTGTAAATCTAGGCTGTTATTCCCCTTGTATTATAACAGTTTATACCTATTACATAATTCACCGAAACTATTCAAAATTCCTGCTTTTCTTCCATATTATTAAATATTTTGTCACCTCTTGCTCTACCTCATATATTTCAAAGATTAACTTCCTACAAATGTAGGGATTTCCATGGAAACTAATTTATCATAAAATTATGACGAATAGTGAAAGCATTTACATTTTCATTGGAATGGTTTCACATTTTTATATTAAAAGGAGGAATGTGTATGAATTTAGCAGTAGAATCGGCAATTATTGGCGGGCAGACGGTTAAGAAGAAACTCATCATTGCATTAGTAGGGGGCTTTTTATTTTTAGTAGCACTATTAGGTACTTTTGGGGTGACAGGTATGGCCGCAGCCATGCCATTAGTGGGCGGGTTTACTGTCAGCTTTGACGAAATGACCGGTACAGGATTTAAACTTTATGGCAGTCTTGCCGATAGTGCCATGAAACAAAACAACCCGGTTGCTGTTAATGAAATTGACAAAGCAACAATAACCAATTTGAAAATCTCAAAATCCATACCATTTTTAGGGATAAACGCAGTCATTACTGCCGAAAAGCCAGTTGAGATTACCGGTCTTCAACAAAAAGCAACAATGGTTAAAGGCGATGCTTCATTTAATGAGCTAACCATGGCAGAAAAATTTGTTGGCGATCGTGATCTTTCGAGCCCAGCAGTACTTGCTGGAGCAGCTGCAGAACATTTTACACAAACGGCTAATTCAATAACCATTAAGAATGGTGTACTTGATACTGTGTATCTTTTCCAAAAAACCGTAACTCTTGGTGGTATGAAGGTTTCATTTGAACCAGCTAAATAACTTGTGCATCAGGGAATTAACAGGTAAGGGTGATATGAATGAGCTCTAGGTATTCAAAACGTACTAAGTTTAAGAATTGGAGAGCAAGGCGCCCCTTTTGGGGGGCGACCTTGTCCATACTATCAGGAATCATCATTTTAATGGTACCTGCACAGCTTTACGAAATTGCAGCTGCACCAGGTAGTATGATTGTTGTTGGCCTATTATTAGGAGGTCTGACCCTTCTAATGGGTGTCCTAGCATATGTCATGCCTAAGCTTTCAACCCTGTTTGGAATTGTAGGAATCTTTACCTCGGTTTTATCCATTATGGGGGCATTAGGCGGTTTCTTAATTGGGACAATTTTAGGAATTGTTGGTGGGGCCATGATGATTGCCTGGAAACCAACAATGGCTGTAACAGATTCCCAAGATGAGTCAAATAAAATTCAAATAGCTGAAATAGAGGTTGCATCAAGCAAAGAAACATTACCCGAATAATCATGCGAAGCAGTTTATATGTTACAGAAAAACGGTGATAGAGTTGAAGCAGAGAAGAAAACTTTTCAGAATTGGACTCATATTAATTATTGCAATGAGTGGATTTTTAATCCCCACGAATCATAGTTCTGCAGTTGAATCTACAATAATAGGATTTATTATTGAAGCAGATCAATTAGAGGGTACCATTAAAGGTGCTGAATTAATAAATGGGGAAACAGCCGATCAACCAAGTCGACCCATGCTTGAACTAAAATTTGAAGATACAAATGTTAAAGGATTAAAGATTAAGAAGTTAATAAAGACCCCAAATGGTATCGTCACGAACATAATTAGTTCTGGTGATACAGTTCTTTTTAATAACTTGTCCTTATCTGTTACAAATCCGGGGGAAATCGTTACTTACAAACCAGATAACGGAAATTTTGGTCTAAAAAATGTTAAACTCCTCGCACACCATGTGACAAGTGATCAATCCATTCTTCCAAAATTTAATGTAAGCTTTGTAGAGGGCGGAGATGTTGAATTAGAACCCATGAATGAAACCAATCTAAGTGCGGTAAAGTCAAAGATCGAATATATACTTAAAGAACAGTCTCAAACCATAAAAACAAGCGATGCTGAATAAAAGCATCGCTTGTTTTTCATTAGTACATCAAAAGTTCAATAAAGTAAAAACCACAATCTTTTTATATTGTAAAAAGACTGTGGTTCTAGCTTTTGTTAAGGATTCTATTGTCAATCAATGCTGTTAATTCCCCTTAATAATAAATATGGTTACGGAGTTTTGATTAGTTCTTTGAAACCGTTCTTGCCGCGTTCTACTAGATTTAAATGGGTATTTCTGGCCTTCTTCACATATTCCTTTCGAACAGCAAGCCAAGCATTTCTACGACCACGGTTATTGGCAATGTTTGCTTCTGCATTTTTTTCGAAATTGTCTTCTAGTTGATCGACGATATGGAAGATAGATCGAATTGGTGTAAGCGCCAATTTCTCTAATTGACCTGTAACCTCTTTCAATTGGTTCTTTAATTCTGCTCGGTCATTTACATGGATCGTTTCTTCTTTCTCAACTTCTTTACCTCTATTAATTTGATGCATCAGTTCAGTTGCCATATCCTTGTTTGTTCTTTTCGCTTGCTCATATAATGTTGCCAAGGATTTACGGTATTGTTTATTGAACTTGATGACCTCCCTTACCGCATTAACATAGGCATCTTCTCGGTTTTCCCGAAGCTGCTCAGCACGTTCACGTGATTGCTCGTACTGATCCCAAAATGTGGTAACAAATGATCCTACAACGATCGATTCCTCTACTGTTGGAATGACTTTTTCATCCGTAGTAAGAACCGTTTCACTCTTTTTCTGTGCCATCGTCCTTCCTCCTCCTACTTTTTTTTACTTTCTCTATTGGATCCCTCTTTTGAAAAGAAGGCATATAGAGCTCAAGAACACTGGAATACATCTTGAAGAATTGGTCTAGGATGGATTGATAGGTTTCTAGTTGATTGGCATAGCCTTTTAAGTATGTAACCCCTGCTTTTGTAATGGAATATCTTCTTTTTGCTGGCCCGCTTCCTGCTGTATCCCATTCTGATGAAACAAGTTCATCCTTCTCCAACTGTCTTAACATCCGGTATAAGTTCCCTTGATCAAGGGTCTTAAATCCGAATGTCTCCAACCTTTGGCTAAGTTCATATCCATGAAGAGAAACTTTGCTAAGAAGCAATAAAATAAATGGCAGCACAAAATTTTTGGATGGATTGACTGATTGATTATCTTGGTTTACCATATCTTTATCACCTCACCTACATGTATTTTACACCTATGAGTCATATTATGTCAATGTGTAAAATAAATATATGTAAAAATAGAATTTAGATGTTTACAATTGGGTGGGCTTGGTTATAAACTTAATAAAATGAAAAGGTGGTGTAAAATGGAAAATACGAGAGTCAGCAAATTAGGTGTACCTTTTTTGCATTTAGGAAAAGGGGAACCACTCGTGCTCATCCACGGGTTAGGTGAAGTCAAAGAGGGATGGCAACATCAATTCGAGTTAGCCGACCAATTTGAATTAATTATTCCTGATTTACGCGGTCATGGGGAATGTACAAAAACGGATGGTATTTCGATTCCAAACTTTGCCGCAGACTTAATTGAATTATTGAAGGAGTTAAAAATTGAAAACGCTCACATCCTAGGTCTGTCAATGGGCGGAGCCGTTGCCCAGGAAATCTACCGTCAAGCTCCACACCTCTGTCGTTCACTCATGTTAGTCAGTACATTCCACTTTTTTCCGAAGAAACTAAGAAGTTGGTTTTTTAAGAATCGTAAAGAAAAGTTTGAAGCCGTTACGACAGCAGGAATACAAGAGGAATTCCTTGGACGTATGGCATTGTATTCCTGGCGTAAGGAAACTACAGAAAAATTTCGTCACTTTTTCCGGCCAAAACATCAGATTTTTCTTGAATCCTTGAAAAATTGTCTTGAAGTCAATAACCGCGCCCTATTGCCAAAAATCAATGTCCCTACATTAATTATTGGGGGGCAGTATGACTCTGTTTTACCTGTATGGATTCAGGCATCCATGCATAAGTTGATACCACATTCGGAATTTATTATTATGCGGAATACCGGTCATCTTGCCAAATTGGAAGCAAAAGACCGGTTTAACCGCCTATTAAGAAGGTTTCTCAATCAACAAAAATCAGCAATATAATCTTTGAGTAACGGGAAGAATCAGGTCCCCACCCATCTTCCCGTTACTAATTTATTCTGGTTTCTCTAAGGTTAAACAAGTTCTTTTTGCTTATGAAGTGAACGTGACGATAACCATTTATCCCAAATTTCAGCGAACACACCTGTTAATGCCAGTGAAACATGTCCCCCTTCATAAACCTCATACGTCTTATCTTCACTTGAGACTAAATCCATAATTGGCAGGCTTTGCTTATCTAACACAAGAGTATCGCGTGAACAAGAGAAAACAAAAAGCGGACATGTAATATTCTTTAAATCTACCTTCCTGCCAGCAATCATCAATTCACCTTTTAAGAGTTTATTATCCTTATAAAGATCGTTAAACATCTGCTTGAAGGCAGCACCTGTAAAGGAAGCCGTGTCTTTAGTCCATTTGTCCATGCGGCGCCATTTTTCTACATAGTCCTCGTCATGCGCACGCGTGATGAGATTGATTTTAGGGCTTCCGTAAACGGGTGATAGTACCCTAAACATCAAATAGAGAAATTCTGATGGAATGGTTTCATGGGCATCAGCAAATTGGTCAAAACTTAGTGAACCATTTTGAAGACCTGCAAGCCACTTGTCAGGAACAATCCCGATACTGAAGTCAATTGGAACAGCAGCAAGAGTTAAATTTCTTATTGGTAATTTCGTAATAGATGCCAGGATGGCTGCTACTGTTCCACCCAAACAATATCCCGCAAGAGATATTTCCTTTGCACCGGAATGTCTTAGTGCTCGCTTAAGGGCATTCTCCATATAATCAATAATATATTTATCGAGTGTAATATCACTATCTTCAAGACCTGGTGAACCCCAATCCAACAAGTAGACATCATAACCACGCTCTGTCAGACCCCCAACAACGCTGCTACCTTCGCCTACATCCAGAATGTATACCTTGTTCAAAAGAGAATAGACTAGAAAAATTGGCACATCATGTTTTTTTTCCATCGCAGGATGGTACCATAAGGTTGTTTTATTTTTCTTCCAAACACTCTGTCGTGGTGTAGGGACAATATCCGGTTTGGGCTCAGTCATTATTTTATAAAGGTTATTCCACCGTTTTGTTTCTTTCTCTATGTTTAACAGCGGAAATAGGTTTGTTCCTAAGAGTTTAGTGCTCATTTTCATAGCCCTCTTCCATGTTATTTAGATGTGTTAGTACCGATGAGCACTAATTCTTTATCTTGTATTTTTTTTGGTTCTTTCTTCTGCTGTTCCTTCTCTTTTTTTTCGATAAGATTTTTCAAGGAAGCAAGTTCTGCTTTCACATTGTGGATTTCCGTCATTTCCTGGGATACTTTTTGAAATTCATTCTTCATTTGCATGACAATAGTTATGACTTCTTCGAACATTCTTACGTTTTCTTTTGAAATTGAACTAACACTATCTTGTAAATTCCAGAGTTGCTCCTCTAACAAATCCATTTTTTCCTCCGCCTGAATGGATAGTTTGGCGGCATTTGCAACATCTTTTTTAGTGGGTATATTCATTAGAGCTGCAACAAATTCTTGATTTTTCCTCAGCTGCTTCATGTATCGAGAATAGGTATTTAATCCTACACTTGCAGTCCGAACAAATTCTTTATTGTCGGTCAGATTGTATAATACATCGTTTAATTGTTTTTCCCACATTCCACTTAATTGCTTGAACCCAAACAATGGATCAAAATTTTGTTCATTAGACATGTTGCAGCACCCCTTGAATTATGATTTGGTTAGTTCTTCTGTTTTTTCTAAGTATTTATTTAATGGGAACATTAACGTTTTGATTTGTCGGGCAAAGAGATTAACAAAACCCTTCTGATTTTCGTAAATTAAGTTCCCGGCTTGCTTAACCGATTTAATATACTGTTCTCTGCCTTTTTTCCGAAGAGTAATATATTGGTCGATCACTTCGAGATACTTATCCATTGACAGATTTCCTGCTATCTTTTGACACGGTGCTGCAAGAATCGCCAATGTCTTTTCTTGAATTTGATCAATTTTCCCATTAATATCTTCATAAGACTTTAGGGGAAAAAAGTGCTGCAGGCTGGTTGTAGACATTAGGAATTCCTCTCTAGCTGTCTTTTCCCAAGCAGAGAATTCTTGGTAAAATTGTGCAGCGATTTCAATAGCATTCCCTTGGTTACGCTGAACACTTTCAGCAAAAAGATTTGCCTTCTTCAAGAAAACTTCATCACGAAAATCAGCGCGGCTTGCCCATTCATCTAGCTCACCAAATGCCTTGCGCCATAGAATGTCAAGGCTGGAAAGCTGTTCATCGCTATCGTCCTTTTCTATAGTTTTCTCTTCCGTTGACTGGACCTTAACCACTGGGTCCTCTTCCTTACTTCCGATTGATTCATTTACTGACTTTACTTCAGCTTCCGGCTGTGTCTCATGGAGTTCTTTAACCTTTTTTGATTCTTTTTCATTTTCTTTTTTTCCAGCCATCTTTCTCGCTCCTTTATAAAGAAATTATGTGCGTGATTGTTGTGAAAGTGTGTCTATGATGAAGTATTGTAGAGAAGAATCGCATGCGTTAATGCTTTTTCTGGGGTGTGTTTATACTTGAGCTTTTTCCTGTTCTTGTCGTAACATTCTCCTTAATAACTTGCCGACAGATGATTTAGGAAGTTCATTTAGTATTTCAATTTCTTTCGGCACCTTGTAAGGCGCTAAATTTATCTTTGCAAAATCTATCAGTTTTTCCGGTGTTATATCTGTACCTGGTTTTAGCTTAACAAAGGCTTTTACTGTTTCTCCTCTGTATGTGTCTGGAACACCAATGACAATTGCTTCCTCCACCGCTTCATGCTGGTACAGCACCTCTTCAATTTCACGTGGGTAAACATTGTAGCCGCTTGCAATAATAATATCCTTCTTGCGATCCAAAATGTAAAAGTAGCCGTCTTCATCCATTTTTGCGATGTCCCCGGTAAATAGCCAGCCATCTTTTAACACCATTTCTGTATCCCCGGGACGCTTCCAATATCCTTTCATCACTTGTGGTCCGCGAAGGATTAACTCTCCAGCCTCACCAACTGGTACATCTATAATCCCTTCTGAAGTTTCTTCTACAATTCTTGCCTCGGTACCTGGGAGCGGAATACCAACGCTTCCTAATTTCCGCGGCAGGAATGGCGGCGTAGAGATAGCTGATGGAGCTGTTTCTGATAATCCGTAGCCGTCCGATAATCTTGCCCCCACCCTTTTTTCAAATGATTTAACTTGTTCAATTGGGAGCGGTGCGCCGCCGCTGCTTAAATAATAAATATCACCGATATTACTATCTTCTAAATTTGGGTGACTATTCAAAGCAAAAATCATGGTCGGAACAGCCGTCATTTGAAACGGTTTCTCACGTTTAACTAGCTCTAACACTTCATTAACATCAAATCGAGGTAAAATGAGCTGATTACAGCCGATTCTTATGGCTGATAGTGCATTACAAGAGAGCCCATATACATGAAACATTGGCAGAACACTTACAATTTTGAAGTTTTCAGGTTTCTCATCGACGGCATTATAGGTGAAATCGCATACCTGAATAATATTGGCCAGTAAATTATGATGTGTAAGCATCACCCCTTTAGATACCCCGGTTGTTCCGCCAGTATATTGAAGTAGGGCTACATCATCATGAATATCAATGGGAATATCAGGCATCACATTATCATGTGTTAAAAAGTCTTCAAAATAAATATCTCCGTCTGCAAGCGGAAGTTTATTTTCTCCAAACCCAACGACAATGACTTTTTTCAAAGATGTATTCGGCTGGACCTGCTTTACTCTAGGATAGAATGCTTCAAAAACAACCATGTATTCCGCATCGGAATCATTGAGGATATATTCAATTTCTCTCTCGACATACATGGGATTTACTTGAACGGCAATACCGCCTAACCGAAATGTAGCAAATAAGCTAAAAATATAATGCGGGCAGTTCGGGAGCATGATAGCCAATCTCTCACCCTTTTTCAGCCCGACCCGATATAATGAAGCGGCAAGCCATTCAGAAATCATTCTGGTTTCCTTATAGCTCCAAGACTTTCCGAAGAACGATAGCGCCGGATTATCATGATGAATATTTGCTGCCTGCCTTAATAGGTCAAATAATGAATCATATTCAATTGATACTACCTTGCTAATTCTTGGATCATAAAATTTCAGCCATGGCTTTTTCTGATAAACCATATTATTCCCCTCCTTATTTTCTCTACCAAATGAAACATGAAAGTGAAACTGAAACCTTTCACCCTATTAAACTTGGAAGAAGTTGAATCCACTTAAATTATTGTTTTAAAATAGATATTTGTAAATGTACTGTTTTCGACATATTTCATCAATTTTCATAATTTTAAGTTCGAGAAGGGGTGTTTTAAGTCTAATTTCGGCACAAGGAGATTAAAATCGACAAGTACTCGTGATTGTTCACAAAACATTCGTTTTTTTTTGATCCTGTTGACAGTTATATAGTTATATCAAAAAAGGAAATTACTATAGATGAATTGCTTAAAGTAATAACCATTTTCAGTCAGTCCCAGCATACATCCTGGGACTGACCTTCATACTTATACGCCCCTAAAAGCCTGACGATATATTTCTGCAAGCTCGCTAATAAATGGTTGTTTTGGATTTGCAATGGTATCCTGATCGTCAAATGCATTTTCGGCAAGTAAGGCTACTTTGTTTTCAAACATTTCTTTATTAACACCATTTGCTTGAATACTCATCTGAATATCTAATTCGTCTGCAAGGTTGACAATTGCCTTGATTAAACTGTTAACCCCTTCTTCTGTTGTGCTCGCGGGGAGTCCAAGCATTTTGGCAATTTCCGCATAGCGTACATCCGCAATAAAATGTTCGTATTTAGGATAAGTCATAAACTTATTCGGTTTTGCGGCATTATAACGGATTACATGCGGCAAGAGGATAGCATTTGCGCGTCCATGCGGGATACTAAACTCAGCCCCGAGCACGTGGGCAAGGCTATGATTAATACCTAAAAAGGCATTACCGAAAGCCATTCCTGCTATTGTCGATGCATTATGCATCTTTTCCCTTGCTAGTTCATCACTTCCATCACTGTATGCCCGCGGCAAATAATCAAAAACGAGCTGGATGGCCTTAAGTGCCAACCCGTCTGTATAATCATTTGCCAAAACTGATACATAAGACTCAATTGCATGGGTCAGAACATCCATCCCAGTGTCTGCAGTAACCTGTTTCGGAACTGTCATGACAAACTGTGGATCTACAATGGCAATATCAGGCGTCAGTTGGAAATCTACCAGTGGATATTTCTTATTGGTCTTTTTATCCGTAATAACGGTAACAGAAGTAACCTCTGAACCTGTCCCAGATGTGGTTGGGATTGCCACCAATTTTGCTTTACTGCGAAGAGCCGGAAATTTTACGACTCTCTTTGACGGATCAAAGAACTTTTGTGTTAAGCTATGGAAATCAGTCTCTGGATGTTCGTAGAAAAGCCACATCGCTTTTGCTGCATCCATAACCGAACCGCCACCAAGGGCGATGATGCAATCCGGCTGGAACCTTCTCATTCTTTCTGCACCATTCATAACCGTCTCAATACTAGGATCTGGTTCTACTTCTGAGAAGGATTCGAACTGGATTTTTGCACCATTCTTATTCAAATAATAGAGAACTTTATCAACATAGCCATTTTTTATAGAGCTTCCACTGGTAACGATAAATGCTTTCGAAATACCTGGAATCTGTGCAAGTATTTGAATGGAATTTTGCTCAAAGAAAACTTGTGAAGGCACTTTAAACCATTGCGTCATTTTTCTTCTTTTCGCTACCTTTTTAATATTGATTAAATTCGCTGCTCCGACATTTTGCGACACAGAGTTACCTCCATAAGTTCCACATCCAATTGTCAAAGATGGCAACGATGTATTATAGATATCCCCGATTGCCCCATGGGTTGATGGTGTATTGACAATAATTCGTCCCGCTTTCATCTGCAGTGAGAATTGTTCGATTAGATTTTGGTCAGCTGTGTGAAGTGCCGCAGAATGCCCAAGACCGCCATATTCTAATGTTTCCGCAGCAATCTGCAAACCCTCAGCCGTACTGTTAACTTTATAACAGGCTAAAATCGGGCTTAACTTTTCACAAGAAAGTGGATAGTTCGGGCCTACACCTTCTAACTCGGCAATTAGGATTTTTGTATTGACTGGAACATTTACCCCCGCCATTTTTGCAATCAAATAGGCAGGTAATCCAACAATCATTGGGTTAAGTGCAGCGTGTTTTGGATCAATAGCGATTTGCTCTACCAATTGACGCTCCTCTTCATTTAGGAAATAGCAGTTATTAACAATTAACCCCTGCCTTACCTCGTCATATATTTCTTTGTCAATAATAAGCGCCTGTTCTGAAGCACAAATCATCCCATTGTCAAACGTTTTTGATAGAATAAGATCATTGACAGCCCGTTTGATATTGGCTGTTTTTTCGATATAGCACGGTACATTCCCAGCCCCAACACCAAGTGCAGGCTTTCCAGAACTGTAGGCAGCTGTGACAAGGTTAGGTCCACCTGTTGCAAGTATGAGCGAAACCAATGGATGTTTCATTAAGGTTTGGAATGCCTCATGGGAAGGAACTTCAATCCACTGGATGCAATTTTCCGGTGCCCCCGCTTTTATGGCCGCCTCCCTAAGCAGTTCAGCAGCAACCGTACAGCATTTTTGTGCATAACGCGGAAAGGCAAATATAATTGGATTTCTTGTTTTAAGTGAAATTAACGATTTAAATATAACGGTTGATGTCGGATTTGTAATGGGGATTATTCCGGCAATGACACCAACTGGCTCGGCCATTTCAACCATACCTTCATTTTCATTTTCACTTATAACTCCTACCGTTTTCATATCTCTAATGTTGTTATAGATACACTCGGTAGCAAACATATTTTTGAAAACCTTATCTTCATAGACCCCTCTTTTTGTTTCATCAATAGCCAGCTTTGCTAAGTATTTATGATTTTCGAGAGCTATTAGCGCCATCTGCTTAACAATTTCATCTACCATTTCTTGATTGAAGGAGCGAAACTCCTCCAATGCCTTTGCAGCTTTATTGGCTAATGTATCAATCATTTCCGGAACTAAATGTTTTTCTTGGACCACTTTTTCTTTTACAGCCATTCAAAATCCCCTCCAGAATTTATAAACTTTTGCATTTTCAAAAGAATGAGGCTTCCTCAACCAGTGCGTGAGCTCTTCAGATTCACTCCCTTATTCCTATTCTGGCTAAAATATACCATGTTGCATGAATCGAATAATGTCGAACTTTGTGCCAAAATGAATGAATAGCCATTCATTATTAAAAAGTTCACAAAATGTTCAAAATTTTACCGCACCAGTCACGGGGCATATTTATATCGCACAAGTCTAAGTGCATTTAAGATAACCACCAATACACTAAATTCATGAATGAACATCCCTGCGGCAAGAAAAATATTCTTGGATAAAACTCCTGCTAATAAAATCACAACAGTTACAACAGCAAAAGACATATTTTGCTTCATATTACTGACAGTTGCTTTCGCTAATGTATATCCATGAACTAGCCTATCAAGCTTATCAGAGATAATGATCATATCCGCGGTTTCCATTGCCGCATCAGTTCCTGACCCACCCATGGCAATCCCAATATCGGCGATTGCAATGGCAGGTGCATCATTGATGCCATCACCGACCATAGCTGTCCTATAACCCTGCTGTTGAAGTTGTTTAATCTGCCTTACTTTATCTTCTGGGAGAAGTTCAGCAAAATATTGGTCCATTCCGAGCTGATTTGCGACTTTATTAGCTGTGTGCCGGTTATCTCCTGTAAGCATAACTATTTGTTTTACTCCGCATTGCTTTAACTTTTGAATCGTTTTAGCAGCCTCATCTCGTATTTGATCGGCAATTGAAATAACGCCGATAATGGTATTGTTTAATGCAGTGAAAACCGCTGTATTTCCGTCCAACTCTTGCTGCTCTGCGTATACTTCCACCGTATCAGGAATAGGTATTTGATTTTCATTCATCCATTTTCTATTCCCAATTACCAACTTTTTATCTTTGATGGTTGCTTTTATACCATGCCCTTTCATCACCTCAACATCATTAGGCTGATTTATAAGTTTTAATCCTCTGCCTACGGCTGCTTTTACAATGGTCCGACCTAAATGATGTTCCGAAATAACCTCTGCCTCAGCCACCATCGTTAAAAATTCATCCTCATCCATTCCATAGGTTTGAATAGCTGTTACCTCCGGCTGCCCTTTTGTGAGTGTACCCGTCTTATCAAACACAACAACATCGATTTTTGCCAGTTTCTCCATTATTTCTCCGCCTTTTATCAGGACACCGTACTTAGCACCATTCCCAATCCCCGCAACAAGCGATACTGGCGCAGAAATGACCAAGGCACCCGGACACGCTATTACCAGGAAGGTCAGCGTTAATTCAATATCCTTCGTAAAAACAAAGACAATCAGGGATAGAATAATAATCGCTGGTGTATAAAGGTTGGAGAACTTTTCTAAAAACTTCTGAGTTTTCGCCTTTGACTCTTGGGCCTCTTCCACTAGCTCAATAATTCTGGAAAACGTCGTGTCCTCCCCGACTTTTTCAGCCAGCACTTCAATATATCCGCTATCAACGATCGTTCCACTAAATACATGATCATTTTTTTGTTTTCTGACAGGGACAGACTCCCCTGTAATCGCTGCTTCATTTAAGAATGCTTGACCCGAAGTTATTATTCCGTCAACAGCAATTTTTTCGCCAGAGGGAATGAGTAAAAGTTCTCCTTTAGTGACCTCTTCAGCGGGAACAATGATTGATTTCCCCTCTCTTTTCACTGTGGCTTTAAGAGGGGTCATTTCCATCAAAGATTTTAATGAATTCCGTGTTTTTTCGAGAGAATGTGCTTCAAGGTATGCCCCTAGTAAAAACAAAAAGGTAACAGCTGCAGATTCCACATATTCCCCCAGTATCATTGCCCCCACCACGGCAATCGTGACAAGTAACTCAATACTAAAGGCCTTCATCCTAGCGGATTGCCATGCCTTTTTTACGATAGGATAACCAGCTATTAAGGTAGCAAGGATGAGCATCGCATCTTGTAAGACATTTATTTTGATAAAGTGAAATAAAAAGGCAGCTGCAAGCAAGCTGCCTGAAATAAAGACGATAGCTCCTCTCATATTTCGATTCATTTTTATCACCTCCCGTTTGTTTCGTTTGTACTCAACACTTGGTAGCCTAATTTTTCAATTACATCCTTTAAACTAGTTGATTCAATGATACCCTCATCAAAAACAACCTTTACTTTGCTAGAGTTAAATAGTACCTGTGCCCCTTCGACACCTTTCGTATTTAAAAGTGCTCGTTCAATCTTTTTAATACAGCTTGGGCAGGTAAGGTCCTCCAGGTGCAATTTAATAGTTTTCATTGTTCATTTCCCCTTTCTGTTATTTCCTCTTAATCTTATAGGGAATGAGATACTTCAACCTTGACCGTTGTCAAATTTATAAAAAAAGGCGATAAACCTTTTTTAAAAAGTTTATCGCCTTTTAAATCTATATCAACCTGTATTTCGTAAACCGGCGGAGATTCCGCTGATAGTGAGAAGCACTTCCGTGAGTAACTCTTCACTCGGCTCCTCCTGTTTTCGTAACTTTCTAATAAGATCAACTTGTAAAAAGTTTAACGGATCCACGTAGGGATTTCGTCTGTAGACAGATTCTTTGATATTTGGTGTGTGATCAAGCAATTCTTTATCACCGGTAATTTTAAGAAGAATTGCCTTTGTTTTTTCATACTCTTCGAGAATATCGCCAAAAATTCTATCTGCAATTGATTGATCTTCTACAAGCAATAAATATTCTTTTGCCGTTGTAATGTCTGCTTTCATCAAAGCCATATGTAGATTATTAATGGTTGATTGAAAGAACGGCCACTTCCCATACATTTCCTGTAGAAGCTTAAGGTTTTGCTCACTTTTTGCCGCATAGTTGTCTAAACCTGTTCCGGCAGCATACCACGCAGGAAGCAGCTGACGGCTTTGTGTCCATGCAAATACCCACGGAATCGCCCTTAGGTCCTCAAATCTGCCTTTATTCTTACGACTCATCGGTCTTGAGCCGATATTTAGGTCACCGATTTCTTTTAAGGGTGTTCCTTGATTAAAGTAGGTAAGGAAATCAGGATCACCAAATACAAGTGCTTGATATTTTGCTAAAGAATCACTTGAGATTTCCTCAATAGCTTCTTCCCAAACCTGTTCGCGTAATTGCCCCTGCTCCACTTCTTTTGAAACATGTGTGGCAGCTAGAATCAAGGTAGAGGTCGCTTGTTCCAAACTACGATAGGCAATATCCTCAAGAAGATATCTTGAAGAGAGCACTTCACCTTGTTCAGTAATTTTAACGCCATCGCCGATTGTTTCTGCCGGTTGTGAAAGAATACTTTTATTTAACGGACCACCGCCACGTCCTAATGATCCCCCGCGCCCATGGAAAAATTTAAGGCCAATCTGATACCTTTTTGCCATTTCATGTATTTCAATCTGTGCTTTATACAGCTTCCAGTTAGCCGTTAACGTTCCACCGTCTTTACTTCCATCAGAGTAACCTAGCATAATCTCCTGCTGGTCCCCCATAATTTGCAAATGATTGCGGTAAACAGGCATGTTGAAAAGTCTTTCCATGATGGCTGGACCAGCAGATAAATCATCGATTGTTTCTAGTAATGGAGCCACATGTAAATGACTTTCTAGTGTTCCGTCGGCATGAAGTCGGTAAATTCCGGCTTCTTTTGCTAAAACAAGAACCTCTAGTAAGTCACTTGAAGATTTCGTCATACTGACAAGATAAACAGAAATCGACCGCTTTCCAAATTCCTCATGCGCCGCTTTAATCATTTGGAACACTTTAATCATTTCCTGTGTTTCAGCGGAATAATCTTCATTTAGTAGAAGGAGTGGTCGAGGGTCCATAAGAATTCCCTGCAATATTTTTACCTTTTCCTCTTCAGAAAGTGTTGCATAATTTTCGGCAATTTGTACTTTGCGCAGGATTTCCGTCATAGCTGCCTCATGCTCACCACTATGGTTCCGGATATCAAGTGTGGCTAAATGGAAGCCAAACAGCTGAACTTGACGAATCAACTTTTGAATAATTTTTAATTCATGTGCTGTTGGATGATGTTGTTTTAAGCTATTGTCAATCATGAACAAATCGGCTAATAATTCATCAGCTGATTGATAACCCGTGTCGGATTTACCAACCTGCCGTATTCTTTCAATGATCATAGCGAAAACCCGTCGGTAAACTTCTGTTTTTATCGGCCATTTTTTCTCTTCTGTTAAAAATACATCCTCTTTTTCCTCAAGAAAGGAAAGAAGCTCGTCACTAACCTTAACCCTTTTCGTAGAATGACTGTATCGTTTCATTAAATCTATTAAAACATTTTTATATTTTTTTAAGACAAGCCTCCGCTGCCTTTCCAGTGTTCCCCAAGTAACATCATGGGTAACATTTGGATTACCATCGCGGTCACCGCCAATCCATGAGCCAAAACGAAGGAAATTGGGAACATCCCATGAAGTGTTCGGATAGTTTTTTTCAAGACACTCTGCTACCTCCTGATGAATATCAGGTAGTACCTCAAATAATGTCTGATCGAAATAATACAACCCGTTCCTGACTTCATCCAGCACAGTCGGTTTATGTTCACGCAATTCATCCGTTTGCCAAAGAATCGCCACTTCATTAAAAAGGCTCTCTTCTAGCTTTTTTTGCTCTCTTGTCGACAGTAATGGATGATCAAGCTGGTTTAATAATGCCGCTATTCTTTGCTGAATTTCAAGAATAGAACGTTTTGTCGCCTCCGTAGGATGTGCAGTTATGATTAGTTCCAGCGACAATGTTTGTAATACATTTTGAATAACCTCATCTTGAATGTCATTTTCTTTCAGTTTAAGGATAGCACTCTCGATTGATGCAGGCTGAACAATCGTTTCGTCCTGGAGTTGATACTGTCTACGCCTCCTAATTCGATGGTTCTGCTCTGCTGCATTGATCAAATGGAAATACATCGAAAATGCACGAATAACTTGTTTCCGCATTGGCGAACTTAGGCTGGAAATCTCCTCTTTTAGGGCTGTGTAAATCTCTTGATCAAAGTGAGTCCTAAGTGTTTTGCACATAAGTCTTATTTTTTCTACTTTTTCAAAGAGTTCCTGACCATCATGGTTTACCAGGATTTCTCCTAGCATATTCCCAAGTAATTTTACATCGCGGCGTAATGGAAGACTGCTGTCATTTACTTTCGATTCTTCAATTGCCATATGGATCACCTTCCCCTTATTCAAAAGATTCGCTAAATTTTATATATAAATATAACATTTTTTTATGAAAATGTTCAATATTTAAATTTACTTTATCACTTTAGACTGAAAAAGAACATATAAAAAACCATCCTGCTCCAATATGAAGCAGGATTCCTTAGTTATTCTATCTTATCAATTACTAATACATAAGTTTTCCGATCATCATCACCGTAAAAAGCCGCAACCCATTGTTTATCAGGGGTTGCTCTTTTTGATTTATTTTCTAGTAAATTCTTCAAGCTTTGAAGAGATCGCAACAGTCACTTCTTCATCCGTTATTTGAATTGCTTTTTTGAAAAGGTTATTTGCTAATGTCCCCATTGGCCCTGTTGCATTGATTTCGAGAAATCCAGTAATTCGTGTTTTATTTCTATTTATGGCTTTTGCTTCAAAATACCCTTCACCAATATACTTTTCGTTCTTCCTTTTTAATTCAAAGCTCACCTTACTCGGTTCATTCCACTCCTTAATATCAATGACGAGTGTAACCTTTTTTTTCATGACAACAAGGTCGCTTTTAAATTCCCAGCTGATTTGACGCTCATTCATTTTTTCATGTTGAATATACCCAGGGACAAGTGGCGCCCAATTATTTTCGTCTCTAATAAAGTCCCAAATCACCTCAATTGGGATATCTAATTCTACTTGTTGCAATTCGCTTGGCATTGGTGTATCCCTCTTTCATTGTCAAAGTAAAAGACCTTCATACGACTGAAGGCCTTTTATTAACTATATGTTGCATTTATTGTTTATAGAAGAAACATACCTTCATTTTTCGTAAACGGTACGGCTGTATTCTTAGCCATATTTCAAATTAACTATTGAAAAATGTGACAGTACATTTTAAGATATGTAGATAGGTTTTAATATTCAGAAAAGTCACTAGAATTTATGGGGGACATACAGTTGAAACTCTTTCAGTACTGTTTATTCTTTTTGGGGCTCACCTTTTTTGGCCTAGGTAATGCCATCGCAGTTAAGGTTAAATATGTGGGGCTGCATCCTTGGGAAGTCTTAAATGTGGCACTTTATCAGCATTTTGGATTAACCATTGGTACATGGGGCGTTATCTGCGGGCTCGTCTTAATCATCATTTCCTTTTTTGTTGCTCGCACCTATATAAGCTTGGGAACCATTTTAAATGCACTGTGTATTGGTCCCATAATGGACTTTTTTCTTTGGTTAGATATTCTCCCAAAAGCAACAAATACATGGCTCGATTATCTGATTCTCCTTTCTGGAGTGTTCATCACGGGTATCGGTGGCGGGATGTATGTAGCAGCAGGGATTGGTGCCGGTCCACGGGATGGCTTTATGCTCTCGATCTCTGATAAAACTAGATTGTCAGTAAGCCAAGCTCGTATGATCGTTGAAAGTTTCATCCTCGTTATCGGGTTCATATTAGGCGGTCCTGTGTTTATCGCCACATTCCTTTATACCTTTATACAAAGCCCGGTTTTTCAACGCTCTTTAAAGCTGTTTAAAGTGTTTGTGGAAAAAGTCAAAGTGAAAAAAGGCGAGACGCAAGAAAGAATTGCTTGATAATCAATGTAATGCCCCTGCTATCTCAGTAAAAACAGGGGTATCACCTTAAATGACTTCCACTCTATCGTGACAATATGGTTGATAATAATTTTGAACGTAACTTGATAGCTTCCCTTCGTAAATTAATTTTAGAGAGGCTGATTCCTTAATATCATGCGGGGTTACAAGGGAAAGCGGCTTTTGATTTTTTATTGGAATACCTGATTCCTCAAGAAGGGTTGCAACAAAGTGGGAGCAAAAGAACGCATTCTTGCGGTCAATCTCCATGTTTAGCATTACCGCAATTAAACCGATAAGATTGTATTTGTAATTACTCTTATGCTCCTCCATTTCTCTTATTTTAGCGATTAGTTTTTCAAATTGGTTATCTGTGATCGTGACACAATAAATAGCACAATCGGCATTTCTAAATAAACCACCTCGAATATTCTCCTGTACGAATCCAGCCATGAAAGGATTCCTTGGGTTTCTTCTGCCGAAACTATAAACCTTGTTAAAATGGTCATCTACCACAATGGATGCATGATTGTGGGGCTTCTTCGTATAAAACTTTATTATTTTTGTAAAAATTGTACCAGTGTCAGTTAAAAGGACATATATTTTCCGCTCCATATTTAATACCTCCAACAAACTCATCTTCAATTGGGAGGAGAATGTAAGTAAATCCCCAAGTATTCCCTATAAATAGTCTAAACGGCTTCTATTATATTGGGAACAATCTCAGGTTTTATTTCCAACTAAGACCTGGGGCTTAGTTACGATTCCTAATGAAGGCGTATACTAGGAAGAACTTATTTTTACTTAGTACGGAATTTACTGTTTATGAAATGATAGTCGAGAGTTTATTAGATTAGGAGCGGAATTTGGTATATTTCCCCTAATATATAAATAAAACAGGAGAGCACAAGGCTTCTCCTGTTTCTTTGTTATTTTTTTCGAATGGCAAGTACAAGTGCTATAAGTGAAAGTAACGCAGCGGCACCAGATAAGATAAGTGGCAGAGAATCGGATGTTTCATCCTCATTCTCAGTGTCAGCGGTTGGCGCCTTATCTGTTTTTTCTGCATGTTCTGTTGTCGCTGAATCATGGTGATCTGTTGAAGTTGCCGTCACAATATCCGTAATGGAATGTGGTGACTCCGATTTTTCGTCACCTGTCCACTCTACAATGCTGCCATCTTTGTAATACTGAAATGCATCCCATGCTGCTTTAGAAGCCTTTTCAGGGTTTTTTGCTACAAACACAAATTGTTGAAATTGCCCAGCTCGGATCCCCTCACCAGTTGCTTCAAATGTGAAGGTTTTTACTTTTCCACTTGCATCTTTTTCAGCTGTATATGTCCACCCTGGAACTGGTTGGTAGGACATAATTTCTACGCCTTCAGGAGTCTTAACGGTTACTTTAGTTGTGGCAACATCTTTTTCAACTGGAACCTTTAAAGTATAGGTTTCCCATGCACCGGTTACCGATGTTTTTGGAACTACTGTCACATGAGCACTTGCCATACTGGTAAAGAAAAATAAACTAATAACTGCTGGAATGAGTAACTTGGATATTTTTAAAATCGTTTTTTTCATATTGATTTCCTCCAATTCTTTTATTGGCTTCCGACTAAAACGTGAAAATCTGTATCAATGCTTTCCAACGACTTCGTCAAAATGTGAACATGTACGTTCCATTCACCTGCCATGATAAAATGCAAACCTTGCACCTCGAACCTATCATCGGAAACCTTTTTTAGATTGACTGTTTCCTTTCCCATATCCATTTCAGTCATGGAAAAAGTTAAGTGTAATTGTTCAATATCCTTGATGGGCTCCCCTTGCCGATCTTGTAGCGTAAGTTCATATAGATTTTCTCCAATAGTATTAGGGGTTACCCTTAATGTCACTTGGTTGCCCTGAACTGTTTTGGTTTCCTTATATGGCCCTGGAGATTGTATCGCTGTAGGTAAATTGGTTAGAACGACAGATAGAATCAGGATGATCACCCCAATGGAAAGTTCGCCCCATAAGGAAGCAAAAAGTCCCTTTTCTTTTTTTCCTTTTCCCTTTATAAAATTTACACCTGCAAGTATCAGCATTAACAAAAACAGTGTAACCTTACTAGTTAACACTTTTCCATAAGTTGTTTGAATAAGTGAAGAAGGATTTGGGATATATAATAGGCTGCCAAACACCCCCGTAAAGGTTAAAAGAAGAACGAGAATAATTCCCCACTTAGAGAAACCTTTCATCATTTGTAAATATTCTTGTTTCGTTTTTTCGTTTTTACACCATGAAAATAGTGCTACAAATCCAATTAAACTTCCTATCCAAATTGATGCCGCCAGCAAATGAAGAAAATCCATAGATATCGTTAATAATTGGTTGGCTTGGGCCGCTGCATGGCTTGTTAGTGCCTTTGTTAGAAGCAATGCCGTGGCTAAAGCTAGACAGACCCATAGAAGAATCCTTTTCGTGCTTTCCGCCATCCCGATAAATGATGTTATGAGGGCCAATGTCAAAAGGATAGCAACCTGGTAAATCCATGCTTGGCCAAAGTTTGTGTTCATCAACATATTTTCGAATGTTTGAAAGCTAAATACTTCACTCCATGGGAAACCAGATTCAATGGTTGCTTGCAATGGCAAACTGAGCAGGATACTAAGGAATAAGAGTACCAAACTCGAACTTAACAATCTTAGGAACAGTTTATCAGTGGATCCATTTTTCCGATATTCCTTCGGCAAAATCACCATGTAAAAAAACAGGAGCCCAACATAGCAAGCATTACTTAGATATTGCACCCAGCGGATAATAATAAGATCTGCTTTCGGTGTGTAGCCGGTTGTTTCTTTATGTATTTTAGCTGGGCCTTGGTCTTTAGTTCCGATTTGAAAAGGGATAACTCCCTCAACAGGATGACCGTCACTTGAAACAACCTTCCATTTTATTCGATAAGTACCTTCAGGAAGATTTTTCTTTAACCCGCTTTTTAGTATGGACGGCTGTTTTGGGTCAATCCGTCCATCTTTTTTGTCAACCCTGTTCCCATCCGAATCAAACACTTTTATCGAATTAAAGGCTGGCTGGACGGTTTCATCAAATTGAATCGTTATTTCTTTTGGTGCTTGTTCAAGCATTTGGTTTTCTATTGGCGTCGATTTCTTAATGTAAGCGTGGGCAGAAAAAATAGACGGAAATAAAAACAGGAAAAGGGAAACGATTACCATAAACATGAAAAATTTACTTTTATAATACAATTCATAACACCCCCAAACACAAATGGCTCCATTTTGCCCCGTACATTTCTTTCATTCTATTTACACTATCTAAACAATGATAACGGTAATAAAATGTATTAACAATAATAAGATTGTAATTAATTATGGCTAATTATTGAACATTTTACTATTCTTCAATCATTACTCTTTTCAATAGCTTATACCTTCTTCATTTTTTTAATAAAAAAAACCGTAATTGGCCCCAAAACGGTTTAAAATAGTTACAATTGTGTTCAGCAGCTGGAACGGCCAAGAATCCCCAGTCCAAAGGATTGGGGATTCTTTTTAATAGAAATAGGTTCGTTAGTAATGGAGTTACGAAATTTTCTTTAATTCCTCTGATAGTTTAAGAAACAAATCTTTGTTACCATCCTGTAATGTTTGGTCGATTTCCTTACGGATCTTTTCCTTCTTAAATTCAAGCAGGACATTGTTTAAGAACATCTCAGCAACTGCAGCATCTGTATACTCTTCCGAATGTTGGGGTGAATTTAGTAATTTCTTTTCCATGGAAATCAACTCCTTGAGCTTTTTTTCATTATACATTTAATTATCTAAAAATTCAAATATTTTATTTTTATTTTTTGCTTTATTGATGTAAGAATAAAAAATGGGGAATAGTAATTTTAATTATTTTCATGTGGGAACAGGAGGAACCATAAATGGAACGGGACGTATTCACCGGCAGTCAACAGGTAAATAACATTAATGTCTATTATGAATTTTATCCACACCAAACATCCGAAAAAACGTTAGTTTTATTGCATGGCTTTCTTTCATCCACCTTCACATTCCGTCATTTGATCTCCCTATTAAAAAAAGAGTATCAAGTGTTGTCAATTGATCTTCCTCCATTTGGAAAAAGTGCAAAATGCAATCATTATGTATATTCTTATAAGAATCTCGCTCAAACCGTTATCAACCTTACCGAATCATTAGGATTAAAAAAAATGACCTTTATTGGTCATTCAATGGGCGGACAAATTGTCCTGAATATCCTTCACATGATGCCAGAGCTCGCTGATAAAGCTATCCTTCTTTGTAGTTCAGCCTATCTGAAACGCTTTAAATTGCCATTAATCATCTCTAGTTATATTCCGTATTTCCACCTTTTTGTGAAATATAAGTTTGCCCGCATGGGAGTGAAGAAAAACTTACAGGAAACCCTCTATAACCACTCCATTATTAATGATGAAATGATTAATGGCTACTTAGAACCCTTTTTACAGGATGAAATTTTCGTGGCACTTACACGAATGATTCGCGACCGTGAGGGGGATCTGCCCGCCTACATTCTTAGGCAAATTAAGACCCCTTGCTTATTGCTTTGGGGTGATCATGATAAATCGATGCCTCTTAAGGTTGGGGAACAACTTAACAAAGATTTATCCAATTCGGAATTGATCATTTTAAAAGAAAGCGGCCATGCTCTCCCGGAAGAACGTCCCAACGAGGTGTTCGAATATATTAAAAATTTTATAGGGACTTTTAAAACGGCAGCAGATTCTTAAGATCGGCTGCCGGCATATCATTTAAACCATCCTTTTTCTTTTGATTGGGTGATGGCCTCAATACGATTTTTCACTTCGAGTTTGTCTAAAATAATGGAAATATAGTTACGGACAGTTCCGGTTTTAATGCTAAGCTCTTCAGCGATTTCTTTCGTGTTCTTTCCATCTGCAACAAGCTCTAACACTTCTTTCTCACGATCAGTTAGCGGATTTTCCTCCCCGTACACATCGTCCATCAATTCGGGTGCATAAATTCGTCTGCCTGCCATGACGTTTCGAATGGAGCTCGCCAACTCTTCACTTGGACTATCCTTCAACAAATATCCACTGACACCAGCCTTTAACGCACGTTGAAAATAACCAGTTCGGGCGAAGGTGGTTAAAATGATTACTTTACAGCCTAATCCTTTAACCTCTTCAGCCGCCTCAAGACCACTCTTACCCGGCATTTCAATATCCATAATGCAAACATCAGGCAGAAATTTCTTTACTAACGCTACGGCTTCCTCGCCGTTTGAGGCTTTTCCAATTACCTCCATATCCTCTTCAAGACTAAGCAGTGAGCCAAAGGCACCTAAAAGCATTTGCTGGTCCTCAGCGATAACGATTCTAATCATTTACGTCCCTCCTTTTCTAATGGTTTGACATCATTGGGCACGCTAATAATTAATGTAGTTCCGCCCTTTGTAACTAGCTTAAGATTGCCATTGATAAATTCCAGCCGTTCCTTCATTCCAATTAGGCCATGACCCTCAGCTAAAATCCCTGTTCCATTCTTAAAGACACCGTCGTCACGAATCGTCATCACGGTTTCCTTCCACGTTTGCTCGATTGATATGAAACAGGAATTAGCTTCACTATGTTTCACCACATTGTTTACGGCCTCTTTCAAACACATACTTAATATATTCTCAGTTAAAAGCGACACATTTGCCAAGTTAAAATCGCCTTCAGATTCAAAATTGATCTGAGCCGCTTTGATGATTTCTTTTACACGAAGAATCTCATCTTTTAAGCGAATACCTCGCATCGAAGAAACCATTTTTCTGACTTCGCTTAACGCTGTCCGGGCTGTTTGTTGAACATCCTTTAATTCTTGGCGCGCCTGCTCTGGATCCTTTACAATCAATCTCCGCGCCAAATCTGACTTCAAACCAATCAATGACAGCTTTTGTCCAAGTGTATCATGAAGGTCACGAGCAATACGATTCCGCTCCTCAATTTTGATCAGTTCTGAAATCCTTTTGTTTGCATCTTCCAGTTTTTCTTCTAACTGTCCTCGCTCTTTCCGATTATGGATGCTAAACGGGAGGAGGATGACACTTATCCAAATGATAATAACAAAAGGAAGCTGTGTTAAGAATAATTTCTCGTGAACGACGATGTTAAAATTAATTGCAGCAGAAGTACTAATCAAATGAATAAAATATAAAGTGAAAAAGGGAATCCGTTCTTTTATATTGCCGATAAAATAGGCCAAGAAAAAGGCAAAATAAACATAACTAAAAAGGCTTGAGGCTGTGATGGAGATTCCAATGAGAATCAATGTCCATAGATACACTGGCCAGCCTTTTGACATAAATGCAATCCGGTAGAGGATAAAGAATACCAAGGTAAGTAATATCCCAACAACTATTTCAATTGTAGAAGGGGATTGAAATATAAAGTAAAAAGGTAATATGCAAAGAATCGTCCATGTATATGGTGCAATGCCATTATTTTTTTCAAAAGTGAAATACCTTTTAATCATTCCAAGACCTCATTTGCAAAAAATTACCTTACTAGCTCTATATTACCGTACAATGCTTTCACATTCAAAAAATCACGCTTGTTTTATATATGTAATTTACATATATAAGGTAATAAAATGATTATAGCCTCGGTATACTTAACTAATCAGAATATTATAAATGTTTACACCTCGCAAATCTAGGCAACATATGTTAATAAAAACATTAGGAGGAATCCACATTGGGAGAATTATTTAAGTTATGCTCCGATATTCCTTATTTGCGGTTTGGCGCTGGTGAACCATTAGTTTTTATTCATGGTCTTGGAGAGGTAAAAGAGGGTTGGTCGAAGCAATTTGAATTTGCTGAACAATACGATTTAATTATACCGGATTTACGTGGACACGGTGAGTATCAATCACCAGGTGAAATCTCCATCAAAAACTTTGCTCATGACATCATTACTCTTTTAAAAGGTCTTGGGATTGAAAGCGCACACATTTGCGGTTTGTCAATGGGTGGTATGGTAGCACAAGAAATTTATCGCCAGGCTCCTAAAATGTGCCGTTCATTAATGCTTGTCAGCACCTTCCACTATGCCCCAAAAAATTTGGGAAAGCTTTTTTTAAAATATCGTCAGGCCCGTGCTGAAAATAAATCCCCAGATGTCCTCAGGGAAACGGCTGCAAAGATATGTCTTTATTCCTGGACAAGAGAGAATTTCGAAGAATTTTATCAATTTTACAGGCCAAATAGTGAATTCTATTTCAAATCAATGGAGGCTTGCCTTAAAGTAAATAATTTAGGCTTATTATCAACTATCAATGTCCCTACTTTAATCATAGGTGGACAATATGATTCTGTTATTCCTGTCTGGGTTCAATTGTTGATGCACAAACAAATTCCCCATTCGGAATTTGTCATTTTCAGGAATACCGGCCATATTGCAAAACTCGAGGCCAAGGATGAATTTAACAAAGTCCTGCGAAATTTTTTAAATAAGCATAAAATGGCAAGCTAAGGGGGAAGGACTCATCCTTCCCCTACTTATTTGCCTATAAATAATTTATTTACATGTACCCAACATTATTACAAAATCTTGTTAAAGCTGATTTGAACGACTGGATGCCCATTGATCGACGATTTTTGCGAATAGTCCGGAAAGTGCCAGACTAACATGGCCTGCTTCAACCGAAACATAGGTTTTATCCTCGCTTGAGGCCAAATCCATTAATGGTTTACTTTGCTCTTCCAAAATTAAATTATCTCTTGACCCGGAAACTACATACAAGTTTGCTGTGATATTCTTCAAGTCTACCTTTTTATTGCCAATCATCAATTCGCCTTTAACAAGCTTGTTTTCTTTAAAAAGGTCATTGGCTAATTGTTTATAGGCTTCACCTGCAAAAGGGACTTGATCCAATGTCCATCTATTCATCCTGCGCCACTTATCAACATAGCGCTGATCGTGCGCTCGGCTTAATAGCATGGTATAGTTCGTAAAATAAATTGGCGCCCCAATTGCCCTGAACATCCCCTCTACCAATTGCGGCGGGACCACCCCGTACACATCAATAAAACGGTCAATGTTGATATCGCCCTGCCTCATGCCTTCTGCCCATTGATCTGGACCGATAAAAGGGTTAAAATCAATCGGAACCGTTGCTACAATCAAATTTTTTATTGGCTCATCGGCAATCGAAGTGTAAATAGATGCAATCGTGCCCCCTAAGCAATAACCGATAAGGGTAATTTCTTCCGCACCTGAATGGCGAATTGCCCGCTTAACAGCCGTCTTTAGGTACTTTTCAATGTAGGTGTCGAGACCCATCTTTTTATCTTCATAGCCAGGGGAACCCCAATCTAATAAATACACCTCATAACCCATATTGGTAAGTCCTTCAATCACACTTGCCTTTGGAGCGATATCTAAGATATATGGTTTATTAAATAGGGAATACACGAAAAATAATGGGATTTCGTATTTTTTCTGTTTCGCTGGATAATGCCATAATACCGATTTATTTTTTCGCCATACTTCATTTCTTGGTGTATGACCAATCTTTGGCTCCGGCTCACTAAAAACCTTAAACAGTTGTTCCCAGCGCTTCTTTTCTTTTTCAACATCCAACTCTGGAATGAATCCTTTAAAAGGTGATTCTATCGCCAAGGTGTTTTTCGCTCCTTTCTATTAATTTCCTGATCCAGCACCAGTTAATACTGGTTCTGACGCCCTGTCCTGTTTAATAAGACCCTTGATGGTCTCAAATTCCTCTTTAAAATCATTTAGTTTCAATAATTCAAATTTCAATTCCTGAAGTTCAGCATGTAAATCCTTGGTATCGGCCAGATCCTTTTTTGTTTTTACTAACTCTGTCTTCAATTGCTTTGTTAGTTTAATAACTTCCTTAGATACCGCAACAACACTTTCAATCTCTTTACTTTGAGATTTTACGGCATCCTGCAGCTCCCATATTTGCTCCTCTAAAGCCTCCACTTTTTCCTCTGCTTGAAGCGTTAGGCTCGCTACATTCGTCACATCATTTTTAGTAGGCAAATTTAACATACTTGCAATTGCCTCTTGATTTTTTTTGAATGTTTCAAGCGAACGGGAATGAAATTCCGTTCCTAAATGAGACATTTTCACAAATTCCTTATTATTTGTCCAAAGATAGATAAAATCATTAACCTGTTTTTCCCATAATAAGCTAAACTTATGAAGGGATTCATATGGATCGTAAGGCTTTTTCCCAGACATCTACATTCACCTCGTTACGCTTTTGTTAAATCTGATACACTTTTCATGTACTTTTGAAATGGGAACATCGCGGTTTTTACTTGCTTTGCAAATAAATTCACAAATAATTTTTGGTTTTCATATAAGACATTTGTTGTTTTCTTGACACTTTCAATATATTTTTCTCTCGCTTTTTTTCTGAAAGAAATATATTGTTCAACTGTTTCTAAATACTTATCAAGAGCTTGAAATTGACCGGTTGTTAATGCTTGTGCAGGCGTTAACAATAATTGGGCTGTTTTGTTTTGAATGTCTTCCACAACTTGATTGATTTCTTCATATGATTTAACCGGGAAGAAATGCTGTAATGGCGTGGTGGTTGCTAGGAATTCCTCACGTGCTGCTTTTTCCCAATCCTTTAGTTCCACGCTAAATTGTGCGGCAATCGTGATCACATTTTCTTGATTTTGTTTTACCTTTTCGACGAAGTTCTTCACTGCCGCTAGGAAACGTTCATCACGTTTATTGAAACGCTCCGCCCATGCATCTACCTCGTCAAAACCAAGTTTCCATAATAGGTCAAGGCTCGTTTCAAGGCTGCCCTCCGTTTCTTGACTCCCTAGTACCTTTTCGTTTGTTTCAGTCATTTTCATTCTCCTCCCAATCCAATTCATTATGAAATAATTGCTTTAATTCCTGAAGTTCTTTTTCTAGTGTATTGATCTTGTTATCGTGTATTGACTTTACTTCACTCTTTAGAAAAATAAACCATTCATCCCACGATTTCCGAATCATTTTTAACTGGATATCATTTTCCTTTATGGTCTTGTTCATGGAAAAGATGGAATCATCCATTAGATCAATCTTTTCTTCAAAAACTATTATTCTGTTAGAAATGGCTGCTAGTTCATCCTTATTCGCAAGTCCTTGCCGATTTAACCACCTAGTTGTTAACCTTCTGTGAATCCTTGCCTTTTTCAGATGGGCCTCCATTGCCCTTCCAAAAGCCTTTGTAAAGGTTCGTGTATTGGTCTTTGCATGGATTCTTTTATTCATCTGTGCTTCGATTTTTTTATAGAATGAAACGAGATCACGTTGCTTTGAATCCATGACTTTCCCTCTTAACTAACCAGTTGGTATGTTTACCTAAACATAATAAATACAAGCCATTAAGTCAATCATTATATTCAATTAAAAATGAAAAGTTATTGAACCCCTGCCGTTGTTCCGCCATCGACAATCAAAACATGGCCAAAAACATAATCTGAAGCATCTGAAGCTAGGAACAATGCCGGACCTTTCATATCATCATCCGATCCGAAGCGGCCTGCAGGTGTCCGTTCAAGAATCTTTTCGCCTGAATAATCCAAGATGGCTTTTGCCATTTTTGTCGGGAAAAAACCAGGGGCAATCGCGTTTACATGAACATTATATGGAGCCCATTTAACAGCTAAATCCTTTGTTAAGGTAATGACCGCACCCTTACTGGCAGAATAGCCAATCGCATCCATGACTAAAGGGTCTTGCCCGCCCATACCGGCAATCGATGCAATATTAATAATCTTACCGGATTTTTGCTCGACCATAATTTTGCCAACGGCCTGAGAAAATAGGAAAACGGCCTTGAGATTAATATCCATCACCTTATCCCATTTATCGGCAGGCATCTCGAGTGCAGGCGCTCCCCAGCTAGTCCCGCTATTATTGACTAAAATATCAATTCTGCCAAATTCCTTCATTGTTTCGTCTACCACATGCTGAATGTCATTCGAATTAGATACATCACATTTTAAAGCAAGTGCACGAACTCCTTTTTCTTGAAGCCCTTCCGTAAATTGCTTGCAGGCATCGACATTTCTTGAGCAAACAACAATATTGGCCCCTGCTTCCGCATAGGCTATGGCAATTTGCTGCCCTAACCCTCTTCCGCCGCCAGTAACAATTGCCGTTTTTCCTTTTAAGCTAAACAAATCCTGAATATTCATTTTCCTCACCTCATTCGATTAAGCTTTAACTTTCATTTTCTCCTGGTCTTTTAGTACTCTTCTTAATAGTTTTCCAACCGTTGATTTAGGCAGATCCTCACGTATTTCTACATCTTTTGGAGCTTTATACGGTGCAAGATTTTCCTTACCATATTGTTTGATTTCCTCTTCTGAAATCGTATGTCCCGGTTTTAGCTTGACATAGGCCTTCACTGTTTCTCCGCGATATGGATCAGGTACTCCGACAACAAGCACTTCTTCAATCGCTTCAAGTTGATATAGGACTTCTTCGATTTCACGCGGATACACATTGTAGCCGCTTGCAATAATCATGTCCTTTTTCCGATCAAGGATATAAAAATAGCCTTCCGCATCCATTTTGCCAATATCACCGGTAAATAACCAACCGTCCTTCAATGTAGCAGCTGTCTCTTCTGGAAGATTCCAGTAGCCTTTCATCACCTGCGGGCCTTGGACAATTAACTCACCCTCTTCTCCAACTGGCGCATCCACATAACCATCATCTGTTTCTTGGACGATTCGAACTGTGGTGCTTTGGACTGGGATGCCGATACTGCCATATTTTCTAGGCACAAACGGAGGGTTAAAAATAACCGTTGGAGCTGCCTCAGATAGTCCATATCCATCCAGAAGCATGGCACCTGTACGCTTTTCGAATAATTTTGCCGCTTCCACTGGCAATGGTGCACCGCCACAACTTATATAGTAAAGATCATCAAAGCCGCATTCCTCTAGACCAAGGCTAGAGTTTAAGGCAAAAAACATCGTAGGTACGCCTGACATTTGGAAAGGCTTTTCGCGCTTAACGATCTCCATAATCTCTTTCGGATCAAATCGTGGCAACAGGATTTGGTTCGCACCTTCTCTAATTCCACAAAGGGCAGTACTGGAAAGACCGTAAACATGGAACATTGGCAGGACAGTAATCATTTTAAAATCTTCCGGCTTATCCTCACATGTTTTATAGGCAAAATCACAGACTTGATTGAAATTAGCTAAAAGGTTTGTGTGTGTAAGCATAACACCTTTGGAAAGTCCGGTAGTCCCCCCCGTATACTGCAATAGGGCAACATCCTCATCACGATTGATCTCAACAGTAGGTATGTCAAGCTCAGTGTTAAGGAATTCTTCAAAATAACAGTCGCCCTCAGCAAGGTCCATCTTCTGGCCGCCAAAGCTTACCACAATTACCTTTTTTAAGGACGTTTTTGGCTGTGCCTTTTTTACCTTTGGATATAATGCATCTAGAACAACTATGTATTCCGAACCGGAATCATTTAATACGTGTTCAATCTCTCTTTCTACATACATTGGATTTACTTGAACCGCGATACCGCCAAGACGAAAAACCCCAAAAAGTGCAAAAATATAGTGCGGGGCATTCGGAAGCATGATGGAAAGTCGGTCACCTTTTTTAAAGCCTTCTTTATGTAATGCTGAGGCTAAACGATCAGTTATTGCTTTTGTTTCATTGAAGCTCAAGACCCTGCCAAAAAAGGTAAATGCCGGTTTATTCTGATACCGGTTTGCTGCATCTTCTAAGAAATTATAAAGTGAATGATGTTCAATACTGACATGTTCTTCAATTCTTGAGTCATAAATGTTCAACCACGGCTTTTGCTGATAAACCATAAACAACGATGCCTCCTAAAATTTTTGATCATATCAATATTCTTTTAAAAAGCTGTTACATTTCTTGGATGCCAGGATACTTTATTAATTAGAATATTAATATAATTATGATTATTGTCGCAAAGTGTTGTTTTGTAAACCAAACGTTATCGACATTTTTCCACAATCGAGCATGCTGATCTACACAAGGAATTTTCACCCTTTCAAAATTCCTTACTACCACACAGCTTTTATAAAATCCCCATTACCAATTACAGTGGAGCTTGACGAAGTTTGTCGGAAAATATTTCTCGGAGTATTAACCGACTTCATAATAGATGTTAATTTTTTCAAAAGTTTGTTTAGGGTTAACAGATCTTGCCAGACACGAATGGTATATCTCTATAAGACTTTCTCTGATCTTGGTTACAAACAAAGATGATTTTGTTCGATACAAACAGCATGGTATTCTTTCCTAGTTTCGGTTCTTCTAAAGTTCCTATTATCATATAATCTACTATTATCTGGATGAAAAGGAGTGGTGGTTTGCATGCCAATAACGAATGCGAATGGAATTGACTTATATTATGAAATCCATGGTGAAGGTGAACCCTTATTATTAATAATGGGGTTATCACTTCATTCAAAATCTTGGTTTAGAACAGTCCCAGCCCTAAGCGAAAAATACAAGGTCATTATCTTTGATAATCGCGGCGTAGGACTAAGCGGTAAACCTAATACCCCTTATTCAATTGAGCTTATGGCGGAAGATGCAAGGGCTGTTTTGGATGCATCAGGTGTTGAGACCGCACACGTATATGGAATTTCGATGGGGGGAATGATTGCCCAAAGGCTCGCCCTTAAATATCCCGAACGAATTCGGTCACTCATCTTAGGATGTACAACCCCGGGCGGTGTTGATCATGTACAACCCAGTTCAGATGTCGCCATGCTCATGCTTTCAAGGGCTTCTTCCATTGCTACCCCTGAAGAAATGGCATGGGCGTCTGTTCCGATACTTTACAGTCAATTCTTTATTGAAAATCATCGAGATAGGATTGCCGAAGATATTCAAAAACGAATTGAGTTACCGGTTCAGCCCTATGCTTATATGTTACAGCTTCAAGCCTGCATGGCACATGATACCTCGAGTGAGATTGACCAAATTACCGTACCGACTCTAGTCATACACGGTAATGAAGACAGATTAGTTCCGTATCAAAATGGAGTTACATTGGCGGAGAATATAAATGGAGCTGAATTTCTGACTATTCAAGGGGCCGGACACATCTATGTAACCGAAGCCGTTGATTTAGTGAATAAAAAAATACTAGAGTTTTTAGGAAAACAATAAGAATATGAAAATGCCCGGTCATAATGGCGATCGGGCATTTTCTATATAAGTAATAATAAAAACTAGAAACCAGAGTAAACATAGCTTCTGATTAATAATTAGTGGCCCTTTATAGATAAATCAATTGTTTTATACGCGACACAAAAAGTGGCTAATGAGTAGATCGCCTCGTATAAACCAAATATGAAAACAGAACTTCCAAAGATGAATAAATTAAATAAAAGCACATATTGCCCGATCGAAAAAGGAGAACGTTTACTAAATAGGATGGCTAATACCTCCGTCCCATCTAAACAGCCGCCATATCGAATAGTGATTCCGACACCCAACCCTAAACTGAATCCCCCCAGGAAAATCACTAAAATGGGATTATGGGTTAAGACAGGTAAAGGTTCAAGTAGATACGTTCCTATTGACAGAATAAGGATTGCGAATAGGCTAAGTATGAGAAACCTGCTTCCAAGGTAGGTATAAGCAAGAATGAAAAAAGGGGTATTCAACAGTAAGAGAAACAATCCCACTTCCTCGCGGGTAATATAAGAGAGAATAATGCTAATGCCAATAATGCCCCCGTCAATGACGAAATTTTTCACCAATAGTAATTGCAAGGATAGGGCGACAAGAGACGATCCCAAAAAGATAAAACAACCGCGCTTGTAGATAGATAGATTTTCCGACCTATTATGGTTTAAATAAAACCTGACCCTTGTCCAATACATAAGCCCCCCTTTCCAATACAAATGACAAATTACAGCCACTAATTATGGTTAAATATATTCCGGCAACAAAAAAAAATTCACCTCAGCACCAATAAAAATATAAAAACCGCCAGAAGCAAAAACAAGTTTGCCACTAACGGAAGGTTAGCAATGGTGACAGGCACCATTTACTCTATGCCTGTGAGGTAAATGGATGTTTAAACACGGCCGGTAAGATGACGTTGGTTTGGTTTCTGATAAAGAGGGGATTTCTAGTTTCGTGTGGCTGCACGTCCATCTTTGCAGCTTCTGTCATCTCGGGCTGAAAGTGGAATACCACTTTATTTATATTTTCTCCGGCAATCTTGGACAAAATACCAGGAGCATTTACTTTCTCCCTACAAACTACATCATAAAGGTGTAGGATATCACCTTCAATTTGAAAGATGACCAGCGCCTTTTCCTCTTCAAGATAGTAGAGATCTTGACTGAATACCATAATACTATAAAACATGAAAAGTTCCTCACTGCCTGATGTTCCAAAAGTCCCCGAGCATGAAACTCTATCAGCCGCCAACGCATAGATGAATGCTAAATCATCAGAATTTCCGCCATCTAATTTTTTAATCTTTGGTAGATTTGGTGAGGGCTTTTGGCTGTAACTCATTGAAAACTCCACTTCCTCCACCCTCTGAAAGCCAAACTTCGGATAAAAATCTAAAACAGTTTGATTCGCAAATAAATAAACTATGTCAACATGGCAAAAATCCTCTAAAACCTTTTCCATCAGCCTTCTGGATAGCCCTTTATCCCGATAATCAGGGTGCGTCATGACTGTACCAATTTGAATTGCTTGTTTAGACTCATCACTAATTACAAGATTTAAGAGATTTACAGATACATTGGCCACCACCATCCCGTTATCTATGTAGGAGTATGGTTGATATTTTTCTGTCCAATATCCGTGCTGAAACCAAGTTTCAAACTCAATCCCAAACGTGTTTAAAGCCAGTTGGTTAAAGCTGTTCCTTAATCGTTCGTTATCGTGATACCCTTTAACAAATAATAATTTTCCCATTTACCTAATCTCCCTAGAACAAGTATCTTTTATGTCCTTAATCAAAGTTGTTACGCAGAATTTAAAATCGACCCGATTTGAAAATGGAATATAAGAGCCATAGAAACATAGTTGTGGCGATAACAAAGCCAATTTCAATGGCTGGGATTTTTGTCAGCATGGTCGATGTTTGTCCCGATAATGATGCGCCAATAATTACTCCAGCCATGATGATACTAAATGCTAGGAGCACTATACTGAAAGACATGCGATTACTAATTCGATTTACTTTCTTTAAAAATAAATCCAACTCTGGTGTCGTAATTTCTATTTTCATTTTCCCTTTTTTCATGATGGTGGTAATATCTTTTAACGTTTGTGGCATTTCAGTAAAGATTTCTTCATATTCAGAGAACTGCATCCTGACCTTTTCCGCTACATTCTTTGGATGAAACCGTTCTTTTATCAATCTTCTTCCAAACGGTTTAGCAATTTTAATAATGCTTAACTCCGGATTAAGCTTTTCAACAATTCCTTCCATCGTCAGCAGTGTCTTCCCTAAAATGGTTAAATCAGTTGGTATTTTAATCCGATGACGGAAGGCAACTGAAAACAAATCATTAACTGCCCTGCCGAGGCTCATTTCGCTAAAGGGAACATGGCTATATTTTTCCCGCAGCATATCAACATCGGCTCTTAATTTTCTATGGTTAACTTCATCCGGCACTAGACCCATATTTGTAATTACTCTGACAACTTCATCGGTATTTTGGTTCATCATCGCTATTACAAAAGAGGAAACATACTGCTTCATCTCCGGTGTTAATTGGCCAACAATACCAAAATCCATAAAAGCTATCGCGTTCCCCGGTAAGGCTAAAATATTTCCGGGATGGGGATCTCCATGAAAGAAGCCATCTATTAAAATTTGTTGGAAGACGGCGTTTACAACCCTTTCCGCCAGGATTTTACTTTCATAACCTTCTTTATGAAGTTTTTCGACCTCATTCAATTTTACGCCCTCTAAATATTCCATCGTCAATACTTTGGGAGTGGTGTTTTCCCAGTAGATCTTTGGAATTCTTACATCAGGATTAGTAATAAATTGTCTAGCAATCTTTTCAGCATTTCTCCCCTCGATTTCATAGTCCAATTCCAGGCGAATGGATTGCGCCAATTCAGCGACTATATCACGTATTTGATATCTTTCCGCCCAGTTTAATTTCGTTTCTGCCAATCTAGCTAAATCCTGCAAAATTTCTAAATCCGTTTCGATAATTTTTCGGATATTGGGACGTTGAATCTTAACAGCTACTCGCTCCCCAGTATGCAGTTCTGCATAATGTACTTGGCCAATTGAGGCTGCGGCCAGGGGTTGCTCACTAAAGGCAGCGAATAATGTTTCCATTGATTCCGCGAATTCATGTTCAATAATTCGTTCGACTTCCTTAAATGGAAATAGTTGGACCTGGTCCTGAAGTTTTACCAGTTCTTGAATAATATCAGCAGGAATCAAATCCGGTCTCGTACTGGCAATTTGGCCCATTTTTACAAAGGTTGGACCGAGCTCCTCCAAAAATAGCCTAATCCTTTCACCAGTAGTTTTATGGCGTAGTGTTTTATTTCCTTCAGTAAATACCTTTTTTGGAACCGCTAAAAGTTCAGTAAGTCCCATTTCATTTATGATAAAACCGAAACCATATTTGGTAAAAGCATAGACAATGTCTCGGTAGCGTTGAATATGGCGGATTCTTTTCTTAATCATATTCTCTACTCCAATATATAGTATTTTTATTTACAAGGAATCAACTTCACCATCTCATTTTTTTCCACAAATTTCAATCATGTTTTTCCAAGTCCCTTAAATGTTCGATTTATCTTTAGTCATTTTTCATAACCCTATATAAAAAGGACGAGTCTGTTGAATCGACCCGTCCCGCTTTTATTTTTTTAACATATGGAAAACTTGTTCAACATCTTTATCACCACGGCCTGAAAGGTTCACAATCAACACGTCATCTGGAGTTAATTCCTTTGCCAGTTTAATAGCATAGGCAACCGCATGCGAGCTTTCTAACGCCGGGATGATCCCTTCCGTTTTACTTAACAATTGGAATGCCTCCAAAGCCTCTTGACCAGTGACTGTCACGTACTCAGCTCTGCCGCTTGTTTTCAAATAACTATGCTCTGGACCAACACCTGGATAATCCAAACCTGCCGCAATGGAGTATGTTGGTTTCGGATCACCGTTGTCATCCAGTAATGTTAAACATTTAAAGCCATGAATAACCGCAGGAACCCCTTCGCTTAAGGTAGGTGCTTCTGCCGGTTCGGCCCCAATTAAACGAACATTTGGCTCATCAATATAATGGGCGAACGCCCCTATTGCATTACTGCCGCCGCCTGCGCAGGCAATCACGGCAGTTGGCAGTTTTCTTTCTTTTTCAAGGATCTGGCGCTTTGATTCTTCGCTGATAATCGCTTGGAAGTGTTTGACCATGGTAGGATATGGATGCGGCCCCACCGCCGAACCTAGTAAATAAAAAGTATTTTTATAGTTTTGCACCAGGTCACCCAATGCTTCATCAACAGCATCCTTTAAGCGGCCCTGCCCCTTTTCAACGGGAACAACTTTCGCACCCAATAATTCCATCCGAAAGACATTCAAGGCCTGACGCTCGGTATCCAGTTTGCCCATATAAATAATACATTCCATCCCAAACATGGCACATGCTGTTGCCGTCGCAACACCATGCTGGCCAGCCCCCGTTTCTGCAATAATCCGCTTCACACCCATCCGTTTTGCTAATAAAATTTGTCCAATCGCATTATTAATTTTATGTGCACCAGTATGGTTTAAATCCTCACGTTTGAGATAGATTTTTGCTCCGCCCATTTGCTTCGTTAAATTTTCGGCAAATGTCAGCGGATTTTCCCTGCCGATATATTCTTTCAAATAATATTTATATTCTTTTATGAATTCCCGGTCGTCCTTGTATTTTAAAAATTGTTCCTCAAGTTCATTCATTACTTTCTGTAAATCATCAGGAACAAAGCTGCCGCCAAATTCTCCAAAATAACCTTTGCTCGCTACACTTACTTTTTCCATCCTCGTCTCGTCTCCTTCTAAACTATCATTTTGGATCAGTAATCCGAATCAATTAACTGAATATTTCATTAATTATTTTATCATACTGTGCCCATTCTGCCAACTTATCAACCACGTTGTTATGCATAAAAAGGCACCATACGCTGTAAAAATAATCACTATTCATACCGAAGTGAATCAATCGGATCAAGCTTGGCGGCTTTATTGGCCGGAAGCAGTCCGAATAAGACACCAATGATCATTGAAAACAAAACCCCTCCTAACACGACTTGCCATGATACCAATGAAGGCCAGCCGGCAAAGAAGCTGACGATTGTTGCAGTCCCCCAGCCAAGGAAAATCCCTAAAATACCGCCAATTAATGTCAATGTAATCGATTCAATGAGGAATTGGGTTAAGACCTGTCCCCTAGTTGCTCCCAGTGCCATACGGATACCAATCTCCCTTGTTCTTTCCGTTACAGATACAAGCATTATGTTCATGACCCCGATACCACCAACAAACAATGAAATTCCAGCAATGCTCCCGATAATCAACGTCATGATTTTTGTAATCTGACCGATCCCTTGGGCGATTTCCTCCATATTGATTACCTGATAGGATTTTTCTGTATTATGCATATTATTGAGCAGCTTTGCCGCCTTTTTACCAGCAACCTGCAACTGTTCAGGTGAGGCGGCTTGCAGAGTTACTTGGGTAAAATCACTGCTTCCGTACATATTTTTCCAAGTTTGGAAGGGAAGGTAAACCTCCATTGAACCAAATGCAAGGAGACCCGTCGGCTTTTCCAATACACCGATAATCTCGATTGGTTGGTTACCTAGCAATAGTACTTTTCCAACAGGATTTTCTTCCTTAAATAATTCCTCTTTCAATTTATCGCTAATGAGTCCTGCACGCCTGGCACCAAGAAAATCGGAAGTGGCTAAGCTTCTGCCCTTTGCCACCTTTATCCCATTTAGTTGCAGGTAAGCTTGATTAATCCCGGTAGTCGAGATATCCACAACATCTTTTTGCAATCTGGCCGAAGATAATTGCGTACTCGAAGCGACAACCCGCTTAATTTCTGGAATTTGTTCGAGGGCACGGATATCTTCCTGTTTAAATGGAGCTTGCATAAGGACGTTAGGGTTGGCCCTCATTTCCTCTTCAGAGGGCTGATAAAACAATTCAATGGTATTGCCTGGACCGGTGATCTGAGATTTCAGCATCGCTTCTCCACCCTGTCCGATCGCCACAACAATAATGACAGCACCAACCCCAATGATGATACCCAACATTGTCAGAATACTGCGCATCTTATGTGCTTTAAGCGAACTTAATGCCATGGAGAGGTTTTCCATAAAACTCATTTGAACCGCCCCCTCTCCATCGCAGCAGGGGATTGAAGTATTCCATCCCTAACCATAATCGTCCGATTGGCATACTCCGCTACTTCAGGCTCATGGGTAACAACAATAACGGTTACACCTTCCATATTAAGCTCGCGAAATTGTTCCATGATATCTTTACTTGTTTTCGTATCAAGTGCCCCTGTCGGTTCATCCGCTAAAATAAGCTTAGGTCGATTCACAATTGATCTAGCAATGGCTACCCGCTGCTTTTGTCCGCCTGACAGTGCATTAGGAAGATGTTCCATCCGATCTGACAGCCCTACTTTCGTTAAAGCCTCTTCTGCTCGGATCTGACGCTCTTTTTTTGATACCCCGGCATAGATCATCGGAAGTTCAACATTTTTTAATGCAGACAAGCGTGGCAGAAGATGAAATTGCTGAAAAACAAAACCGATTGACTGATTCCTAACCCGCGCCAATTCCTTATCATTATAATGCGAGACATTTTCCCCTCCGAGGTAGTAGTCCCCTTCAGAAGGCTTATCCAAACAGCCAATGATATTCATTAAGGTTGATTTCCCTGAACCTGAGGGCCCCATAATGGCAACAAACTCACCTTGGATTATCTCAAGGCTAATGCCATTTAATACATGCACACGTTCTTTTCCTAGTAAAAACGATTTAGTGATGGAATCGAGCCGGATCATTTGACTGTCACTTCCAACCCGTTCTTTAGATTATCGGGTCCTTTAATAATGACACGATCTCCTTTTGCAACACCCTCAAGGATTTCAATCTTGTCACCGGATGTAATCCCTGTTTTCACCTTCTGCTTACTGGCCTTTCCATCCTTTATAATAAACACAGATGGCTTATCCCCATCATCATGGATTGCATCAATGGGCAGCACCATAGCAGTCCTTTTTTCAGTCTCAATTTCCATAATTACCTGGAAACCCGGTTTTAAGTTCTTTATGTCACCTGAAATTTTTACAGTCACGGGATACTGGACAGCCTGGCTGCCATTTTGTGTGCCTATTTGGCTTTGCTGCGGTAGAATGGCAATCTTTGCAATTTCTCCTTGCCATTCCTGCCCAGGCACAGCATCAGACTTTACGATCACCTTTTGTCCCCTGCTAACTTTTAACGTGTCATATTCAGATAAAAGTCCGGTCGCTGTCATTTCTGCAAGCTGACCAATATGTATAACGGGCACAGCCATAGTTCCATCCACTGAAGTAGAATCAGGCTTCTTCGCAGATAACACCACACCGTCTATTGTACTCTTTATCTCTAAATCTGCTTGACGTTTGCCGATCATATCCTTTTGAAGTGAAGTTTGCTTCAAATCCAAATTTGCTAATTTCTTTTCCATCTCTAGCTGTTCAAACTCCGGTACCAGCTGTTTCTTTGCTTCCTCCTTACCAATCTGGTCTGCTAAAGTCTTTTCTTTCTCTTTCAGCTGTTTTATTTTCTTATCCATTTGATTAATTTTCAAATTAGCCGATTCAATTGCTAATTTGTTTTGTTCGATTTCTAAGTCAAGCTGAGGATTTTGAAGTTTTGCCACAACAGTTCCCTTCTTGACTTCCTGCCCTTCTTCCACAAGCAGTTCCTTTAGTTCTCCCTTTTCAGGGGCGGCATATACCATTTGCTCTACCTGTAGCTTTACCGTACCAGGAATCATCAGCTGTGAGGAAATTTCCTCCTGTTTGATTTCGGCTGTTTTAACAGAAGGACCTTTTGCAAAAACTTGCCGATAAACGCTGACGGAAATCATGATAACCACCAAGCTAATTACACACACTGCAATCCACGATTTTTTCTTCATTATAGCTTCGGCGCTCCTTGAAATAGTGTGCCAATCAAGCCAAATCCAATTTGAAGTAAGAAGAAGACAATCGCAATTGTCCAAGCCAGCCCTTTAGAAAATTGCGCTGTTTTATGAAGTCCTAAAGCGGTTAAGATAACGCCCCAGATCCCAAACACTTCAAATGAGCCTAAAACACCTGCCTTTTCTGAATTTAACAAGCCTGCTAAACTAGTCAGATAGATTTCCGGATTTCCGCCAATTCCAAACCTAATCGCCATGTTTACTAATAGCCCGATTGCCCCGATGATCATGATATAAGTATTCATTGAAAATAACTGTTTAAAAGTAACCGTTGCATTAGCAATTTTGGCAATAATTAATTGAATCACACTGCTAATAAGAACACCAAAAATGGGCGCAAAAATTCCTGTAACGGCAATCGTTACCTTTGTAATCGCCAGTACTATTTCCGCTTGATCTTCCGGCACCCCCGAATCAATTAAGGCTTCCACGTCCATCGACAGCGCCATTAACGTCATTCCTATTACATAAATAATACTAATAAGAATCAGCGGCACCCAAATTTTAGGATTCCCCTTAATTCTTTCAAATTGCAACCCAGGACTCGTAAACATTCCTACCAAACTCGGATTCTCTTTCTTCACATGCATCTCTTTTTCCAATTCCATTTTATACACCTCTATTTCCACTTATGTAAAATATTCCTATTAAGTATACGATATAAACACGGGAAAGTTTCGTCAATAATTGGAAAAATTGTATAGAAAAGCACAGATGATAAACATGAACTTCAGTTCATGTTATATTGACAAAATAACATAGTTGTGCAATAATTGAACTTTAGTTCATGTTAATACTACCCAATTAAAGTAGATTACTAATTAAAAATACAACTGGAGGTGTGAGCCTTACTATGTTAAGGCCAACCATTTGGACATAATAAACTTGTTCATCATTGCTATCCTTATCGCGCTAACTGCATTTTTTGTTGCGGTAGAATTTGCGATTGTAAAAGTAAGAGGTACACGTATCGATCAATTAATGAATGAAGGAAAAAGGGGAGCACAGTCTGCCAAACAGGTAGTAACACACTTGGATGAATATTTATCGGCCTGTCAGCTTGGTATTACCGTTACCGCGCTAGGGATAGGCTGGCTGGGGGAACCAACTGTATCAAAACTGCTTGAACCTTTATTTAATCTTGTTCATATCAATCATTCAATATCCCATATATTATCCATGGTTATTTCCTTTGCCCTAGTGACATTTATTAATGTGGTTGTCGGGGAATTGGCACCTAAATCTTTTGCCATACAGAAAGCTGAAACGGTTACTCTTTTATTTGCTAGACCGATGATCTGGTTTTACAAATTGTTTTATCCCTTCATCTGGCTGCTTAATACTTCCTCGAGGAAGATTACGGGGCTATTCGGGCTTAAACCAGCCTCAGAAAACGAGTTAGCCCATTCAGAGGATGAATTAAGGATAATTCTTTCTGAAAGTTATCAAAGCGGTGAAATTAATGAATCAGAATTAACCTATGTAAATAACGTATTTGATTTTAATAATCGGATTGCCAAAGAAATTATGGTTCCTAGAACTGAAATGGTAGGTATTTCTATCGATGATCAGCCGAAAAATATCCTTTCGCTCATGAAAGAACAAAAATATACACGCTATCCCGTTATTAACGGTGATAAGGACAACATTATTGGTATTGTGAATATCAAAGATATCTTAACCACAAAAATATCGAATGACATTGTAAATAAGAAGTCGATTAAGCCTTTCGTCAAACCGGTCATTAGCGTAATTGAAACGATCCCCATTCAAAATTTACTGTTGAAAATGCAAAAGGAAAGAACCCATATGGCCATCCTTTTAGATGAGTTCGGGGGTACTTCGGGTATTGTTACGGTTGAAGATATCCTTGAAGAAATTGTTGGGGAAATCCGCGATGAATTTGATGCAGATGAAGTTTCTGAGGTCCGAAAGATCAAGGACCAGCATTATATTATCAGCGGTAAAGTTCTTATTGAGACAGTCAATGACCTTTTGGGTACATCGATTTCAAATAAGGATTTAGACACAATCGGCGGCTGGTTTTTGTCTAAAAAATTCGATGCTGAAATTGGTGATAGTATTGAATTGGACGGATTTTCATTTAGAATAAAGGAAATGGAAGAACATCATATATTATTTATGGAGATACAGAAACTGGCTGAACAGGAGTTAACATTTCCTGAAAAATCGGTATCTTAATGACTAGTAAAACGGACTGAATTTTAAATTCAGTCCGTTTTTAACTTTTTATGGTACGATGTTCCCCGCTGCCTTGTAAATTTGATACCATTCTTCCCTCGTCAATCTGATTTCAGCACCTTTACATGCCGCTTTCATCCGCTCTGGATTGGTTGTGCCAAGTACCACCTGGATGTTAGCAGGATGACGGGTAATCCATGCAGTGGCTATGGCAGTATTCGTTACGTCATACTTTGCGGCAATGGTGTCTACTACTTCATTTAATTTTGGAAAACGATCCAAATCACCTAAAAACGATCCTTCAAAGAAACCGTGCTGATAGGGTGACCATGCTTGCATCGTAATATCATGTAAACGACAATATTCCAAAATACTGCTATCGCGGTTTATCGCTTGGTCATTCTTCATATTTAAGGTAATACCTGAGTCAATCATCGGTGTATGCGCAATACTAAACTGGAGTTGATTAACCACCAGTTTATACGGTATATATTTTTGTAAAAGTTCAATCTGTGCAGGATTATGATTTGAAACACCAAAATACTTCACCTTGCCGCTAGAGTGCAGCTCCTCAAACGCCTCCGCTACCTCGGCAGGTTCCATCAATGGATCTGGGCGATGCAGCAACAGAATATCAAGATACTCTGTTTTTAATCGATTTAAAATCCCATTAACAGACGCAATGATATGTTCCTTCGAAAAGTCAAAATAGCCCTCTGGTGAAATAATCCCGCATTTACTTTGGATAATCATTTTTTCACGAATGCTCGCACTCATTTGAATGGCATCAGAAAAAATCTCCTCACACTTGCCCTTACCCTAAATATCGGCATGATCAAAAAAGTTGATTCCTTCCTCCATTGCTGTTCTGATTAACTTCTCGGATTCAGGCAATGACAGCTGTGTTAAACGCATATTGCCCATAATCATATTTGAAACAGTTAAGTCAGTATTAGCGATGTTTATGTATTTCATTTTGTCCCCTCCTTTTATTTTTTTCTCTTTTATTATACTCTTGTCAGGAGGCACAATAAAATGCAATGCTCTCTAAAAGCACTGCATTTGTTAAAGTGAACATATTACGACTAATGTCCTTGGACTAACTCTTCCCGGTCATCTGCTTGAGGTGGTTCCTCCATCCATCCTTTTCTAATCATTATTTTGGCACCATCCTCAGCATAAAGTGACACTTCCGGTATTAAGGAGGCATATTTCATTCCAATATCCCTTCGCGGACTTGCTGCCATTGACATAGCGTAATTACCAATTCCTGACGTATTCATTGCTGCAATATGAAACATCATTAGCTTGTCAGAAAAAATCCTAGATGTACAATCTGAAACATTTGCATCCGAACTCATCGGAACAGGCAGTTCTTCTTCCTTTAAAAAGTTACTAAAGATATCCATATGATCCCGAGCCATTTGCATCCCTCTTACAAAAAACTGCTTCACGTCTTTGTCCTCAGCTATTTGGGCAAATCCCGTGATCAATGCTCTTCCAATTGCATTCGTTTTTAAATTAAAAAATAAATGGCTGATTTCCACTGAGGTTATGGCCCTTTTCTTACCCAAAAAGCCTGCTAAAAAATGAGTCTGCTTTACAAATTCTACAGAATCAGGTGGTGTGATGTAGGGTGGCTTTATGTATGTTCCTTGTTTCAACAACAAGTTCCGTGTTAAATCCTGTAATTCAATAGCAGCGTTTAGGACACTTTTATGAAAAGTGACTATATCAGGGCGAGTGGCAAGTCCTAAAACACCACCACTCGCCTGCATGGCAATAATTGACATGTGCCTCAGATAGGTTAAGACAAACGTATCAGAAAACAGCTTTGGTGCTTTTGTGTTTACATCTTGGTCGGTAAATCCCATTGGTGTAGGGAAATCCTCTCTTTTAAATATATCCTCCATTATTAATATATTCTTTTTTGCCGTGTTTAAGGTAAATTCAACGATCGGTCGAACCTCCTCGTCCTCCACAGTCTCTAAATAATACCTATTTACACACACTGCCAATGAGTCATTCATATATTGCGTCCATAATCCACTCATTTCGGCAGCTGTTAATGGTATCTTTGATTTGTCCTCCATATGTATACCCACTCCAATGATCTAATCTATATGGAGATAGTATTCACAAATAGAGAAAAATTTATAAATATGATTAATCAACCACTTTTAATACTTTTGCTCTAAACCAAGCAATTGTTTCTTCATCTCTAATCCACCGCGATAGCCTGTGAGTGAGCCATTTTTTCCAACAACACGATGGCAGGGCACAGTAATCAATACAGGATTTGCACCAATGGCCGATCCTACTGCACGGACTGCCGACGGTTTATCGATATGGTTTGCGATATCGGAATAGGACCTTGTCTCCCCAAACGGAATCTCACAAAGTGCATTCCAAACAGCAACTTGAAAATCTGTACCTTGATAATCAAAAGGGACAGAGAAATTCTTCCGCTTCCCCTCGAAATATTCAATTAGTTCCGTTACATAAGGCTCTAGCTCCTCCCTATCTTCCACAAGAAGCGCCCCTGGAAACTGCTTTTCCGCCCATATGGTCAATTCCTCAAATGACTTGTTCAGTGCCCCAACGTAACATAGTCCTTTGTCTGTAGCAGCTATATTTAGATTCCAATCCTTAAATGTAAGCAGCGACCAATATATCGTCATCTTATTCTTTGGTTTCATAACGTCGTTCCTCCAATCCAATTACTTCGGAAATGGTTCTCCTACTGAAATTTCCTATTTTCAATTGATCCACCTCTAGTTTCTATTATAACCTTCGATTAGACTGTAGGTAAGCATACAGGATGGAAAGGCAAGAAATCGAAAGTAATTTTTGTGATAATAGTAGTAGAAATTAACGTGGAGGCATTGAAATGAAAGAAGATAAACAAGATTGGCAGGAGATCGATGAGAACATTCACATCAACCTACCAGATGATTTTAATAGTGAGGCCAACCTTGACTATTTAGTGCGCAATAAAAATGAGTGTCTGTTTGAGGTTGAGAACGAAATGATCACGAGGGTGATTGTCGTTGGCGAAACACGAACTTTAGTACAAATACACGTGAATGACAGCAATCAAATGGTCGTCAGGTTCTTAATCGTGTCCAGACCTCTAAACCGGTCGCAGCGCGCTGAAGTCGTCCAATATATTCGTGAATGGTTTGATCTCGATCGCGATTTAACACCATTTTATGCTATGGCAAAAGCAGACCCACTACTTAAGTGGCCTGTCCAACAATTTTATGGTTTACGTGTAATCGGAGTGCCCGATTTATTTGAGGCCCTTTGTTGGGGAGTTTTAGGGCAGCAAATCAATCTAGCATTTGCCTACAGCTTAAAAAGACAATTTGTTGAAAAGTTTGGTGATTCAATCAAATGGAATGGGAGGATCTATTGGATCTTTCCAACTTGCGAACAAATTGCCCTCTTAACACCTGCAGATTTGGCTGATATTAAAATGACATTGAAAAAGAGTGAATACATCATTGGCATTGCCCAATTAATGGCCAGCGGTAAATTATCAAAAGAAAAATTAATGAGAATGGAAAACCTTAAAGAAGCTGAAAAAGGTTTAATTACTATCCGCGGAATTGGTCCATGGACAGCGAATTATGTAATTATGCGCTGCTTACGTAATCCCTCGGCATATCCGATTGATGATGTCGGACTGCACAACGCCATTAGGCATCTAACCAAGGCGATGAATAAGCCTACGAAGGAAGAGCTTTTGAAGCTTTCTATACGCTGGGAGGGCTGGCAATCCTATGCCACGTTTTATCTATGGCGTGTTCTATATTAAATAAAGCGTTGTACCATTAATAACAAGAAATTCTGGATTACCCGATGTTTAAGGGGTGCCCATTATCTGGTATGTGTAATTGGATGATTCATTAGAATCACATTTTAGTATTCTTAATCGTGCGTTAGTTTTGTTATAATATACTTCAGTATGGGATTGCCGAAAGAAGGAAACGGCAGTATTACATATATAAAAGCCAGAATCTATTTTGATCCTGGTTTAAAAGTAAGCAAAAAGTGAGGCAAAAATTTATGATTTCCTTTTTAAAAGAAAAGACATCTAATTTATTTACAGGATATTTTGCCTTAACCATGGCAACTGGGGCTTTGTCTATTTCTTTATTTCTCCTCGACGTTCACTTCATGGCAAAAATTTTACTTTATGCAAATAGTTTATTTTATATTATTTTATGGATATTAACTATATTGCGATTAATATGGCATTTTCCGAAGGTAATAGCGGATCTAACTAGCCACGAAAAGGGTCCAGGTTTTTTCACACTTATTGCTGGAACTTGTGTTTTTGGCTCCCAATTAATCATCGTTGGAGACGTTTTTCACCTAGCAAAATACTTGTGGTTTTTTTCTATTTTCTTGTGGCTACTTATCATGTATTCCTTTTTCTTTTCTGTAACCATTAGGAAGGAAAAACCCAGGATTGCTCAAGGGATTAATGGTGCATGGTTAATCGCTGCTGTTGCTACGCAATCGGTATCTGTTTTAGGAACACTATTATCTCCACATTTTACAAATGGGAAAGAAATTATTTTATTTTTTACATTCTCCATGTTTTTATTAGGCTGTATGTTATACCTAAACATTATTGCATTAATCTTTTATCGATTTACATTTGTTGATTTTAAACATGAATCACTAACACCCCCTTATTGGATTAATATGGGTGCTGTTGCTATCGCGACATTAGCCGGGTCAAACTTAATTTTAAATGCCAAACATTCAACACTATTGACTGAGGTTATTCCATTTTTAAAAGGGTTTACACTATTTTATTGGATTACGGGAACCTGGTGGATCCCATTGTTATTCATACTGATGATTTGGAAATATATTTATGAAAAAATTCATATAACATATGACCCACAGTTTTGGGGTATGGCGTTCCCTTTAGCTATGTATACAACTTGTACCATTCAACTTTCCAAGGCATTAGAATTTCCCTTCCTAATGGTTGTACCTAAAATAATGATTTTTATTGCGATAACCGTTTGGATATTAGTGTTTTTAGGGCTTATTAGATCGTTCTTCATTAAAAATAAAATCAATACATACCCAAGATAACCAAACAAAAGACCTAGATGCTACTAGGTCTTTATTTATTGTTCCGAAAGTACAATGTGAGAGGATGAAAGGGTAGACCCCTATTACGAACTTCCTAAAAATGAAAACCAGATTTAGGATTAAAAAGAGGTAGAACAGATTTTTAGACCGGGAATTGATAAGTAACGAACTGAAACGAAAGCATAATAAAAGACGCTACTCTTTAAAGTAGCGTCTTAAGTGATGACCTGTGAGGGATTCGAACCCACGACCCCTTCCCTGTCAAGGAAGTGCTCTCCCACTGAGCTAACAAGTCGCTTATTAAGTACAAATTTAATTATAGTAAAAAAACCAAAAATGTCAATAGCCATTTTCTTTTAGCATGATTAAAAATCTCCCTACGAATAGAACGTACATTCCTAATTAACTTGAATAAAGAACTAACGTTCGGTTATAATGGTATTATTGATAATCGAAGGAGTGATCCAAAATGGATGGACTTTTAATCAGATCAATCGAAGAACATATGCCATTGGAGATGATATACCTTGCAGAAAACCAAGAATTATCACAGCGCAAACTCATTGTAAAGGAAGTTCATGATGACTACATTCGCGCCTATTGTTTGACACGGAAACAAATGCGGACCTTTAAGCGCGAAAATATTTTATCGATTATGCCTGACTCTCGTTCGATTCATCGCTACCTTCATTAAACCTGCCTGCCCACACATCCACCAACCCTTCACCTTCTGAAAGCATTTCCACAACGATTATGGTAAAATGCATTTGTACTATTCGAATCATGGGGGGAATTGTCGTAATGGAATTTCCAAGAGGCACAATCAAAGAACTTACCTTTCAAAGTAACGAACTTGGAGAAGAAATGCAGCTCCTTATTTATCTGCCTGCAAACTTCTCGCCGCTCTATAAATACTCGCTGCTAATCGCTCAGGATGGACGGGATTATTTTCAGCTTGGTCGAATTGGTCGATTGGCAGATGAGTTTCTTTTTGAACGGGAAATTGAAAATATTATTATAGTTGGGATACCCTATAAGAATGTGGAGGACCGCCGACGAAAGTACCACCCGGACGGTGAGCAAAATCAACAATACATACGGTTTCTTGCGCATGAATTAGTGCCTTTTCTTGATAAGGAATTTCCTACCTACCATATGGGCTCGACAAGGGCACTAATTGGTGACTCTTTAGGGGCAACCGTCTCATTAATGACTGCGCTTTATTACCCGCATACCTTTGGGAAAGTGCTGCTACAGTCTCCTTTGGTTAACGATAAGGTATTGAAATTAGTCGATGAGTTTAAAGAGGCACAGCTAATCGAGATTTATCACGTTATTGGCACACAAGAAATAGAAGTAAAAACTACCGATGGAAAAACAAGTGATTTCTTAAGCCCCAACCGACAGCTTTCCAAAGTGATGACGGAGAAACCTTTTACCTATTTTTATGAAGAATTTAGGGGCAATCATACATGGACATACTGGCAGCCGGATTTAAGACGAGCCCTTAAAATGCTGTTTTAGTCTAACAGACATTACATTAGTACTAAAGTCATTTTATATATTTTGAAAATTTGCTATAATAACAAGAAGTCCTATGTTATTTTACTAAAATATTTTAATTCAATGGAGGTAAACGTATGAAATTTGGTGTAGTTATTTTCCCATCCAAAAAGCTTCAAGACTTAGTGAATTCTTATCGCAAACGCTATGACCCACATTATTCCCTTATTCCTCCACATGTAACGATAAAGAATGGTTTTGAAGCTCTTGAAGAGGATGCCAAGGAATATGCTGATAAATTACGGCAAATCGCTGGCAATACAAAACCTTTCACCTTAAAAACATCTAAAATTAGCTCTTTTCAACCTGTAAATAATGTTATCTATTTTAAAATAGAGCCAACTGAAGAACTTTTAAACTTGCATGCTGAGATTAAACAGGAATTTAACGAACAAACGTCAGACTATGCCTTTGTGCCCCATATTACAATTGGACAAAAGCTTTCCAATGATGAGCACTCCGATGTGTTTGGTTCACTAAGGATGACTAAAGTGAATCACGAAGAAACGGTGGACCGCTTCCATTTACTTTATCAATTGGAAAATGGATCATGGACTGTTTATGAAACTTTTCGTCTGGGAAAGGAATAGGTTATGGTGAAAGTTAAGATTGTCGAGAATCAAAATGAACTTGAAGATGCTTTTTCTGTTAGAAAGATTGTTTTTGTGGAAGAACAAAATGTTCCGCTTGAAGAGGAAATCGACCAATTCGAGGATGTAGCCACTCATTTTGTCATGTACCAGGAAGGTGCTCCTGTCGGTGCCGGCAGATTTCGGATTGTTGACGGCTATGGGAAAGTGGAACGAATTTGTGTGATGAAAGAAGCCCGAAAGACAGGTACAGGCAAGGCGCTTATGAACGAAATAGAAAGCTATGCCCAAATGCAGGGATTACACAAATTAAAACTTAATGCCCAGACACAAGCCATTCCCTTCTATGCTAGACTTGGCTATGAAGTAGTCTCAGAGGAATTTATGGATGCAGGAATTCCCCATCGAACGATGATTAAAGAAGTTTAACCTCTACACTTGCCAATCCGTGGCAAGTGTTTTTTCTATTTTTGGATAATAAAGCAAACACTTTCCGTTCCCCACCTGTTTTGTTATGATAGAACATGTCTTACTTCAAGAAATAGAGGTTTAAATATGAAAACAGCTATCTATAAAAATCAAACTATTGATCTAACTAAACTAGCACGGGATCAATTTCAAAAAATATATCTTGCTGGAAAAAATAATGAGCTCCACTGCCCTTGTTGCAATGAGAAGGTGCGTATGTATCTTGGAATCTATGGTAACCCATATTTTTTCCATCCTCACTCGCCGGAAAGGCATTGTCCGGACCCGCTCCCTCCCATTGTTAAAATGGATGATCATGAACAACACCATATCGAAAGGAACGGATTTAAGATCCCGCAGGGCAGAACCATTACAGCGTCCCCTACAGATTTAGAACTCTTCAAACCTGCAAAACACATTGAATACACTGTCCCTTTTAACCAACCAATTGGGAATATCCCTCGTGATTATCCACCCTATTTACAGCAGCTTGCTGAAAATGGGACCGTCCTTGATCAAAGTCAGGCAGAAGCCGTCATGGAAACCGAAGGCTCGTTATTAGTCCTTGCAGGTGCTGGAAGCGGGAAGACCCGGGTGCTCACAGCACGTACGTCCTATATGCTGAATGAAAAACAAATCGATCCAAGTTCTATCATGCTTGTCACCTTTACTTCAAAGGCCGCCGCTGAAATGAAGAATCGTTTGCAGTCGTATCCAAATATGAAAAGAGAAACAATCAATCGCATCGTTACCGGCACGTTTCACAGTATTTTCTATCGGATCCTTATGTTCCATGATGGTGCAAATTGGTCATCTGACAAGCTGCTGAAAAAAGAATGGCAGCGGGATAAAATTTTGAAGGCCGCCGGTAAAGAGCTTAACCTATCTGAAAAGGAATTTGCCTATGACTTAGTGTTGCAGCAAATTGGCTTCTGGAAAAACTCACTTCTGTTTCCAGATGAGGTACAGCCCATAACCGAGTGGGAAGAAAAGGCTGCATTCCTTTATCGAAAGTATGAGGAATATAAACAACAGGAAGGACTATTTGATTTTGACGATATGCTTATAGGCTGCCATCAGCTTCTAAGGAATACTCCTGACCTGCTTGAACAATATCAAAATCGTTTTCATTACTTTTTAATTGACGAGTTTCAAGATATAAACAAGGTTCAATACGAACTCATTAAACTACTTTCTGGTAAACATCGAAATGTATGTGCTGTTGGCGATGATGATCAAGCGATTTACTCCTTTAGGGGAAGTGATCCCACCTATTTGCTTGAGTTTGAAAAAGACTTTCCATATTCTAAATTGGTTACCTTAGACCAAAACTATCGATCTTCCCATGAAATTGTCGCAGCCGCCAATCAAATGATTGCTGCGAATAAAGTGAGAAGAACAAAGAAGATGAAGGCACAATTTTCATCTGGAGCGCTGCCAATGTTATTTTTCCCTTACGATGAGGAGGAAGAGGCAACCATGATTGCCACAGATATCCAAGAGCAGATTGCGAAGGGAGCAAACCCTGGGGATTTTGCGATTCTTTATCGGACAAATGTCGCCTCACGGTCAATATTTGAACGATTGGCCAGCTCAAATCTGCCGTTTAAAATTGACCAGGATGCAGAAAGCTTTTATGACCGCTATATTGTCAGAAGTGCCCTTTCCTTTTTAAAGATTTGCTTAAAGGAAGATGACCCACAGGCGCTCGCAGATATTTTGCCGTTATTATTTTTAAAACAAACAGTTCTTAAAGATATTAAAGCAGAGAGCATCCTCAAAGATTGCAGTTTTCTTGAGGCCCTGTCACACTTGAAAACTGCACACGTCTTTCAAGAGAAAAAGTTAAAAAAGACCGTAACCCTGATACGTGGCCTGAAGCATTTGTCCCCCATTTCAGCCATTGAAAAGATTGAAAAAGACATTGGGTTTCTTGATTTTTTAAAGAAACGGGGTAATGAATCGAGTAAACTTGAAAAGGGTTCCGATGATCTTAAGGACCTTAAAGTGGCTGCAAAAAGCTTTACATCTATCGAGGCATTATTAGTTCATGCAGAGCATATGTCAGCCATGAACAAGGAAATTAAGAAGTTAAGCAAGCATTTTACGGATGCGATCAGCCTTAGCACCATCCACAGGGCAAAAGGACTTGAGTACCAAACCGTTTATATGGTTGGGGCTGTAGATGGAAGCCTGCCACATGATTTTGCCCTTGAAGCTTACCGAAATGGCGATTTTACAGCGCTCGAAGAAGAGAGACGATTATTTTATGTAGCAATGACCCGTGCCAAAGAGCAGCTTTATATCTCCTTACCAAGCAGCAGACGAGGAAAAAAAGCAAACCGCTCTAGATTTCTAGCACCCATTAACAAAAAGAAGAAGACCGATTCCTAAAATTTAGGATTGGTCTTCTTCTTTTTATTTCTTATTCATCATGTTAGCAATTGTATTAAAATCAAGCTGCTTCCCATCATTAATGATAGATTTCACAATTTGATCTTCCATGTCCTTACTTACCGGTTTATTAGCAATTTGAGACACTCTGCGAATCACATTACGGACTGTTTTTTCATCTTTAAAATTTGCATTCTGTAAGGAGTTAGCTAAGTCAAAGATGTCTTTCATATTAACGCCCGTTTTCTTTTCGATGTTTTTAAAGAACCCATTATCCATGTTCAAAACTCACACTCCTTCATAAACTACTTTATTGTATGAAGGAAAAAGAAAATTGTGAATAAAGGGGAAAGAAAGGGCTGGCCACTTTTTCAGGCCAGCCCCCCCCATCTAAATAAGCTTACTTATTAATAGAAGCTTGCACCGACAATGATTAAAAGGATGAACAATACAACGATTAATACGAAAGTAGAACCTCCGTAGAAACCGCCACCGCCGTAGCCGTAGCCGCCATATCCAAAGCACATAGACTGTCACCTCACTTAAGTAATCTCATTAATAACATATGAAATGACTTAATAAAGTGTATAGGCATGACAACCTATTCGAAAAGGTAGAAAAAAAATGTACTTTTACCCTTTTGGTTTAAAAATAAGGGCCCCAATAAATCCAAATATAATGGCTGCGGAGATTCCTGAACTTGTTACTTGAAACATCCCTGTTAATACACCAATAATTCCATGTGCTTGTGCATCCTGCATCGCTCCATGCACTAAGGCATTCCCAAAACTGGTGATGGGAATGCTTGCTCCTGCTCCGGCAAAATCCACTAATGGTTCATATAACCCGAATCCATCCAAAACTGCTCCGATGACAACAAGCAGACTTAAGGTATGGCCCGGAGTTAGTTTTGCAACATCAAATAAAAGCTGCCCTATCACACAAATTAACCCGCCAATCACAAATGCCCAAAAGAACATTGCCAGCATTTACCTCACCCCTTTTCTTCATTCAACTCTATTGCAACAGCATGGGCAATACATGGAATGGATTCATTTTGCTGAAAACTGAGCGGCGACAATAATGCCCCCGTAGCGACAACTAATATTCGTTTATAGGTACCCTTTTTTAACTGATTAAGAAGATGTCCATATAAAACAGTAGCTGAGCACCCTGCACCGCTTCCACCGGACTGAACCGGTTGATCCTCTTTATACATTAATAATCCGCAATCCTGAAATTGTTTTCTTTGCAAATTCAAACCGCTTTTGTTGAGCAATTCAAATGCCGTATCGTGGCCGACTCTCCCTAGATCACCGGTAACGATTAAATCGTAGTAGGATGGATCCAATTGCAGGTCGCGGAAATGAGCCATGATTGTATCTGCCGCTGCCGGTGCCATTGCCCCGCCCATGTTAAACGGGTCTGATAGTCCCATATCAACGACCTTTCCGATGGTTGCTGCGGTTGTCACTGGATGCTGCTTACCTGGTTCATTCGGCTCTACAAGTGCTACACCGGCACCTGTAATCGTCCATTGCGCTGTCGGTGGCTTTTGGCCACCATATTCAGTCGGATAACGGAACTGCTTTTCTACCGCAGCATTATGGCTAGAGGCACCTGTCAGTACGTATTTTGCCCCTTCATAATTTACGACAAAGGATGAGAGTGCCAAACCCTCCATGGATGTGGAGCAGGCACCGAAAAGACCAAAATAGGGAATTTGCATCGTTCTTGCTGCAAAGCTGGTTGGCGTAATTTGATTAATTAAATCCCCGGCAAATAAAAATTGCACCTGCTCTTTTTGAATATTCCCCTTTTGTAATGCCACTTTTATTGCCTCTTCAAGCAATAAACGATGAGCCTTCTCATACGACTCTTTTCCCATCCATAGGTCCTCAAATAATAAATCAAAATCATTTGCCAATTTTCCATTTGCCTCAAACGGTCCGCCTGTAACGCCTGTGGCTGTGATCATTGGCCGATTGGCGAATACCCATGATTGATGCCCTCTTAGCAATTACAACACCCCCCAAATGATGAGTAGCGTTTTAATTAATGCAACCACAAATGCAGAGAATACGCCGAAGAGGATGACGGAACCTGCCAGTTTAAACATATTCCCGCCCACGCCCAGCACAAACCCTTCTGTCCGATGCTCAATCGCAGCTGAGATCACAGCATTTCCAAAGCCGGTAACTGGCACAGCACTCCCTGCACCTGCAAATTGTCCCATTCGATCATAAACTCCCCATCCCGTTAATAGCATCGAGAAAAAGACCATCGTTGCCACGGTCGGATTTCCAACACTCTGCTCAGTAAAATTAAAAAAATATATGTAAAAATAACTGACTGCCTGACCAATAGCACAAATGAGGCCGCCAACTAAAAATGCCTTGATGCAATTCTTTAGAACTGGTCTCTTTAACTCATGCTTTTGCTGCAGCTGTTGATAGTTTCGCTGCTGCGGGGTCATGTTTTGTTGCTGCTCCTTGTTCGCCATCTTCATTCTCCCTTCTTACTTTATGTCTTCCGTCATTTTGACGATTTCCTTAAAGCGTTTTTCGGCATCGTGCTTTGAAAAGTTTTTGGAATGCATCTTTTCATCCAGCCTCACGGTTTCAAGAAAAATTTTATAGTCGCTTGATACTGTAAATTCTTCTTTCGGAAACTTTTTCTTCAACTTTTTGGTTACTCCCTTTTCGATTTTTTTCATTTTAAATCTGTGTAAATGCTTTACCTTATAAGCAACAAGAGTATCCCCTTTTCCTTTCACAACAGCGATATCGTAAAGTTCCGGAAAAGTACTGACCACCTCTTTAATCTCATTGACCTTGTGGTTCTTCTTTGTTTTGTCCGTCATAAGAGGAGTGGGATTTGTTGTCTTTATCAACGCTAGTTGACTGTCCTTTTCTTGTTGCTTATTGTTACAAGCTCCTAATAAAAATAAACAAGTGACCAAAATCAATCCGTATCTAGTGATCATTTTATCCCTTTCCTTGTCCCATTTTTTATACTGACTAGTACTATCTAGTTTTTTCGACATTCGCGGAAATTATGACTGGATAACAAATTTTTGCGCTTCATCAAAAAAAACTGCCGGATTACCAGCAGTTCTTCCCTTACTTGGATGACTTTTTACCGCACCCGCAGCCCTTTTTCCTCTTTGTGTTTGAGGATTGGATGGTTTTTGTTCCCTTGCTTTGCTTTTTGTTGTTCATGTTTCCACTCTCCCCTGAAATTCTTTTTCTACTAGTTAGAATATGAAACGGATAAAAGTCTTGTCTCAGCGAAAGAATTAATTTTTAAATAAAATATTGTACGAATACCTCTACGATTGCAGCCAAGCCGGCAACCGCTAATATAAGGATGATTGGCGTTGAAACGGCTGGGGATATATAATAAAACACGATAATGAGGGCTGCCGCCCAAATTCCTGTACACCAGTAGCAGCTGAGCAGTTCACCCATAAATTTCTTAAATCCTGTTTTTTTAGGAAGGTAATAAACATCTTTTTCTCCCTCTTCATTCTCTTCCACTACTTCATCGAAAAATGGCTCGCGAATAAACTCGGTAATTTTATCGAAAACAAGTAATCTTGTTAGCCGAAAGCTCGAAAGTGAAAATATAACAAAGCTTAAAAAGGTTATTTTCATCCCAAATTGATCCTTTCTATGTGAAATTAACCAAACATCCGCCTAATTTTGCCAAACAAGGCAATTGTCCGTAACCCAAAAGCGGTCTGTGAAATATGTTAGTAATGTAAGATATATCACGGAATAAGGAGGAAAAATAAATGGGTTGTGGAAATAATAATAACGATTTTCGCACTGGTAACTGTGTGTGTGAAGTAGTTCGTGCCATTAAAGATATACAAGATAATGCCGTAGAAGAAGAATGTGCAGAGTGTTCCAGTTGTTTTACGGAGCCTTTAGGATCAATGGTGTCGCCTGCTAGGAGAGAGCCTGTTGATACACGGGTGTTTGTATTAAGTACAGCAGACGGGTCACCGTTTCATGCATTTTTAACACACGAGGGCAATGCTTGTGTATCCATCTACTTCCGCGTAGAAGAGGTATTCGATAATTGCTGTGCCACACTTCGCGTGTTAGTACCTGGACACCGCGATAGCAGCGGACACTTTGCTCCAGTAAACCTTGTTTCAAGCAGCGATAAATGCTGTGTTGACCTTACAAAGGTTTGCCAGGTTGAAAGATTCCGCGCAAGCAGAGATTGCATCACTGTTGACTTAAGCTGCTTCTGTGCAGTCCAATGCATTGCCGACGTTAACCTAGGTTTATGTGATTAAGAAGATATCCAATGAAATGAGCCAGTCGGTAAATCGGCTGGCTTCTTTGTTTCCTTGTTTACACTTTTTTTATCCCAATCATCATGACATCCTTTAATTCTTCTATAGGTAAGGTTTTTGATGTTTGATCATGAAATGTTATGGTTACCTGATGCTGATTGTATTCCGCTAGGTATCCTTGATAGTTTCCTTCAACTGTATAAAAGTTGCACGGGACTGGAGGCAGTACTTTTGGAAAATTGATTAGATAGTCTAAACGCTCGGTTAATTCCATCTCCTTAAAGGGTTTTACTCTTTTTAATGAAGTCCGTGATGTTTGCTGTTGCTGTACCGCATGTGGAGTTTCTGCTTTCACTATTTCAATCGGAATTTGCTCTTGGAAAAGCTCCTTTTTTGCAAGTGAAATTTTCTTTAGGGTTTCTTTTCCCTGCGGTACTACTTCCTCTGGTGTTTCCTGCTCTTTCCTGTTTGAATAAACTTCCTGCATGTTGTTGTTTGTTGGAGTCCTTGAAAATGACTGATGGACATATAAAAGCGGACCCCTACTCTTCATTTTCGACATGCATGGCACCTCCTATCGACGTAATTCCTACACTTTATATGTATGCGAAATGCCTATACCGGTTCATAAGGTTTTTTCACTTAGTAAAAGAATATATAATAAGAGCCCGCTTATTTTAAGCGGGCTTGGTTAAAATCGTATTAAAGAATATGGAATCCGGAATCAACGTGAATGTTTTCACCGGTAATTCCACGAGAAAGGTCACTGAAAAGGAATACAGCCGTGTCGCCAACTTCTTCTGGTGAAGTGGTTCTCCGTAATGGGGACTTCTCTTCAATTTCATTTAAAATAGTGTTAAATTCCCCGATAGCTTTAGCTGATAAGGTACGAATCGGTCCTGCAGAGATAGAATTTACTCGAATTCCATATTGCCCAAGGTTTGCGGCTAAATAACGGACGCTGGCATCTAAAGATGCTTTCGCGACACCCATTACATTATAATTCGGAATGGCACGTTCGCCGCCTAAATAGGTTAAGGTCACAATACTGCCGCCTTCCGTCATCAGGCCTTGTGCTTCTTTTGCAACAGCTGTTAAGGAAAATGCACTGATATTTTGCGCAAGCAGGAATCCATCCCTTGATGTGTTAACAAATTCACCTTTCAGCTCCTCTGTTTTAGCAAAGGCAATACAGTGTGCCAGCCCGTGAATCGTTCCCACAGCCTCTTTTATTTCGGCAAAACAAGTGGCAATCGCTTCATCACTAGTCACATCACAAGGTAGAACAAGTGTCCCTTCGGCTTCCAAAGAATTGGCTAATTCGCGAACACTACTCTCAATTCTTTCCCCTGCATACGTAAAAATCAATCTTGCTCCTGCATTATGCAGTGAACGGGCAATTCCCCATGCAATACTTCGTTTATTTGCCACACCCATTACAACATATGTTTTTCCGGTTAAAGAAAGATTCATATTTAAAAGTCCTCCTAGGATAATTACAAGATATTAGCACTTGGTACTAATTTTACACTAATTTCCCACAAATGAAAAGCATGTGATTTTTTAAAACGGTTTCGGTTAGCAGATTTCACAAAACTCCAATTCTCTTTTCAACTCATCTACATATTCCTTCGAGCCCGTTACTATCAAGCGGTCATGCATCTGTAATTCTGTATCACCATGGGGTACGATTGAATCCTTGCCTCTAAAAATCCGAACAATAATGATATCACCCGTAAAGGGGAATTTTCGTAATGACATTTCTTCAAAATATGGATTCTTCATCACAATTTCAAAAAGTCCTTCTTCCTCGTTCGTAAGAATATTCATGAGGGTTGGTGACTCAATTAATGCCCTAAGCAGCGTTTGCGATGATTTAAATGCAGAATACATTTCGATCCCATGCTCACGCAGGCTTTGCTCCAAATCAGGGCTTTCAATTCGGGCAATAACCCTTGGAACGTGATTTTCTTTGGCAGCGATGGAAAGGGTCGCATTTCGGTTCTCATCACCGGTTGAAATGACCACAATTTCTGATTGAAAAACTTTTGTTTGGGAAATGGTATCGAGTGAATAATCCGGGATTTCCACAATATCAAATAGTGAATTTGCAATCTGTTTTTCCGACTTTTCCATTTTTGGATGATAAAGGATCGGATCATATAGACCAGACTTTAACTCCCGCGATACTGGCAATGTAACTTGATTGGCCCCCAAGAAAGCGACACTGACCTTTTTTCCTGCTACCGTCTCTTTAGGGAACAGCTTCTTAAACACAATCGGGGTAAAAATGGATGTGATGACCGCAACCAAAATTAATGTTCCCTTCATATGTTCTGTAATAACCCCTATTCTCTCCCCAATCGTTGCCGCCGCAATGACGAGTGACAGCGTTGAGGTGAGTAAAAAGCCTGAAGAAATAACTGTTTTCATATCATACCAAATTTTCAAGAGATAAACTGGTACAAGCTTTGATAATAACAGTCCGATCAGTAAAAGCGGGATTAACAACAAGAGCTTCTTCTCACTAAATAAGGACCACACATCAAGATTCACACCAACCATCACGAAAAATATCGGAATTAAAAACCCGTAGCCAAAGGAATCAAGCTTATGTACAAGGTCTTGGTTGGGTGATAATAAGGAGACGAGCACGCCCGCTAGAAAGGCTCCAAGAATATTTTCGGCACCGACTGATTCAGATAAACCTACTAAGACGATAATCAGTGTGAACACGGCTCTTGTTCCAATCTGGACAGTCCCAGTTGATAATGTCTCAATAAAGGTGCGATTCTTAAATCTTTTGCCCACAAAATAAAGGACGATCCCGGCAGCGAATAAAATTAACAGTAACCATGTATTTCCGTGCCCTGCTTCATACAGCGAGACAAAAACGGCGAGCAAAATCATCGTGGCCAAATCTGCAATAACTGCAATTAGTAAAATGATTTGCCCGATAACAGTCTTCATTAGGTGCGCCTCCTTTAAGGTGGGCACAACCACTCCTAATGAAATCGTGGAAATGATCAATGTCATTAAAAAGGCATTATCGATAAAGCCTGCGATAACAAACAAATAGGATAGTCCCAGAGAAAAAATAAAGACCCCAGTAAAGATGATGCTCGCTACAACAAAGGTATTAGGTTCCTTTTTTCCATTCGGGAGAATTTCCCGCTTTTTACTCCCCGTGAAGGCCGTAAAATCAATTTCAAGTCCACTTAAGAACATAAGAAAGATAAAGCCAAGTGATGAAAGTGTTGAAAGCCAGACATCCTGATGAACGATATTGAAGCCTGTTTTTCCAATAATTAGGCCCATTATGATTTCGGCAACAACCACCGGGATAAAATTTAATTTAAACCGATGAAGGATAATAGGAGTTAAAAAGGCCATTGTGACAACAACAAGTAAGGAAATGACGGATACGTGTTGTTCCATCTTTGTTTCACCTCTCTCAAATAAGGATTCTGATTAAAAACTAACATTAAAACAAAAAATAATGAATAGGAGGATGCAGCATATGAAAATAGATATAATTGGTGATATCCATGGTTGTTTTAGTGAATTAAAAGAACTGATCTCAAAACTTGGCTACAAATGGGAGACTGGAGGGATTCCTAGCCATCCAGAAAATAGAGCTCTTGGTTTTGTTGGCGACTTAACTGACAGAGGTCCCGAATCATTGAGAGTGATTGAGCTGGTTTGGGAGCTCGTCATCCAGCGGAACCAGGCATATTACGTGCCCGGAAACCATTGTAATAAGCTATACCGCTTTTTTCTTGGGAACAAAGTCCAAATCGCTCACGGTCTCGAAACAACCGTTGCAGAATATGAATCATTATATAAAAAAGACCGGCAATCCATTCGTAAAAAATTTATCGAGCTTTATGAAAAAGCACCCTTGTATGTAGTATTAGACAATCATAAGCTCATTATTGCGCATGCAGGAATTAAAGAAGACTTGATCGGGCAGAAGCATGCAAAGGTCAAAGAATTTGTCCTATATGGGGATATCACAGGTGAAAAACACCCTGACGGTTCACCCGTCAGACGAGATTGGGCGAAATCCTATCACGGAGAAGCCTGTATTGTTTATGGGCATACGCCAGTAAAAGCTCCCCGAATCCTCAACCATACATATAACATTGATACCGGAGCCGTGTTCGGCGGGCAGCTTACTGCATTAAGATATCCTGAAATGGAACTCATTTCGGTCCCTTCTACAATGCCATATGCCGAGGGAAAGTTTAAAGACTTTGATTGAATAGCTTTCTTTTCTACAAATGTTATAGGTTATTCTAACAATTAATCGAAGGATTCTACAAATAATAAGCCTAATTCAACAAAATAGAGGCGATCCCTATAAAAGCGGATCAGCCTCTAAAATATCCCACATATCCTTAGGCAACGGTGCTTCAAATGTCATTTCCTTACCAAGGAATGGGTGTGTAAATATAATTTTTCGGCAATGAAGAGCCTGGCGATTCATCATCGTTGTATCCCCACCGTATAAATCATCCCCAAGCAACGGATGACCAAGGTAGGACATATGTACCCTTATTTGATGGGTTCTCCCCGTTTCAAGCTGTAGCTCTATGTGTGTAAAGGTACGATATCTTTTAAGCACACGATAATGTGTACAGGCGAATTGACCGTCATCCCGGACTTCTCTTTCAATGATACTGTCCTCTTTGCGGCCAATCGGTTCCACAATTGTCCCATTTTCTCCAGCAAGCAGACCAGCTGCAAAAGCCTCATATGTTCTTTTTACCAGCCCGCTCTGCTGCATTTTACTAAATAAATGATGCACGTGCCGATGCTTAGCAATTAATACAATCCCAGAAGTATCACGATCAAGCCGAGTGACGATGTGAGACGTTGCCTCAAGCCCAATTCGCTGATAATAGCCGACAAGTGCATGGGCAAGACTGCCCGAAGGGTGTTCCCTTGAGGGAATCGTATTCATGCCAGGGGGTTTGCAAACTACAAGTAGATACTCGTCCTCAAACAGAATGGTTAACGGGATATCCTCGCCAAGAACTCCAACGCTAGGATGCTCAGCAGGAAACATTACTGTTAGTACCTCGCCCTCCCTTAGCTTGTAGCGGACATTTACCTCTTCTTTATTTACCTGGATACTTCCGCCCTTAAACTTGATATCCGTTAAAGCTGTACGGGAGATCTCCTCATTTTTCAAAAAATCCTTTATTAACAATCCAGCTTGTTCGTTTTCTATAACCCATTTCAACGTAAATCGAGAAGTCATTATAAAGGTACCTCTGCTTAATCAGAAATAAACGAATCATGAACTCTTTTCCAAAATGGAAACGGACGGAAGCGGGCAAAGCGGATTTTTTCCTCCGGCACTCTAAATTGAATCGATTTAACGTCTTTATGGAGCAGGGTCAGATGATCAACTGTCACCTGGAAATCAGAGCGGTTAACAGGTTTCAGCATACAATTATGATGTGCCGGTAGAATTAAGGGTGAACCAACTGTTCTAAATACCTTATTATTAATCGATGCCATTTCTGCGACCTGTATGGCCGAAATCGAAGGATGGATAATCGCGCCGCCGAGGGCCTTATTATATGCCGTACTTCCAGATGGGGTTGAAACACAGAGGCCATCTCCACGGAACCGCTCAAAATGCTCGCCGCGAATTTCCACATCCATGACAAGTGTCCCCTCCACACTTTTCACAGTCGATTCGTTAAGTGCCAAATATCTTGATTCCTTTCCACCATGCGAGTAACGAATGATCACTTCAAGCAAAGGATATTCAACAACTTGGTAAGGAGTTTTCGCTATCGCGATCACAAGCTTTTCAATTTCATCCGGAATCCAGTCAGCATAAAAACCCAGGTGTCCCGTATGGATTCCGACAAATGCAGTTTTACTCAAACGGCTGCTATAGCGGTGAAAAGCGTAAAGTAATGTTCCATCACCGCCAATAGAAACAACTATATCGGGCTGATCCTCATCGTATATAAGATCAAAATCAAGTAAATATGTCCGCATTTTATGCATCAATATGTTTGATTTTTGATCTCCTTTTGACGTAATCGCAAATTTCATATTGTTATGCTCCTTATGCAGAATGGCCTTTAAACCAAGGACCTGCCACTAATGTTTTTCCTCTTGCTTCAATTCTTTCTTTCGTGTAAAAAAGGCTTGAGCTTCTTGGATTTCTCCGCGAATTAATGACATTTCCTCATCTAACCGAAAGGCTGCTTCCGAGGCTCGTTGCAATCTCATCCGGATATCTGATGGAAATGCCCCTTTATACTTATAGTTTAGTGAATGTTCAATGGTCGCCCAAAAATTCATGGCAAGCGTCCTGATTTGAATTTCAGCAAGAATTTTCTTTTCTCCATGGATGGTTTGAACAGGGTATTGAATCACCACATGGTATGAGCGGTACCCACTGGTCTTTTTATGGGAAATATAATCTCTTTCTTCCACGATTTCAAAATCATTGCGGTTCCTTAATAAATTGACAACCGTATGTATATCATCGACGAACTGGCACATAATGCGCATCCCGGCAATATCTTGCATTTCCTCTTCCAATCTCTCAAGCGGAATCCCCTTTTGATTCGCTTTATCGAGAATACTGGCGATTGGTTTTACACGGCCTGTCACAAATTCGATTGGAGAATGTGAGGAGTCAAGTTCAAATTGCCCCCTCGTCCCCTTTAATTTTATTTTTAGTTCTGAAACAGCTTGTTTATATGGGGCTAAAAATTGATCCCAATGCTTCATGATTCCACCTCAAAAAACAGTTTAGAAAATCCGATCTACCCTTGTAACCATTTCATTCCCATAGTTACTATTACCTTTAATATTACTTATTACATATTCTAATTCATCATGAAAATTGAGTAGTTCTATCTGTTCACCCTCAAATAAAAGGCATACAGGAATCCCCTGTTCGTTTGCAGCCTTTAAGCTGGACCATAATTCTTCAGGTAGAACGATATATGTATAATCTTCTTGGTTCTCCATTAAGTATATGAAGGAATAATGGTCAGAATCCACGAGAATCTGTTCCCCCGGAACTAATCCATTTATCGGTTCATTACTTTCTAATAAAAGTTTGCTTTCTTGCATGTTTGCTTTTAAGATTGTTATTCTTTTCTGCATCCTTCTTCCCTCCATCTTTCACCTCCTCATTTTAGCATAATTCATCCATTTCTCCCAAGGATTGCAGTTGGAATCCTCCAAGTAGACAGGTAACCGCATTCATAGGTATGATTAACTAACACCGCCTGCGAAAGGAAGACAACGGATGTCACAAAATATTGAAATTGAATTTAAAAATATGCTTACACACATGGAATATGAAAAATTACTAAAGGCATTCCACATTAAAAAAAGCGATATTTTTTCACAAGAAAACCACTACTTTGATACAGTGAATTTTTCCTTAAAAGGAATGGGTGCTGCATTAAGAATTCGAAAAAAAGGCGATGCCTTCGAAATGACTTTAAAGCAGCCTGCTTCAGTGGGACTTCTTGAAACCAATCAAATCATTAGTGAAGATGAAGCGGTGAACTCCATCAAATTTGGAAAGCTGCCGGGGGGAGAAATTCAACGTTTAATCGAAGCGCAGAAAATCCCTTTTTCGGAAATCCAATATTTTGGGTCGCTGACTACAAATAGAGTAGAAGTTAACTACAAGAATGGATTACTGGTTCTTGATCATAGTTGCTATCTAACTAAAGAAGATTATGAACTAGAATACGAAGTTGAAAACTATACAGAAGGGCTGGAGGAATTCAAAGAGCTGCTGGCACAATTTACGATTCCCGAACGGCAAACGGATAATAAAATCCGCCGCTTTTATCAGCAAAAATATACGGAGTCAGACTCTAGCCAATGGTAAGCACAGTATTTTTTACCATTTGATAAATTTCTCCCGTACTACTAAGAAAACAACTCAATGTAAACATTAATAACATATTTGGGTTGAAAATTACCTTTTTCAAGGCAATTCATTTGAGATATGAAATAGGCATTGATAAAATATGAATACAAAAAGACTTAAAGGAGTTGTCAACATGATTGAAAAAAAGCCTTCACCTTTTGAGGCCATTGGTGAAGAAACATTAAACACACTTGTCGACACATTTTATGGCCTTGTTGCACAACATCCTGATTTAGCTCCAATATTCCCAAATCAATTTACAGAAATTGCGCGAAAGCAAAAGCAATTCTTGACACAATACTTAGGCGGTCCTCAAGCCTACACAGAGGAACATGGACATCCAATGATGCGTGCACGCCATTTGCCATTTCCGGTTACGCCCCGCCGTGCCGCGGCCTGGTTAGCCTGCATGAAACAGGCAATGGATCAGATTGACTTACAAGGCCCCATTAGGGATGAATTTTACTACCGACTTACACTTACAGCACAGCATATGATTAACACGCCTGATGAAGGCGAGATACTAGGTGAAGAATCGTGAGTAATGCTAAATTGCCGGGCCCCGGGAACCGTTGCAGCGGCAGTGATAAAAAACCGATTGAAATTTATATGTTTATTGATCCATTGTGTCCCGAATGCTGGGCACTTGAACCAATCTTAAAGAAGCTGCAAATTGAATATGGAAGATATTTTTCAATTAAGCATGTATTAAGCGGGCGATTGGCCGATTTAAACAAAAAAAGGAACTATGAAAATATCGCTCAATTATGGGAAAAAACAGCGAGCAGAACGGGTATGTCATGTGATGGCAGCTTGTGGTTAGAAAATCCGGTGGACAATCCCTATACGGTCTCCATTGCCTTAAAAGCAGCCGAATTACAAGGCAGAAGAGCAGGTCTACGTTTTCTTCGGAGAATTCAAGAAATGTTATTTCTAGAAAAACAGAATACTTCTAATCTTGAGGTGTTAAAGGGCTGTGCAGGAAGTTCAGGTTTAGATGTAGAAGAATTTATGGCAGATATTCATTCTGACAGCGCAGCCAAGGCCTTCCAATGTGATTTGAAAATCACTTCCGAAATGGCTGTTAATGAAATTCCTACCTTAGTCTTTTTTAATGAAAATATTGAGGATGAAGGTATCAAAATTACCGGTTCTTATCCATATGAGGTATATGTCCAAATACTAGAGGAAATGCTATCGGAAAAACCGATCATATCTCCTCCACCATCATTAGAGTCGTTTATGAAAGTTTTTAAATTTGTTGCTTCAAAGGAAATTGCTGTTGTTTACAATATGTCAGTTTCACAAATTGAAAGGGAAATGAAAAAGCTGCTTTTAAAACAAGTTGTGGAACAAATTCCCGCAAAGTACGGAACATTTTGGAGATATATTAAGGAATAACTACATGTCGGTTCACTATTGATCAGGTATTATCTCTATATTAGGAAACAAAAAATGCCTTGCAGTTTTTCCGAACTGCAAGGCATTTTCTATAAATACGAACAAAGGGGATGGGAGAAATTTTTCACGGTCAAACAAAGGGGTATATGTTTGTAGTGATTAACTTCACGCATTAAATATACCATGCAATTTATATGGATGACAATAAGTATGTGCTTTATTTCACATAATTGTCAAAAAGTCATATAAACATAAAATGGACAATAGACTAATAATGAATATCCTTGTAAAGGTGGAATTCAATATGCGCAAGATTCCTTTCTTTATTATCATTCTTTTTATATTGTTGGCTTTTTTTCTCCATATATTAGCTTTACTAAAGATTTTTCCGCTATTACTCAGTACCCCCATTTTGTTTTTTTCCATTCTGATTTTTCTATTATATCTTAATGATCGAAAACGCTTTAGAGGCTTTTAAAGGGATGGCTGCCGAGTCGGCGCCATCCCTTTTAACATTATTTATGACAGCAACTGCTCTAATTCATTCAATTTCTCTTCGAATACCTTACATGCATTCTTAATTGGATCAGCGCTCGTCATGTCCACTCCCGCCTTTTTAAGTACTTCTATCGGGTAATCAGAGCTTCCAGCACTTAGGAATTGTTCAATATAGCGTTTAACTGCCGGTTCGCCTTCTTCCAAGATCTGCTTGCTTAAGGCTGTCGCTGCACTAAAGCCGGTTGCGTACTGGTACACATAATAATTGTAATAGAAATGCGGAATTCTAGCCCATTCTAAACCGATTTCCTCATCAATAATAATATCCTCTTCACCAAAATATTTCTTGTTCAACGCATAATAAGCTTCAGTTAAAGCATCAGCTGTTAGCGCCTCATTATTTTGTGCTTTTTGATGAATCAAATGTTCAAATTCTGCAAACATTGTCTGACGGAAGACGGTGCCCCTAAAACCCTCTAAATAATGATTAAGCAGGTAAATTCGTTTTTGCTCATCATCAATCGTTTTTAACAAATAATCATTTAACAGTGCTTCATTACAAGTAGAAGCTACCTCAGCAACGAAGATGGAGTAGTTTCCGTACGGATACGGCTGTGATTTCCTTGTGTAGTAGCTATGGACGGAATGGCCAAATTCATGTGCTAAGGTGAATAGATTGTTTACGTTATCCTGCCAATTCATCAGAATATATGGATGTGTACCATAGGCTCCGGAGGAGTAAGCACCACTGCGCTTGCCTTTATTCTCATGGACATCCACCCAGCGGTTCTCAAAACCTTCTTTTAGAATCTTCGAATATTCCTCACCTAACGGGGCTAATCCCTTTATCACTAAATCCTTTGCCTCATCATACTTAATTTCCATTTTCACATCTTTTACTAACGGTGTATACAAGTCATACATGTGAAGTTCTTCTAAGCCTAAGACTTTTTTTCGTAGCTTCACATAGCGATGCAATAAATGAAGATTATCAGTAACAGTATTCACAAGGTTATCATAGACACTTTCAGGAATATTGTTGGCTGAGAGTGCTGCATGTCTTGCCGAATCATATTTTCTTACTCTTGCATTGAAGTTGTCCTTTTTAACATTACCGCTTAACGTACTTGAAAAGGTATTTTTAAAATCACCATATGTTTTATAAACAGCCTTAAACGCATCATGACGAACGCGCTGGTCACTGCTTTCTAAGAACCTACTGTACCGTCCATGGGTAACTTCAACCTCTTCCCCGTTCGTATCTTTAATTGTTGGAAACTTAATATCGGCATTGTTCAACATACCGAAAGTGTTGCTTGAAGCATCCATCACTTCTCCTGCCTCAGCCAACAAGGCTTCCTGCTCAGCACTTAGTACATGGGGTCGTTGTTGATTAATTTCTTCAATCGCATGTTCATAAAGCTTAAGCTCTTGTTTCTCTTTCAAAAAGCGCAAAACTTTACTTTCATCAATCGAAAGTATTTCTGGAACAATAAATGCCAGCTGGCTCGCTGCTTGTGAGTATAGATTTTTCATTCTATCATCCAACCCCTGGTAAAAGGAGTTTGTCGTGTCCTGGTCATAACGCATATGTGAGTATGTATAAAGCTTGCCAATCCGCTCTAACAATTGATCTTGAAATTGAAGGGCCTTATAAAGCGTTTCTGCATTTTCGTCTAATTTACCTTCATATTCTTTTATCCCGGAAATTTGACTCTTTACCTCTTGAAACTCTTTTTCCCATTCCTGTTCACTTGCAAAAATATCTTCTAATTTCCAAGTGTCTTCCACAGCGATGTCACTTCTTGAGGGGAGCGATTTTATAGCCGTTTCGTTTGCCATGTTCTAACCTCCATACAGTTTTTCGAAAAGTGAAAAGAATTCACTCCATAAAATATATATTCTCCTTTTACCTGCTATTTCCTCTTAAAACATAAGAAATACCATTCCACTCCACTATATTATGCCCATTTGTTCATTTTCATTTATTTTTTGAAAGGAGCATATTATTTTTTTGGAGAAATAACCGTTTTATTTCCTCCCTTTCCCGATTTGATTTCGGCAGGATTAGTTTCCTTTGTACTTGAAAGACCAGGCTTCCTTTTCGAGTTAATATTCCCAGTGACTGTAATGTCTGTAAATATTCGATGACAGGAAGGATCGGTTTAATATCCGCTACCTGCGGCAATGCCCTTAATTTAATATTATTCCTTCGAATTCTCTTGTTAAAATGGCTGCTAATCTCTTGAATTGTAAGTTCATCGTTTGGGTTTTTATTGGCTAAAACATCAAGAAATATATACGTCTGCCAAATAATAGGTGGTGTTTGAATAAGCACAGAGTGTGTAACGGGGAGACCAATTTCGGGAGGTAATAAAAAAGGATTTATTCCATGGCTATACATTTCACGAAGTAATATCTTTTGATCCAATTGTGGATGGAGAACCCGATTCAAAATATATCTTTCATTTTCTGTGTTCCAGTTAGAAAGTAGAACCTGGATTTTTTTCACAGGATTAGGTTCCAGCAAGGCATCTAAATCAATTTTATCTGATGGAAAATAGGATTGGTGCGCAAAGGTATTTTTTATCGAGAAGGGTGTTATTGATTCTACCAATTGAAAAAGATGTTTTACGGGGCAATAGGCAGGAATATAAAGAATACCGGTTGATGAGCTTCGTATAAATGAATAATGAAAATTGGATAGTGAAAGTGTTTCGTTCCTCTTGGGATGTATGTGGCTGGCAGCTATTATCCATAATGGAATATAATCATTTTCAAGATAGGTTTTCGTTCTCTTCGTAAAAACATGTTCCGGTAATGTTGAGCATTGGTACTCCAATGCATATTTCTTTCCATTATGCCTGAATAAAATGTCTGGACGTTGCTGAATTTCCCGATCATAGTACTCCAAAACCGAAGGAACTTTTTGCCTGATAAGCCATTGAAATAGCTGCCGTTTCCCTTCTAAATGTTCATATGATTCATTTTCATAAATAACTCGGCAAGTGCTGCCTTGTTTATGTGCAAAGTGAAAAATCCGTTGGTCACCTAATTTTAGTACGACACTTTCACCACAATCCGGACAAATAAATTCTTCTTTCTTTCGTAATGCAAAAAGAGTTTCCTTTTTATAATCATACCCAAGGCAAAGCGTTTTACCTGTTTTTGTTTTTGCTGTTAACAATGAATCTCCCTCCTTTTTCCTTACTATTTCGATAAATTCCATCAGATTCCTTCTATAAAAAAATTAAAATCCCGTCGAAATTCGACGAGACTTGTTTCAGACAATCTTATAGTAACGGTGAGAGTAACCGCGCCGTTGATTCTAATAATCTAAAGCCAATATGTCGTTCTTGGAACGTCTTTAATTCTAACTGTTTTGTATATTCAAGATCATTCCTATATTCTTCTACAAGCTTTTGTGTACTCTTTGTGCGAAATAAGAATGCATTTACCTCAAAATTCAAGTGAAAACTACGCATATCCATATTGGATGTCCCAATCGAGGCAAGTTCATCATCAACAATCACTATTTTACTGTGCATAAAGCCTCGTTCATATTCAAATACTTTTACCCCCGCTTCAAGAAGCTCAGGGAAGTAAGACCTTGAGGCATGAAAGACAATTCGTTTATCAGGTCGATTCGGTACAAGCAACCTGACATCAACACCACTAAGGGCCGCAACTTTAAGGGCTGAAAAAATATCTTCATCCGGAATAAAATAGGGAGAAGCAATCCAAACTGATTTTTTCGCTGAAGCAATCATTGAGAAAAAGATATTTTTTATAACGCTCCATTCATTATCAGGTCCGCCAGCAATAAGCTGAACACCACCATGACTCTTCTGATCAATTTGGGGTGATAAGTATTCCGCTGTTAAAAAACTGTGATTCGTCATATAATACCAATCTTGCAAAAAAATGAGCTGCAGGGTCCGAACTGCTTCACCTTTTAGCATTAAATGTGTATCACGCCAATAGCCAATTTCTTTGTTTCTTCCCAAATATTCATCGCCAATATTTAATCCGCCCACAAATCCAATTGTCCCATCAATGACAATGATCTTTCGATGATTACGGAAATTAAATTTATTATTTAAAAACGGTAGCTTTACTGGGCCAAATGAAACCGTTTCTATACCAGCATTTCTAAGATCAAGAATATAGCTCTTCGATAACTTCCATGACCCAACCGCATCAAACAAAAATCGAACCTTTACTCCCTGATTTGCCTTTTCAATTAAAAGGTCTTTGATTTCCTGCCCAATATGGTCATGGCGAACGATATAATATTCAAGGTGAATATGGTGCCTAGCCCTTTTTAATTGTTCAATTATATGGCGAAAGGTTTCTTCACCATTTGTTAACACTTCTGTAGCGGTATCAAACGATATTGGGCTGTTACCCAATTTTTGAGCTAAATTAAATAATCTGCCTTGGTGTTCACCCATCAACCGAAGCTTTTCCTCACTCCTGGGATCATCATCCCCTTCAACTGTTAAAAAGGCTTGTTTATCGAGAAAATATTTCTTTCTATACGTTTTCTCTTTCCGATAATTCCGTCCAAATAACAGATAAAAAATAAAACCAATTAGCGGGAAGCTTCCTAAGACTACTAACCATGTGATTGTTTGCGTAGGGTGGCGATTTTCAAGAAAAATAACAAATCCAATAAAAATAACTGACATTGAAATCATAACGCTTAAGATTCCAAAAATGCCACTTTCCAATCGATCCCTAAAGAAAAACAGGAGCCCGGCTATTACCGCTAAAAATATGATCACCCTAACCGTGTTTTTCAAAGGACTCACCTGCCAAATTTTTCATAGTAAGAATAATATTAAAATACCGATTTCAAAATGAAATCGGTAAACTTATTATCTAAAATATTTTCGCAACTCTTCAAAAACATCGTTTGAAATAATTTCTTTTCCATATTCATGTACCCGATGAATGGTTAGTTGTGTTTCATACCCGTATTCGAGCAATACACTAAGGAGATCGTCAATTTCTTCTTCTTCAAATAAATCTTCCGGAAATTCTATATATAAATAATATTTACCTTCAAAGTGATAAAGTTTGGTCACTAGATCATCTAAACCTGCCCGATTCGATAAACTGATAACATCTTCGAAATCTTTAAAAGCAAGGAGGAATTCTAATGCTTCTTCCTCAATCAACAGGTCATCATCAGCAGGATGATTTGGGTTAAAATGCTGATCCAAGAGCTCTTCGATTTTATCATCAACAGGAACATCTTTTAATTTATCAGTTGGAATAGGGAGCTCAAACTTTTGACCATCTTTCGACAATTGCGCTTTAGTGACAAGAACCTCTAAACCCTTATCAAGTGCTTGAACTTGAATCCATAGTGGACCTTCGGCAACGAAATCCTCTTCACCATGAACCTCATCCATCATCTCCCAAAAGAGTTCTTCACTGCGTTCCCGATTGTACCAAATTTCCTCGCGATCAAAGCCTCTTTCTTCAATATCACCGTAGGAAATGTAGAATTTCACAGTATTCTCATTTATGCGTTCAATCTCCATCATTACCTCTCCCTTCCATTTTCCATATTGAAGGGACTAAATACCCCCAAGCAGATCATCCAATGAAAAATTACCTCTAAAAAAGCAAATAATCTTGTACTTTCATTTTATGACAAAAGTACTAATAAGGGAAATAAAAAAAGCGAAAATCTAAAAAACCATTATAATGCCTATTGGTTATTATTAAGGTATTCTATTTATTGTAGCAAAATGAATCCCAATCCACAAATATTCTGCCACTGTACAAAAAAAGACCTCCGTTTAGAAGGTCTTTTTATTTAATTTACCATACGTTGTGCTTCGCGCAATTGGAACGTTCTCACACGTCTTGGCAGGAATCGTCTAATTTCATCTTCATTATATCCAACCTGTAATCGTTTTTCATCAATGATGATTGGACGCCGTAATAGCCCTGGATTATCTTTAATCAAGCGGAATAAATCTTGCAGCGGCATTGAATCTAAATTGACATCTAGTTTTTGGAACGTTTTTGATCTGGTGGAAATGATTTCATCAGTGCCATCTTCCGTCATACGAAGTATCTCTTTAATTTCCTCCATTGATAATGGTTCAGAGAAAATATTTCTTTCAGTGTATGGGATTTCATGTTCTTCCAACCATGACTTAGCTTTTCTACATGATGTACAACTTGGTGAAGTGTATAGTGTTACCATCGTTATTCACACTCCTCATTTATTTACGATTTATGTTATTAATACCCTATATAATGGATTTGAAACATGCAATTGTGAAGGATTAAACTTTCTAAATTAAAATTATTATAAATAAGTAATTTATATCATCAATTATACACCACTGTTTCTAAAAAAGGTATCCTTTTTTCAAAAATTATTGATCGGCTAATATATATCATTTTTTTAGTTACATTATATTAGACGAATGATTCCTCAAAAAGTTTCATAAATTAGTACCATTTCATCGTAAAACATTTCATTAACATTTCTATCTTTTCTAAAAGATTCGTTTTTACCGGAGCCTTTTTTGAGGGTGCTTTTTTAAAATAATATGTTCCTCATTGCATTACTTGATTGTACCCTCAGATTCTTACCAGTTTAGTACCTTCATTCTCAATTAAAAACTCCCATTGAAAACGCATTCATTATTTTAGAAAACTTTATGATAGAATCACTATTTTCCTCTTTCAATAAGTCATCAGTTCTTTTAAAATAAAGCTAAGGGGATATTTAATTTAGCATGATGAGTATTCTGATTAGTTAAAACGGAGGGGTTTTTATCATGATGGCTTACATAGCGGATTTAACTATGGTTGCACTGCTAATCATTGGGTTGACTGCCTTTATGGGTGGGATCTCTAACGGCATTGGCGAAAAGATCTTCGGTGGTAAACGTCGAACCGAATTTACAGATGAAGGTGCAAAATATCGTACAGGCTGGAAAACTGTTGGCGGGAATAGAAAGTAAAAGTGAATTAAAAAAAACGATCTCAAAAAGTGAGATCGTTTTTTTATTATTATTTCGATTGTGCCTGATATTGCTTATATTCTTTTTCCGAACAAAGGACAAAATGTCCTGGGGTAACTTCTCTAAATTCAATTGATTCGTTATCAGCATAATTATGAGATGCCGGATCATAGGATTTACGTTTTCGTGTCCGCTCACTAATTGGATCTGGAGCGGGAATCGCCGATAAAAGTGACTGCGTATAGGGATGTAGTGGGTTTTTATAAAGCTCATCAGCTGGTGCAAGCTCGACCATTTTCCCAAAATACATAACGCCAATCCGATCACTTATATATTTAACCATTGAAAGGTCATGGGCAATGAACAAATAGGTTAAGTTTTTCTCTTTTTGCAGCTTTTTCATTAAGTTAACAACCTGAGCTTGGATTGAAACATCCAACGCCGAAATCGGCTCATCGGCAATAATAAATTCAGGTTGGACAGCAAGTGCACGCGCAATACCAATCCGCTGCCGTTGACCACCACTGAATTCATGTGGATAGCGGTTTGCGTGTTCCCTGTTTAAACCAACGGTTTCTAACAGCTCATATACTTGTTCCATTCGTTCTTTTTTTGAGTTTGCCAATCCGTGAATATCGATTCCCTCGGCAATAACATCGGCAATTTTTAATCTTGGATTTAAGGAAGCGTACGGGTCTTGGAAAATCATTTGCATTTTACGATTAAAGTCTTTTAATTGTTTTTTTGACTTTTTACCATGGACATTGACACCGTTATACAGCACTTCTCCACCAGTTGCATCGTACAATCTTATTATGGTACGGCCTGTTGTGGACTTTCCACAGCCAGACTCACCAACTAGTCCCATAACCTCACCTTTAAATATTTCAAAAGAGACGTTATCCACTGCCTTTACTTCGTTTACTTTTCCTTCATTAAAGTATTGCTTTAAGTTTTTTATTTCAAGTAATTTTTCTCGTTGCGCCATTTATTTTCCCTCCTTCTTCCCAGGGAATTGACTTTGACCTGTCTTCTCTAATAAATTTTCTTTTGAAGTTGAGCCGGTATTTCCTGCATATTGAATATGACGTCTTTTAACCGCAGCTGGCGGTTCGACCTTTGGTGCATCCGGATGCAGTAACCATGTTGCTGCATAATGTGTATCCGAAACTTTGAAGAATGGTGGTTCTTGTTCTAAATCTATTTTCATTACAAATGGGTTTCGTGGAGCAAATGCATCACCCTTCGGCGGATCCAATAAATCAGGCGGCGTACCTGGAATAGAGAACAATTCCTCATCATCTGTATCCATATCAGGCATTGAACTAATTAATCCCCATGTGTATGGATGCTGTGGATTATAAAAAATTTCGTCCGCTGTCCCCATTTCCACAATTTTTCCACCATACATAACGGCTACACGGTCGGCAACATTAGCAACTACACCAAGGTCATGTGTGATAAATATAATTGAAGTATCAATTTTCTTCTGCAAATCCTTCATTAACTCTAAAATTTGCGCCTGAATCGTTACATCAAGTGCCGTAGTTGGTTCATCCGCGATAAGTACTTTAGGATTACAAGCTAAAGCAATGGCGATAACGACCCGTTGTCTCATCCCACCGGAAAATTGATGTGGATATTGATTAATCCGAATCTCCGGTTTTGGTATTCCAACAAGTTTTAATAATTCAAGTGCTCTTTCTTTTGCAGTATGCTTGCTCATATGTTGATGCTTTATTAGCGGCTCCATAATTTGGTTTCCAATTTTCATCGTTGGATTTAATGAGGTCATTGGATCCTGAAAGATCATCGAGATATCATGGCCACGGATTTTTTGCATTTGTTTATCCGACAGCTTTGTAAGGTCTTTTCCTGCAAAAAGAATCTCGCCACTTTTTATCTCTGAATTATGTTCCGGAAGTAAGCGCATGATTGATTTTGTTGTAACCGATTTTCCAGAACCAGATTCGCCAACGATTGCTAAAGTTTCACCTTTATATAAATCAAAGTTTACCCCACGGATCGCTTTTACTTCACCGCCAAAGGTATGGAACGAAATATTTAAATCTTTTACTTGTAAAATTTTCTCCATTTTACTTCACCTACCTTCTAATCGCGCATTTTTGGATCAAGCGCATCGCGTAATCCATCAGCAACTAAGTTAAAACATACCATGATTAATGCAATCATAATGGAAGGAATTATCATTTGATATGGAAAAGCTATCATCGATTTAAATCCGCTGTTTACCAATGTACCCAAAGATGCATTCGGTTCTTGTAAACCCAAACCAATAAAGCTTAGAAATGCTTCAAAGAAAATAGCATTTGGAATGGAAAACATCGTGTTAATAATGATGACCCCAAACATATTCGGAATCATATGCTTAAAAATGATAGAAGAATTCGCTGCCCCTAATGTTTTTGCGGCCAATACAAATTCTTGACCTTTAAATTTCAATACTTGTGCTCGAACAACGCGAGCCATACTTGTCCAGCCTGTGATTGTTAAAGCAATAATAATCGGAATAATCCCCGGCTTTAACACTAGAATCATCAAAACAACGACTATAAGGTTTGGTATACCCACAATAACCTCTATAATACGTTGCATGACACCATCAACACGGCCTCCCAAATAGCCAGAAATAGCTCCATATGCGACTCCTATGGCCATATCAACTAAAGCGGCCATGAAAGCAATGAATAACGATACCTGTGTACCTTTCCAAATACGTGCAAATTGGTCCCGGCCTAAATTATCAGTTCCAAACCAATAATATGCATCAACCTTTCGTACTTCGTACGCATTGTACTCTGTCCCATCTCTCCTTGTTAAAGTACCATCAAATGGTAGCCAGTGAACATTTTCAATGCCCTGTATACGAGGTGGCAGGTTATTATGTTTAGTGTTCTGTGTATCAAATGCATATGGTGTAATCAATGGGCCAACAAATGCCATTAATATTAAAATAACAAGAATCACCATGCTTACAACTGCACCTTTATTTTTCCGAACCCTTAGCCATGAATCCTGCCAAAAGTTTAAACTTGGTTTAGAAATTTTTTCACTCTTGGATGGGTCAATATGGGCAGGAGCAAACATATCCTTTGAAATGGTCGTTTCTTTGTTGCTCATTTAGCTTTCCCCCCCGATATCCGAATACGTGGGTCGATAATTCCATATAGAATATCAACAATCAAGATTACTACTACAAATAAAACCGCAAATAAAATATTCGTTCCCATAATAACGGGGTAGTCATTCATGTTAATTGATTTAACAAATTGCTCACCTAATCCAGGGATTCCGAAAATTTGCTCAATAACTAGAGAGCCAGTCATTAAACTTACCGCCAATGGCCCAAGGACAGTTACAACAGGAATTAAGGCGTTCCTTAATGCATGTTTAATACTAATTTGCCAGCGGCTTGCTCCCTTAGCTCTTGCAAGGGTAATATAGTCGGACCCTAATACCTCAATCATTTCAGTACGCATAAACCGCGCAGCAATTGATATCGGAAACATAGCTAATGCAATGGTCGGAAGGATTGTATATTCTGGTCCTTTCCATAACATAACAGGCAGCCATCCTAATTTAACCGAGACGTAATACTGGAGCAATCCAGCAAAGATAAATGAAGGAACTGACTTCCCTACTACCGCAATAAATGTAGAACCGTAATCCACCCATGTATTTTGCTTTAAGGCAGCTATTACACCCAAGAAAATACCTAATATTGCACCAACAATCATTGCTTGCAAACCTAGTTGAGCGGAGGGACCAATACGGTTAGCAATTAATTCTGTTACAGGGGTATTATCAAACTGAAAGGAGATTCCAAGGTCACCTTTAACCATGTTCACCATATAATTGTAATATTGAACAGGCACGGGTTCGTCCAAGCCATATTTATCCAACAAGATCTGACGTTGAACTTCATTGAGCTTTTCGAAGTTATTAAAAGGGCTACCAGGAATTAGCTTCATGAGGAAAAATGTAAGTGTTGTTACAATAAATAGTGTAATGATCATATAGCCAACACGTTGTAATATATATTTTACCATGCCTACACCTCCTAATTGATTGAATATTCGACGTTTTTCGACATTTTCGATACAGGTAAAAAGAGAGTATATTTCTTTAATATACTCTCTTTTTATTTAATTAGTAATTGCTATTATTTAGTGATTTTAATCCACTGATAACTATAGTCAGGACCGAATGCATGGTGTGCAAATCCTTTTACTTTAGGATTAATCAAGATGTTAACAGAACGTTGGTAAAGTGGTGCAATTGCTGCATCATCCTCTAACATGATTTTTTCTGCATCTTGAAGTGCTTTCCAGCGATCTTGCTCTTTTCCTGCAGCAACAAGTTCTTCGTTAGCTGATTTAATTAGCTTATCAAATTCCGGATTGCCATAGCTCATGTGGTTTTGTCCGCCACCAGTAACCCAAAGATCCATATAAGTCATTGGGTCTGCATAGTCAGGTCCCCAACCACCCATTAATAGATCATAATCTTCCGCATCTTCACGTGCGATACGAATTTTGAATGGAACAGCCTCGATTGTAATCTTTAATCCAGGAAGGTTCTTCTCTAATTGGTCTTTAATGAAAGCATCAGTAACTTTTGATGTTTCAGTATCTTGACCAACGTAAGTGAATTTCACTTCTTTAAGGCCTGTTTCTTCAAGACCCTTTTTCCAAAGTTCTGCAGCTTTTTCTTTGTTTGTTTTCAAATAAGTTCCTGCAGTTTCACGGAAATCCTTATTATCAACTGGGTTGAAAGAAAAACCTTTTGGAACAAGGTAATCTGCCGCAACAGAACCGTTTGCAAGTACATCTTCAACCAACGCTTTTTTATCTACCGTTAAGGCAATTGCTTTACGGATGTTTACGTTTTTCAATGCTGGGTTCTTTTCATTCATTTTTAACCACCAGATAGATGGCTCTAAGTATTGCATTAAATCTTCTGCACCCTCAAATTGTGAAAGAATGGCAGCTTGTGCTAGTTTAGGCGTAATATCAGCTTCGCCAGCAGTGTATGCATTTGCTGAAGCTTGTGGATCTTTAGAAACGTTAAAATTAATCTTTTCTAAAGTAGTATCTTTAGCATTCCAATAATCTGCATTTTTTTCTAATACCCATTCAGTAGCTGTTGGGCCATCCCACTTAGTCATTTTGAATGGACCATTGTAAAGTAAGTGAGAAGCATCTTTTGCATAGTTAGTGCCTTCTGCTTCAACATACTTTTGGTTTTGTGGATAGAACAATGGGAATGTTAGGTAAGATTCAATATATGGAAGTGCTCTTACTAAAGTGATTTCCAAAGTGTTATCATCTTTAGCAACAATTCCTAAATCTGCTAACTTTGCAGTACCTGCAACAATTTCAGATGCATTTTTGATTTTACCTTCCATGAAGTATGCACCATATGGAGCAGCTACATCTGGATTGATAGCACGTTGCCATGCAAACACAAAGTCATTAGCAGTAACAGGGTCACCGTTAGACCATTTTACATCTTTTTTCAATTTAATAGTTAAAACAGTTTTGTCATCATTATAAGTTGGCATACCATCAGCTACACCAGGGATAACTTTTTGGTCCTGATCCAAACGATAAAGACCTTCGTTTACAGCATTTAAAGTTGTGAAACTTAAAGTATCTTGTCCCATAACGCTGTCCATTGTTGGGATCTCGGCAGACTCCAGAACATTAAGCTCCTGTTTGTCGGCAAGTTGTTCAGTTGCAGCTTTATCGCCGCCCTTGTCTTTCGGTTTGTCTGAGCCTGTGTCTTTGTCGCCGCCTGAACATGCAGCTAGAAACATGCTTAGTACTAGTGATAATACTAAAAGTAGTGAAAGTTTTGATTTCTTCACTTGTAGACCTCCCTTTTCTATTATTCTGAAAAATTACTACATTCTCTATTATACATAATTTAATTAAATTGTACATAATTTTTTAATTTTAAA
>NZ_JAANMZ010000019.1 GCF_011250555.1 Bacillus sp. MM2020_4 | reverse complement strand
TAAACATTAACTTATTTACTATATCAAAAATTAATAGCGGTTTTCAAATTTATTTACTTCCAATCATAGTGTAGGTGGATATTACCAGCCAAATTCCTGCTATTTTTCTGGTACAATTTGAATGGTTAAATAAACTAAAGGAGGACCACATCCTATGAAAAAGCGAACAGCCCTCCTTGCCCTGACAATTGCGATTACCTTCGTGGGAGGAATCATCACGGGTGCAGCACTTTTTACCAATAAAACATCTGATAAAACAATTACTATAGGAAAATCACCTAAATCAGCCATTAGGCCCGGAACAAAACAACTACCAAAAGTGGAAAAAGCTTCATCAAAAGTGGTGATTGGATATGTCCAGGATTTCCGCGACCCGAATGTCGTGGATTATTCCAAATTAACACATGTTATTTTCTCTTTCGCCCATCCTACAAAAGAAGGAGGTATCCTGTTAAATGGTGATGCTGCCTTAAAAAACCTAAGAACTGTGGTAGCAAATGCAAAAAAGGCAGACACTAAAGTCATGCTGGCTGTTGGCGGCTGGTTTCACATCAATGGCGGCGAATCCTATGAGTATTTCAAAACGGCGATTTCTAATCCCGAAACTAGGACAAAGCTAGTTAATGAACTTACTAGTATCGCAGATCGAGAGCATCTTGACGGGATCGATATCGATTTTGAACATCCCCATTCACAAGCCGATGCCGAAAATCTTGCAGCCTTCGCAAAAGAATTAAGTGGACAGCTACATCCAAAAAATAAAGAATGTTCGATAGCCGTTTATTCAAAAATCCATGCCGTTACCTTAACGGAAATTGGCTTTGTCGTGTATAAGCCATCAATGTTCCAAGATGTTGACCACGTCAATATTATGGCCTATGACGGGCAATGGGATGATGGTTATCACGCTGCCAATCTTTCACCCTATCCATTTACTGAGAAAATCGTAAATTATTGGGCAGATTTGTTTGACAAAAATAATCTGGCAAAAGAAAAATTAGTGCTCGGTGTTCCGTTTTATGCCCAGCCGGAAGATCCTAAAGTGAAACAGGTTTCATACGGAGCTATCGTTAACAATGACCCGGCAAATGCCGCAAAGGACACGGTCAGCATGAACGGCACTACCTATTATTATAATGGCGATGCCACAATAAAAAAGAAAACAAATCTTGCACTAGAGCACGGCTTCGGCGGTATGATGATTTGGGAGCTTGGACTTGATTCCCAAGGATCACACAGCTTAACGGGAGCTATTTTTAATACAATAAAGAATTCAAATTATGAGACACAAAAATATTATACAGTGAAGAAGAATTAGTGAATAAAAGCTGTACTCCTTTAGTATCTGGAGTACAGCTTTTTTGATTCATTATTGAACCCCATTCCAACAGTTGATACAAGGTTCGACACAATTCTGTAATAAATTTTGGTATTTTTCAAAAAATTTTCCATGTTTTTTGAAGGAGTTTGTCGGAATAGAGCGAATGAATTAGAGAGATTTAAATAAAAGGAGGAATTTTGCTTGAAGAAAGTATTAACCGTTTTATGTGGAGTTTTGGTTGCCTTATCTTTATTTGTCACAACTGGGAATACGGTTAAGGCGGCAGAACCAGATGATGATTGCACATGTCATGATCTTTTACCACTTCAAGGGGCAGAAAGAAATAAAATCGTCGCTAAGTTTTTAAGTAGTAAAGAGTTTAAAACTCAAAAAGCGGAGCTTCTTTCAACTGGTTATACATGGAATGGCGCGCATACTATCGAGGTAGTACTCCCAGCAGAGGGTGTTACAATGATTGGCGTACCATTTTTCAGTGCAAACGGAGTTCAAACAATCTATGTGTTTATTAATGGTGTTTTCGTTGGAACTGCTCCTGCCGAATAAAAAACAAAATTCCCAACCAATATGCGGCTGGGAATTTTATTTATATTTATGATACTAAACATTTAAGATTATAAAAATTGCTTATTCGATCCCCCAAACTGCCAAACACTATGACTTAGGTTTCCATAGCGGAAGCTGCGATGTAGTAAAGTTGCTTTTCGCTCGCCATCGGACGCGCCCATTGCATAGAAAAGCGGAATAAAGTGTTCCTTCCCATATGGCGGGACTGCATATTCCGCATTCGGGGCTAGTGTATCATACTTGAATAATGACTCTAAGTCCCAATTCTGCAGATGATGTGCTAGCCAATCATCGAATTCCAAAGCCCATTGGTCGATTTCGTTATCAGCCCATTTCACGGCTCTTAGGTTATGAACGGTACCGCCACTACCAATAATTAAAATATCATTTGCTCTTAAGGCTGATAAGGACTTCCCGATTTTATACTGTTCTTCGGGTTTAAGCAAAGGATTGACAGACATCGAAATGACTGGAATATCCGCGTTTGGATAAAGTAACCGAAGCACGACCCATGCACCATGATCCAGACCGCGTTCAGTTTCAACTTCAAATGGTATTCCATTTGCCTTAAACAGATCCTGTATTTCTTGTGAAATTTGCTGATTTCCTTGTGCCGGATATTTAATCTGATAAAGCGCTTGATCGAAACCACCGAAATCATAAATCGTGCTGTAGGCATCGACATCACTTACTTTTTGCTGAGAGGATTCCCAATGGGCAGAAAATAAGACAATTGCCTTTGGACGTGGAAGGGATTGCCCCAGAGACTTCAAAAATTGTGTATATTCATTATTTTCAATGGCTAATAACGGTGCTCCATGAGCAACAAACAATGATGGCATCATTTAAATGTACCCCCTAATTTGGATGAGATTCTGTTATTACTATAATGCTTTGTAATCTGTCTTTTGTCCCTTAAACACAATCTGATCAAGTGCAAGCATCTTACTGCCGTTAATGGCGATAAATACTGCCATGGCTAGTAATGCTAAGTCTAACTCATAACCAGCCATTTCCCCATTACCTAAAAAGCCAACAGCTAGTTTTACTTTTAAAGTTGCCCCTGCCATCAATATGGCAAGTAACCCTGCGACAAATCTACTACCTAACCCAAGAACCAAGGCAATACCACCTATTACCTCGATTGAAGCAACTCCATATGCAAGGAATCCTGGTAAGCCGATAGCATCAAACCAACCCACAATATTCTCAATGCCGCCTTGAAATTTAACGAATCCATGAACAAAAAATGTAATTCCTAATATGACACGCAAAATTAATGTACTAGCCTCGAATTTTTTTACCACTTTACTTTTCCTCCAGTTAACGTTAATTAGTTTTCCAATTGCTTAAATAGCCAATTTATAAAATCTTGGTGATTCTTTAAAGAAACCGTATGTCCTTCTTGATAGGTATTAAATGTAACTTCTGCCCCCAACCCACGAAAATACTCATGATTAGCTACACCCCATTCAAACGGAAGTACCTGATCCATTTCCCCATGAGAGATGAATAGGGATAAATCTTCAACAGGTTTAATGGTGTACTCTTCTTTAACAAAAGCTGGGATGTATCCACTTAGTGCAACAATACCCTTAATCCGATCTCCTAACGTCAATCCTAAGGCCATTGAAAGGATGGCCCCTTGACTGAAGCCAAGTAAGAATAAACGACTTGGATCCACTGGATATTCACCCATTGCATAGTCGATAAAACTCGTTAGCCTGCTAATTCCCTCATCGAACACTTCCCGATGCGGTTTCCCATACCCTTGAATCGTAAAATAGGCATAACCAGGTGGCTGCGGAAGGTGGCCACGAATACTAAAAATAAAAAACTCATCTTCTAAACCTTTTACCATTTGCAGCATATTCTGTTCATTACTGCCAATCCCATGCATTAAGAAAAGCGCGGGATACCTTTTTTCGGGATCAAGTTGTGCTGGCCTGCGAAGTTCATAAATCATCGGTGCATTCACTTTCATCATCCTTTCTTGAAACAAAAATTGTTAGTTATTCCTTATATCATATTGTTTTTTATATTTTTATAGATACAAAAGATTCATATTAGGAAACAAATAAATAAAAAAATATAACCAACTATGTTTTTGTATATGAATATTTGTTACACATAGAATAACAATTTTCGAGGTGGATTGTCAATTGTTTTTTTGCTAATATATAAATATGTTCTATATTAGAAAACTATCGAGGTGATCCAAATGGATATTGGTTCAAAAATACGAGCAATACGAAATAGAAAAAAAATCACCATTGCACAAATGTGTGAAGGAACCGGCCTTTCAAAGGGATTTATTAGCAATGTCGAGAATAACAACACCTCCCCATCCATTAGCACACTGCAAACCATTGCAACCTATTTGGATATTCCGCTACCCTATTTGCTGCTTGAAAAGAAACAGCATATGCAGGTTGTTAGAAAAGATGAAAGAACTTATTCTACTTTAAATAATTTGAAGATCGAGCATATTACCTCAAAAGGTGGGCTAAGATTAACAAGTGTGGAGTTTCCACCTGGTGCTTCCATCGGTGATGCACACGCACATGAAGGAGAAGAGTGTCATTTAGTGTTGGAAGGGAAAGTACTTGCGGAACAGGGTGAAGACTCCTTTATTCTGGAACAAGGGGATTCTTTTAGCTGGAACGCATGTGTCCCGCATACTGTGACAAATATCGGAAATGAGAAAGCGGTCGTCCTAATTGCCGTTCATTCTGATAAAGAACTAAATGACCTGTTATAGAAATTCAAAAAGGAACGAGGAACCAAGCTGGTTCCTCGCAACTTTAATTACTAAATTCTTGCCAGATATTCCTGTATTTCTAAAATCAGATCTTGATGGTTTTCATACATACTCATATGTCCAGCATTTTTTACTATCTTTTGTTGGATATTGTCTCCGCTCACTGAAAATGTTTTCTCAGCTGGAATGATTTGATCCTGTTCACCTGCTAGTAAAAGCACGGGCAATGAAGTCGTTTTTAACACATGATTGCGATCCATCCGATTCTTCATCGCAGTTAATGCACTAATGGCGCCTTGTGGAGAAGTTGAGTATCCTATTTCTATAGCTGTATTTACATAATCTTGTTCTACGTTTTCTGGTGAAAACAGCTTTGGTACTAATCCATCGATAAGGACTTCTATTCCCTCAACGTTTACCTTTTCTACGTTTGCCATTCTTCCCTTTTTCGCCTCATCTGAATCAGGAAATGCTGTTGAATGGACAAGTGAGAACCCATTTAAATGGCCACTATATTTTTCAGCAAACGCAAGAGTAATATAGCCCCCTAATGAATGGCCAAACATCGTTACCTTTTGGATATGTAACTGATCTAAAAGTCCCTTAATATTGTCCGCATAATCCTCAATTGAGAAACCATCCTTTCCCATACTTGATTCCCCATGCCCAGGTAGGTCTAGTGCGATTACGCGATAGGATTTTGAAAGTTCAGGAATCACTTTTTCCCAATAACGGGAGCTTCCACAAAAACCGTGGAGCAAAACGATCGGGTTCCCTTCACCCTGGTCAACATACCCAATTGTTGCATCTGACAATTTAACACTTTTTGTATTCATAATAGTAATCACTCCTTACACTAGTGGATACCCATAATTATAAAAGTAATTCACCGAAATTAAAAATGCATTACCTCTGGTAGAAGCAATGCATCCATATTAGCCTATTTGTTCTTCAGTCAAATCAGTATTTAATAATGATCTTTTATTTGGAATAATCGTTAAATTAGATCTCTTCAATAAATAATGCAAGTGATCGACGGGCATAGAACCATGGCCCTTACTGTCACCCAGAATAAATTGTACCGTAACGCCATTATTACTTTTCACTGTCATCGTTTCAGCAGAATTAAAAAATTCTTTAGCTGTCTGCGAAATTTGATATTTGGTTCCTTCTTCAATTAACATGCTAATCTCCTTTTTAAGTATTCTCCATGTTATTATTCCACAACACCATTTATACATACATAATATTTCCAATTGAATAGCAAAAAAGAGAGGTTTCCCTCTCGCTTACTCTTCCTCATCCATCATTTCATCAAACGCGGCAGAAACCTTATCAAATTCCTCATCACTTTCAATGGCAGAGAAGTCACCATCGGCATCAACTTTTAAAAAGAATATATCTATATCGTCTTCTGTTTCTTGTTTAATATCTTCTGCAAAACCGACGGCAACATAGTCTGTATCCTCAATCGTCATGACTCCGAGCACTTCTACTTCTTGTTCATCATCATTCTCATCGCTTATTGTGAAGATTTCGCCCACTTCAATTTTACTCATGTATACCTCTCCTTTTTTAAAAAAATCATCCTCCAAACAGTATCTCTAAAAACAAAAAAATTTAACCTTTAATTTTTCCTATTCATATAAAGTTCGCTATAATAAATTGAATAAAGATATGTAAGGAGAAACCAGTATGAGTCAAAAAGACTTAGAGGAAAAAATCATTCAACACTATCAGGCCGAGGAAAAAATGATGATTCTCGTTTTTGCCCAATGGTGTGTGAATCATGATTTAAATCCAGAAGAAATATATTTGCGTGCCTATCCAAACCAGTCTGCGAATCCTGCCTTAAAAGAAGCTATTGAGTTAACCGTATCTAAAGAAGAAGCAGGAGAAATTACGAACGAGACATTGTTGGGAGTTCTATCTATGTTCGGTAACGATGACCTTGCTTTTGTGGTAACAGAAGAATTCCGCAAATTGAAATAAACGAAACACCCGTTTTTTGCCGCCAAGTCTCGGTAAGAAACGGGTGTTTTCTTTTTATCAAAGGATACCGAGCATTTTCACGGTCTGCGTAATAACAAGCGGAACAAGGATGGCAATAACGGTTGGAATAAGGAAGGCAAGAAACGTCCATTTTTTACTCTTCGTTTCCTTAAAAATATTCAATAATGTCGTCCCACAAGGATAATGAAGGAGCGAAAACAACATCATATTTAGTGCTGTGAGCCATGTCCAGCCATGATCAAGGAAGATTTGCTTCAAATCAACCAAACTATCAACCTCAGTTAACGAACCCGTTGATAAATACCCCATTAAGAGAATCGGCAGAACAATTTCATTTGCCGGCAGCCCCAGGATAAACGCCATCATGATATATCCATCAAGACCAAGTAATTTTCCAAATGGGTCTAAAAATTCCACAGCATACATGAGGATACTAGTGTCCACAATATAAATGTTTGCAAACACCCACGTAAGAATGGCAGCAGGAGCGGCTACTTTAACCGCCCTGACTAGTACAGACCATGACTTTGTCACTGAAGAACGAATAACCGTATCAAAAATCTTTGGTTTGCGGTATGGCGGGAGCTCGAGTGTATAATGGGTAGGAATTCCTTTTAACGCCGTTTTAGACAGTGCCCAGGAAACAAAGAAAGTGACGATGATTCCAAAGAGAACAATCCCAACAATCACTCCCGTAGTGACTAGTGATTTTAACCCACCGGTAAAATTAGCTGCCATAAATAGAGAAGCTAAGACGATTAATGTTCCCCAGCGCCCATTACACGGGACAAAATTGTTTGTCAGAATCGCAAGCATCCGTTCTCTTGGTGATTCGATAATTCTCGTGGAAATTACGGCCGCAGCATTACAACCGAATCCCATGGCCATCGTCAATGATTGCTTCCCGTGCGCTCCAACTCGCTTAAATAAGCGGTCCATATTAAAGGCAACACGGGGTAGATAACCGTAATTCTCGAGAAGAGCAAAGGTGGGGAAGAAAATGGCCATTGGCGGAAGCATGACACTGATGACCCAAGTCGTACCCCGATATAACCCAAGAACAAGAACACCGTGAATCCAATCCGGTGCATGCAGAAAAGTAAATAAAGTGGTTATATATCCTTCAATGAAACCAAAAAACTCAGCAAGCATCGATGAGGGGATATTTGCACCTGCAATCGTTAAATAAAATAGGACTCCAAGCATAACAATCATAATGGGAAAACCGAAGATCGGTGAAGTAAAGATTGCATCTAGTTTTTCTGTCCGTGCATCCCGTTTCGATTTGGTATAGGTAATTCCATCTTTGCATAATTTGTGGCTGCGGCTATAAAGATGTTCAACAATGTCATCCCTTAGTTTAGTGGTTGACAAGCCCTGAGCCTCTTCATAAAGATCTTGAATACTCATCATCTCAGCCCTTCCTGCTTCAATCGTTTATCTATTTCATTTAATAATATCTCGTCTCCATCTAGTAATCTTAAAGAAACCCAGCGGGAAGATATTTGATCTCCCACCACTTCCCGTACTTTTGGTTCAATCTTATTAATTTTTTCTTCTATTTCAGCCGGATACTTCAACTGAACGGGGTTACAGTCAATTACCCCTGATACGATCCGGTCGATTGTATCGAGAAGCATCGGAAATCCCTTCTTATTTCTGGCTGAAATTTTAATCACTGGCACCCCTAACCGGTTCGTTAATATCCGCTCATTAATGTGGATTCCCTGTTGCTCCGCAATATCTATTAAATTTATACAAACCACCACATTTTTGGTCATTTCTAATACTTGCAAGGCCAGATTAAAATTTCGCTCTAATGAGGTTGCATCCAGCACAACAAGTGTCACATCTGGTTTTTCAAATACGATATAGTTCCTTGCTACTTCTTCATCCGTAGAATTGGAAAAAAGTGAATAGGTACCTGGCAGATCGATTAGATGAAAGGTTTTATCTTTAAACGTAACACTTCCTTGTGCGAGTGAAACGGTCTTCCCTGCCCAGTTTCCGGTGTGCTGCCTTAAACCTGTTAAGGCATTGAACAACGTACTTTTACCAGTATTCGGGTTCCCTGCTAAGGCGATTCGAAACTCATTCCTCATTCGAAACCAGCTCCCCTTCTATTCTAGAACTCTCCTCTTTCCTAAGGGCAATGGTCGTTTGACTGACCCGAAAAGCGATCGGATCTCCTAACGGACTTTTACGGACAACCTCTACCATTGCTCCTTTTACAAATCCTAAATCTAATAGTCTCCTTCTCATCACGCCATCTAAATTTAATGAAGTTAATTTTATTAAATTTCCTTTTTCACCATTAAGCAATTGAATTATTTTAGGTTTATCCATATCTCTTTCCCCTTTTCATAAGTTTTGACCGTACGCAACATTTGTTTTTAATTATATGTAATAACTCCCAATTATGCCACCTCTTTAAATAAAAAAAACTGCCCACAATTGTGGCAGCTTTAAAAAATGATGGTATTAAGTCAAAACCTCACGTAAAACAATCCCAAGTGAGATGCCGATGAACATGGAGGTTAACGTCCCAAGCAAGAAATACTCGGCCCAATTCCGGTCATCCATTTGTTTGAACCTGGCAATCGATTTCGCAGCAACAATAAACCCGATGGCAGGATAGGCACTGTAAAATGTTAAAACTAAGACTAGCAATCTCTCAAGATAGCCAATTAATTTTCCACGGGAAAGGTCGTGTTTGGAGAAAATGGTATAGTGGTATTCTTCGGTTAAACCCAATTTTCCTTTATTTGCATAGCCATCTTCCTGCCGATCTGCCTTAAATGCATATCTTCCTTCAAAGGATAAAAGCTGATTCGGTAATGATCCTAATAGGATTCTAATCGCATGCCCACTGACACTTGTCGTTAACACGACAATGATCGCAATAAACAACCAAGCATTAACCGTACCTATCTTTGAACCTTTCTCAAATACGTCCACTATTTTAGTAAAGCGTATTCCGATGAATAAATGACAGGCAAGAAAGATCATTAACAAATGGAGTACTTGATCTAATATGAAAAAACTAAGCCGTTTCAAATTCTCCTCGTTTGATATTTTTATCGTATCAAGCATTTTTATTTTTACGAAGTCAATGAAGAAGTGGGATACAACAATAAAAAGCAATGGAAAAATAAAGAAATGAAGGATATTCACTGCTTTAAAATTACCTATCAAGAAACCGCCAAGAATGAGGGTCGTCATGAAAAAATGATGTGTGATATGCTTCTTGATGTATTTCTGCTTGTCCTTTACCATATCATCTGTTTGTAAATAAAAATCTGCCACTAAATGTGCGAGTAGTAAACTTAAAATCAACATGGTTTCCCCCCTTTATTTGGTTTAGTCCTTATTATCCAGCACTGTCTTTATATTTTCTTTCAAATGATTTCTGATTGAATGAACTAGTATCTCACCTTTTAACCATGTATTCCTATACGACTTTTCCTGCAAAGAATTGAGAATGGTAATAATCTCGTGAAAGCTGCCCAGAATTTCTTCACTTTTTCCTTTTTTATAATGACTTGAAATGGTCGGCGGTGTTTTGCCAAGTAAGGTTCCAACTGCCTTTTGCTGCTGCACAATTAAATAGGTGGAACATACCTGCTCCTGGATCTTCGTTTGTTCTTTTATTAAGCTGTATTGCAAATGCAGTATTGTATTCAATAACGATTCAAATTCATTTCTAAATTGATTATATGCAAAAGGACTCTGATAAAATTGGTCAAGCTCAAATTTAAAAAGGGGTCTGTTTGACTCTTGTTTTAACAAATCATTGGCATAGCGAGCCTGCTTAATTAACGGATGAATCCATTTTTCAATGTCTATTTCTTCCAGGCTTCGGTCGATATCGCCAAAGGCCAAACCAAAATATGGTTGGTGACCACGATATTTCCAAATTCTGCTGAGGAAAAAGGCAAGGATATACGCTGTTGAATAGCCGTAGCCAACAAAGATGATTTCATCTCCAGCACGATGCCTGATTTGGGTGGAATCTACATCCTTCGTCCAAATGGTGATTCCTTTTACTATTTTATCTAAATATACAGTCAATTCATCTCCCATATTATTCGCAGAAGAATTCCTAACATCTAATATAAAAATCGATATTGGATAATGCTTTTTTTGCACGTTCACTCACCCTAATTAGATTATTTAATCTAATTTTAATAAAGTTAGAGTAAATAGTCAAACTACATTCCCGTTTGATTTATTAGTAAAAGTATTCAAATGATTGTAAACTGCTTCCATTCTTGCGGCAAGAGCCTTTGATACTGCTTTTGTAAAAAACGGTCGTCGACAAGAACAATTGTTCCACGATCCATTTCTGAGCGAATCAATCGTCCTCCAGCCTGAAGCACCTTATTCATGCCAGGGAAAACATATGCATAATCATAACCATTTTTACCCTGCTTGTTGAAATGATCCTTAATCAAGTTCCGTTCAAAACAAAGCTGGGGCAATCCTACTCCAACTACTACCACCCCATTTAACCGATCACCGATTAAATCGACTCCTTCGGAAAAAATTCCACCGAGGACAGCAAATCCAAGTAATGTTTCATTTTGATCTGGTGTAAAGGCTGCCAAAAAAGCCTCCCGTTCTACTTCTGTCATCCCAGTGGATTGAATGATGGTTTGCGTTTCCTTATCTTCTAGTTTGAATTGATCATAAACGGATCGTAAGTATTGATAAGATGGAAAAAAAATCAAGTAATTACCTGGTCGGTGGTTAATTAAAGATTTTATCATTGCTATGATGAAATCCTTCGTCCGATCCCGATCCTTGAAGCGAGTTGATAATGGCTTGATAAAAACGTCTACCTGCTCTTCACTGAATGGAGAAGGGATAGATTGAACATAATCCTCCACATCCCCGCCAAGGATATCTTGATAATAGGGCAACGGCGATAGCGTTGCGGAAAAGTAAACTTTTGAGCGATAGCCCTTCCCCATTTGCTTTAGCAGTTTCGCTGGATTAATGCAATACAGCTTGACAGTAACATCGTTTTGATTTCTCTCACCATAGATCACATAATGGCCATCTACAAGTTCAACGATTTTCAAAAAATTATTCACCATGAAATAAGCCTCTAAAAGCTTTGGGGAGTTCTCTGATTTTAGAACTTGTTCTGCCTCCTTTAAAAATTGAGTAAGCTGTTCTAAAAATGCTACATCAAGCTGTTCTAAAAGAAATTCACTTTTATTATCATGAGCTGTTTTCAAGGAAAGAAAGAAAGAATTCAACTTACTAGCAGCTTCAAATATCACTTTATTGTTACTCTTAAAGTCTTTTTTCAATTGGAGAAATATCTCTTTATTTAAGGAGGCTGAGAACATCTCCCGGCCGCGGTCAACCAGATTATGTGCTTCATCTACAAGTAAGGCGGTAGACTTTTTTTGCTCCTCTAACAACCGCTTTAGGGATACTCGTGGATCAAAAATATAATTATAATCACAAATAATCGCATCCACAGCATAGGCAAGGTCGAGCGAATATTCAAATGGGCAGACAGAATGTTTACGGGCATACGATTCGATTACCTGACGAGTCATGGCGGCTTCATTTGTTAAGATGTCAAGAACTGCCTCATTAATCCGATCATAATACCCATCCGCAAACTCACAATAATCCTTATGGCATTTGGTTTCTTCCTTAAAACATACTTTGTCCTTGGCTGTAATGGTGACAGCTTTCAAGCAAAGACCATTTGACCGCATTCTTGCAAATGTCTCCTCCGCTGTTGTGCGGGTAATCGTCTTGGCAGTCAGATAGAAAATTCGATTACTGTGACCTTCACCAACAGCCTTCACTGCCGGAAAAAGGGTAGAAATCGTCTTGCCAATCCCGGTTGGCGCTTTTGCAAATAGGTTTTTACCGTCTAAAATGGTTTTATACACACCGCCGGAAAATTTCCTCTGCCCAGCGCGATAGTTTTCAAAAGGAAAAGCTAGCTCTTTGCAACTCAGATTCCGTTGACGTTGATGCTCTTTCTGCAGTTTCGCGTATGGAGTGTAGCCTTCAATCACCTGGAAAACAAATGTTTCTAAATCTAAGAAAGTGTAATTCTTTTTAAAAAATCTCTTTTCTTCCGTTTCAACATGGACATAGGTTAGTTGAACAAAGATGTCCGGCAATACATTGTCCTTTGCGTACATGTAAGCATACATTTTGGCTTGCGCCCAGTGGACTTGGAAACCCTCTCCCTCCAATTGTTCCAACGGTTGGCTGAAAGATTTAATTTCGTCAATAGTTATCTTGTCATTTTCAAATAAAAGTCCATCACATCTGCCGTCAATGACAAATGTGAGGTCGTCATAAGGAATTTCGATACTCAAATAAACCTCTTTTTGATCACCTTCACAATAGGTTTTCTGGATTTTTTGATGAATCCTTGTCCCATCTGAAAGCGTTGATTGGGAACGGAATCGTGCATCGATACTGCCGCTTCTGAACACATATTCAACCAAATTTCGTACAGAAATATGAACATCGCCTGACACTTGACCACCAACTCACTCAAATAGAATGTATGTTTGTATATTAGTATAACAGATAACCAAAAAAATAGCGCATAATCTGCGCTAAATGAAAATATTACAACCGGATCTGGCCAGTTCCCTTTACTATCGCTTTTGTAGTCGTTAATGCCTTCAATCCCATTGGCCCGCGGGCATGGAGTTTTTGTGTGCTAATGCCAATCTCCGCGCCATAGCCGAACTGCTCGCCATCCGTAAATCGTGTGGAGGCATTGTGATAAAGGACAGCTGCATCCACAGCTCTGAAAAATAAACGAACATTTTCTGTATCTTCACTAATGATCGCTTCAGAATGTTTTGTTCCATACTGGTCGATGTGTTCAATTGCACCTTTCACATCACTGACAAGTTTCACAGCGAGAATCGGAGCTAAAAATTCAGTGTGCCAATCCTTTTCATCTGCTTGTTTGACAAAAGAATACGCCGCGGCTAAACCTTCATCACCCCGCAGTTCAACTCCTTGTTCATGAAGCGCATTCAGCACCACGGATACAAATGGCCATTTTTCATGAATAAGTAACGTCTCCGCTGCATTGCAGACAGATGGCCGGTGCAATTTCGCATTAACCGCAATTTCAATCCCCATTTTTTGGTCTGCTGTTTCATCAATAAACACATGACAGTTACCAACCCCTGTTTCCAACACTGGGACCGTGGCATTTTGGACGACTGATTGAATTAAACCCGCCCCACCGCGTGGAATGAGAACATCTAAGAACTCGTTTAATTTAAACATTTGGGCGGCTGTTTCGCGTGAGGTATCCTCAAGGAGCTGCACGGCATCCTCTGGAATCGCCGTTCCCGCTAACGCCCCGCGCATGACATGAACTAGTGCTTTATTGGAATGAATCGCCGAAGAACTTCCACGTAACAGCACAGCATTTCCCGCTTTTAAACATAGACTACCCGCATCAACGGTCACATTTGGCCGTGCTTCGTAAACCATGCCGATCACTCCAAGTGGTACCCGAATGGTTTCAATTTGCAAACCATTCGGCCGTTCCAACGCTTCAATCGTTTCACCAATTGGATCCTCTAAATGAATCAACTGACGTACGCCATCAACAATCTGTTCAATTCTTTCCTCGGTTAGCAGTAACCGGTCTAAAAGAGACGTTGAAAGTCCATTTTCTTTTCCGGCATCAATATCCTTGGTATTTTCACTTAAAATCCAAGCTTTTTCGGTTACTAAATGGTCAGCCATTTTCGCCAATGCCGCGTTTTTCTCAACCGCCGAAAGCATCCCCATATGTTTTGCCGTTTTTTTTAATTTACTGGCTTTTTCTATTAACTCACTCATCCCACAATCACTCCTTTTGCATGGTGACCCAATTATCACGATGAATCACTTCTGCTTTTTGGTTTATTGAATAGCCTTTCGATTGTTCACTTGGTAAACCCTTTACCAGTAATAAATCTTTAGAAGAATAGTAAATCTGTCCTTTTCCAACCGTTTTCCCTTTTTGGTTTCTAACCACTACGACATCAAGGGCATTAAACTCACCAATGACATTCGTGACACCGACAGGCAGTAAACTTTTACCTTGAAAAACAATAGCCTTTTCCGCACCATCATCAATTTCGATGACGCCACCAACCTGTGAATGGTAGGCAATCCATTGCTTTCTCATTTGCATTTGCGTTTGAAATGGGCCGCCAATATATGTTCCATCGCCTTTTCCGGCTAAAATATCCGTTAATTTTTCCTTACCGCTACCGGTTCCGACAAAGACACTAACACCGAGGGACAGGGCTTTTTTTGCTGCCAACAATTTCGACTTCATGCCGCCGGTACCAACGGAAGAACCACTTTCACCAGCAACAGCAAGCAATTCTTCCGAAACCTCCGGAATAAAATTAAACTTTTTTGCCTTACGAGAAACCTTCGGATTGCCATCATAAAGCCCATTAATGTCCGTTAAAATAATTAAGGCATTGGCATGCAAAAAACCGCTGACAAGGGCTGAAAGCAAATCGTTATCCCCAAAGGTCAATTCCTCAATTGATACAGAATCGTTCTCATTAATAATCGGCAAAATGCCTCTTTGAAGCAGCTCGTGGATTGTTGAAAAAAGATTTTGAAACCGAGTCTGGCTGTAAAAATCTTCACGAGTTAATAGAATTTGCGCCGGTACCATAGCAAACTCTTTAAACAGCTGAATATACTGTTGCATTAACAGCCCTTGCCCAACAGCCGCTGCCGCTTGTTTACCTGCCGTACTTTTTGGACGCGTTGGATAGCCCAGCGAGCCAAATCCTGCTGCAATTGCACCGGATGAAATCAGAATGACCTCATTCCCCTCACTTTTTAAAAAAGCGAGTGCCTCCACATGATCACGGATTTTCTTTTCAGAAATCGTTCCCGACGCATTGGTAAGCGAGCTACTCCCAATTTTCACCACCACAAGCTGTTTTTTCATGTCCATTCGAACCTTTCTTTACAAAATTAAGAGAAATTTATGTGCCACCATGATCAAGAAAAGGACAATAAAAAACGATTCCTCCATCCTTAAAAAAGGACGGAAGAATCGTTTCCGCGGTACCACCTTTATTGGTGCATCAACACCCACTTGAACCCGTAACGAGGGGAACGGCTTATGTTTTCATAAGCAGTATTCACAGGGCAGGTTCAATCATCTTTCCGTGAGAAACCTTTCAGCCAAAGGGTTTCACTCTCTTACACATGCCAATGATTTACTAATCCCTTACCGTTTACATTTGATAATTTCCTTTGATTATCCATAGAAAATGAAAAAATGTCAATAGAATTATTTGAAAATTTACAAAAAGAGAGCCAACTAGGTTTCCCTAGTCAGCCCTAACAGTTATTGATTTGCCTTTTTCACCCATTCAGCTACAGTTACCGTCCGTTTTGCCTGGTGCTTAACCGTTGCTTCTACATCTTCAATCATTTTTCCATCTTGACCAACTGTTACACTTGTTCCGTAAGGATTTCCCCCAGAACCAAAGATAACAGGATCGGTATAGCCTGGTGCTGCGACAATCGCTCCCCAATGGTACATGGAGGTATACAATGATAAAATGGTTGCCTCTTGACCACCATGCGAATTTTGAGCAGAGGACATCGCACTCACCACTTTATTCACGGTCTTACCGTTAAACCAAAGACCGCCGCAAGTATCAAGGAATTGCTTCATTTGCGCCGGCATATTGCCAAATCGAGTCGGAACACTAAAGATAATGGCGTCAGCCCACTCAATATCCTCTAATTTGACCTCGGGCACATGTGAAGTTGCTTCGACATGTGCTTTCCAGCCGGGATTTCCTTCTATCACAGATTGTGGTGCAAGTTCTGGCACTTTTAACACCTTCACTTCAGCCCCAACTTCCTTTGCACCTTCTGCAGCCCATTGTGAAAGCTGATAATTCGTTCCGCCCATACTGTAATAAATGACGGCTAATTTTACGTTTGTCATTCCCAAGTCTCCTTTTTATAGAAAAAGTAAATTCCAAACTAACAAAATTATCATCTCCAATAACTAGGCTTTCATTCAAAAAGAGTAGAAATAGCAGAAAAAACTGCCATTCCTACTCTTTTTTAAAAAATTGGTCCAAAAAGAATTCGGAAACCTTCTCCGAATCAAGCCTAGCTGCGATAAAGGGAGGCTTGGTTATACGAGTTCCTTCTATCGGCAGCCCTAACCATAGCAGCCGCTGGTCAATGATAATAAACGGAAACGATAAGTTTTCATCCAGCCGATAATCCGGCTGAAGCTCAAGCCAATCTTCTGCGGATAATACGGTTAATTTTACCCGTTTATTTCGATTGAGTAACGTCCCCTGCCATTGCGGCGAAAGAACAGTTTGTGATGGTAAAGAGATAACAATAGAGGACCTCGCCACAGCTACATCTTGGAATACTTTTTCAAGTTTTCTTGCATGCATCCATTGTAATCTCGGATGCTGATTCCTAATCCAGGTTCCAATTTCCCTTGTTTCAATCGTTTGCTGATGCCTTTCATGATGCTCCACAAGCTGTCTAAGTGTTTTTCCGTTATATACGTGCTTGCGGATAAAGGACCCGTTACTAACATGAATAAACTTTCCCTTTGTTCTCGTAATCGCAACATTGATCAATCGTTCGCTATCATTTCCCGTTAACAGCATGCCTGCACGAGTTTGCGGCTCCCCATCGACGGTATCAAACACCATGACATCACGCTCACTGCCTTGGAATCGATGGACGGTCGCTGCAATAATATCAGCTGTGGATCGTTCCTTATCGTATAAATCCTCGAGAACTAGCTCCATTAAATTGGCCTGGGCACGATAGGGTGTAACATATCCGATCGAACGTAATCCACTCAAATACGATTCATGAATGAGTTGAAACGACAATAACACCTGCCAAATATTCATTCGAGAATGGGATGCCCTCTCATTCATGCAATGGGTGCCGGAATAGCTCGTATCCACCAAAACGGATGCCCGGTCTGGAAACGGCGCTTTTGCGACGATGGTATTTCTGCTTTTAAAAACACTTTCATGATCACCCACAAGGGAATGGTAGACGTACCGATTCGTGAAGGCAGAGATATCCGGATGCATTCTCCGTTGTTCTTTTAATAAAAATAAATGAGGATGGAGTTTACCGTTCTCCACCCAATCGGCTACACCTGCCCGGTGAAAAATATCCTCCTTTAGCCACATTGTGACCAAAGAATCCCTTGAAGAAGCAATCGGCGGTAACTGTTTAAAGTCACCACAAATAATGACCCGTTTCCCGAGTGATGCAGCGAATGCAGCCTGCGGCACATAAGCCATGCTTGCTTCATCTAGAATAACCAAGTCAAATTCCTTTTCATAGATCGCCGGGTCGCTCGCTGCTTTTGCCAATGTTGATCCGACAACAAACGCATCCTTTACAAACTGAATTTCCTTTTGGCGAATTTTGTCAAGGAGTCTGGCAATCTTCGTCTCCAGCTCCAGCAATTGGTCGGTGTCCCTTTTGCTAAAAGAACGAGCTAAATCTTGCTTCAGATGATGTCGTTCTTCTATTAATTTCTTTTTATCCTCTGCCAAATGTGGATCTTGTTTTAGGAGCAGTTGTGTCGTGGTGATCGCCTCATGATTTGCGAATTGCTCTCCAGTATTTGAACCATAGCGAAGAACATCCCCTTCATGGAAGCGGTTTTTCTTTTTAATAAAAGTAGAAATTTCAGCGATTAGGACATCAACTGCTTGATTGCTGTGCGATAAAATAAGGATCCGCTTTTCCTGAAAATATTTATTTGCCGCGGTCCGCGCCAATGTGTAGGTTTTCCCTGTTCCAGGCGGCCCCCAAACAAATGTTACCGGATTGTATTTTGAACGTAAAACTAACTCGTGGATATTGCTCTTTATTTTTTCATCTGGATGCTTTGCCGGCATTGAAGGATCCATTAATTTTTTTACCCGTAACCGTTTTTGTTTATTTTTTTTGATATCATCCAGTCGTTGGATAAGGTGTTCAAGCAGCTCCCATGGATCGTGAAAAAGAAATGCCTGTGGGATTAGGTCTCCGAAGGATTTCTCGAGGGCAATCATCACACCTTTTCCTTCTGAAGAAAGCACACGTCCACTTTGTTTCATGCCGCCCCATTCCAGACGAATCGAAGATCCAACGGGAATTCGTAATGAAAAGGCGGTATCAAAATAATAGCTAGACGATCCGTCACTCGATAGCAACCTTCCATTTGAAACACTAAATTTGTTACTGCCGTATTTTTTTAAATGGATGATTTCACTTTGCAGTGCCTGTTGCCATTCTTTTATGTAGGTTACTGTATTTGTCATGAATCTCTTCCTTTAATGATGTAAGGTTCTATCTCTATTCAACTGCTTCACGCATCTACATATCAAGTAAAGCCTTGGCAGTATATTGGTCGGTAATCAGAACATTGGTATGTCGGCCCCATAGTGCCCCGTAAATACCATCAATTTTGGTGTTCCCGCCCGCAATGAGGATGCCATATTCTTTTTCCTCTAAATCCGAAAGTTCAATCCCGATGGTGCGCTCATTTAAAGCTGGATGACTGATACTTCCATCGATGTTGATGAATCTTGAGCATATATCACCGACCGTATGATTAGATTTTAATATTTCGATATCATTGTCTAAAAAATACCCTGCTTGCATGAGGGTTGATTGGTCACCAGGCTCCCCAACTGTGTAAATCGCAATATTTGCGCGTTTACCTAGTTCCAGGATTTTTTTTACATGCCTATCGGCAACAATCGCTTGTTTCACTAGAATGTGATCCACTACTGCCGGAACTGGCAAGAAATGCGGGGTCGTATTAAAGGCACTGGCCAGCCCATAGACGATGTCTGATGCATAGGTGTTTGATTCTGAATAACTAACCCCACCATTCAACTGGACAACGGTAACATCTTTAACATTCTTGGGCTGCAGTTTTTTTACGAGTTGAAAAAGAGTTGTCCCCCATGTAATCGCAATGGTATCTCCGCTTTGCACAATATTGTGTAAGTATTCTGCGGAGACTTCTCCAAGTTTCTCTTTAATCAGCTCGTCATCATATTCCGGTATCGGGGCAACAATACAGTGCTTTAATTGAAATTTTTTCTTGATCTGTCTTCCCAATTCGAGAACATCTTCTGCAGGGTCACATATTTTTATTTGAACGATCCCTTCTTGAACAGCCTGGACGAGAAGTCTTGAGACAGTTGGGCGGGATATTCCTAACCTTTGCGCAATTTCCTGTTGGCTGTAATCCAGTTGGTAGTACATTTTAGCCACATCTACCAAGCGCGAAATTTTTTCATCCGCCATATATTTTCACCTTATTTTCTTAAGTTATCGAATTTGAAATGAACTATTACTGTGAAGTCTTGTAGTTTTAAACCTATGTATCAGTATACAGTGCATCTTTTTCAGTGTCGATTGTTCAACTAAAAAAACACCCGCAAATTCAAGTTTGCGAGTGTCATTTTTATCATTATAGTAATGTAGATAGTGATTCTTTCAACGTCTTAATGATTAACTGCAAGTCAGTCTGTTCGATATTTAACGGAGGTGCCAGGGTTAAAACATTGTTATAACCGGCTACTGTTGCCCCATTTTTTCCTATGATAATTCCTTCCTGCTTACAGCTGGCAATGACTTGATTGACTAGTCCTGTATCCAATGGTTCCTTCGTCGTTTTATCCTTTACAAGTTCTATCCCAATTAATAAACCCTTCCCGCGGATATTACCGACATACGGATGATCCTGAAGCAGGTTCGTTAAGTCATTTAGCAGTTGATCACCAAGATCTCTGGAACGGTCAAATAATTTTTCCTTTTCCATTATTTCAAGGTTCTTCAATGCTAATGCACAGGCGGCCGGATTCCCGCCAAACGTATTGACGTGGCGGAAATAATCATACTCCTCCGATCCTTTGAATGCTTCATAAATGTCTTTACGGACTGCGGTTGCTGAAAGTGGTAAATACGCGCTGGTGATGCCTTTAGCCATTGTGATGATATCCGGCTTTACACCGTAGTTCATAAAGCCAAAAGGCTTACCCGTGCGTCCGAACCCGCAGATGACCTCATCAACGATTAGGAGGGCACCGTGTTTTTCACATACCTCTTTTGCTGCCTTCATATAACCATCAGGTGGTACGAGGACGCCGCCTCCGGTAATGATGGGCTCCATAATCATCGCAGCAATCGTTTCGCTTAGCTCCCACGTCATGGTTCGGTCAATTTCTTTTACGGAAGACAATTCAGTCGGATCGGCAACATTCGTGTCGTCACGGTAAGAATCTGGCGGTGAGACATGGATAAACCCAGGTGCGAGAGGCTCATACTTGTACTTCCTTTGCGCCTGACCTGTTGCGGCCAGAGCACCCATGGAATTGCCATGATATGCCCGGTAACGTGAGACGATTTTATAGCGGTTAGGCTCACCCTTCTGCTGGTGGTATTGCCTTACGATTTTAAAGGCAGTTTCATTTGCCTCAGAGCCGCTGTTGGAGAAGAAGATGACATAGTCATCACCGAGCATTTCGTTCAATTTTTCTGCTAGTTTAATCGCAGGAACGTGGCTTTGCGATAGAGGGAAATAGGCCATCTCTTTTAATTGCTCATAGGCCGCCTCTGCCAGCTCAGTCCTTCCGTAGCCAACATTCACACACCACAGACCTGCCATTGCATCCAAATAGCGCTTCCCATCAGCATCTGTTACCCACGACCCCTCCGCCTTCGTGGCAACAATCGTCGCCTTCGGATTATAAGGCTTCATCGAATGCCAAACATACTGATCATCCTGCGCCCACAACGTCTCCTGCTGCCCACTAGTTTGCACCATATTCATCCCTCCAATATTATAATTGGTGCCTGACACCATTAATCACTTTTCTCCAATGTTTATGCAGCTAATGCTTAGGCGTCAAATCTTGAGGTGATCATTTTTTTTCTGGTGTAGAAGTTTAGTCCGTCTTTGCCGTTGACGTGGAGGTCTCCGTAGAAGGAGTCTTTCCAGCCTGAGAACGGGAAGAAGGCCATGGTTGCCGGTACGCCGACGTTAATCCCAAGCATGCCTGCATCTGCTTCTTCACGGAATTGGCGGGCGGCTTTCGCATCGTTCGTATAAATGGTCGCTCCGTTGCCAAACCTTGATTTACGGATATAGTCCAGCCCTTCATCTAAGTCCTTGGCACGAAGCAGACTTAATACCGGAGCAAAGATCTCCTCCTTGGCAATGGTCATATCAGCAGTAACATGATCAAAAATTGTTGGGCCTAAGAAATTCCCTTCTGTAAGTTCAGCCATCTCCCGGCGTCCATCCCGGATTAGATCAGCCCCTTCTGCAATCCCCTTTTCAATGTAGCCAAGTGCTCTATCACGGTGTTCTTTGCGAATAACGGGTGTCAATAACACCTCATCATCCATTCCATTCCCGATAATAAGGTTATCTGATGCTTTCTTAAGCGCTGCAACAAATGGTTCATTATCACCGACAACTACTACGGCACTGCAAGCCATACAGCGCTGCCCCGCACTTCCAAACGTGGAACTAAGAACATGCTGAACCGCTTTATCCAAATCGGCGTCAGGCATGACAATATGATGGTTTTTTGCACCTGAAAGGGCTTGAACCCGTTTTCCTCCCGCTGCAGCCCGCTCATAAACATATTTAGCAACTGGCTGAGAACCTACAAACGAAATTGCCGCGATGTCATTGTGCTCCAATAATCCATTTACGACATCGTGGGCACCGTGGACGACATTTAATACCCCTTTTGGTGCACCTGCTTCTAAGAATAATTCAGCTAATCTGTTAGCCAATATTGGCGTCCGTTCAGAAGGCTTTAATACAAACGTGTTTCCACAGGCAACAGCGAGCGGGAACATCCATAACGGCACCATCATCGGAAAATTGAATGGAGTAATCCCACCGACAACGCCCAATGGATAGCGAAACATTTCAGAGTCGATATTTTCGGCAATTCCCGATAACGTTTCACCCATCATTAAGGTTGGTGCACCGGAGGCAAATTCGACACACTCAATTCCACGCTGCACTTCCCCATATGCTTCCTTGTAGGCTTTGCCATTTTCCTGAACAATGAGCTTGGCCAATTCTTCATGGTTTTCGGTTAACAGGTAATGATATTTAAAGAGAATCCTTGCACGTTTGGGAACCGGGACGTTTTTCCACTTTTTAAATGCTTCCTTTGCCGCTGATACAGCTAGATCGACATCTTCTTTGGATGAAACTGGAACCTTTGAAATCACTTCATTAGTGGCCGGATTGGGGACATCCAGTGTTTGCCCACTACCTGAATTAACCCATTCCCCATTAATAAAATTTTTCAACACAGCCGTTTCCTTTTTGGTCACACTCATGCAAAAACCCCCTAGTTTTTTAAGTTTGGATTAGCACTAATAAAAATCCTTATAACCTCATTATCTCTTATCTCTAAAACGCTTTCATTAGACGAAATGTTAAATAACTAGTAGCAATTCTGCGACATTCTGAACATTCATTTTACATATAGTCATTTTACTAGAATCAAAATCTTACTTGGCCTCGAAGACATTATTCGGCTTGGCAGCCGCTAAATAATCATGAACAAGTAACATAAATTCAATGGCTACCCGTTTCTCATGCCCCATAAAGTCTTCACCCAATAGATTTTCAAGCTTTTGCAGGCGATGGTACAGAGTCTGCCTAACAATAAATAGCTTATTGGACGTTTCCTGTTTTGAACCATTACATTCCAAATAAGCCTTTAAGGTCTCTAGGAGTTTTCCATTGTATTTTTTATCATATTGAATGACAGGATGGAGATATTCTGATGCGAGCTCCTGCAGATCAGTATGTTTACTCATTTGTGAAATAAGTCGATATAAATGCAAATCCTCATAAAAATAATAAATTTGTTTGTTCGTCATTTTTTGTTGGATTCTCATGGTCTCTTTCGCAGTCTGATAGCTCTTATGTACGTCACTTATGGAATGAATCAATTTCCCAGCTGCAATCATAAATTTCCCTGCAGTTTGTTTCCGGATAAATTCTGAGCCTTGAATGGATTCAATGGCTTTTTTTATCCGTTCTTTTACATTCTTTTTGGCACGATTATTCAGAAGAATAAAGGTCATCTCCCTACTTTTTTCAACGAAAAAAACAGCAAAACCATTCTGTTCGAAAACAGATCGAAATAATAATTTCATGTAGGTCCCATCTTGACTACCTTTATCGCTCATTGGGATTTGTTTGGTGATCAAAACAACAGCTTCATTCGTTTTTGCCTTCAATCCATTCTCTGTCAAGTATTCATGAATGTCCTCAACTGAATGTTCACCATCCAGCCAGCCATGAAGCCATTCAAATTCTTCCACACGCTTTTTTTCCTCGACATACAAATCTCTTAATAAATGCTGAGCTAGGGCAGTCGCTGTCCGGTCTAAAATCAATAATTCAAATTCGCTTATTGGAATTTCCTTTGAATAGATGAACAATTCGGCATACTCCTGTCCGAACAAAAAGATGGGCGCTGAAGCAATATGATCATAGGCCTGGGTCTTTGCCTCTTCAAGTTGGAGGATAATGGAGTCTTGTTCAGGAAAGCTAATTTCCGGGACAAATTCATACTCCTGATTTTTCTGTCGGAAAATGATTTGGACGTCCAATGCCGAAAAGATAAACTGGAGGATATCTTCATACGTTTCAATCGTTAACAGCCGCTTATTTAAGCTCTGTGAATAATTTTCCAAATCAGAAATCTTCTGATATTGCTGATTAATGATGACCGAATGGATGTCTTGAGTGATTTCAACAAACGGCACTTCTTTTTGAAAAATAATGATCGGGAATTGATGCGCGTTGGCGATTTCAGTTACCTCATCGGGAACATCAGCTAGGTATGTTCCCAATTCAAGACATAATCCAGCTGCGTTGTTTTCGATAAATTCCTTTACCATTGAAACAAATAACTTCATATTATCCTTCCAGGCAACCCCGGTTGATAATATAAGCTCATTTCCATTTAATAGATTTCGTATACTCGTAACCTCGACCACATGAACCCATTTGACGTTACGCTGAATGCCCCCATTTCCCGCAATTACCATTGCTTGTTCAAAGTGTTTCCGTTTAACAATATCTGCCACCGTTAATTGAAAATGTTCCTTCATATGTTTGGTTCTCCCCTGAATTTTAGGTTAGAAAAGGATTGGCCCATGAACCAATCCTTTAACCAAGATATCACTTAACTGTTTGCCTGTTTCTGGTTAATTAATAGATGCGAAAAATACTTCCGGCCATTAGCTGTTCCAATCAGAAGTGTTTCGGTTACATTTCCATTTGGATGTAAAAAATCAACGGAAGCCCCATTCAAATGTTCTCTTACCCCGCTAATACGGCAGCCTTTTTGAAGGAGAAAATCAATTTTGTCTCGTTCATCGAGATATTGTTGGTAATCTGACATTCTATCACACACCTATTCTAATTAATTATAAATCCACATTTGTTGGGATTTCTCCGGCAATAGGCTCATATGCATGATCTTCAATAACCCAATCACGGCCAACCGAAATGCCTAAATATTTTTCATCACTTGGGTCCTCAATCTCTGCTTGAAGATACTTATTGAACCACCAGTATTTTGCTAGGACATAATAGATTCCTGCACCAACGACGAAACCTACTAAAAATCCATATTCCGGAACAAAATAGGAAGCAACTCCCCCGATGATCCAGGCAATAAACCCGGCCACATTCACGCCGCCAAGGTATTTATACTGTCCATGATCCTCGTATAATTCGGGAACATTCACGCGCCGCTTACGAAGCAAATAATAATCGGCAAACAGAATACCGACGATTGCTGATAAAATCCCACCAACAAAAAGCAAAATGGGAATAATAACATCAAACAATGTCCATGGCTGAACGATCGTTCCAACAATACCGGCTGTAATAACACCGGCCCAAAACGGGAACTTAGGACCTCCTACGTTAGAGAAAATGGTTGCAGCAGGGACAACATTGGCCGCCGTATTGGTTGACCATTGGGCCAAAACAATCATGAGCAATAGAATGGCTAGGATTAAACCACCAGCGGACTCTTGAAGGGCAACAACAGGATCGTAATTTAATACGGCAATATAGGCCACAGCACCAATAATGATCATAAAGGTTTGGGTTAATGGCATCGCAATCATGTTCCCAATCAATGAGCCCTTATTCCGTTTAAACCAGTTCTTTTCATTTGCCGGTGCCTTAATAAACCGGGAGATCGTTGGAATATCAGCACTCAATGTTGCCCAAAAGCCCATATTACTGAAAATGACTACTAAAAATGCAGTAAAGGCAGCACCGCCGGTAACAGGGGATTCCGCCCAGCTCCAGATGTCTCTTCCGGCCTCTGCAGCTTGATCTGATAATGACGTATACATCCATAACGAGATTAAGATAATAACAGGTGCAGCCAGATCAGCAAAACGTTCAATTGATTTAATCCCTAAAGCGGTGTTAATCAACTGAACCACCGCAAAAATGAGAAAGCAGACAAACCAATTATCAAAGCCAAATAAAATATTTAAGATGCCGTTCATTGCTGTTGCCCCGAAATAAGTATTAATACCGAACCACATCGATGCGGTCACACCGCGGGTAATCGAGGGAATATGGGTACCAATTGTTCCAAAGGGAGCTCTCATGTAAACCGGAAAGGACAATCCATGCTCAATCCCAATGTCAGCAATTAAGGAGATGAAAAACCCAATTGCAAGGCTTCCAATGATTGTAGCCAGAATAACCCAGGGCAGGGATAATGACATAACCCCTGAACCCCCGATGGCAAATGCAGCTAGAACCACGCACATTCCTACCCACATAAAGGAAAAACCTAATTTAGTAATTTTTCGATCCTTTTGATGAATTGGCAATAGATCAGGTGATTTTAAATGGCTATTTTTCATATGAACACTCCATTTCGGTTAAATTAACGAGAATTTTACATTCCAAAATTCAAAACCGACATCAACATTTCAATTTAAAAAGCGGCAATTGCCTAAATTGGTCAGAACAATTGCAGGAGTAGTTCAAATGATGCTAGATCAAAGCTAAGAAAATTTGTTAAATGGAAAGTGTTTCGCCTTGTACTAATGGCGTGTTGCTGCTATATTTTGCCCGTTTCAAATAGTGACCGGAACCTGGTTTCCCTACAAACTGTTTATCGCGAACAACATATTCCCCGCGCACGAAAACAGATACAGGTTCTCCTGTCACTTTCATCCCTTCAAAGGCGTTGTAATCAACGGCCATATGATGGGTCTCTGCAGAAATCACTCGTTCCATATTTGGGTCGAAAATGACGAGATCAGCATCAGCCCCAATGACAATTGTTCCTTTATTTGGAAATAAGCCAAACAACTTAGCGGCACGTGTAGAAGTTAGGTCAACAAATTGATTAAGACTAATCCGTCCTTTTTTCACCCCTTCAGAGAACAATATCGAGAATCGATCCTCAATAATCGGACCACCATTCGGAATTTTTGTAAAATCATCCCGGCCCAAATCCTTTTGCCCTTTAAAATCAAATGAACATTGATCGGAGCCGAGGGTCTGTAGCTGCCCGCTCTTTAACGCGTTCCAAAGAACTTCCTGATTCCACTTTTCACGTAATGGTGGTGACCAGACGTATTTGGCACCTTCAAAATTTTCTTTTTCTAAATAACTTTGGTCAAGGACTAAATATTGCGGACATGTTTCACCCCATACATCAAAGCCTTTACTGCGTGCCTCGGTGATTTTTTCCACCGCATCGGCACAGGAAACGTGGACAACATATAACTGGGAATTTGCCAGCCCGGTAAGCTTTGCCGCACGGCCTGTCGCTTCGCCCTCTAATTCAGGCGGTCTAGTTAGCGCATGGTAAATTGGTTCAGTTTTCCCTTCTTCAAGGGCCTTTTTCGTTAAATAATCAATGACATCCCCGTTTTCCGCGTGAACCATGACTAATGCGCCATGTTCTTTGGCAGAAATGAGAGTGCGGAATAACGTTTCATCATCTGCTTGGAAGACATTTTTATAGGCCATAAATACTTTGAATGAGGTAATGCCTTCTTCATTAATTACCTGTGGAAGTTCATTCAGAACATCCTCATTGATTTCCGAAATCATTAAGTGGAAGCCGTAATCAATGACCGCCTTCTCCTTCGATTTGTCATGCCAGATTTGAATCGCATTTTTAAGCGGCTCCCCCTTATTGGTTAAACAAAAGTCAATGACCGTAGTTGTGCCGCCAAAGGCAGCGGCAATAGTCCCCGATTCAAAATCATCCTTTGTTACCGTTCCGCCAAATGGCATGTCTAAGTGGGTATGAGGGTCAATTCCACCTGGAAAAACAAGACAGCCTTTCGCATCAATGACCTCTGCTCCAAGAGCTGATAGATTCGCACCAATTTGCGTTATTTTTCCGTCTTCAATTAATATTTCTGCCTGATACGTGTCAGAAGCGGTGACGATTGTACCGTTTTTAATAATCTTTTTCATCATTGTGTTCCTCCTAATCTACTACATTTATTTGGTAACATCTGCTTTGCATTCTACTGAGCCACTTAAAACGGCTTGCCGCTCATTCCATGTCATTGGCGCAAGCTCCCTGGCTGCTTCTACCATGTCAATCGCCCCGTCAACCGGGCAAACAATCGAACATAAATTACAGCCGACGCAATCTTCTTCCCGCACCTTTAGATAGCTTTTTCCATTAGCATCTGTCAGCATATCAATACATTGATGGGATGTGTCCTCACAGGCAATATGACATTTATTGCAGTTGATACATACATCGGGATTGATTTTGGCGACGATATTGTAATTCAAATCCAAGTTACCCCAATCCGAGTACCTCGGAACAGATTTTCCGATAATTTCTGAAACAGAGGCAATTCCTTTTTGATCCAGATAATTACTTAGCCCCTCAATCATATCCTCGACAATCCGGAAACCATGGTGCATGGCGGCAGTACAGATCTGAACACCCGTCGCGCCCATCAACATAAATTCGACGGCATCCTGCCAATTAGAAATACCGCCAATACCAGAAATCGGCACATTAATATGCGGCTGTCTTGCACACTCTGCTACCATATTTAGGGCAATCGGTTTAACCGCTGGGCCACAATAACCACCATGTGCCCCTTTTCCGGCCACATGCGGAATGGTATTCCACGAATCAAGATCCACTCCCATTAAGCTATTAATGGTATTAATCATACTAATTGCATCCGCCCCGCCATTACAAGCTGCTTCGGCAGTTGCAGTAATATCTGTTATATTCGGCGTTAGTTTAACAATCACAGGTGTCGTGGCGACTTCTTTTACCCAGTATGTTTGACGCTCAACGAGGGCTGGCACCTGCCCAGAAGCAGCCCCCATACCCCTCTCTGCCATTCCGTGGGGACAGCCAAAGTTCAACTCAAGTCCGTCAACCCCGACATCCTCCACTCGTTTGACAATTTCATGCCACTTTTCCTGCTTAGGCTCGACCATTAACGAGGCAATAATTGCATGGTTCGGAAATCGCTTTTTTGTTCCATAGATTTCCTTTAAATTTACTTCCAACGGACGGTCGGTAATGAGCTCAATATTATTAAAACCAGCAACCCTTTGTCCGTTAAAACTAACCGCAGCAAATCGGGAAGATACGTTCAAGATTGGATCGCCCAATGTCTTCCAAACTGCTCCGCCCCAGCCAGCTTCAAAGGCCCGTTGAACTTGATAGCCCGAATTTGTAGGTGGTGCAGATGCCAGCCAGAATGGATTAGGAGATTTAATTCCCGCAAGATTAATACGTAAATCAGCCATCTTTTTTCCCCCTTTGTCATTCACAGATTAATAGAGCTAATTTGCTGCCCCGACTGCCGAATAGTGCTTATGAATCGCATAGGCCACATCTTTACCTTGCTGGGCAGCAGTTACAACCATTGCGTCTCCTTTTCCCTTTCCAAAAACCACATCACCACAAGCAAATATTTTGGGATTGGAGGTTTGAAGCGTTCCTTGTTCGACTTTAACGACACCGCCTTCATGCTGAATACCAAGCGCCTCAATTAGCGCAAGGTGCCTTGTTTGGCCAATTGCTTTAACTACCGCATCAACAGGAAGCACATATTCAGAACCTTCAACTGCAACAGGTCTCCGTCTGCCATCCTTTTCAGGCTCACCGAGTTGCATTTTGATACACTCTATGCCCGTTACTTGTCCGGTTTCATCACCGACAATCCTTTTCGGGGCCGTTAACCAGCGGAATTCAACCCCATTCTGTTTCGCGAATTCATATTCAAAATCATAGGCGGTCATTTCTTCTTCCGTTCTCCGATATAAAATCTTGACGTTATCTGCTCCTAAGCGCACGGAACAGGTCGCCCCGTCAATAGCGGTATTTCCGGCACCAATGACAACTACCCGTTTGCCGACGAAGTCCTTTGATAGCTGACCACTCTTTGTTGCCTTCACGAATTCAATCGCATCATAGACTCCTTCTAAGTTTTCACCTTCAATGCCGAGGTTCGGAACATGCGCCATACCGACCGCTAAGACAACATTATCGAAATCGCCCATTATTTCTTCAACAGAGATATCTCTTCCAACGACGGTATTCGTTCTAATATTTACATTCATTTTTTCAACCTGTTCGACTTCCCAGAAGGATATTGACTGAGGAAGCCTAAAAGATACAATCCCATACGTATTTAAGCCCCCAGCTTTCTCAGAAGCCTCAAAAACGGTCACATCGTAGCCCAATCTTGCCAGTTCCCTTGCGGCAGATAATCCCGCAGGGCCACCGCCAATCACGGCAACAGTTTTTCCATTTGATTCTCCTGGTTGAAAAAGGGTTTGTTCATTTTTTATCGCCCAATCAGTGGCGTAACGCTGCAAATTGCCAATCATAATCGGTTTAGTAGAATGGTTGAGGACACAAGCTCCTTCACAGAGCTCCTCTGTTGGACAAACCCGCGCACAGCTGGCGCCAACAGGATTGGAGGACATAATCGTTTTAGCAGAGCCTAATAGATTTCCTGAGGCAATTTTTTTAATAAAGGTTGGAATATCGATTCCAGTGGGACAAGCCTTAATACAAGGGGCATCATAGCAATAGAGGCATCGGTTCGATTCTTCAACAGCTTCTTGGTTCGTTAGCCCCCGCTCCACTTCTAAAAAATTCTTTTCAAGTTCGGTTATGGAAACACGCTGCATTTTTTCATTCGCCAAAGAGAAGCCCTCCTTCAATTATGAATGGTTTATAATTCTTAAAACAGAATGAAAGCGCTTAACAAAATAGATTTATAGATTGATCTTTACATTACCACCTGCTTCCTAATTTGCATTTTTGCAGAAAATTCGTGCACTTAACTTCCATTTTACAGACAGTATATGGGCAATACACCTAACAACCTGTAAAATGATACACGCTTTTCATTATCCACTATGTAAAAAACATTTTCTTGGAGTTATTCCCTTTCTCTTGTACACCTTTCTGAATTCTCCCTCAATTTATCACAACCAAAATGAAAAACTTGTAAAAAAAACTCGATTAAATAATTTTTTTACATGATTCCTTTTCCTTGGGAAAAATAAAAACCTACTCAGCCACATCCGCTGGTAGGTTTTTACTCTTTTCAACTATTTATCCCTTTAACTGCATCGACCAGTTTAAACAGGAAATGGTAAATTAACTGAAAAGCCTCATTCATTGTCATGTCTTCATTAAATCCTTCAACATAATTTAAAGCAAAATTCAAATTCCATAGACCATCCTCATGACTGAAGATTAAATCGAATTTCGCTTCATCACCATGGAGATTGGCATTTAGCTGTTCTTTTATACCCATTTCGAATTTCTTCTGCAGCTTTAACCCTAACATCACATCGTATGTACCAAATACATCATCCGCCTCCATTGAAAGGGAGTCCACATTCACCAAGTCAAACCATTTTGATTCTAAATAGATAAATTCATTTTTATGCTTCTTCAGGTAGTTAAGTGATTCTGTCAAAAATGCTGATGATTCATTCTTGATCATATTTTCTGTTTCTTTGTCACAACGTTCAATATAAGCGTCAGCAAATCGAGTTGAGTCATCTTTTTCTGCATATTGTTGGTCTTTTAACATCTTAAATCCTCCTAATGTTCCTTCCTTCATTATAATGAGTTTTTTTTCGTAAAAAAGCAAATGATACCCATACCAAAAAAAATAGAGATGACTATAATGTCACCTCTATCCCTTACATTAACTTTCCGCAAATTTTGCCGCTACATTTTTTTCAGCTGGCTTTAATTCACTCGGATCTTCTGCTTGTTTCGCCCGTTTAATAAAGAAGGAAAGAATCAACGCTAATGCCGCAATACCAACGGTTACTAAGAATGCATCGTTAATCCCTTCCAACATCGCCTTCATCATCACTTGCTGCTTTAATTCTGCAAGTACCGCAGGTGTTGGCTGCTTCGTCAAATGTGCCATGGCAGCTGCACCAATTTCCTTTGCATGTGTTTCAGTACGGTTTGACATTACTGTAACTAAAAGTGCAGTACCAATAGCGCCGGAAACCTGCGACATGGTGCTATTCATCGCAGTACCGTGAGGATAAAAACGTGCTGGTAACTGGTTTAGACCATTAGTTGAAACCGGCATGTTGACCATTGACATACCCGCCATCCGTACGGTGTATAAAATAATTAAGTGTGTATAGGTTGTTTCTAATGTTAGTTTACTAAAATAGTAGCTCGTTACCGCCGTAATCGTTAAACCAATGATTGCTAATATACGACCGCCAAACTTATCAAATAATTTTCCCGTAATCGGCATCAAGATTGCCATTAAAATGGCTCCAGGCAGCATCATTAAGCCCGCATCCAGCGGTGAAATTCCGCGAATCGTTTGAACATAGATCGGTGTTAACAGCATTCCGGAGAACATCGCCATCGTCACCACCATCGAAATAACGGAGGATAAGGCATACATCGGATATTTATAGATCTTGAAATTTAACAACGGTCTTTCTTGCTTTAATTGACGCATAATAAACACAACTAGTGAAATAACGCCAATTGCAAGTGTTCCATATACTTCAGGACTATCCCAGCCCTTTTTACCTGCGGAACTAAACCCATAAAGGATTCCACCAAATCCGATGCTTGAAAGCACTAGTGATAAAAAATCAAGATGAATAATGACTTTTTCCTTTTTATCCTTCAATAAGAAAAAGCCAATCAACAGCACAACAATCGCAATAGGTGTAACAAAATGGAATAGCATTCTCCAATCATAATGTTCAATTAACCAGCCTGATAACGTCGGACCAATTGCCGGAGCAAACATGAGAACCAAGCCGAATACGCCCATTGCGGCTCCCCTTTTCTCCACCGGGAAACTGACTAACATCACGTTCATCAATAGCGGCATTAAGATGGCTGATCCCGCTCCTTGTATCATCCGCCCGGTTAACAGAATTGGAAACACATGAGCAAACCCAGCAAGAATCGTTCCAATTGTAAATAACCCCATTGAAACTAAAAATAATCTTCTCACTGTGTATTTTTGAATTAAATAAGCCGAAGCTGGAATGAGGATTCCGTTCACTAACATAAACCCAGTCGCAAGCCATTGAACGGTCGATGCTTCAACTTCCAAGTCCTTCATAATCGACGGTAAGGCAATGTTTAATAATGTGTTGTTTAACATAGCAATAAAGGCGCCAATCATTAGAACCGCAAGAATTCCATATGGCGGACGATTAGTCTGTTTTATCGTTTGATCCATTACATTTCCCCCCTCATAAACTGATAGTCCATTTTTTTATACCTCTATTTCACCATTACATAATAATATACTGTCAGTTTAGTTTTGGCAATCAAAAAATCTACAAATTTATGGGTTTGTCATGCAGGCTTATATAAGGTAGTATATTTTATACAAGGGGTACAAAATAATGGTAAGGTGACTCTATGTATAATCGAAAACAGAACGTTATTAAAATGGCACATCAACTATTTATCGAAAAAGGCTATCAAGCTACATCCATTCAGGACATTTTAGACTACAGCGGTATTTCTAAAGGAACATTTTATAATTATTTTTCATCGAAAACCGAGTTATTAATTGGCATTTATAAATCAGTTTATAAGAAGCTGAATCAAGAACGAAATGATTTATTGATTGGTCAAGACCCGGCCAATCTTGAAATTTTTATTAAGCAACTTGAAATGCAAATGGTGACAAATAGAAAAAACAAGCTTATTGCCATTTACGAAGAAGTCATGGCTTCAAATGATACGGAACTTAGGCAATTTATTCAACGTAGCCGGTTGAATTCACTTAGATGGCTATATCTGAGGTTCATAGATATTTTTGGTGAAGACAAAAAGCCATTTCTGTTGGACTGTGCTGTTATGTTCCAGGGATTCTTGCAGTATAATGTTCAATATAACCGCCAAGCACATAAAACAGGTGAAAAAATTGGCCCCGTGGTTCGGTATTGTGTCGCTCGATTAGTAAAAATGGTAGAAGAAGTGTCCGAATCCGGTGATCAGTTGCTTGAACCAGCACTTTTGGAAAAGTGGCTGCCAACTAATTCAAACAACAATCATGGATTTAAAGAGAAACTTCTTCATCTATCTGGAACGCTAAGAAAATTGATTTCAAAGAATATCCCTACACATGATGAACAGGAGAAATATCTGGAGCTGTTAGAATTTATCCAGGATGAATTACTACACTCCAATACCCCCCGTAAATTCATAATTGGAAGCGTTATAACTTCGATGAAAGATCATTCTTACTGTAAAAAGGAACTTCAACAGTTAGAAACGCTGGTCGATGAATATTTCAGACAAGTAGATGAGGCAGAAAAAAACCCTAATCACATAGATTAAGGGTTTTTGGTGCTGGTTGTGGTTATTCCTTTTTCAAAAATGTGCTTGGCATGACGACCGCAACCACTTCACCGCGTGCACACAACACTTCATTCGCAAAAACCTCTGTTACTACATTAAATTTTTTTGGATGGATTTCCTGGACCGTTCCAACTGCTTTTAAGGGTACTCCATGTGGGGTCGGCTTCAAAAAGTTCACATTTAAGGATGCCGTTACAAAGCGGGGCGGCTCTGCCCCATCACCTGGTTCATGACCATTTTTCTGATGAAGAAATAGCGATGCTGAGCCTGTCCCGTGGCAATCAATGAACGAGGCAACAAGCCCGCCATAGACGTAGCCCGGCAATGCTAAATGTTCAGGATTTGGTGAATAAATCGACACCGTTTGTTCACCATACCATCCTGTTCGAAAATGATGTCCTGCTTCATTTAATCGGCCACAGCCGTAACACCAAGCAAAATCATCAGGATATTCATCTTGAATCGCTTTTACTACTGTTTCTTCCATACTCTCTCCCCCTTTTTCAGAAAAGTATAACATATTTAATAACATATGATAAAATTTAGTAACACGAAAATTTTCAAGGGGGAAAATGTGATGAAAAAAACGGTTGAACAACGTCTTACTCGTTCAGAGGTTCCTGAAGAGCAAACCTGGAATTTGAAAGATTTATTCTCTTCTGAGGAAGCATGGGAAACAGAATGTGAAGTGATCGAGAATCAAATCTTGGAGTTTAACAAATTTAAAGGGACATTACATACCAGTGCAAAGGCATTACTAGAATGTTTGTCTGCTCAGGAGCAGCATTTAATGCGAATGGTTAAGGCATCGACATTTGCCAATTTAAAACAATCTGCCGATAGCACAGATCCGATAAATCAGGCGAATTCAGCGAAATTCTCCGCCCTACGGACAAAAAGTTTTGCTGCCTTATCTTTTATTAACTCGGAAATCTTAGCGCTTGAAGAATTTACCATTGAAAAATATCTAAAAGAAGAACCTATGCTTGGGGCTTTCAAGAAAAGTTTAGAAGAGCTACTAGAATCGAAAAAACATAAATTATTACCAGAAACGGAAGAAGCACTGGCAGCGCTCGGCGATTTACAAGGCGCCCCCTATCAGATTTATCAGATGAGCAAGTTGGCCGATATGGAGTTTGCACCTATTCAAGATGCCAACGGAAACGAATTACCTGTTTCGTTTGCTTTATTTGAAAATCGGTATGAATTTTCAGCAGATACAGCGGTCCGCCGAAAGGCTTACAACTCCTTTGTTTCATCGCTTAAACAGTATAAAAATACAATGGCCGCAACATATGCTGCTGAGGTAAATAAACAAGTTACCCTTGCACGCTTACGTAAGTATGAGTCGGTCACCCATATGCTGCTCGAACCACAACAGGTTACATTAGATATGTATAACAATCAAATCGATATCATTTTTACAGAATTAGCACCACATATGCGGCGCTTTGCCCAATTAAAGCAACAGGTTTTAGGACTAGATCAAATGCTTTTCTGTGATTTGAAGGCACCAATGGATCCGGATTTCAATCCGGAAACAACCTATGAAGAAGCAAGCCAGATCATCTTGGAATCCTTAAAAGTAATGGGCCCTGAATACTGTGAAATTATCGAACGCGGCTTTCATGAGCGCTGGGTTGATCGGGCAGATAACGTGGGCAAATCAACAGGCGCTTTCTGTTCCAGCCCTTATGGTGCTCATCCGTACATCCTTATTAGCTGGCAGGATAACATGCGCGGCTGCTTCACTCTGGCCCATGAATTTGGGCATGCGGGGCATTTCTTTTTAGCGAATAAAAACCAACGGATTATGAATGTCCGTCCCTCCATGTATTTTGTTGAAGCACCGTCAACGATGAATGAAATGTTGTTAGGCCAGCACTTGCTTGCTAAAAATGAAGATACGCAAATGCGCCGATGGGTTATCCTTCAGCTGCTCGGTACCTATTATCATAATTTCGTGACCCATTTACTTGAAGCCGAATACCAACGCAGAGTCTATGCCCTTGCTGAGGAAGGCAAAGCCCTTACTGCCAAAACATTATCAGAAATGACTGGTGCTGTACTTTCTGAATTCTGGGGAGACACCGTTGAAATCGATGAGGGTGCATGCTTGACGTGGATGCGTCAGCCCCACTATTACATGGGCCTATATCCATACACTTACTCTGCTGGATTAACAGCATCAACCGCTGTTGCCCAAATGATTCAAGAAGAGGGCCAGCCTGCCGTAGACAGATGGCTGGAAGTGCTCCGGGCCGGAGGCACCATGAAGCCACTTGAACTACTAAAACATGCAGGTATCGACATGTCCAAACCAGATCCAATCAAGAAAGCCGTCGCCTACGTCGGTTCACTAATTGATGAATTAGAGCGATCATTTGAAGTTGGTGCCTGACACCCTTTTTCTTATTGCTGTATTGGAAATGATAAAAACGAGCTTTAGGAAACTCTCTATGGCTCGTTTTTTTTATTTTGAAACTTTTCTTTTGATATTTCGTATATTTATCATTATGCACAGAACGTCAAGAAAAAAAGGAGATTTTTATGGGGAACATATTCATATTTACGCTGATAGTTGGAATGGCTTCTGCCGTCATTCTATTACCCATTTATAAAAATGGAAAGCAAAGTACAAAGGATAGTACACCGCTAAAGACTGGCGTCATCCTAGCGGTGGTTATCATACTGATGGCTTGTGTCTTTGCCTTCTATTATTTTAGTAATTTTGATAGAAATTTCTCCACCCTTTGGCCGTTAGCCATCCTTCTTACCGCTACTGGAGCAATCCTATCAAAAGGGGCAGAAAGAAAGGCTAAGGCTCTATTATTCATTATTAGTCTCATCATCGGTGTGTATTTCCTTTCGGCCTTTATGTTTAATGCTGATGATAAATATGAAATTGCCGAAATGAATCAAAAGGTAGAAATCAAGACCTTCGATGAAAAAGAAACACCCGCCAGCGTCCCGCCGCAATTTGCCCGGAACAAAATGAAAAAAGCATTCGGCCAAGTGCCGAACACAAGTTATTATGAACTTGGAAATTTACAAATTCAAAAGGTGGATGGTGATTATGTCTATATCGCCCCCGTTGAATTCTCAGGATTTTTCAAATGGTGGAAAGGTGATCAAACACCAGGTTATTTTTCCTTAAGCGCCACAGATTCATCTGCAAATCCTAAATTCATCAAGTCGGAAATGGTGTACACCCCATCCTCCTTCTTTAATAAAAATGTTGAGCGCCATATTCGGATGAACTATTCGAAGAAAATTTTTTATGGGGATGTGCAGTTAGAAATAGATGACAAAGGAAAACCGTTTTATATTCGTTCCTACGGGAAATTTATTTCGGCACGTAATGGCTTTGATGTAGAAGGAATTGTAGTCGTTGATTCAAAGAGTGGCGAAACGAAAGAATATCCTTTATCAGAGGTTCCCGATTTTATTGACGGCGCAGTATCACCTGAGGTAGTAAGTCTGCAAAATAGCTATTTTGGGAACTTTATCCATGGATTTTGGAATAGTAAATTTGGAAAATCAGATGTAAAGCTTCCTTCAGATGAAGGTACCGAGGCAAATGTCAGTCCAATTTTTGATGAAAAGGGTGTGATGTATTACTTCACCGATTTCACCAGTCCAAAAGAGGGAGTAGACTCGATGCTTGGCTACTCTCTAACCAACTCAAGAACCGGGAAAGCGACCTACTATACAGGAAACCCGGATCAATCCTATATGGATTCACAAGGGGCTTTACAAATTATTGAAAAGAAATTTATTGAAAAGAAATGGCATGGCCAAATGCCAATCCTCTATAATTTTTACGGAGAGGCGAGCTGGCTAACACCTGTCCTTGATTCTAACGGCTTCTTGCAAAATTACTTTATCGTTTCGGCAGCAAATCCGGAAATTTCCGTATATGGCCTCACCCCAAATGAAGCCTTAAAACAATATAAGACCGCGTTGCAGCGTGGAAAAGGTACTGTGAACGGCAGCTCCAAAGCCGAAGAAAAACAACTCTCTGGTACAGTTCTTAGGGTCTATAAAGAAAAATCCGGAGATTTTACAGTTGTTTCTTTCCTATTAGATAACCATAAAAACTATCTGATATCATCGGAAAAAGCACCATTAGCCATCTACCTAAAAGAGAGTGATCACGTTTCGATGAGCTACCTAGAAACAGGAGAAGATTTCCTTCCTGTCAAAACACTTAAAATAGAAGGATTACAATAAAGTTTGTCCGAATGTCATTCAGTTATTAGTAACATAAGGCGGAGCTAATCAGAAATGAGACAGTTCCGCCTATTTTTTTATTCTATTTTGCGTTGCTTATAGTTAATTTCCTTTTGCAATCAGACTTTGATACGCAGCAGAGGTTCTCACCTCGACAGTTATTTTCCCTTTGCCGTAAATCGTTTTAATGATAAAAGGCACACCGATTGTATTTTGAAAACGAAAGTCCGGACCGCCATATGACACAGTGGCATCCCGCCCTGCCGGAACATAGCCAACAGATAAGGAATGGTGATGTTTTTCAACATAACTTACTCCTACTTGATCAACCGCATTAAACAGCGTGGAGGAAGTTTGGCAAATCCCGCCGCCGATTCCATCGACCAATTGCTTATTTACAATCTCTTTTGCCGGTTGATACCCATGTTCAGTGTCACTTGGACCTACCGTTGTATTAAACGAAAAAATATCCTTTGTTCCAACAATGATTTGATCAATTGCCTCTGCAGATAGTTCAATATTTTTCGATCGCCCCACAACCCCGCTACTAAAATAGGTCGTGAAAGAGGCAAGCACCACTTCGCTTAAATGTGCAGCATCTTCAGGGTTATAGCCGCTGTCAGTTACTTCAAGTGGAAGCTCGACATCACCACCCTTACTAGATGCCGTCATTAATCTTTCCACTAATACGACTTCATCTAAAATGATCCGTGGTTTTCCTTTAATAATTTGACCATCTTCATCCAATTTATCAAGCACCATTCGTTGGTCATATCCAGTTGTAGTTTCCGTTCCTCTCGCTAACTCCTTGGCCCACTTCTCCAATTCCTTTTTATAGTTCTCTGGATCTGTTTCAAATCCTAAATCAATTGGTAAAAAAGTCTTTAAAATCAGCTTCGTATCGGGATCAACAACATTTACTACAATCGGCTTTTGTTCCTCTACTTTTTGCGGTTCTTTCGGTGGCTTTTGAATCGACTCTTTTTGTGGGTCTGTTATTTTTTCCTCCTGTGTTTTTTCTTTGGTTGTTTTTTCTGCACACCCCGAAAGCCCTATTAAACTACCAATTACTAATATTGTCATTACCCATTTCCGCATAGCCATTTCCTGCAACTTCTCCTCTTTTCCTAATCATTGTTGCCTATTCAACACAGTCTGAATAGTAAGTTGGATCTTCCATTCACACATTTTATTCCTTTTAACCTGTCTATATGTCCGGATGATGATCAAAACATTTTCTGAAACGGAGGGATTTGAAGGCATTTAAATAAAAAAACAGCGGTGAAGCCTAGGCTCCTCCACTGCTGCATATTACAACATTATCCCGCTTTTTCCATTGTCTTCTCCATGCTAGTCTTTGTATATGGTGATTTCTTCTCCCCAAATGCGTACCAATATGCCATAGCAATAAAGATCGTTCCGCCAATGGCATTTCCTAAAAAGACTGGGATAAAATTATGTAGATACTCAATCCAAGTAAAATGGCCGGCAAAAATGGCTGCTGGGATCACAAACATATTCGCCACCACGTGTTGAAATCCAATTGCTACAAACGTCATGGTTGGAAACCAAATACCAGCAATTTTTCCAAACATATCTTCCGCCCCGTAACAAAGCCAAACAGCTGCGGCAACCAGCCAATTACAGCCGATTCCTGAAATAAAGGCTTGCAAAAAGGAAGCTTCAAGCTTGTGATCTGCAATGCTTATGGTTTTTAAGAGGTATGGCCCCACTTCGGTAAGTCCAACAAGGTGGCCAAAAAAGTAGGCGACAAAGATAGCCCCAAGAAAATTACTGACAGTAACAAGAAACCAATTAAAAAAGACCTGACCGGTTGTAATCCGGTTAGCCATCCTTGCAAGCGGCACAGCCATCATATTCCCTGTAAGAAGTTCACCTCCGGCAATTAAGGTAAGAATAAGGCCGATCGGAAACACAGACGCGCCAATCAAGCTACTTAACCCTTCTAAATTGGGTGAGAGGGTTGCGGTTACGCGGATAAATACTAAGTATCCTAAAGCAATAAAGGCTCCCGCTTCAAAACCTAAGATCATCGTCTGCATCAGCGAATATTTCGTTTTCTTCACTCCATTTTCCACGGTTATTTCCAAAATTTTTTCCGGTTTACTGTACCCCATGATGTGCTCCTTTCAACAACAACTTTTTACTTTGTGAAGTTTTTAACATACTTCTATTTTATAACAACTTCTTCCACATTCCTGTGAACGTTTTATAACTATTAATAGTCCTTTACTGTGTTTCCTTCGATATAATTTCGACAATTTTCTACATATTTGAAGAAGCTTAGCGGGTGATGAGACAAAGTATGTTATAATATAAATATTACACAGAAATAGTAAGAGTCATACGATCACTAATATGCGTAGTTTTTTTTAATTCCTTCTAGTTTCCCACTCACATTGACAATGCCCATTGAAGTATTTGCGATAGAAATATATTGAAGAAAAGGTGTTATAAATGGAAAATACAATTGAAACAGTATACTGCCTAGAGAACCCTGAAAAAAATATTATTAAATTTGCAACTGGTACACAGCTGCGTTATGAGGATATTATAAAAGAGGTTTTCGGCGTGGCATGTATCAATGATTTACACATGATGCTACAGTATAACAAAAGTTTTCAGACAAGTATTTGTAATACCTACGGAATCAGCGAAAAGAAAATTACCCTAGATAAAATCATTCGCGTCGCTTCCAAAACAGATATGCTTCGATTAAGGACCCAATTGATCGAGAAGCAAAAAAATAGTCCGGACATTATGGAGCTGGAAACGGACACCCCCCTTCAACGGCCATTTGATTCCATCATCAAACTCCAAGAAGGACTCTATCAATGGGACGACGCCAATTTCTCCTACAGCGCAGTTACTAATGGTGCCTGACACCCTTATTCCTATTATGATAGTGATAACCTTTTCCGCATAAAAAGACTACCAACACATTTACATTTGTGTTGGTAGTCTTTTTGTATGTCCTATTGCACTTAATTACGTTTTTTCTTCTTATCTTTAGAAGTTGTTATTCTTCCTAATAAATAGGCCCCTGCTGCTACCCCGAGTATGGTGTTTGTCTTTTTATTAAATACTTGTTTCGCAACAAGATTTAAGTTTTGGGGTCTTTCCGCCAGGCGTCTCATGAAATACCCATACCAATCATTTCCAAAGGGAACATACGTACAGAAGTTATAACCTTCGCTTGCCAATTTAAGCTGCAACTCTTTCCTAAAGCCATAGAGCATTTGGAACTCGTATTTATCTTTGGAAATATCGTTGCGTTTAACAAATTCTTTCACATGATTTATGATTCTGTGGTCATGTGTCGCAATCGAAGTAAATTTCCCGTTCAATAAATGCCATTCAATTAACTTAATATAATTGTTATCGATGTCCTTCTTGTCCTGGTATGCGATTTCTTCTGACTCTTTATATGCACCTTTTACAAGACGAATCCGATAATTTTTATATCGTTCAACATATTCCAGTGCATTATGGAAATATGCTTGTATTACGGTACCGACATTTTCATACTCTAGCGAGAGGTCGTCCAATAAATTAAAGGTTAGTTCTAGATGTTTAAAGTCCTCCATATCAATATTGATAAACATATGATATTGGCTCGCTTTATCCACGATCTCTCGTACATTGTTCAAACAAAAAGTATAATCGATATCCAAGCCAACTTGGGTCGGCTTTAAAGAAATATGTGCATCCACTTGGTTCTCATGGATTGCCTCAACGACCTGTAAAATTTGTTCCTTCGCAGCTGTTGCCTCTTCTTCTTTAAACACGAATTCTCCAAGGTTATCGACAGTACAAGAGATTCCATGCGCGTTTAGTTCTTTTATACTTTTAATGACTTCCGGTATATTCGTTCCAGCAACAACGCTTTGCGCCCCCATTTTTAACCCATATTTCTTTGCTGTGCTGTTAAGAAATTGGTTTTGGGATAAACCCATAAAAATATCTTTCAACATTGCGATTTGCTCCTTGCTGTTGTTTTTTATTATCATTATAGCATACGCTTTCATTAAAATTTATTTTGAGAATTTTCGGAAATAAATCATTTACCATACCTTAATTATCAGTTGTTTTTCTGGGTCTTTTCGCTGGTATTACACCTATTATATTATTTCCGGAATTATAAAAATAAGCCCATCTCAAAAAAAGAAATGGGCTTAAAATCATAGTGACAATAGTATAAAGGGTGTCAGGCACCTTAGTTCTCTACTAGTTTTGCAGCGACTTTTTTATCGGCAGTTTTTGTTGTGGTGCTCCCACCTTTTAGTTCGTCTTCTGCATGTTTAACACGTTTGATAAAGAATGCCAATACGAGGGCTAAAGCAGCAATAAAGCTAGCGATTAGGAACGAGTAATTAATTCCGTTCAATGTTGCCTGCATCATGATCTGTTGTTTCATTTCGGCAAGTGCAGCTGGAGTTGGTTTTCCTGTCAAGTGTTTCATTGCTTCCTCACCAAGCACTTTCCCCTGCGACTCAGCACGATTTGACATAATGGTCACCATTAAGGCAGTCCCAATAGCACCTGCTACTTGGTTTAATGTATTATTCATGGCCGTACCATGTGGATAGAAACGTCTTGGTAATTGATTTAAGCCGTTTGTAGAAACAGGCATCATGACCATTGACATCCCAAATGCTCGTATTGAATATAAAATAATCAGGTGTGTATATGTTGTATGAAGGGTTAATTGACTAAATCCATAAGTTGTCACGACGATAATTGCTAATCCAGTGACAGCAAGAATCCGTCCACCGATTTTATCAAATAATTTACCTGTGATCGGAGACATCAACGCCATCAAAATAGCCCCTGGCATTAGCATAAGTCCTGCGTCCATTGGCGAGATGCCGCGAAGGTTTTGAACATAAATAGGCAGCAAGAGCATTCCGGAAAACAAAGCCATATTAACGGACATGGTAATAACAGAAGACAAGGCAAACATTGGGTATTTATAGATCCTAAAATTTAATAATGGCTCATCTTGACTTAACTGACGCAGAATAAATACGGTCAAAGAAATAATTCCAATGGCAATCGTTCCATACACTAATGGGCTATCCCAGCCTTTACTGCCGGCAGAACTAAACCCATATAAAATACCGCCAAAACCAATACTTGAAAGGAGAAGCGACAAGAAGTCAAGGCGGATATCCACTTTCTCTTTTTTGTCTTTAAGTAAGAAAATACCAAGTAATACAACAATAATAGCAATAGGTGTAACAAAGTGGAATAGCATTCTCCAATCATAATGCTCAATAATCCAGCCAGATAATGTCGGCCCAATGGCTGGTGCAAACATCAATATCAGACCGAAAACACCCATCGCCGCTCCCCTTTTTTCAATTGGGAAGGATACTAACATAACATTCATTAAAAGCGGCATCAAAATGGCAGACCCCGAAGCCTGCAGCATCCGTCCTGCTAAAAGGAGCGGAAATACATGGGCAAAACCAGCGAGAATCGTTCCAGCTGTAAATAAGATCATGGCACCTAAGAAGATATGCCGTACTGAAAATTTTTGAATGAGGAACGCACTTGCTGGGATCAAGATCCCATTTACCAGCATAAACCCTGTAGTAAGCCACTGAACCGTGGATGCTTCTACATTCAAGTCCCTCATAATAGAAGGCAGTGCAATGTTTAATAACGTGTTGTTTAAAAATGAAATAAAGGCACCGATCATCAATACGGCTAAAATTCCGTATGGTGGACGGTCATGCTTTTTTTCGGTATGATCCATTATTGTTTCCCCCTTAGACGAATAGTCCAAACATATCATTAAAAATCAGATAACCACTATCTTATACCTTTGGTTCAAATTTTGCAATCAAAAAATATCCTGTTATTTAATGGGTTTGTAACCTTCTATTAAATAAGGTACTATAATTTTTATACACGCAGTCTACCATGCAAAGTAAGGGTGATGAAATGAATGACAGGAAACAGCATGTAATTGATGCTGCCCGCCAATTATTTATAGACAAAGGGTATCAAGCCACGTCTATTCAAGATATTTTAAACTATAGTGGTATCTCTAAAGGCACATTTTATAACTATTTTTCTTCCAAAAATGAATTATTAATCGCACTTTTTAAAATGATTTATAAAAAGCTTGACTATGATCGCAGTGAACTACTCATCGGGGAAGACCCTTCAAACATCGAAATCTTTATCAAGCAAGTGGAATTGCAATTGAAAATGACCCGGACGAATAAGTTATTATTTCTTTTCGAAGAGGTATTTGTTTCAAATGATGAAGAGCTTAAGCAACTTATTAGAGATGGACAATTAAGGAATCTTCGCTGGGTTTACCATCGCTTCATCGATCTCTTTGGTGAGAGCAAAAAGCCCTTTTTGTTAGATTGTGCGGTTATGTTTAACGGAATTCTACTCCACAACCTAAAATTTAACGGGATGGCGAAAAAGTCAAATACGAAGAGTATCGATAAAATTGTCCGATACAGTGTGGGGCGGATAACGCAAGTGGTAAATGAGGTAGCAGAAGCGGACGAACAATTACTAAATCCTGAACTTCTGGATCAATGGCTGCCGAACTGTCAGAAAAGCAGCAAGTTTTTCCAGCAGGAACTCTATCATACAATCCTATTAGTAAAAAAATCCCTTTGCCAAAAAGATGATCAGTTCAAAAACGATGAATTATTAGACTTTATTCATGATGAACTATTGAACAACAAGAAACCGCGAAAATATCTTGTTGAAAGTGCCATATCAACATTGAATTCGAAAAAAGATATCATGGAAGAGAAAAGTTTCCAAAAGCTTATTCATCTGATTGAGTCATTTTTTAAGGATATAGAAGAAGACAACTAACCCCCAAACCTTTTGCGATTTGGGGGATTATCTTTTATCTGGATCTTCTTCGATTACGCAAAAATGCCGGTATATCAAGAGAATCGTCTTGGTCCTGCGATTGAGAATGGTGATCGTTCCCCTGTTCTTCTTCAGGCTGATACCATTGCCGTTCATTTCCTTGAATTGGTTCTTCCTGTATGACTTTTGAACGACTGGAAGGGGTCCTTCCTTCTTTTGTGATAGTCGGAGATTGAGTTTTAGATGTGCGATCATACTCCACAAAGCCTGTAGCAATAACCGTAATCATTATTTCTTCCTTTAGGCTCTCGTTAATGATGGAACCAAAAATCATGTTCAATTCCTTATCCGCTGCAGACGCAACAATATCAGCTGCCTCTTGTACTTCGTAGAGACTTAGATTGCTACCGCCCGTTATATTCATGAGTACCCCTTGAGCACCATTAATGGAAGTTTCCAGGAGCGGACTTGAAATGGCTTTTTTTGCGGCTTCAACAGCACGATGCGGGCCTTTTGCCACCCCTATCCCCATTAAGGCCGTTCCTTGATTGGACATGATTGTTTTCACATCAGCAAAATCAAGGTTGATTAAGCCTGGCACGGCAATCAAATCGGAAATCCCTTGTACACCTTGCCGAAGGACATTATCCGCTTCACGGAATGCTTCCAACATCGGGGTCTTCTTATCAACAATTTGCAATAAGCGATCATTGGGAACAATAATTAATGTATCCACTGCTTCCCTCATTGCTTCAATTCCACTTGCCGCGTTGACAGCACGCTTACGACCCTCAAATCCAAATGGACGAGTGACCACACCAATTGTTAAAGCACCAAGCTCCCTGGAAATTTGTGCAATCGCTGGTGCAGCCCCGGTCCCCGTACCGCCGCCCATTCCGGCTGTAACGAAAACCATGTCTGCTCCCTTTAATACTTCTTGCAGCTGCTTGCGGCTTTCCTCTACTGCCTTACTCCCAACTTCTGGATTGGCACCTGCTCCTAATCCTCTTGTTAAGTTTGCCCCAATTTGCATCTTAATCTCTGCTTTCGATAGATTAAGAGCTTGGGCATCTGTATTCACAGCAATAAATTCAACGCCTTGTATGCCATCCTCAATCATTCGGTTAACAGCGTTATTTCCCCCACCGCCAACGCCGATTACTTTAATTCTCGCTATTTGATCTATATTCATATCAAAATCCCACATCGACAATTCCTCCTAGCCTAATCCCAACATTACTTCATTATTCAGAAAATTCACTTTAGATTTATTATATGATATTTAGCCTAAAAAAACTAATAGCACTTACTATTTTAGCAAAATAATAGAGGAGTTACTATAGTGCCTCGTATTCATTTGAACGTACTTTTCATCATTTTTCTGTCCCCATAATTTTTTCGCAAAAAATAAAGCCCTCCATTAAGAGGACTTTACACTATATGAAAATTTACATTTTTATTTAATGGGCATGTGAACCATGATGGCGGCCACTAAACAATCCAATGTTATTTTGCGAATCCAAGTATAGTCCTACAATTAGTTCGAATACTCCCAATGCCAGAAACGTCGGCTGCAGCCAGCTAATCCAGCCTAGCCAGAACACTTGGGCGACAATCCAAATCATCATTACGCCGCCAAGGAACATGACGCCAATTCCTGCATAACGGTAATGGATAAGTAACAAAAAGGCGGCAATTAGGCTAAATACCCCATTGAAAACCAATAACATGATACCTGGAATGAAAAAGTTTTTAAAGGGGCTATTCTCTAAAAGATCCACTGACATTTTCAACAACGAGCCATCCGGTTTTAAAATGAACAAAATTCCACAAACAATCGCACCAGCGCCCAATACTAATAAGAAATCAGCAACACCAATTGACAAACCATTCTTTTTACTCATCTTCCCCATCTTCTTTCGATTTGTTTTGGAAAAATCGATCGTAAAACCAATGGAGTCCCTTCTTTCCACCTTTATTATACACCCATTTACCAAAAATAGGGGGATGTTCACCTGCTAATTTTCAGAATTATTGACTCTTTTAAATGTTTATGTCACTTTTAATAGGGATTGCACTTATCAAATAAAGAACTTTAACTAGAGAGGAGAAACATACGATGAAAAGAAAAATCATTGCCTATAACTTGGTATTAACAGATGCCCTTAAACAGCTAGATGATTCCTTTGAAGTAGAAATATTTGATGGGATTAATCCTAAAACAGACATTGCTTTTTTACATGCCCTTAAGGAGGCTGAAGGGATTGTAGGGCTAGCCCTTCCGGTTGATAAGGAATTGCTCGACAAAGCGCCAAAATTAAAAATTGTTTCTAATAACTCCACTGGCTATAATAATCTCTCTATTGATGAAATGACATTACGCGGTATCATGGGAACCCATACACCCGGTGTTCTCGAGGATACAACGGCCGACGCTATTTTCGGTATTCTCCTTGCGGCTGCACGACGCATCCCAGAGTTAGATCACTTTGTTAAATCAGGAAATTGGAAGCAGCATTTAACAACCGAACAATATGCTATCGATGTTCATCATAAAACATTGGGGATTATCGGGATGGGCAAAATTGGTTCAGCCATTGCCAAAAGAGCTCATCTCGGTTTTGACATGAATATTCTTTACCACAATCGTAAACGTAACATTGAAGCTGAAGGTAAATATAACGCTACATTCTGTGACTTAGAAACATTACTAAAGCAATCTGATTTTGTTTGCTTAATGACGCCACTTACATCTGACACGGAGAATATAATGGGGGAACGAGAATTTAAACTGATGAAAAAATCCGCGATTTTTGTAAATGGTTCACGAGGTAAAACAGTTGATGAAATGGCACTGATGACAGCATTACATAAAAAAATGATTCACGCTGCCGCGTTGGATGTATATAGATCAGAACCATTATCACCAGATCACCCGTTGCTTCAGTTTTCAAATGTCGTAACTACACCACATATCGGGTCATCCACCTTTGAAACAGAACTCAAAATGGCCAATTTAGCTGTGGAAAATTTAATTGCAGGACTAACCGGTAAACGGCCTAAAAATTTGATTAACCCTGACGTCCTAAATAGATAAACGGATGAATAAAGGAGAAACTATGACCAATAAAACTGCAATTGTAACCGGGGCCTCTAGCGGTTTTGGTTTATTGTGCGTGATTGAGCTGGCTACAAAAGGCTTCACTGTCATGGCGACAATGAGAGATATAAAAAAATCAAAACAACTCCTTGAACTCGCAAAAGTAAAAGGGATAGAAAATACGATTCAAATCAACCAGTTAGATGTTACTTCAACCGACTCCATTTATGAATTTAAATCCAAGCTAGTAGATTTTCCATCTATAGATGTGTTAGTAAACAATGCAGGGTTTGCCATCGGCGGTTTTAGTGAAGAGTTAACGATTGAAGAATATCGGCGGCAATTTGAAACCAATTTTTTCGGGGTGATTGCAGTAACACAAGCCGTTCTTCCGTTTATGAGGGCAAAAAAGCAAGGCAGGATTATTAACCTCAGCAGTATTAGTGGCAGAGTGGGATTCCCTGGATTATCTGCCTATGTTGCATCTAAGCACGCCCTTGAAGGGTATAGCGAAAGCTTAAGGCTTGAGCTTAAACCATTTGGGATTGATGTAACATTAATTGAGCCTGGTTCTTATCAAACAAATATTTGGGCAAGTGTCGACCAAATGGATATCAATCGTGACTCCCCCTATTTATCCTATATGGAGAGGATGATGAAAGAAATTGAGGGTGGGAAAGCTACTCATGGTAATCCCATCGAAGTTGCGAAACTTGTAGCGCAACTTGCCTCGCAACAAAAATCACCAAACCTAAGATATCCAATTGGGAAGGGTGTAAAGCAAACTCTGTTTATCAAAAATCTCCTCCCATGGAGATTTATAGAATCACTGATTTTGAAAAAGTTAAGGTCTTAAAATGGTGATAAAAAACGTAGACATCCTTTTTTTAGCAGGAATTTCTTATATTCATGATGAATACGATAATAATTGATTATTCCATGAGGTTTGAGATTGTGAAAGGATGAGATGGACGATGAAAACAGGAAATGAATGTAAAGTAATTCGTGTTCCAATTCCAACACCCACTTTATTGCCACATACCACTACAAATTGCTACCTTATTGGGAACAAGCATGAAAGTATATTAGTCGATGCCGGTTATGATCAACCGGATACGAAAATAGTTTTACAGAGGGTGATGAAGGAAAATGGACTTGCACTGCCTAAGTCTATTATATTAACCCATTCACACCCTGACCATGCCCCGGGAGTATTACAATTAGTAGATTGGAAGCCGGTAGTTTATTGCCACCGTCAGGAAGAACAAGCCACCATTGCAGCTGTTGCTCCTTGGGATCAACTATCCTTTTTGGAGGATGGTGACAGAATTAGCATTGCTGGTGAAGAAATCATTATTTTCCATGCCCCTGGTCATACGGCAGGTCAATTAAATCTTTATATTTCATCTAAACAAATTCTCCTTACCGGTGACAACATCGTGGCGGAAGGAACATCATGGATCGGGCCCCCTGATGGAAATATGTCTGACTATTTGCAAACACTAAAAAGGTTAAAACAATTGAAATTAAACAAAATTGGCCCCGGACATGGTGAATGGGTGGAAAATCCCCACGAACATATTGATTTTGTTTTAGGCCGGAGATTTTACCGCGAAAACCAAATCAAATATCTGCTCGAAGAACATGGAAGCTTAACGGTAGTCCATTTGACAAATCTGATTTATGACAAGCTCCCACACCCAAATGTCTTTGAGGTTGCAAAACGAACCACTGAAGCACATCTAATCAAATTAATGAAAGATGATTCCGTGATCATGGATGATTCCTATTATTCTCTCAAATAGGCCAAGTAATCGTTTAGATTAAATTCAGGCATCTCTAACGGTAGGCCGTTTACATGATTAAAAATAGTCTTCAATGTATGTACAGTTGGCGGCCCCAATAAAATTTCTCCATTATCGCAGGCGGTTAGTGCATCGCGCGGAGAAATCCATTTGGTCTTACTAATTTCATTCGCATCTGGTGTTGGGGTCTGTCCTTCAGGCAGGTGAGTTAGAAAAAAACGAGTATCAAATCTTATTCGGCTTCTATTTGGCGTAACAATTTGACCGATGTAGGTTAAGTCATCAAGCTGAAATTGAAGTCCTTCCTTTTTTAACAGCTCCAAAAATGAAATGTCTCCATTTATAAGGAGACGGCGGTATTCCACTGCTTTTTTTTCATTAAGCAGAACCGGCGAACCGTCCTCATTTTTACAAACTAAAACACCCACTTCTTCAAATAATTCTCTTGCAGCTGCCACATAATATGCAAGTTCAAATGAATCATTGTGTGTTCCCTTAATAAAACTGTTACATTCCTTTATGTGGTCACTTCGATCTACGGAACCTCCGGGAAAAACATAATAGCCAGCAAAAAACTTCATCGTTTTAGGTCTTTTTGTCATATAGACCCTGGAGGATTGATCCATTAACACAACCGTTGATGCTGGTCTTGGTATGGCACTCATCATTTATTCACCCTTTTTTATCCTATTTTCCTTTATATTCAACTTGTTATTGGGAATTCCCTTCCCTTCCAAAAGCTTTTTTACCATTTTTAAAAAATAACAATCTCATGAGAGGGAAAATTAACCATTAATTATCATATTGTTGTATGATAAAAGTGAACAAATATTCGGATGATTCCATTAAATAATGAAATCTTTCTGGTATAAAAAAGAATTTGGGAGGTCTAAAATGCTAAGTCAATCAATCATTGAAGACGTACTGACAGAGGCTTTATCATCGGGCGGAGATTTTTCGGAGATTTTCGTCGAGGATCGTTTTATCAATAATATCACCCTGCAAAGCGGTAAAATTGAGACCTGTCTCACTGGGCGTGATTTTGGGATCGGCATTCGTGTCTTTAAAGGATTACAAAGTGTTTATGCCTATTCCACAGACCATAGTAAGGAAGGACTTTTAAAAGCAGCTAAAAATGCGGCACAAGCCATTAGCGGACATACCATTTTTCACCCCTCCCCACTAGTGCGAGAATCATTTGACACCATTCATCCCATTCAGCTCTTGCCGCAAGAAGTGATTAAATCCCGCAAAGCCGCCATCATGAAAAATGCGTATAATACCGCTAGTAACTACCATTCTAGTATTTCACAAGTAACTGTCCGCTTAATGGAGGAAGAACAAAATGTGCAGATTGCTAATTCCGACGGGAAATGGATCGAAGACAAACGGGTTCGTTCCAGGCTGGCGATTCAGGCAGTGGCGGTTTGTGGAAACCAAATGGAAACTGGTTTTTATGGACCTGGTGCGTACCAAGGATTCGAGTTTTTTGAGGATTTAAATTTGGACTATTATGCAAATGAGGCAGCCCGTATCGCCGTGACGATGTTGGATGCCAGCCCATGTCCTAGTGGGAAATTCCCTGTTATTATTGATAATGAATTCGGCGGTGTTATTTTTCATGAAGCCTGTGGACATGGTTTAGAGGCCACCGCAGTTGCGAAAAACAATTCCGTTTTTGCAAATCGTATTGGTGAAAGGGTCGCCCCTTCCATTGTTACATATATCGATGATGGCACGCTTCAAAATGAATGGGGTTCGATCAATATAGACGATGAAGGGGAAATCGCACGGAAAAATGTCCTCATCGAAAATGGCATTCTAAAAGGCTATTTAATTGATAAATTTAACTCGCGCAGAATGGGCATGGAACCAACCGGTTCAGGCAGGAGACAATCCTTCCGCTTTGCTCCCACCTCCAGAATGACGAATACATTTATTGCCCCTGGAAAATCAACACCTGAAGAAATCATCGCTAATACGGAACATGGAATTTATACAAAATATATGGGTGGCGGCCAGGTTAACCCAGCAACAGGCGATTATAACTTTGCGGTCATGGAAGCGTATGAAGTGAAAAACGGGAAGCTCGGAAAACCGTTAAAAGGGGCTACATTAATCGGAAATGGCCCTAAGACCTTACAGCTTGTCGATATGGTTGGGAATAATTTAGGACACGGTGCCGGCATGTGCGGTTCACTTAGTGGAAGTATTCCGGTTAACGTCGGTCAGCCGATGATCCGGGTCAGCGAAATTACCGTCGGTGGGACAAAGGGGGAATAAGTGAATGAATATACAAGAATTTCAGGTGAAACTATTCACTGCCGCTAAAAGCAGCGGTTTTACTGATGTCGAAATCTATTATGAAAAGAAGGAAGTATTTGGGTGCCAAGTTTATAAGGGTGAAATTGATCAATATGAAATTGCCGAAGACGGCGGTGTTTCCTTCCGCGGGATTTTTAATGAAAAAATGGGCTACGCCTATTCCGAGAAAATCGATGATGCCTCCATTTCTTTCTTATTAAAAAATGCGAAAGAAAACACGGTGATAATAAATGATGAAGATTTGGAAGAAATCTTTGCCGGAAGCAGTGAGTACGAGCAAGAAGACTTTTTCTCTTCTGCATTAAATGAGGTGGGCATACCGGAAAAAATACAATTTATTAAGGATGTTGAACGGGAATTACTGACCATTGATCCGAGAATTATCGCAACTGATTATTGCATGATTCGGACAGAATCAGTCTCAAGAAGTCTTTCAAATACAAAAGGTTTATCTCTAAAGGACAAAATGAATTATCTGTATGTCATCGTGGAAGCCATCGTCAAAGACGGCGGGGAAACAAAAACATCCTATGAATATAATGTGACCAAAGATTTTCATCGCTTAAATGCCAAGGAAATTGCTAAAAAGGCTGCAGAAGAAGCACTTTCACAACTGGGTGCCAGAAATATTGAGAGCAAAGAATATCCAGTTTTATTAAGAAATGATGCCGCAGCAAGTCTTTTGGCAACATATGCTTCAAATTTTTCAGCCGAAAATACTCAAGCAGGTATTTCATCTTTAAAGGATAAGCTGGGAAAACAAATTGCCGGAAAAAAAATAACGATTTTTGATGACCCATTCCTAAAAGAAGGTCTTGCAAGTAGAACGTTTGATAGCGAAGGGGTTGCGACTACGAAACTGACAATAGTAGAGTCTGGTATCTTGCAATCCTTCCTTCACAATCAAAAAACAGCGAAAAAGGAGCAAACGGAAACAACTGGGCATGCACATAAAGATTCCTATAAAAGTGCCGTCAAGGTTGGACCATCTAATCTTTATATCGAACCATCGACTGTCCCCTATGAGGATCTATTAAATCGTATGAACGAGGGTATTTTAATTACGGGTCTATCAGGCCTTCATTCCGGGGCAAACACGGTTTCCGGAGACTTTTCGGTTGCTGCTAATGGTTTCTATGTGTCCCATGGGTCGGTGCAATATCCGGTAAACTTAATGACTATCGCAGGTAATTTCTATCAATTATTGCAGAATGTCGAGGAAATTGGCTCTGATTTAACCTTCCCGCTTTCACCGATTGGATCACCATCGGTTTTAGTTAAATCATTATCGGTTACGGTAGAGTAATAGGAGACACTTTTTGGTGGGTGTAAAAAACAAGCGAATAATCAGCAAAACCAGTCGTTGATCATTCTCTCACCCTATTTTTTGACAATTATTACTATCGTATAATTTTGAACTATGGATTTAAATACTTTACGATAGAATGGAATAATTCTCTTGAATGAAAATGAATTATCTGATATAGTAGCAATCAATTATATACTTTCTTACTTCAATACCTTTTGAAGTGAGGATAGAGGCGCAAAGACCATTAGTAGACAATTTGAGGATAATGAGATCCTTAGACGATTGTGGAAAGGGGAATTTGCCGAAGCTTCAGTGATACTCATTGTCCCCGAAGCTGGTTCTGCTGTTGAACAAGCACAGGACTGTCATATAGGAAACTATATGGAGGGCTATCCACGCATAGGAACTTATTTTCATTATGTTTCTACAGCAGCAGTGGGGTTTCCTCGTTGCTGCTTTTTCATGTCGTTTTATAAATGGCATCGGCCCCTCTAATTTAAAAAATTTGATAAAAAGGGTGAGAATGATGAATTTTGGCCAAGTTTTAACGGCAATGGTGACGCCATTTGATCAACAGGGTGAGATTGATTTTAATGCAACAAAAAATTTAGTGAATTATTTAATTTCGAATGGGACCGATGGATTAGTTGTCGCGGGAACAACAGGCGAGTCCCCTACATTAACAACTGTGGAAAAGGTCGCTTTATTTAGATATGTTGTCAAGGTAGTGGATGGCAGAATCCCTGTTATTGCCGGAACGGGCTCGAATAACACTAGAGCTTCGATTAGTTTAACCAAGCAAGCCGAAGAAGCAGGCGTAGATGGAATTATGCTTGTTGCTCCATACTACAATAAGCCATCTCAAGAAGGTTTATACCAACATTTTAAAGCGATAGCTGGATCTACTTCATTGCCGGTAATGCTCTATAATATCCCTGGCCGAACCGGTATTAATATGAATGTTGACACCATTGTTCGCCTTTCAAAAGTTTCAAATATTGTTTCAATCAAAGAAGCGAGCGGGAATCTTGATGCTATGGCAGAAATTATTAGTCAAACAGCCGAGGATTTTACGCTGTACAGTGGTGATGACGGCTTAACATTGCCTGTTTTAGCCATTGGTGGTACGGGAATTATCTCTGTTGCTTCCCATATCATTGGTAATGAAATGCAGGAAATGGTCAATAGCTTTAAAAATGGCCGACTTAAGGAGGCAGCTGCGGCGCATCGGAAATTGCTACCAATTATGAAAGGATTATTTTCCGCACCAAATCCTACACCGGTAAAAGCTGCATTAAACATGAATGGGATTCAAGTCGGAGGCGTTCGTTTACCATTAGTACCATTAACCAGTAACGAAGAACTGGCACTAAAAGAAGTTTTACCAATTGGAATCATGGAAGAATAATTAGACATAAAAGCTGCCTATCTACAAATAGATAAGCAGCTTTTTTTAACGAAAAGTAGTTATATACCTTTATAAGCTAATCGATAAATCTCAGCCAATTCTGTTACTAACGGTAGTTTTGGATTGGCAGTTGTGCATTGATCTTCAAAGGCACGGTCTGCCAGCAGATCAACCTTGCTTTCAAATTCAACTTGATCGATATGGTTTGCGGAAAGGCTCATTGGGACTTCTAGTTCTTTCGCCAATTGAATGATGGCCTGAACGAGACTTTCCACCCCTTCCTCAGTCGTCTTCGCAGGTAAGCCAAGCATTCTGGCTATTTCTGCATACCGTTTGTCAGCCTTGAAATGGTCATACTTCGGAAACGCAGTAAACTTCCTCGGTTTTAAGGCATTATAGCGAATAACATGTGGCATGAGCACGGCATTCGCACGACCATGGGCGATATGGAATTCAGCCCCTAATTTATGCGCAAGGCTATGGTTAATACCTAAAAAGGCATTTGCAAAGGCCATACCGGCAATCGTTGACGCATTATGAACTTTTTCACGGGCCTCTTCATCACTGCCATTTCTGTAAGCTCTTGGCAGGTATTCAAATACCAATTGAATTGCCTTCATCGCCAGACCGTCCGTAAAGTCATTCGCCATACAAGAGACATAGGCTTCAATCGCATGTGTCAATACGTCCAAACCTGTATCGGCGGTAATATGTTTTGGAACGGTCATGACGAATTGTGGATCAATAATCGCTACATCGGGTGTCAATTCATAGTCTGCAAGAGGATATTTAATATTGGCCTCTTTATCGGTAATAACTGAAAATGATGTTACTTCGGATCCAGTTCCAGATGTTGTCGGAATCGCCACGAATTGGGCCCTTTCACCAAGATGCGGATACTTAACAATCCGTTTGCGAATATCTAAGAATTTTTGTTTTAAGCCAAAGAACTCTGCATCTGGATATTCATAGAACAACCACATTCCTTTAGCAGCATCCATTGCTGAACCGCCACCAAGAGCAATAATCACATCCGGCTGGAATTTAGCCATCAATTCGGCCCCCTTCATCACTGTTTCTATGGAAGGATCCGGTTCTACCTCTGAAAAAATTTCACAATGTACATAATCTGGACGTTTCCTTAAATAGTAAAGCACCTTATCGACATATCCTAATTTTACCATTCCAGGGTCAGTGACAATAAATGCTTTCGAGATCTTGGGCATTTTCGCTAAATACTGAGTAGAATTTTTCTCAAAGTAAATTTTGGATGGTACTTTAAACCATTGCATATTGACATTCCTTTTCGCTACTTTTTTGATATTAATTAAATGAACCGCACCAACGTTAGTAGATACAGAGTTTCCACCATACGAACCGCAGCCAAGTGTCAATGAAGGAAGGTAAGCGTTATAAATATCACCAATCGCACCCTGTGAAGAAGGAGCATTTACGATGATTCGCCCAGCTTTCATTCGTAAGCCAAATTCCTTGATGACAGTTTGATCAGTAGTATGAATGACTGCGGAATGTCCTAAACCACCAAATTCAAGCATTTCTTCCGCTCTTTTATAGCCTTCCTCATGACCACTAACCTTAAAGCAGGCTAAGACTGGACTTAACTTTTCTCTTGATAATGGATACTTAGGACCTACGCCTTTTACCTCTGCCACAAGGATTTTTGTGTTTTCTGGAACAATCACACCTGCCAAGGCAGCAATTTTTGAAGCAGCCATACCAACGATGTTTGGATTAACGGCACATGAATGTTCATTGATTACTAATGTTTCAACCTTTTCTCTTTCTTCCTCATTTAAGAAATAGCAATTGTTCGCAATCATTTCCCGTTTTACATCAGCATAAATTTCTTTATCAATTATAACGGCTTGTTCAGAGGCACAAATCATGCCGTTATCGAATGTTTTTGATAAAATTAAATCGTTGACCGCCTGATTTAGATTGGCTGTTTTTTCAATATAACAAGGTACATTCCCAGGTCCAACGCCAAGGGCAGGTTTACCAGAGCTGTATGCAGATTTGACCATGCCAGCCCCACCAGTTGCGAGAATCATTGATATTTTCGTGTGGTTCATCAATGCTTGCGTCGCCTCAAGGGATGGAGTATCAATCCATTGGATACAATTTTCTGGTGCTCCGGCTTTAATCGCTGCATCTCTTAGGACCCTTGCTGCTTCACTGCTGCATTTCTGTGCCGATGGATGAAAGGCGAATATGATTGGATTTCTTGTCTTTATCGATATTAGTGCTTTAAACATGGTAGTAGAAGTTGGGTTTGTTACAGGTGTAACCCCAGCGACAACCCCTACTGGCTCAGCGATTTCTATCATTCCTTCATGTTCGTTCTCATTAATGATACCAACAGTTTTATCATATTTGATATTATGATAGACATACTCTGTCGCAAACATATTTTTGATGATTTTATCTTCATAGACGCCTCTGCCAGTTTCCTCTACAGCAAGTTTTGCAAGTGGCATATGCTGATCAAGGCCTGCTAACGCCATTTGCTTAACGATCTCATCTACCATTTCTTGATCAAAGCCGCGGAATTCCTCTAATGCCTTTAAACCATTTTCCACCAAGACATCGATCATTTTCGTTACAGTTTGTTTTTCTTTTTCTACCATTGTCATGATTGTCCCTCCAATTGGATACATACTCATTCAAATGTTTTAATATTCTAAATTATAATAACAAAGTGTATTTCTAAATTAATGTGATGTATTTCACAAAAATAATGAACATATTTCAACAGTTATAATTTTCACATACCTTATTCACAAACTGGATTTCGTGGGATTTTTTCAAATGAAATTTCTGTTAAAATCTTTGAATACTTTTTGACAATAATTACGTAATTGACAGTCCAAATATAGGCAGGAATTTCTTCATTTTCTTTAAACAGCATCGCCTCAAATTCATCTCCCACTGTTTCCTCAAATATCTCCTGGGTATAGGTTTCAGAATCGGTCGCGAAGGTTTTCCATTCACAAATCATCATGTCTAATCACTCCTTATTCCTTTATGAATTTATCATAGCATGAATTTTATATAACAGATTGTGAAATATTGAACAAACTATGAATTTTGGCGAATATTACTAATAATAGTCATAAAACCGTATTGAACCTGTTTTCGGATTATTTTTGTATGAAAAACTATTAGGAATACGAAACCGTTTACAATCATTTTGTTATTTTAATATAATAAAATGATTTTCTTTTCTTCTATTAACAAACTTCACATATTAAGTACGTTAGTTTTTACACTAGTATACACGTAGTGTAATGTGGTATATATTTTATTGGCGACTTGTCATAAATCTGTTGGAAGTTACCCAAAGAAACACAGCAAACACTATTTCTTTGAAAAAGGATGAGAACCAAAAACATGAATCAATCTCCTATACTTTCATTTGAATTTCTTGATTCAAACGGGGAAATAAAACCGCTAACATTTCAAGATCCGATCCGGCTGATTACAGCCCACACCATCACAGAGGTAATCCCTTGCTTACAACTTGTTGAGGAGGCAATTAAAAATGGGTTCTATGCTGCCGGCTTTTTATCCTACGAAAGTGCACCAGCATTCGATTCCTCCTATATTGTCAATAGGGGAAATAAAATGCCCCTCTTATGGTTTGGAATTTTTCGAGAACCACTGCACCAATCACTTACCAGTACTAGTCCTTATTCACTTTCCCAATGGGAATCATCCGTTGACAGGGATGAATACGATCAATCTATATTAACCATAAAAAACAAGATTGAAAGTGGGGATACTTATCAGACAAATTATACCATTCGTCTAAATTCCCATTTTTACGGTGACGATATTGCATTTTTTGAAAAACTAAAAGCGGCACAAGCATCCAATTACTGTGCCTATCTCAATACCGGTGAGCATAGCATTTTGTCTGCCTCTCCCGAATTGTTTTTTCACTTGAAAGGTGACTTCATCACAACTAGGCCAATGAAAGGAACAATAAAAAGAGGCAAAACCATTGCTGAAGATGAAGTGAACGCCAAGTGGCTTTACTATTCAGAAAAAAACCGCGCTGAAAATGTGATGATCGTCGACTTGCTTCGCAACGATTTAAGCATGATCGCTGAACTTGGTACTGTTTCCGTGCCAAAGCTCTTTGAAATCGAACAATACCCAACCGTCCATCAAATGACCTCATCAATAACGGCAAAGGTTTCTAGCCAAACAACCATTATTGATATTTTTAAGGCACTTTTTCCCTGCGGTTCTATTACTGGTGCGCCAAAGGTCAGCACGATGGGAATCATCACTGACTTGGAATCGACACCGCGTGAGGTTTATTGTGGAGCGATTGGCTTTATAACACCTGAAAAGGAAGCCATTTTTAACGTCCCGATTCGAACCGTATTCATTGAACATCAATCGGGGCACGCAACCTATGGTGTTGGCGGGGGAATCACCTGGGATTCCACAGCTGAGAGTGAATATCAAGAAATTCTGGCTAAAGCAAGTTTTCTCAAAGAAAGCAATGCTGAGTTTCAATTGCTGGAAAGCTTGTTATTGGAAAAAGGAGAATATTTCCTATTCGAAGAACATCTCCATCGCCTGAAAAATTCGGCTCAATACTTTGGATATCCATGTGATACGAAGGATATCCAAAGGGATCTAGAAACTTTTTCGAAAGAAAATGGAGATGATCTTATGAAGGTCCGGCTGCTTTTAGCGGAAAACGGAGTGATCAACATTGAAGGTACTCCGATTGCTCAACCAGGGTCAGCATTGAAGGTAATACTTGCCAATGAACCTGTAGATAAAAATAATCTTTATTTGTACCATAAAACAACAAATCGAGAAGTATATTCTTCATTTCAACATGAGAAGCCCACCGAAGTTTTCGACGTTCTCCTTTGGAATTATGACAGTGAACTAACAGAGTTTACAAATGGAAATGTCGTCTTGGAAATAGGGGGCTCATTATGGACACCGCCTATTGAGAGCGGATTGTTAGCAGGCACGTTTCGTGAGGTATTACTAAGGAATGGAGAAATCCGCGAAAAAATCGTAACCGTTGCCGATTTACATAAAAGTACAAAAATCTGGTTCATCAATAGTGTGCGTAAATGGCTGGAAGTACAACTTATCAACCACTAAAAGAAAGCGAACAGGATCGGCACTGTTCGCTATTTTTCAATTTATTTAAATATAGTTGAGACCATTTGATCGTAGGTCATTTCGCTATCCACTACATATACTCCTGGACGCAAACGGTTTTCTAGACCTTTATGCTCAATATCCTGTGAAAAAGCAAATGCATCCTTTACTAAACTTGCTTGCGTAAGTGCCTTCCCTACATCGATACTTGTCATACCCTCTGCAACATTCACAACGACTTTCGTAACAGTTTTGGTAGACTGGTTATCGGCAGGAGTGGCTGTTTTTTGGCCAGACGCCTTTGCGTCATTGACGTTTTTTTCGAATTCAGCTTTCGTTTGAACAACATAGCCTTTCGTCTCTAGCTTTTGTTTCATCTCTTTTTCTGAAGGCTTGACAGTTGAACGGTTTTCAGCCGTTTTGACAGTTGTTGTTGACTGTTCACTTGGATTAGCCAAGTAGACGGCACCAAAAATAGTTGTGCTGATAAGAATTCCTGCTGCAAAGCTGCCTAGTAAGTTAATTCTCATTTGCAGCCGCTCTCCCTTCATCCTTTACTTCCTGAAAAGGGGCAAGGAGCTGTTCGATTTCATTTTCAGTTACTTGTTTCATCTCTGCAATGCTCTCAATCGAGTAATTACGTCTATATAAATCTAGTACTTCCCGTTTTAAAAGCTTTTCCTGAGCAGAATGTTTAATTCCTGCATCCTTCGTGAGCACTTCCATGTCAAGCTCCATATTCCGAATTGACTCTTGCAATGCATTGATTTCCTTCATTGTGGATATATGAATCAAATCAATTTGTTTATGTTCTTCTTTCGCGGTCCGATTAGATTTTAATAAAGAAATAGTTAGTAAGATTGCGGATAGCAAAAACAATCCGGCTAAAGTCCATTCCATCAAATTAAATTCCTCCTCTACTTTATGCAAGTCCTTATTATACATCCAAACTTGCATTTTTGCGCTTTTAAACTCAAAAATACATCAAAAGTCTGAGGGACCTTACAAAATTTGTAGTTGGAGGAAACTATTTTTTGTAGATAAAGGGTATTCCATGGTGGATTTGGACTGATCACTTATTTTTCTGAATTTATACTCATAATTTGGATAAAATAGATTCGAGCAATTTATTTTTTTGCTCAAAAAAATCGTCGGGAGTGATGTATCATGGCTAGAAACAAACTGTTGGTTCCTGGAGCGGGCAATGTTTTGGATCAAATGAAAGAAGAAATTGCTAACGAGTTTGGAGTACAACTTGGTGCTGATACGACCGCACGAGCAAACGGTTCAGTCGGCGGCGAGATGACAAAACGACTTATTGCTTATGCTGAACAATCATTGCGAAATCAACAAGGTCAGTAACTTGTGATTTCAGAAAAGGGTGTCCAGTTGGACACCCTTTCTTCTACCAATTAATTTGCAAATAGAATGTTGATTTCAGCATCTGCCTCGACCATTCTTCCAAAACGATATCCCTCAATAAGCACATGTCGTTCATGATCACTGAGTCTGCGTTCCCACTTGGTTTCTAAATACAAAATAGCCTCATTATAAAAAATTTCCGGGTAGTCAAACGGGGTAGTCATACATGCAACTCCATCCATATAATAATGATTCACTGTTTCTTTACAGTCTTGTCAAATTTGCTTCATTTTATAATAGAATGTTGCTTGAATGCTAGGATCCTTTATTCCAATAATCACGAACAAATTCTTGGAACAATTCACTTAATGAACTCTTTTTTTGGCTTTTTAACCATTCAACTTGGTCAATTGGAAGTTTTAATTTTATACTACAGTCTTCCATAGGCATTTCCACTTTTCTTATTTCTTCTAACGTAATGCTGTCTTCGATACTTGGAAACCAGGAATCATTTTCGTTTACCCTAGCGAAATCTTCATACTCATGTAGGTCATCTAGTTCACAAAATAAATTAAGCTGGGGCAGACCACCAGACAGAATTTTTACATGCATAATTGAATTTATGATTCTACCATCTTCTAATTCGATTTCAATAATTACATTTTCAACCTTATTATATTTTTTCACTGCGATCTCACTTACAATCATATCCAATTCCAAGGTACATCCCGAGCTTGATTCAAAAATATAGATGGCACTTTTAAAAATATGAATCTCTTCACCATCAATTTTAATTTTTTTTATTGCAACCATTAACCGTTCCCCCATACAGCTTTGTGATCCATAAAAACTATGACATATTGGATATAATTATATCGCTTTATTCGTTTATTGCTACATTTTTCTGGTTAGGACTATATTTTAGTAACTTGAATATTGTAAAAAAATAAACGAGCAACTCAATAGTTGCTCGCTATTTGATCGTTTCAAAACTATTTGTTCATAAATGCTTCCATTTCTTCAACCGACCGGAAGATTTCCTTTGAAAGTACCTCATGTCCTTCCTCGGTAACTAACACATCATCCTCTATTCGGATTCCGATTCCTTCTTCTTCGATATATAGCCCTGGCTCAACAGTTAACACCATTCCAGGCTGCAGGATTAAATTCTTATAATCGCCAACATCATGGGTGTCTAGACCTAGGAAATGACTAACACCATGATAATAGTAATTTCCAATTTCACTCTCTTCCTTGATCAAGCCAATTTTGATACACTCATCTGCTAAGATTTTCTTTGTATGCTCATTCAGTATGGCATAAGGGACACCGGGTTTAATCAGTTCTGTTGTTTCTCTTAATGCTTTTAAAACAATGTTATAGAATGTTTTTTGTTTTTCCGAAAACGTACCATTCACCGGGAACGTATAACTAATATCCGCATTGTAATAGTTATATTGTGCACCTAAATCAAGTAGAACGAGACTGCCTTCTTCAACGGTAGCATCATTTTTGTCATAATGCAGAACGGTGCCATTTTTTCCGCTAGCCACAATCGTAGGAAACGCATGGTGTCTTACCCCTGCGGACTTAAGGGCAAAATCAAAATGGGCCTCAAGCTGATATTCCTTCATGCCAGCTTTGGCATGGCTTAATAGGTTTTTAATTCCGTCATACGTAATGGCAATAGCCTTTTTTATTTCTTCAATTTCTTCAAATGTTTTAAAAACGCGTAACCCACAAATATCACGATAGACATTTTTAATGAGTAAGAATGGATAATTCACTTGCATTTTACCTGCAAATTGCTGCGCTTTTGTGGTAACACTATCCAATTCTCTTCTTTCGAGATCTAAATATAGATTTGTTAGTGAGTTATTGAGGAAAATTCGAGAAAGCATGGATTCAAATTGGTCAATATAATGAATTTTACTGATTCCGGAAACTTCCAATGCCTGATCCATTGAAATCGTTTTACTCACCCATTTTTCTAAAATAGGATCTGATTTTTCAATAAATAAGTACTCTTCTACTGTTTGATTTGTCTTATGTACTAAAAAAATGATATTCGATTCGTCAATGCCTGTTAGGTAATAAAAGTTACGATTTGGTACAAATTGATATGCCTCGTCTGCAGATTTTTGCGGGGCCTTACCGGCAAACAAAACCAGAAGCGAATCAGTTTCTAGCTTTTCATATAATCGATTTCGATTTTTAACAAAAAAATCCTTTTTCATTACCATTTCCCCTTATCAAAACATTTTAGATACATAGATAACTATACAATAAAATGAAAATTCGTACTAAATTTTTGTGTTTTTCACTTCGAAATATTCAATTTTTCCGATAAAATAATATTCTTTTTGAAAAATACTAAAAAGACCTCTTTTGCCGAGAAAGGTCCTTTTAGCATTTTTCATGTTATTGGTTTCGAATCAATGTCCATCCGCATTTCTAATTTTCTAAGAAGATAGGTGAAAAGCATGACCAGTATTAAGTAATAGAGTCCGACTACGATATACGTATCCAATTGTCGATAATTTGACGCGGCCTCACTTAGACCTGAACCCCACAACTCCGACATCCCTACATAGGCAACTAAGGAAGAATCCTTTAAGCCAATAATAAACTGATTCCCCAATGGTGGAATGGAAAATTTGAACGCCTGTGGCAAAATAATTCTCCTCATCGCCAGTGGGTAGCTCATGCCAAGTGAGCGCGCTGCCTCCATTTGCCCACGATCAATTGATTGAATTGACCCCCGGAAAATTTCTGCAATATAGGCACCATTATGGATGGCTAATGCCAACGCTCCCGCCCAAAACTGCGAAAATGTAACAACTGAGGCAATACCAAAATAAAGAATTGCTATTTGAACTATTAATGGTGTCCCTCGAATTAAGCCAATATAACCGGTCGCTAGTTTATTGAGCCATTTATTTGTGGAGATTTTGAAAAATGCCATGATGAGTCCAATCAGACAGCCTATTAAAAGCGATGTGATCGTTAACCTTAAGGTAAGAAGGGCAGCGAAAATAAAAACTTCGTAGGTGTCAAAGAAGATTTGAATAATGATAAACACCCTCTCCATGATTTAATCAAAGAGTGTCCACGGATTGGCACCCTCGTTTACACTCCTAATCTCCTAAAATACTGCGTCCGAACCACTTATTACTTATTTTCTCATAGGTTCCATCCTTGATGATTTCATCCAATGCCTTATTTATTTTTTCAAGCAGTTCCTTATCTTCCTTTCTGACAGCAATGGCCTGATCATCGTGTGAAAGTGGTTCACCCACATCCTTTATCTTGATTGTTCCCTCTTTAATGATGGGTAATCCGACCATTTGATCCGTAATGACGGCATCCAGCCTGCCAGTTGGCAGATCCATAAGTGCAGTAATATCACTGTCATACTCCACCACATTACTCTGATCTGTCTGTTGCAACGCTATTTCCTTGTACGTGCTAGCCTTTACCACTCCGATTTTCTTACCCTTTAAATCAGCGACAGATTCAATATTTTGGTTGTCTTCAGCCACAAAAATTTGCGCTCCTGAAACATAATAGGTATTGGTAAAATTCACAGACTTTTTACGCTCATCTGTAACCGTCATACTAGCGAGAATGGCATCATATTTTTTCGCCTGCAATCCTTGTATCAGTGTTTCCCATGGGTTCGTTACCGGAACGGGTTTCATGCCCATTTTTTTCGCCAGCTCCTTTCCAATTTCAACATCAAATCCAGCTAGTTTACCATTTTCTTTATAATTAAATGGCTTGTACAACCCACTCATGGCGTAATGAAATTCATTTTGACCCTTTCCACTGCTTTTTTCTGAACTCCCACATGCCGTCAGCAGTATTGATACCATAAACAGAGAGACAAACAGCCCTACCATCCATTTCTTTTTCATGATAACCTCCTCATTTATTAGAGAATCTTGTTTAAAAACTGCTTAGCTTTCTCATTTTGTGGATGGACAAAGAATTCATTTGGCGGTGCTTCTTCTAAGATTCTTCCATCCCCCATAAAAACTACCCGATCGGCAACCTCCCGAGCGAAGCCCATTTCATGTGTAACCACAATCATCGTCATTCCTTCTTTCGCCAGCTGCTTCATTACTTGAAGGACTTCACCGACTAATTCCGGATCAAGAGCAGATGTAGGTTCATCAAAAAGCATAATCCGGGGTTCCATTGCAAGTGCTCGAGCAATCGCAACCCGTTGTTTTTGCCCGCCCGATAAATTCCTTGGATAGGCCGACGCTTTATCACCTAAGCCTACCTTTTCAAGTAAAATCATCGACTTTTCTCTAGCTTGTCCCTTGTCCATTTTCCTAACGTATACTGGTGCCTCCATGACATTTTCCAACACATTCATATGGGGGAAAAGATTAAAATGTTGAAACACCATCCCGACCTCTTCACGGACTTTATTGAGATTTGTTTTGGCTGGGGAGATTATTTCACCCATGAGCATAATTTCTCCATGATCCGGCATTTCAAGGAAGTTAAGACATCGAAGCAGTGTGCTTTTCCCGGAGCCACTTGCACCAATGATTACAACAACTTCTTTTTGGGCTACGGATAAATCAATCCCGTTTAAAACCATTTGTTGGCCAAAAGATTTTACAAGTCTGCTTACTTTAATCATGGCATTCTCCTTTTTCATTTTGTTATTCTAATTCAAGAGATATCAATCATTTGTATATTATTATGCTATTAAATGAGAGATGAATATATTCGTTAGTTTGACAAACCAATAGTTCTTTTAGAGGAAGTGCGGGCGAAAAATCGCATAATTAAGGGGGTTATCAATATAGCAAAAAGAACCTCGATTCATTCTCCAGAGGTCCTCTCTCCATTACATTAAATTAAAAATCTCCTTTTACCCATCATCGAAAAAATACCACAGAAACTAGGGTCTCATCTCAATTTAAGCGGCTTTAGATTCACAACGAACACCTTTTTGATGAAGTATACAGCTAATTTTCTTGAGCTGTGCGGCATTCTCGACCACGAGGAATTGGGGCTGAACTAAGGTCCTTTTAAGTCTAATTGTCAGCTTAAAAGCATTATTTACCTTTGAATCCAGACCATATAAGGCATGCCATCGGACGATTTGTTCTGTCTCGCAATGTTTAATTTGATTGAACGAGACAAATTTTCCATTTAAAATAATTCCTTTTTGTAAAATAAAGAAATTGCCTTGGTGCCGAATTGAATTAAGTAGAAGGAACAATAAAGTCGCCAAACTGAAATAGGGAGGGCCTATCCAATCAGTAGTAAGAACTATCACCAAAAGGATTGTTAACACAAGAAGGACAGCCAACGTCCCCCATTTTACATATTGATAGGACTTCGTATTTTTTGTTAGAAGCTCCATCTGTTTCCATTCATTCGGTATGATAATACCTGCAATTTCATTTTCGTTAGTAGGATAAAGTGCTTCTGCCGAGAGATCAGCTGCTATCTTTAAATTTACTAGATTTCGAATTAAATAGTAGATGCCACCAATAAATAGAATTGTAAAAATGAAAGTGGTTAGAATCATCATCATTCCTTCCCATAGAGATTACCGATGGTTATATTTTCCACAAAAAACAACGTCCTGTCAAACGGATATTCCCTTGACCCTTTATCGTTTCTGACAAAAAATGGTTTGCCGTCCCTCTTGTTTGTTTTCTTCAAAAAAGAGGATGGTCCAATCGCCGAATTCAGTTAACAGTTCCTGAGAGTGGAGTTTATATTGATTTGATACTCCTTGATTGTCGTTCTGTGGTGACTGGTAGAAGGTCTCCATGAAAAAATACCCCAGCTCTTTGATGATCGTTTTAACAATCGGGAAAAGTGAGCGATCGAGGTAATAGGTAATAATAACCAAATCAAAAATAGTGTCTCCCCAATGGTATTTATCCCCGCTCGTAAGGTCTGATACACTGGGATGAATGTTGAGCTTATTGTTTGTTGCTAGCGTCTTAATATAGGTAATCGCGACCTCTGATATATCAATTGCCTTGACTTCGTATTTCATCTCTGCCAGGAACAAGCTATTTCCACCAAGGCCACAAGCAAGATCAAGCGCTTGGCCACCCATAAGATAGGAAGACAAGTTCCTTAATCTAGGATTCGGAACGGGTTCCTTCAACACATTTATACGTTCATGATATTTTCTATTCCATTTCGTCTTACTGTTCATAAGAACCCTCCTAGCAATTATTAACTATTTTCTAAAAGCTTTTTTACATGACTGTTATCTAAGTACATCCCAATAATGGCTTCCAGTAATCTTATGAGAAAAATAAAATAGACTTATATAGGGGGGGATGAATAAATGGGACATCCAGAAAACGGGGAGCAAAAAAAGTCAACTGGACTTGAAAATGAGATTCAAACAGATTTTCAAAAAGACATGTCCTACAGCGATTATCTACATCTTGATGGCCTTTTATCCAGCCAGCATCAGCTGTCGAATCACCATGATGAATTGCTGTTTATCATCATACATCAAACGAGTGAATTATGGATGAAGCTTATTCTCCATGAATTGAATGCAGCGATCGAAAGTATTTCTCGTAACGAGCTGGAACCATCATTTAAAATGCTGTCGCGCGTGGCAAGAATTCAACAACAATTAATTCAGTCATGGAACGTTCTTACTACATTGACGCCAGCAGACTATATGCAGTTTCGTCATAAGCTGGGCCATTCTTCCGGTTTCCAATCCTATCAAAACCGCCTAATTGAGTTTGCTTTAGGTCAAAAAAACGCTTACACCCTATCAGTTTATAAACATCAAATTGATCGATATGCATCCATGATGAAATCACTACATGAACCAAGTATCTATGATGTCTCCATCTCAGCTCTTGCAGCTAATGGACTACCTATTGATGAAAAAGTGCTAAACCGGGATTGGTCGAATAGCTATGAGCCCAATCTTAGTGTGGAGGAAGCATGGTTGACCGTTTATCGCAACACTGACAAATATTGGGATCTATATGAGCTGGCAGAAAAATTGCTAGACATCGGTAATCAACAACAACTCTGGCGCTTTAACCATATGTCCACAGTAGAAAGAATTATTGGGCATAAAAAAGGCACAGGCGGCTCTTCCGGCGTTACCTATCTCAAAAAAGTGCTCGACCAATCATTTTTTCCAGAGCTCATAAGCCTTCGCACGAAATTATAATTTTATTTATTTGCCGTCACAACAGGAAACGTGACGGCAATTCTCTCGTTGCCACTACCGGTATTTGCCGTCACCGGAAGGTTATACTCTGTTATCAGGTACCGCAAAAGGTTTTGTAAGGACTGGTTGATGGGGCAGGCAATGTACAATAATCAACTTGTTCTTCTGTGTGTGCAAAAGGTTTTGACAGAACGTCTAGCAGCCGTAGCATTATGCTGAAATCTTTTTGTTCCACTGCCGCTTCAAGTGCCTCTTCAACCCTATGATTCCGAGGAATTACCGCAGGATTGCTGTCGCGCATTAATTGCTGGGATGAGGTCTTTGATTCCTGCTGCCTTCCCAATCTTGCCTGCCACTGCTCATACCATTGAGCAAATTCGGGTGTTCCAAACAAGGCAGTATCCTCTTGCGTATCAAATGTTAAGGCACGGAAGGTATTGGTAAAATCTACTTGATACTTCTGCATCATACTAAGTAGGTTATTAATTAAGGTTTCATCCTGTTCCTCTTCGTTCATGATCCCCAGTTTTGCTCTCATTCCCGATAGCCAATTTCTTTGATACAACCCCATATAATTAGATATTGCATCCTGAGCCAGTTTGACGGCGTCATCCTGATTGACATGCAGAAGCGGCAATAGGGTTTCAGCAAATCGTGCAAGATTCCACCCGGCAATATACGGCTGATTGCCATAAGCATAACGGCCTTGTCTGTCAATAGAACTGAATACCGTTTCTGGATCATAATAATCCATGAAGGCACATGGGCCATAATCAATGGTCTCTCCGCTAATAGTCATATTGTCGGTATTCATCACTCCATGTATAAAGCCAAACAGTTGCCACTTGGCAATCAATGCAGCTTGACGCTTAATTACTTCTTGAAGCAGCGAAAGATACGGGTTCTCAGCCTCTTCAACATCCGAATAATGACGCCTAATTGTATAATCAGCCAGGGTTCGAAGGTCTTCAACCGCCCCCCATTTCGCTGCATATTGAAAGGTGCCGACACGTATGTGGCTAGCAGCCACACGGGTCAGAATAGCCCCCGGCAGGTCCGTTTCACGGATTACTGCCTCACCAGTTTCAACCACTGCTAAACTACGGGTAGTAGGAATTCCAAGGGCATGCATGGCTTCGCTGATGATGTATTCACGCAGCATCGGCCCAAGTGCCGCTCTGCCATCACCACCACGGGAGAACGGGGTTCTACCTGGACCCTTTAGCTGAATATCGACACGTTTACTCAAAGGGGTAATTTGTTCGCCAAGTAAGATCGCCCTGCCGTCCCCCAACATGGTAAAATGCCCAAATTGATGCCCCGCATATGCTTGCGCAAGCGGAAAAGCACCTTCTGGAATTTGATTACCGGCAAAAACCGCAACACCCTGTTCGCTTTCCAGCTCCTGGATATTTAATCCCAGGGATTTTGCCAAGGGCTGATTAAGAATGATCAACCTCGGTGAGCTTACAGGAGTCGGGTTGCAACTTGAAAATAATGTATTCGGCAAACGGGCATAACTGTTGTCAAAGTTCCATCTTGCTTCATTTATACCTTTTTTCTCAATCATTGTATCACCTTATTTTCTTCATCTTTTTAAAGGGGTGGACTATTTGCTGGTTTTTAGCTTTGAACTTAACACTTTTTTTCAGACTTTTCAAGCAGATCTCCTTTTTAAATCCCCCCTATTATATGTTATATTCCTAAATTTCTTGTAAGAAAGTAGAAAATCCTTGAGACCAAGGAAGGAATGACGATGTATAAAAAAGAATACTATAAAAGGCATTGAATAGGAGGAAAAGAATGTTAACCGAGAAACAATTAGTTGATATCAAGGCATTACAGAAAGATTGTGAGCAAGAAGGTGGATTTCAGTTAAAGCTGAATTTCGAAATGCTTGAAAACCGCGGTAATAATAGAAAGGAAGACTTCTTTCATTATGAAGACGGCAAGCTTGTAGGCTTTCTGGGGAGCTATGGTTTTGGAAATAAGGTGGAACTATGCGGTATGGTCCACCCAAGTTACCGGCGGAGAGGAATATTTTCGAGTTTACTGAGAATGGGCATCGATGAAGCGAAGAAACAAAAGTATAAAACAATCTTGTTAAATGCCCCAACAAGCTCTCACACTGCAAAAGAGTTACTAAATACCATTCCGTGTACATTTTCCATTGCAGAATATCAAATGAAGTGGCAGGAAACTCAATTACCTGAGGATTCATCCGTTTTCCTAAGATCGTCTTTTTCAAAAGAGGATAGGGAAACAGAAATAAAACTAGATGTCATGTGCTTTGGATTTTATGAAAATGAAGCACATGGATTTGAACAGGTAATTGAAAACAGCAGTGACCAAAGGCTAATAATTGAAGTGGCTGGAAAATCAGCTGGAAAAATGCGCGTTTCTGAATTAAATGGTGAAGCGTGGATTTATGGATTCGCCGTTTTTCCCGAACTGCAGGGAAAAGGGATTGGGAGAAGGGCCTTATCAAAAGTGATAATGATGGAGCATCAAAAAGGACTCCCCATATTTCTGGAGGTTGAGGCAAAAAATGCTCATGCCTTAAAGCTCTATGAATCATGCGGCTTTAGAAGCTATCATTCACAGGACTATTATTTATATTTAGATTAGTTCAAATTGTATATCTTACGAATAAATCAACCTATACAACCAAAAGCAGCGGAATTGAATTTCTGCTGCTTTTGTTGCTTTCCGAACGAATTTTCCATAATCCTGCAAAAATTCACTCAACGATTGATTTTGGAACTGTGCGTACATGTACTTTGGTATATTTTTTGTTTCTCCAATTCCGCCATTCAACAAATAACAGGTTGATTGCCATTCCAAGATAGACAGCAATAGGAAATGCAAACGAGCTGTCTAAAAATAATGAAAATGGGATGACAACGATCCGAAACGTAACAAAAACCCAGGTAATTGCATAACTTCGGAGAATCCATTCCATATGCGCCTTTATTTTTCTTTGGGTCGCCCTTATCACCCCCATTGAAGTGGTCCATAACCAAAAGACATTTAGGACAAGAAAAGCAATCATCGTTCCATTCCCGCCCGTAGCCCAAAAAGAGAGATATGGAACCATTAGAATATTTATAAAAATGGCTACTGCATAAATTTTTCCCAGCATTTTATGAAGCCTTGGGTTCTGTTGACTTTTCCTTGTTAGCTGAAACGGACCAATTGCAAGTGAGATCGTACCTAATAAAATATGCGGGTAGAAAAACCACTTCCACCTTGTCACAGAGAAATCGTGATCCGCCATTTTCCCTTTCACCATCGGGGCGTGCTCTACTCCATTTAGCAAAAACATTATGAAAATATAAATGGTAAATACTCCAATAATTGAATACATCAATCTTATAGTAAACTTTCTATTTTTGTCATTTATCATTTTTTAAACTCCCTGCAATTATTTTTTCAAAACATAAATATGGGGCTGCCCGGAATGGAAAACGAATCATTCCCCTTTCTTGATAACCGGCCCGTTCGTACATTTTCACTGCACCGGAATTTAAACTAAATACATCCAGACGAATGCTTGAATACCCATTTCTATGGGCATAATCTTCTGCAAATTGAAGCAGCTGCTTTCCATAACCTTTTCCTTGATAATCTGGATGTACAGCTAATCGATGAATCAATAATGGTCTCCCATCTTCATCCTCCCATTTAAGTTCCTGATATTTTTTGCTTTCATTTGTATCAACTACGACCGCACCTAATATTTTTTTGTCTGCTGATAAACCAAATAGATGGCCATTTTTAATATCTGTCTTTATGATAAATCGATTGGGATATAGTCGATCCCACTGCTTTATCCCTTTTCTCCTTAAATCAGCAGTTATATCAGTATATAATTGAGTTACTGCTTTTAATTTAATAAGTCCAATCGCATGAATTTCCATTACAGCACCTCTCAAACAAACCGACTGCCGGTATGTTCATTTTTTTAAATTCCCAGCGAGGGAATTATGTTAATGTCTTAATGATGACCTTAAATATTTCACTCGGCTCCACATGGTCCTTCTCGTTAGTGGATAAAATTTGCGTGACCCTTAAACCGTATGAAAACGTCATCAATAAGCTTGACATTTTTTCGGCGTCAATATTCGCTGGAATCACCCCATTATCCTGGCCCATTTTTATCCATTTCGCACCCGTGTCTTTACTATACTTATAAATATTATTTAGGATTTTTTTGACCTTCTCATTATCCTGACTTAACAAATAGATAAGAATTAAATTCCCGATATCATTTGCATTCTGCCTTGAAGAAAAGAATTGACCGACCGTGCTGAAACCTCCTTGGTTAGAGGATCCTTCCTTAATGGAACGAATAATATTCATATGAAATTTTTCATTCATTTCTTCAATTTTTGATTGAAGGATAAGTCCAAATAATTCATCTTTACTTTCGACATAATGATAAATGGCCCCTTTTGACAAACCTGACCTTTCAATAATGTCTTTTAATGTTGTATTCCGACAGCCCTTTTCGAGGATGATTTCTTCTGTGATCGATAATATATGTTGGAAGCTCTGATTATTGTAGATTGTTGAATGATTCATTTTATTTCCTCCCTTACCTAATCTAGTAGTTGGATTATTGAATATGTGTTAGGTGATCTAAGCGCACTTTTGCGTACCGGCGATAAACAATGGTAAAAAGAATAGCTGCTCCTATTACACTGTAAAAAATAAGTTGTGAGACCGCTAAAAAGGTGGAAATAGATAATTCATAAACTAGGATGATTTTTACGATTGCCTCTCCCAATAGAGCAATTCCCCAAATGGCAGTCATAATTCTTAGGACAGTACGGAAATAGGGAATTTCCCAATTTTTCTTGAACTTACTCTTTTGTTCAGAAGCATCCTTCGCGCTAAATTTAATTGCAAAATGATAAATCAGCGGTTTAGAAAAAAACAGTGAGGCAATGAAAATTAGGCCTAATAATCCAGTAACCATTGATTCCCTTAATAAAATGAGTCGTTCGTTTCCACCTAGCACAAATGCCAATAAACTTAATAGGAAGCCGGAAAGCATGAATAATCCAAATGCATCCGCTTTTTTATATTTTATAACATGATATAGGTTATCAGCTAATGGAATCAATGTTGCGACCAACAACGAAACAAAGCTTGAATAGTAATTTGTCAACAGGTTATACACTACAACAGGAAGGGCACCATTAATCACCAAACTAAAAACAATCATTTGAATTACTTTTCTTTTAGAAGAAACTTTCACGCTCGCTACACCTCTTTTTATTTTCTTTAATTCGTATCTTTATTTTACAAACCGGCAGTCGGTTTGTAAATGGTTTTTTTACTTTTTTTTCCTTGGTGTTTTTATCCTACACTGTACTACCATTCAAAAGACGGTAAGAGTCTCACCGTCCTTTGAATGGTATATTCTTACCTAGAGGATCGAAAAGTACTTTCGATACCAAATAATCGTTCTTTCTAAACCGGAATCAAAATCATAGGCCGGGTACCAGCCTAGTAACTCCTTTGCTTTTTTAGCAGAAAGATACTGTTGTTTGCTTTCATGCCTTGCCTGATTTTGAATGATCGGCTGTAAATACTGTTCATTATATTTAATATCCGCTCAACCACTTTCATAATCGTTTGCGGTTTTTCGTAACCAAAATTAAATGCTTCCCCCGCTAGCTGCCCGCTTTCCAGTTTTTCTGCCGCTAGTAAATGCGCTTCCACGGCATCCCCAATGTAAAAAAAGTCACGTACAGTGGTGCCATCACTGCGGATTTCCGGTGCTTTATTTTGTAAAACCGATTGAATGGTATATGGGATGATTCTAGAAAAATTCAAATCTCCCTCCCCAAATAAATTTCCGCATCTTATGATACAAACCGGTAGTTGATATGAATGAAAATACATGTTCGTGATGCTAATCTGTGAGATTAATTCTTCACGAACCTGATCAGGATTGATGAGGATTCCCGTTTTTCCATGGTCGATAATTTCCGGAATTCCACCGGAGTTTGTAGCAATAACAGGAGTACCAGTTGCCATAGCCTCTACATTCACAAGTCCAAATGGCTCTGCCTCCGAGGGGACAACTAATAAATCTGCGAGTTGATACCAGTGTTGGATCTGCTCGTGGGGGACAAAGGGGGTGAAAATGACGTGTTCTTTCATTTTCTCAGCCAGTTTTTGTAAACGTCTTTCGTATGCCGTGTATTCGGGTGTAGTCGTTAGAGTAATTCCTGCAATAAATAGGACAATTGATGGGTCATTTTTAATAAGTTCTGGCATTGCCTCAAGAATATGATGAACCCCCTTGATTTCAATCAATCGGCCCATATAAAGGAGAATCTTCTTGTCCGTTACCTGCCATTCTCTTTTTAACCTTACCACTGTCGCTTTCTGTTCTCCCTGCCATTTGGATTGAAATTGCTCAACATCTACCCCTAAATGGTTTACCTCGATCTTCGATGCTGAACATAGTGTTTCCTTTAGAATATATTCCTTTAAAAAATGACTGTTGACCACAATCGCATCTGACGCCTCGAAACAGGCTTTCAATTCCATTGTCCCAATATGCGGACGTGACATAAATCGGGTAGACTGCATGACCAAAATGATTTTCACCTTTGGCATTGCTAAACGAACCATTTTTACAAATCGGGGACGATTTTCAATTTGAATGATATCTGGCTTAATCTCTTGCAGCTGTTTAATTATTTGTTGGATATAGGTTTTGTACTGAAAGTGATACCGATGGAAGGTGATGGAGCCTTTTTTTTCATAAAAAGGTTGTTTTATTGTCTTTTTTCCTAATATATAAAAATCTATCTCTTCTTGAAGAAGTTCTGTCACCTTCAAAACAACCCTCTCAACCGAACTGGATTTAACACCCGGAATAGGAAACGCCCCCGGGGTAATTATCGCCACTTTTCCCTTCTGTCTCACCTTGCCACTCCTTTCCAAAAACCAAATTATATACTAGCTTACTCGGTTCAACGTAATAAGGTGTGGACAAGTGAGGCAGGGGACGGTTCTTCAGAACCTTGACCATGGTTGTTACATACTTTAATAGAAACTAATCATAGGAATGAGGAGATTCTAATTAAGCAGTATATTGGCATTATGGTTAATGATTTTATGTTTCAACGTATTCCTTTTGGACAAACAGGACATGAGGAATTGTCTTTTTATGAAGAAGCAGGGAGAGAGTACGATCTGATTCCTTGTTATTTTCGAATGCGGGATATTGAACCTGGTCAGAACAAGATCAATGCCTATGTACGGGATGTGGATCATGTGTACAGAATTACAAGTGTTCCAACACCCAGAGTTATTCATAATCGAACCTATTTCAAGGAAAATGGACCGCAAAAGCAAAAACTTACTAGACTATTGGAAGAAGGAATATTTATTTTTAATTTATGGACACGTTATGATAAGCTGCGCATTTCAACGCTGCTTATGCAAGATCCTGAGCTAAAGCCTTTTCTTCCAGACACGCTAAAAGCAAATCCCACCACCATTTTTGACATGCTGGATCGCTATAATTCCGTAATTGTTAAGCCAAGCTTTGGCAGCCGGGGGGGCAGTTTTTCTTTTTGAAGAATTAATTGGGAAAGAGTAATTTAAATGCTGAAGAAGTGAAAAAAAATACGGAAGAGGTCGCTTTACAACTGGCAACTGCATTAGGAAATCAACTAGAAGGTCTTGCAGATGTCGGTTTTGATATTGGACTTAAAGAAAATGGACAGCCCGTTTTTATTGAATGCAATTGCAAGGATTTACGTTACAGCTTTCGGCTAGCAGGCATGCTCTATGAATGGAAACAAACCTATTGTAATCCAATAGGTTATGGCAGATATATTTATAACCATTTGCTTCCGAAAAATAGGTGATGTAAAATGTGTAGAAAGTTAGATATTCATAATCCTCAAATTAATACTCCAAGAAAATTATTTTAACCTCATTTCTTATTTACCGAAAATAGGGATGTCTAACGTATTAACCTTCGAACCATCTTTTGCAGAGTAGACAAATAGTTCAAAATGGATTTCATTTGTGGATAGTAACTCTTTATTAAAAGTTATTTTAAATTCGCCCCATGCTGGCGCACCATCTGTTTGATAGTTATTTTCGATAAGTACTTTTTCTCCATTATAGAGTGCATATTGAAACACTCCCTCAAATACTTGCGCTTTGCCTGATACAATGATTTTTTCCCCTGATTCTGTTGCGACAACATCTTTAAACACTTCGTTATGGTACATCGTATCCTTTGGTTCTTTTACACTTGGCTTATCAGGACTAGTTGTATTTTCTGAAGTATTTGGTTTTTTTACTTCTTCTTGCTGTTGACTACAAGCTACTAAACTAACTGTTACCGCAACTATCATGATAAAATTAACCACTTTTTTCATTATTTTTAGCCCCCTTTTTATTATTATTCACATTTTGAAAAAAGTGACATTAAAAAACACGGTATCCACTATTAATGGATACCGTGTTTTTACTTATTCAAATAACGGACTAACAGCTTTCTCATTATGAATCCGATCGATCGCCTCAACTAGCAATGGAGCGACAGATATCGTTTTTATCTTTTGGATTTTTTTCTCTTCTGGTAACTCAATCGTATTCATAACGACAAGTTCCTTAATCGGTGACATTTCAATTTTTTCAATTGCTTGTGCGGTGAAGACAGGATGTGTACAGCCGGCATAGATTGTAGTTGCCCCGTTTTCCGCAACCGCTTTTGCGGCTGACGTAATCGTTTCAGCTGTATCAATTAAATCATCAATGATGATGGCATTTTTTCCTTCCACATTACCAATGACATTAATGGTTTCTTCTTCATTTTCTCCAAGTGTTCTTTTATCAATTAGAGCAAGTGAAGCATGTAATAGCTTGGCCATCTTTCTCGCTCTTCCGATACTGCCATTATGCGGTGCCACAACAACAATATTATCTAATCCTTTATTTTCATAATACTGTGTAAGGATTGGTACGCCAAAAAGATGTTCCACTGGAATGTCAAAGAATCCTTGAAGCTGTGGTGTATGAAGGTCCATTGTTAATACCCTAGTTGCTCCTGCCGCTTCTAAAAGGTTCGCGACTAGCTTCGCCGTAATCGGTTCCCGCGAACGAGCCTTTCGGTCCTGACGTCCATACCCGTAGTAAGGGATAACAACATTTATCGCCCCCGCAGAAGCCCTTTTCAAGGAATCAATCATGATGAGAAGCTCCATCATATTTTCATTAACAGGGGAAGAAGTGGATTGAACAACAAATACCTCACTGCCCCGAACACTTTCTTCAATATAAATTTGAATTTCACCGTCACTAAACTTGGTAACTGAGCATTTTCCCAATCGGCAGCCTAACAGCTCAGCCATCTCGGCCGCAAGTGTTTCATTTGAATTCAATGTAAACATTTTAAATCTGTTATTTAATTGATACGTCACCTTATATCCTCCACACTGTATAAATTCGAATGATGCCATTACTCTAATCATTTCACTTTATTTTACTATATTAAACCTGTCTCTTATACAACATCT
>NZ_JAANMZ010000018.1 GCF_011250555.1 Bacillus sp. MM2020_4 | reverse complement strand
TGTTTCAATTATTTCTATATTAATAAATTAGTTTTATTGGACATGGGGTTGGGGGTTTTGCCAATGCAATTTGATTTGGATTTCATATTTTAGTAGTAAGAGGAATTTTATTTAGGGAGGTGGTTGTTTTGCATAATCGAAGGAGAAAAAGTCCTTTTGCTTTGTGTATTTTTCCGGGGTATCGATGGTGTGGTCCTGGCTGCAGTGGTCCAGGGGCACCTATTAATGATGTAGATGCCTGCTGCCAGAGACATGATCGCTGCCTTAGTCGGGGAATCTCCCCTTGTCAGTGTGATGCAGAATTTATCGAGTGTCTACGTGTGAGGAAAAATAGATTTACAGATAAAGGAAGGAAAGCAGCATTAATGCATGACTTTATGAAGGTAAAGACAACATTTACATGTGGCGGCCAGCATCGACGATATTGAAAAAGAAAGAAGGGTCAACCTTCTTTCTTTTTCGCTAATTCTGTTCTGTCTTTGGTTCCCGGGGGTTGCTCAAGCCAGTTGTTCTTGATCATAATGTCAGCACCGCTTTTAGCAAATTGGGCAATTTCAATTGATAAGCGTTCATAATTCAAGGCTAAATCTGTTCTTTGGCTTGCAGCGGCAGCCGTTGCATAATTCCCTGTTCCAGAGGCGCTTAAGAGCGACATATGAAACATAAGCAATTTATCAGAAAAGGTTTGGCTGGTTGAATGGCTAATTGATAAATCAGGTAAATTGGGTGTTTCAATATTGTTATCAAGTAAGGTAGATACAAATATCTGAATGTGTTTTTGTGAAATTTCTTTTCCTCTTATCATAAATTCTTGTACTTCTTTAGTGGGAGAGGTTTGCGCGAAGGCAAGACATAATTTAACCCCAATCGCATTGGTCACGGTATTCATATACAAATGGGATATTTCAACGGCATTTAAAGGACGTTTTTTGCTAAAAGGATTTAAACCGCTTAAATATTTTTTGCTATCAACATAATCGGTTTCTTTCGGAACTTCAATGTAAGGGTGCCTTGCAACTATCCCCTTTTGAAGTCCAATATCCAATGCTTGATTATAAAGTGTGGTTATTTTCTTTAACTCCTCTGTAAAGTAAGCACGAATGTCAGTCCGCGTACTCATAGCAAGAAATCCGCCATACGCAAGCATTCCGACTTTTGCCATATGATTTACATAGGATAAACAAAACGTGTCTGTAAAGAGCCATGGAGCATTTACATTCACGTCACTATCAGTAAAACCGTTTGGATAAGCAAACTGCTCTTTTTCAAATAAAGTATGTAAAAAATTCAAGTGATCCGTTGAAATATTCAGTGCAAATTGAATTACAGGTTTTATATCGGTATCTTGGATATGGTTTATCATAAAAGTTAAGACACATTTGGACATACTGTCATTCAAATAGGCAGTCCACAGGCATGCGATCTCGGAAGATGTTAAGTGTATATGCTGGTGTTCCATATAGAATCCCTCCGGCTACCAAATTTTTGAGCCAATGTTATTATTTACATTTGTTGGATTGGATATGCGAAAGGGCGAATACTTTGAAATCTTACTTGATATAGGTAATTATAGGAGTAAATCTACTTTTCGAGAGGGCGAATTTCATGTACTTTCTCTATTGGTTTCTTAAACTTGGCTGGCTGGTGTTGATTATATTTACTGGAAATATTTATTTAAGCAGCCTTGGTATTTGGTCCGTGGTCATTGGTATTGCACTATTTTTAGTAGGGAATTCACTGATTAATAAAAAAGTGGAACCCCTACTGAAAAAGAATTCTTGATTTAGATCACGGAACTTTCCCCCCTAAGCTTTTATAATGAGCTTAATTATCATAAACGGGGTGGTTTGAATGGAACTAATTATCGGCTCAAGCAATATGGCTGCATATTTAGAAGAAACCGAGATGATCGACTTCCATCATCCGGTTATTCGTGAAAAAATTGAAGAGCTTCAGCGTATTGGTAAAAACAAGCATGATTGTGCACAATTAGCGTTTCAGTTTGTCCGAGATGATATTCAGCATTCTTTTGACAAGGAGAGTACTAAAATTACCATCAGTGCTTCTGAAACACTCGAGCAAACAGAAGGGATCTGTTTTGCCAAATCACATTTACTTGCAGCCTTGCTAAGAGGAATGGGCATTCCCACAGGCTTTTGCTATCAGCGGGTAACACGGAGGGGAACACCTGAATCAGGATATGCACTGCACGGATTAAATGCTGTCTATTTTCATGAACTCTATACGTGGTTTCGAATTGATCCAAGAGGAAATAAGCCTGGGGTACAATCTGAATTTAGCATCAGTCCCGAAAGACTAGCATACCCCATCCGAACGGAATTAGGTGAAGAGGATTATCCATATGTGTACAGCAAACCATTAGAATCTGTCATTTCGTCAATGAAGTATTCAACTGATTGCAAGGAGTTATTTTACAATCGTCCGGAAGCTATTGATTAAGGCAAATGAAAAGAGCTAGGACACACCTAGCTCTTTTAACTTATTGTGCTTCATTTCCTTCAGCGGAATTATTTATTTCCCCATTCTGAGTAGTATCTTCTCCTTGATTTAATCGAGCTTTTTTTAAATCAAAATAGGCTTTAAAAATTTCATCAGCAATTTCTAAATTAGTATGTGTTTGATCAGTAGTTGACCAAGGAACAACAACGGATACGGCAATTTCAGGATTGTCGTATGGAGCATATCCTACAAACGTTACATTCCATAGCATGGGGTGGCCGCCTAAAGGGCCATCGTATAATGCTTGTGCTGTTCCCGTTTTCCCTGCTATCTTATATTGTTTATTTTTGATGGACCCGTATCCAGTGCCCTGTGGATCGTTGACGACAAGTCTCAAGCCCTCTTGAACATGGTTAATCCAAGAGTCTTTCATATCAATTTTATTTAAGACTGTCGGTTTCATTTCTTCAAGGATAGGACCCAATTCATCAGCCTTATTAGTAGGCTTCCGAATTTCTTTTACGAGATGTGGCTGGACCCGAAAACCGCCATTGGCAATGGTTGAAATATACTGAACGAGTTGCAGTGGTGTATAGGTGTCATATTGCCCTATTGCATAGTCCAAGACTTTACCGGCATCTGATGGTATTTGTCCACCGCCGTACCCAGTCTGTTCACCCGGGAGGTCAATGCCCGTCCTAACGCCTAATCCAAATTGAGCAAAGTTTTTTCGGAATGTATTGATGGCTGCAACTTTATCAATACTTAACGGGCCATTTGGAACGTACGTTTGTTGCCCGCCAAGCTTCATCGCTGTCAAGAACATATAGACGTTCGAAGATCTTTTTAACGCATATAAATCATTTATTGAGCCAAAACCTACTGTGTTCCATGATTTTTTAACTTGTGTACCTTTAAACTTTAATGGTTGGTCATATAGGCTTTGCCACGGAACAATTGCCCCTGTTTGATACCCGGTTAATACGGTTGCGGCTTTTACAACAGATCCCATAGAATAAGAAGTAGTCATGTTTCCTAATGCAAAATCTCTCACTTCTGTTTTTTTCGTTTCATTATCTACTACATATTGTTTACCGGACATAGCGAGCATTTCTCCGGTTTTTGGATTCATAACGGAGACCAAAGTTCGATCGATATAAGGCTGGCCAACCCTGGCTTTCCCAAGCTTGTCTTGAATAATCTCATCAATCTTTTGTTGAAGTTCAATATCAACGGATAAAACTAAATCATTGCCTCTTTTTCCTTCTTGAAAAATTTGCGTTTCCAAGACATTCCCTGATTTATCGGTAATATTCTTTACCGTTTCTTTTTGCCCTTGTAATACGTCATCATACTGTTGCTCGATATAACTCTTTCCCACACGATCATTACGGCTATACCCTTTCGCAAGCAAGTAATCTAGACTATCTTTTGGCAGCCCCTCTTTGGCACTGGTCACTTTGCCTAAAACAGAGCTTAATGGTCCGTTCCCATCTGCATTTTTCAAGACATAATCCCTGTCCCAATCTGTTGTGGTATCCACTCCTGGTAAGGAATCAAGATGTTCACTTACAACGGCATATTCTTCATCGGTAACATCTTTATTTTTGATAATATGAGGGGATAAGGCGGTTCCGCTGGCCATTTCACGAAAAATAGCCAATACCTCAAGTTCCTTTTGTGAAAAAGAATTTAGTTCTTCCTCCGTAATTCTTTCCCTGGTTAAATCATATATTTCTTTATCATACTCTTTCTTCTCTAACTCTTTCTTCTGTAGTCTTTCTTTATCCTTATTCGTTATTTTAGCAATAGCTAATTTGGGGTGCTTGATGATCCAAAAGTCTTGGCGATCTCTCTTTGTAATAGCCTTGAAATCATCCTCGGATTCTTTACTTATAAGGTCAGCTAGTTTAGCGGCAATGTCCAACATTTCATCCTGGGTAACCGAACCGGACCGAGTATAGGTAATAGCTTTCAATGGCTGATTTCCAACTACTAGCTTGCCATTCGTGTCAAATATTTTCCCACGCGGTACAGATGAATTCACGGGAACAATCTCCTTTTGGTCAATCTCGCGCTGATAATTTTCTCCAAAAACGATTTGCAACATCCCCAAACGAAGAATGAGCGTGGAAAATAATAGAAAGACAATAAAAAATAGTATGTTTATTCTTAATGGGGTATTTTCCTTTTTTTTCTTTTTCACTGTATTCAATCTGGACAAACCTCTCTACATATTAAAATTTTTATCTATAAACCTACTATAACGAAAGTACTATATTTTGGAAAGTTTCTTGTTCTGGTAAGATAAAGGAGATCTACATTAAAATGGAGGAGAAAATCTTGAACCTATTTCAAAAAGTATTGGAGCTTGATTTAGCGTACCTGGACACTTTTACGAGGCGAGAAACAACTTCCTGGGGCTATATTCTACATAATGAAGCCCAGCCAACTTACTATGATGCTAACCATGCACATATTCATGAAGCTCCACAAAATCCTAGGGCAGTGATTGAAGAAGTCATACAGTTTTATCAAGAAAGAAATATAATCCCTCGTTTTTATTTATATAATCTTGAAAAACTAGATTCGTTTATAAAAGAATTAGATTCTTACAAATTTGGTTTTGAGGAATTAGTCAGCCCGATCCAAATCTGGAACAAAGAAATTACTGAGTATAAAGGCAGGGAGCTTGTCACGATTGAAAAAGTAACAAATGAGAATTTTAATGAGGCATTAGAAATTGAATGCAGTATTAAAGAGTTTGGCGGAAGGGAGGTAAGGGAAAAGGCATTTCCAGAAGAGTTTAACCACCCGGCTTTTACTCATTATCTTCTTCGCTATGATGGGGAATCATGTGCAACGGCTTGTATATTTGAACATGGTGATCAAGCTCGAATGGAAAGCGTCGCAACGAAAGAGGAATTCAGAGGGAAAGGCTTGATAGGAGAGCTCATTTACTTCCTGCAGGCAGAGGTAAAGAGCAAGGGAATAGAGGATTTTTGGGTTTTTCCAATCAATGAGAAAATCGAAAAAGTCTATGCAAAATACGGTTTTCATACAACTGGGAAATTCATTACCGGCCATGCCTTTTTAGGTGGGAAAAGCATTAAAGAAATCCAGGAAGGCTAAGGTGGCAGCACCATATTTTGCTGTGCCACTGGGAGGACCAACGCTGTGAAGGGGATTGAGTTTTAGAAAAAAATCCTGTCATATCTTACTAGTTTTTTTGATATGACAGGACTTTTTTATTTCGTTCTTGGCATGATAAACCCATTTTCCACCTTATTAAATCCAATTTGCGGATAATATTCCATTGCAGTGGGTGCGGATAGCAGCAATAATGTGACTTCCTCGCCAATTTGTTCTTGAACCAATCGTACTAACTCTTTTCCAATACCCTTTTTTTGATAGTCTTTGTTCACGGCCAAATCTGATAAATAGCAGCAATAGCTGAAATCTGTGACTGCTCTTGCAACGCCCACTAATGTTTGTTCATCCCATGCAGTAATAAGCAAATCACTATGTTCAATCATTCGCTGCAGGCGAGGTAAATCATCAACAGGCCGTCTTATCCCGGACCTTTCAAACACATCAGATAATTCCTCCGCAGTAACAGCCGTCCCAATCCTAAAGTCAATTGATTTTCCATCTGAAAAATTCATCGTAAACATCATCCCTTCCACCATATTATCTATGATTATAGAAAATAACTGATATGCCCAAAAGGGTCAGATATAATGTAATTAACCATACCAGATGATTAAGGAGGGGAAAGAGTGTGGTAGAAATAACCATCAATATGGATTACGGGAGCGGGGAACCGTTATATATACAACTCTATAACTTTTTCAAAAAAGAGATTCAAACAGGAAAAATTGAACCAGGGGAAAGACTTCCGTCAAAAAGGAGACTATCCCAACATCTGGGAATCAGCCAGAATACGGTTGAGACAGCTTATGAACAATTGCTGGCAGAAGGATATGCTGAAAGTGTGGAGAGAAAAGGAATCTATGTGAATAACCTTAATCGTGATTTGTTTATCCACTTTGAGGATTCCCCAAAAACACAAAAGGAAATAAGTGAAGACAGCGTGCAATATAGAGTTGATTTTAGTCACGGTGCTGTCGCGTTGGAACATTTTCCTTATTCGGTTTGGCGAAAGTTAACCCTTCAAAGTCTTTACGAAGAAGAAAATTCTCATTTTTTAAATGGCGATTCACAAGGGGAATTGGCACTCCGAGAGGTGATTTCCAAATACTTGTATCAATCAAGGGGTGTAAGATGTAGCGCCGATCAAATTATCATTGGTGCCGGAACCCAATATTTAATTGGCTTGTTAACGATGATTATTGGGAGAGATAGGATTTATTCGATGGAGGATCCAGGGTTTCATCGCACTAGGGAAGTATTTAAAGATCAAGGGGTGACCTTAAAACCGATTTCACTCGATCAAGAAGGGATGGCCCTCAATCATTTAGCTGAAAGTAAGGCGAATATCACCTATGTTACCCCTTCACACCAATTTCCAAATGGAATGGTCATGCCGATTACAAGAAGAATGGAATTATTAAAATGGGCAGGGGAAAAGGACAGGTACATTATTGAGGACGACTATGATGGGGAATTTAGATATAAGGGAAAACCAATTCCCTCCTTGCAAGGACTAGACAGGAACGGCAAAGTCATTTATTTAGGGACTTTCTCCAAATCCCTGATTCCTTCGATACGTATTAGTTTTATGGTCTTACCTACTAGCTTACTAGAAAAATATAATCAGCATTTTACTTTTTACAAACAGACTGTATCAAGGCTCCATCAACACACACTTTGGCAATTCATGATTAGTGGCCATTGGGAACGGCATTTAAATAAAATGAGAACCGTCTACCGTAAAAAGCAGACTGTATTGATTCAGTCCATTGAGAAATATCTGGGTCAAAAAGTAACGGTTATTGGGGATGAAGCGGGGTTACATATTCTATTAAACGTACAAAATCAAATGTCTGAAACGGAACTGATTGAAAGAGCTTCGGAAAAGAAAGTAAAGGTACACCCAACCTCAGTTTATTATGCGAATCAGGATATTGAGCAAGAACCAATGATTTTATTAGGCTTTGGTGGTTTAACAGGGGATCAAATAGAGCTAGGGATACGATTATTAAAAGAAGCATGGGAGTTAGACTAAGTAGTGTAATTTGGCATGTAAATTAAATTGGTGGAATATTCTTAAAAAAGTAAATGTCGTTATAATTGTGGAACATCATAGCAAATTTAAAAATGTTGCTTTGTGGAAATAAGAGGAAAATATGAATCTGTGTAGAAATAGTAAAAAGATTATTATATTTGAAAGGAAGATACTACTTGAAATTATCAATTATTAAAAGTGTCCGAACTAATAATTTTAACGATGACCTTTTGATACAAAAGATTACAGGATTGTGGAGGGAGGCTTCCAATCGACTTACCAAGCCAGACATGATTACTTACGGTGTGTATCATGAGTACAAGAGTGACTATAAAGGGGATTTTACATTAAGCATTGCTATTGAAGAGAATAACCGCGTACCTTCATTAGAAATACCACATAACGCAAAATATGAAATCTTCCATGTGAATACAACAGAAGAACAAGGGATTATTAACACTTGGAAAAAGATATGGGAGCTTGAAAATGCAGGTACGTTGGAAAGAGCATACACATATGATTTTGAGAAATATTACCCGCAAGGAGAAATTGAGGTCCACATTGCGATTAAATAGTAATCTACCTCCATTGCAATTTTTCCGTGTCAACTTTGTAACCTTCTTTTGTCAGTAGGAATTCCCACAAAGTTACCTGCGCAGCAGAAGCCAAACAAGCAGGGCTTTTTTGGAAAGTTATTTGGTCGGTAACAGAAAACGAACTAGGATAAAAATACATGTAGAAGGGTGTTGTTGAAATGGCTGGTTCGAATACAAAAAAGGAGCTTCTCGGCTGGGGGAAATCATTATTTATTGCAGTGGGTATTGCTGTTATTATCCGAACATTTTTATTTTCACCCTATATTGTTGAAGGTGCATCGATGGAACCGACGTTACATAATCATGAGAAAATTTTAGTGAACAAAATGAGCTATGTGATGAGTTTAAATAGAGGTGACGTTGTTATTATTAAAGGTCCAGCCGTTAATTATGTAAAAAGAATCATAGGGATGCCAGGGGATAAGGTTGAAATGAAAGCTGACCAATTATTGATAAATGGTGAGCCCATTAAGGAATCCTACCTATCAGAAAATCGTAAGGCTGCCGAGGAAATGGGGAGTCTGTTAACAGGTGACTTTGGCCCAATCTCAGTCCCTGCAAATCATTATTTTGTAATGGGGGATAATCGTCTAAAAAGTATGGATAGCCGCAATGGTTTAGGCTTTATCAAGCAAACAGCCATTATAGGAGAAAGTGAATTTGTGGTCTTCCCTTTCTCGGATATTAGGAATGTAAAATAGCCGAGAAACGATGGATATATGCAAAAAAGTGGGAAGGCGGCCGATGCGGCCTATTTTTTTGCAAAAAAATAGATTGGTGTCAGCACCAATCAAATTATGGGAAGTTTTAAGAAATGAGCTCCTAAGAACTTATTTCCTAATTAAGTTACTCTTATCATATGAAAAACTTGTGTAGAACTTAGGGGGAAGTTGTGTGGAAGTTGTGAAGAATTTCTTTGTGGGTAAAATTACCTGTATATCCCTATTTTTCATTAATTTATTTTCTTAATAGCTTACATGATTTATAATTTTAATTGTTAACCTATTAATAATATTGGTTGACAATTAAAATTGAGGTGATGGCATGGATTGGATTAAGCTGGCGAAAAATGTGATTGATGGACAGGAATTAACTAATGACGAGGCAATGGAAATCCTATTATCCAATGATGAGGATATTCTATTACTCGTTAATGGAGCCTATGAAATTCGCAGAAATTATTATGGGAATAAAGTGAAGTTGAATTTGTTAATTAATGCTAAAAGCGGACTATGTCCCGAGGACTGTGGGTATTGTGCTCAATCGATTAAAGCAAAAACAGAAATTGACCGGTATACTCTCATTGGCAAACAAACGATTGTGGAGGGCGCTAAAGAGGCAAAAAGGAATAAAATTGGTACATATTGTATCGTAATTAGCGGGAGGAAGCCGACCAATAATGAGGTAGATACTGTTGTCTCGGCTGTCCGAGAAATTAAAAATGAGGTGGAGCAAATTAAAATTTGTGCCTGTTTGGGGCTTGTGTCCGAAGAACAGGCAGTTAAGCTGAAATCCGCCGGTGTGGATCGATTTAATCACAATATCAATACAAGCGCGAGCCATCATGAGAATATTACCAGCACGCATGATTATGAGGATCGAGTTGAGACGATTGAAAATGTAAAGAAAGCGGGGATTTCCCCATGCTCCGGAGTCATTTGCGGGATGGGCGAAACCGATGAGGATATTGTTGAGATGGCCTTTGCCTTAAAAGAGCTAGATGCGGATTCCATTCCAGTAAATTTCCTTCATCCAATTAAGGGCACAAAGCTTGAAAATCTAGATGACCTAACCCCAATCCGCTGCTTGAAAATATTATCCCTGTTCAGGTTTGTTAATCCGACGAAGGAGATTCGAATTTCCGGCGGCCGTGAATTTAACCTGAGATCGTTGCAAAATTTAGGCTTATTCATTGCAAACTCTATTTTTGTCGGCGATTATTTAACGACCAATGGACAATGTGCGGATGCCGACTTCCAGCTCATTAAGGACCTTGGATTCGACATCGAGGAATATCCATTCGATGTAGAGAGCCAGTCGTTTGCAAAAATCTATTAATTGATGGTGATGCTTCACGAAAACTGCTGAGGCATCACCTTTTTGGGCAAAAAAATAGATTGGTGTCAGGCACCAATCAAATTATGGGAAGTCTTAAGAAATGAGCTCTTATGAACTTATTCCTAATTAAGTTACTCCTATCATATGAAAAACTTGTGTAGAACTTAGGGGGAAGTTGTGTGGAAGTTGTGAAGATTCGCTTACGATGGCCGGCGGCCGTTTAAAACACCTTCAGCCATAAATGGCGAGTAAGTCTTTACTAGTAAAAATATGTTAGCCTAACTTTTATTGTCATTAAAGATATTGGGCAAGAATCTATTCCTATTTTTACAGGTAGACATACACTATGTAGCAACAGTAAAAAGGAGGGATTCTTAATGGAACGACAAATGGGAGGTTATCCTGGAAATCCGGGACAAGGTTACCACCATGGCCACGGCAGCAGCTATCAAGGCCAAGGTTACCACCATGGACATGGGGGTTATTATCCAACTCCAGTTGGCTATCATCATGGTCACGGCGGCTACTATCCAGGTCATGGTTATCACCATGGACATGGTGGGTATTATCCGGGACATGGCTACCATCACGGTCACAGCGGCTATTATCCGGGACACGGCTATCACCACGGCCACGGAACGTATAAACCAGGACAGCGGTAATAATAAAGGTAAAATAAGGGAAAAGGTGCCTGACACCCTTTGGGTGTCAGGCACCTTTTGTATACTGTAAATAGTGATAAAGAGGTCAGTTTTTAATTTGAATGACCAAACTTGCTTCATTTGGTAAAATTATCATATAGGAAGTGCAAAAAGGATTCCGAATTATTTCCACCAAAAAAATAGACCTTCAACAAGATGCTTACATAGCCCACACGAGCAGATAAAGCCCAATGACCCTTGTGAATAGAATCAATTATCATACATACATTTTAACAACCAACCCTAGTTAACCACATAACAAATATAACCCAAAGGAGCTAGTGAATATGGAAACTAACCTACAACCGCATATCAGAATTGGAAACGGTCACGAGGTGCAATATGCTTTACTTCCGGGAGACCCTGGTCGCGTCGATGAAGTTGCAAAGTTCTTAGACAATCACGTGGAGCTCGCTTATAACCGTGAATATAAGACGGTGAAAGGCCACTATAAAGGGGTACCTATTTTCGTGACATCTACAGGTATTGGTGGAGTATCTGCTGGAATTGCCATTGAAGAGTTAAAGAATATCGGTGTGAAAGCCATGATTCGGATTGGCAGTTGTGGCGCCTTGCAGCCGCATATACACCTAGGTGACTTGGTCATTGCTTCCGGTGCTGTTAGAAATGACGGAGCGTCATATGCCTATATTAACAAGGCATATCCGGCTATCCCGGATACGGAGCTGCTATTTCATGTAAGGAATGCAGCAAAAAAGAATGGGGCAAAAAATTACACAGGTATTGTCAGATGTCATGACAGCTTTTATACTGATAAAGAGCAAGAAATCGACAAGTATTGGTCAGGGAAGGGAATTCTTGCCTCAGATATGGAAACCGCTGCCCTATTTGTGATTGGCGGTTTGCGTGGCATTAAGACCGCTTCGATATTAAATGTTGTTGTCGAAATAGAGGGGGATTTGGAAGGGGGAATCAATGATTACGTTGATGCGAAAAACAATAGCAAGCGTGGGGAAGAAATAGAAATTCTCACCGCACTTGAGGCTTTTGTTTCCTATGATTCTACATTTTAAAAATGAATAGGGGGTTTTTTAAGTGAAAAAACAAAGCATGTGGTCGTTACGTTTATCAACAGCCGCGCTCGTTCTGATTCCAGTTGCAGTAGGTGTTAACTATATCGGTAAATTACTTGCGCAACTGTTAAAACTGCCGCTATGGTTAGACTCTATCGGAACTGTCTTAGCCGCCATGTTAGGGGGGCCCATTGTTGGTGCCCTAGCAGGAGCAATCAATAATATTATTTATGGTTTTACAGATCCGATTTCATTTGTTTATGCGATTACAAGTGTCGCAATCGGTTTGGCAGTTGGAATCCTTTTTTACAAGGGCTATATTTCCAGCTGGGGAAAAGCTATCGTTGCCGGTTTAATCATTGGGCTTGTGGCTACGATTGTATCGACGCCGCTAAATATTGGTTTCTGGGGCGGACAAACAGGGAATGTATGGGGTGATGCATTATTTGCTTTTATTCTAGCAAACACCGATTCTACTTGGCTGGCATCGCTGCTTGATGAACTGGTTGTTGATGTACCGGATAAATTATTAGTGGTGTTAATAAGCTTTGGTATTTTCAAAGGTTTACCGCGAAATGTGGTCCAACTATATAATAATAATGAAAAAATCGAGACACTGGATTAAGTCTTTTTTATGGAAAAGGGGCGGAGCGCCGCAAACCAGTTTAAGTGAATTACCAGGTCACTAGATGAATAAAGCGACGTCTAGCTCTGCTCACACCGCCTTTATTAGGTGACTACGAGTTGTTCTTTAAATTATATTTCCATCATAGGGTTGGGTGTTAAGCACATGTTAGGGTTTAGAAAGAAAGCTGGTGAAGCTTTTTGAAATCGATTAGTTTGTTTGTGGATCGGAAATCGTTCATTCATGAAGTTGATCCCATCACAAAACTCATATATATTCTTTTTGCTTTATTCATACCGATTATTCTGCCCTCGTTCACGATTTCATTTGTATGTCTGGGATTTAGTCTACTGTTATTGATCGCAGCAAAAGTTATTCGAAAAACAGTTCCTGTTTTTGGCTTTGTCTTTTTCGTGCTGATTACGGTCGTTATTATACAGGGCTTGTTTAAGCCGGAAAATGAAACGGTTCTTTTTCAAATTGGCCAGGTTGCTATGTATAAAGAGGGTCTGCTATATGCCTTAACAATTACGCTTAGGGTAACGAATATCGTTAGTTCCTTTATGATCTTGGTTCTGACGACGAAACCATCGGATCTTGTCGAGACGCTTGTTCGTAAAGGGATGTCACCAAGAATTGGCTATGTAATTGTTTCTGTTTTCCAAATTATACCGGAAATGATGTCGAGCATGGAGACGATCATGGATGCGCAGCGGGCAAGGGGAATGGAAACAGAAGGAAGTTTACTTGTCCGGATCAAGGCTTTCGTGCCGTTATTGGGGCCGGTTATCCTCGGGGCACTGATTAACACAAAAGAACGGGCGATGGCATTAGAAGTGAGGGGCTTTAATTCAAGGGCCCCAAAAACATACCTGATGGAGGAAAAAACCTACGCTTATAGCGGAATAGTTCGATTAGTTATGCTGCTGCTAGTAGTGGGCGCGATTGCGTGGAGGATTTTTGCATGAAGAAAATAGTAGTTGAAGGTCTAAAATACAAATATCCCTTATCCGACACACTTGCCCTTAACGATCTTTCGTTTGATGTGAACGAAGGTGAATTTATCGGTATTATTGGAAAAAACTCGGCGGGAAAATCGACCTTATGCCAGGCGCTTGTCGGGCTTGTCCCTCATTTTTATAAAGGGGCTTACGGCGGTAAGGTCTTGGTGGATGGGCTCGAAGTGAAAAATTGTTCGATTGCTGACCTTTCTCTTAAGGTAGGAATGGTGTTTCAAAATCCATTTACACAGGTGACCGGTTCGAAGATGACGGTCTATGAGGAAATTGCCTTCGGACTTGAAAATAGTGGGCTGCCCCGTTCAGAAATTATTGACAGAATTGATTATGTGCTTGATCTGTTAAAAATTGAACAGGTGAAAGATCAAAATCCTTTTGATTTATCTGGAGGGCAAATGCAGCGGATGGCCATCGCAAGCATTATTGCCATGCAGCCTGATATTTTGGTATTGGATGAACCAACCTCCCAGCTCGATCCTGCGGGCTCTATGGAAGTTTTCAGTGCGATTCAAAACCTGAGCAAACAGGGAATTACCGTTATTCTGGCTGAACATAAAATGGAAAAGGTTGCTGAGTATTGCAATCGAGTCTTACTCCTGCATGATGGAAAAAGGGTTAGCTTTGATTCACCAGAACAAGTATTTTCACGGCAGGATCTTGAGGATTTTGGATTGGTCGCACCTGTATATACAAGAGTGTGTAAAGCCTTGGGTGTAAAGAAGGCTGCCTCGGACTGTTACCCTGTAACCTTGGAGGATGCAGAAAAGGCACTAAGGGGGCAGGTAGGATGATCAAGGTATCCAATCTCTCTTTTTCCTATAAAAAGGGAGGCTACCGAGTGCTTTCAGGAATAAATTTAGAGTTTGACAAGCGGTCAACGGCTATTATTGGACAAAATGGTGCCGGAAAGACTACATTTGTGAAATTGCTAAAGGGATTATTGAAACCGGATGAAGGAGAAATTTTAGTTCATCATTTTGATGCAAAATTAAAAACGGCTGCTGAAATGGCAAGGACAATTGGTCTTGTCTTTCAAAATCCGAATGATCAACTATTTAAACGAACCGTTTTGGAAGAAGTGATGTTCGGCCCATTGAATATTAAAATGGGTAAATATACGGCGGAGAAGCAGGCAATCAAAGCTTTAAAGATGGTGGAACTGGATGATAAACTTGAAGTGAACCCGCATGATTTGAGTTTATCGGAAAAGAAACTGTTATGCATTGCTTCCGTTGTGGCCATGGATACGGACATCATTATTTTTGATGAGCCCACCATTGCACAGGATCATCAAGGGAAAGAGAAGATTCGCCAAATCATCCGGGAATTGAAAAATAAAAATAAACTAGTGATGACCATTATCCATGACATGGATTTTGTTGCAGAGAATTTTGAACGGACAATCGTGTTCAATGAAGGTAAAGTCCTTCTCGACGGAGACACGCGCCACGTGTTTTCACAAAAAGAAATGTTAAAAGAAGCAAAAGTTGAGCAACCCGGAGTCACACAGCTGGCTGAGAAGCTGGGAATTAAAAACACCATATTAACAGTAGAAGAGTATATAAGGGTGTCAGGCACCATGTGAACATGGTGCCTGACACCCTTTTCTTTATTGGTAAGTTGGGAGTTGTGTTTAACGGGTTTTGCCATATAATAGAGATATGGATGTTCACGAAATTGTCAAAAATGCAACGTGGTCACTGTTTATATATGGAAATTGAAGGATTGGTTTATTATTTTACAAGGGGGAAATGAGATGTTTAGAGCAGCAGCGGCGGGGGTGTTAGGGTTTATATTAATTTTTGTTGAATCAATGATTGTCATAAAACTAAAAGGATATGCAACCATTGAATTTGGCGGGATTGCTCCTTTCATTAACGTCTGGGCGATGAATTTCTTTTTTGTCTTTGCGATTTTAACTCAATTAACCAATTGGTATACCAATAAAGAAAGATATGAAGAAGATAATAGCTATTAAAGGTAAGGAAACAGCCGCAATCTCGAGAAAGAAGGAGATTGTGGCTGTTTTTTTGAGGGTGTCCGGCACCCTTTTGCTTTTTTAAATAACTGAACTACTTCGAATGCATTTTAAACTGCAAGAACAGTTCATTATAATAGGCCAGGTTCTTCTTACCAAGGTTTTTATATACCTCGAGTTTTTCAGTCAATTCAGGTGACGGATAGAACCGTTGATCTTTGATGATCTCCTTAGGCATGTGTTTAAGCGCCTGCTTATTCGGCGTTGAATAGCCTACATATTCGGTGTTTTGTGCAGCAATCTTTGGATCTAGCATGAAGTTAATAAACTTATGGGCCGCCTCAATATTCTTCGCCGTTTTCGGAATGACCATATTATCAAACCAAAGATTGGAACCCTCTTTTGGGACGACATAATTCAAATCTTCATTCTCGGACATAATCTCAGAAGCATCTCCTGACCATACCAGGCCAACTGATGCCTCTTCATTGGCTAGCAGCATCTTGATTTCATCGCCTACGATGGCTTTGACATTCGGAGTGATCGTATCGAGCTTTTCCTTTGCTGCAATTAAATGAGCCCTTTTTGTATCATTAAGTGAATAGCCCAAACTATTTAAGCTCATTCCCATTACTTCACGGGCACCATCAATGAGTAGAATCTCGTTTCTTAATGCAGGATCCCAAAGATCGTTCCAGCTAGTAATTTTCTTTCCATTTAGCATTTTTGGATTATAGACAATGCCGACAGTTCCCCAGAAATAAGGCACGGAATACTTATTTTTTGGGTCAAACGGAAGATCCATAAACCGTTTATCAATATTTTTTAAGTTTGGCAGTTTGGAAGGATCCAATGGGATAAGTAAATCCTCATGCCGCATTTTATCAATCATATATTCAGAAGGAACGGCAATATCATACGTCGTGCCGCCTTGTTCAATCTTGGTCAGCATCGCCTCATTGGAATCGAAGGTTTCATAAATAACCTTGATGTTGGTTTCTTTTTCAAACTGTTTGATAAGATCTTCATCGATGTAATCGCCCCAATTATAAATTGTCAGCGTATCGCCGCCCGAATAGCCTTGGGACTTGTTTAAACTGGAAATCGCATACAGGAGCATGGCTGATGCAAGGGCAATTACGAGAAAAAAACGAACGAGTTTGTTCATCGCTTCCGAACCCCCATTCCATTAACCTTGTTACGCTGGGTAATAAAGTAATAGACTACAACGAGCAGTATTGTAAATAGGAACAATAGCGCTGATAGTGCATTAATATTCAAGGAAATTCCTCTGCGGGCTAATGAATAAATTTCAACGGAAAGTGTTGAAAAACCATTGCCTGTAACAAAAAAGGTAACCGCAAAATCATCGAATGAATACGTTAACGCCATAAAGAATCCTGCGAAAATTCCCGGTGTGATAAAAGGAATAATGACCTTTGTCAGGACGTTCCAGCGACTTGCCCCAAGATCCCGAGCCGCGTCAATTAATGTCGGGCTCATCTCCATTAACTTAGGTAGTACCATTAGAACCACGATCGGAATGCTAAAAGCGATATGGGATAACAGCACCGAATAGAAACCGAGCTTAATCCCTGCCATTGTGAACAAAATTAAAAATGAAGCACCGATAATGACGTCTGGGCTGACGATAAGTACATTGTTTAACGATAACAGCGAATTTTTCGTTTGTCTTTTTTTCGCCTGATGAATCGCCAAAGCCCCAAGTACCCCAATGATGGTAGAAAATAACGCTGATAATAAAGCAACTACCACGGTATTCAAAACGATAATCAAAAGTCTAGTATCTTGAAAAAGTTCACGGTACCACTCAAGCGAGAATCCCTTGAAGTCATACATCGTTTCTCCACTGTTGAATGAGAAGATGACAAGAAAGAAAATAGGTGCATACAGGATAAAAAAGACGATTAATAAAAATAACTTGGATAATGGTGTTATTTTTTTATCCACCTTATACACCTCGCTTTCTGGTATTCGTGACGATCATAATGAAAACCATGATAATGATTAAAAAGACTGCAATCGTTGCGCCCATACCCCAATCCTGGGTCACAAGGAAATGCTGTTCAATAGCCGTACCAAGAGTGATTACACGGTTTCCAGCAATTAATCGGGTCAGCATGAACAAGGATAGAGCCGGTATAAAGACCACCTGGCAGCCTGATTTCACCCCGTCAATCGTCAAGGGAAAAATAACGCGGCGGAACGTTGTCCATTTGGATGCCCCCAAGTCATTGGCCGCATCTAAAAGGGTCGGATTCAATTCATTTAATGAATTAAAAATCGGTAAAATCATGAATGGTATAAAAATATATACCGAAACAAATATAAAGCTGAAATCTGTAAATAAAATTTGCTGCGTTCCAATCCCAATCAGTTCTAAGAAGCTGTTTGCCGCTCCATAGGTACCAAATATTCCAAGGAAGGCATAGGCTTTTAACAATAAATTAATCCATGAAGGCACAATGATTAATAAAAGCCATAACTGTTTATGCTTTGTTTTTGTTAATAAATAGGCTGTTGGATAAGCAATCAACAGTGAAATTGCTGTAATCAAGAAGGCGTACCAAAACGAGCTGAGTGTCATCTTTAAATACACCGGTGTGAAAAACTTTTGATAATTCGCTAGCGTTACATTTCCCTCGATATCAAAGAAAGAGTAATAGAGTACGAGGATAATGGGGGCAATGACAAACAGAACAATCCAAAGGAAATAAGGAAGCATATATATATTGCGCGTATGTTTATTTTCCATTAGCTTCCACATCCGAGTAGGCTTCTAACCGTCGGTCGAATTCTTCCTCTGTTTCCCCATGTCGCATAACATGGATGGCTTCCGGGTCAAAATAAAGCCCGATTTCATCGCCCACAGTTGCTTTTTTCGTGGAATGGACCAGCCATTCATTTCCGTCTTGATCGTAGCAGCAGATTTCATAATGAACACCACGGAATAATTGCGAATCAACACGCACTTGAAGCTTGCCGCGTTCTATTGTTGTAATTTCCAAATCCTCTGGTCGGATAACCACATCAATCGGTTCATTCTTGTTCAAACCTTGGTCAACACATTCGAACTCTCTGCCAGTAAATTCTACCCGGTAATCGTCTAGCATTCTACCATCGACAATATTGGATTCACCAATAAAATCCGCCACGAAACGGTTAATCGGCTCATCATAAATATCTGTCGGAGTGCCGCTTTGCTGGATTTTCCCTTTATTGATAACAAAAATTTCATCGGACATCGCCAGGGCCTCTTCTTGATCGTGTGTAACGAAGATAAAGGTGATGCCGAGACGGCGCTGCAATTCACGCAGTTCATACTGCATTTCCGTACGAAGCTTTAAGTCAAGAGCCGATAATGGTTCATCAAGCAGAATCACTTCAGGCTCGTTTACAATGGCACGGGCGATCGCAACGCGCTGGCGCTGACCACCTGACATTTCTTTGATTTCGCGAGCTTCATAGCCTGAAAGGTTAACGAAGCTTAGCGCTTCTTTTACCTTTTGTTCTATTTCTGGATTCTTCATCTTTTTGATGCGCAATCCAAATGCCACATTTTCAAATACATTTAAATGGGGAAACAGGGCGTAGTCCTGAAAAACGGTATTCACCTGCCGCTTATTTGCCGGTATATGATTGATTTTTTTACCGTTAAAAAATATTTCTCCTTCAGATGCTTCAGTAAATCCGGCGATTAACCTTAATATTGTTGTCTTACCGCATCCCGATGGGCCAAGCAGTGTATAGAATTTACCGCGCTCAATCTCAAAGCTTACGTCCTTAAGGACGGGCGGGTCGTTATCATATTGTTTTGTTACATTTTCAAATTGAATTATGGCACCGTTCATAAAAGTGGCCTCCTTTTCAGCTAAATCAAGTTCTACTTGTCCCATTCGGGAATCATTATACAGGAAGAGCCTGAAAATTCAATTACTCTTTTATTTTATAATAAAAAAAACTTGCAAAAAGTTGTTGAATTAACTAATAGTATTAGTTAAAATAAAACTAACGACATTAGTTAAAAGGGGATGATCATAATGAGAATGATCAAAAACGGCTATTTATATCAAGTAACATTTATGGCGAGTGTCTTTCCAGTTAACTGCTATTTAGTAAAGGAAGAGGATGGGTTAACCTTGATTGATGCAGCTCTGGGCTTTTGTACAAAGGGGATATTGAAAGCGGCAGAAACCATCGGAAAGCCCATTACAAAAATAGTTTTAACACATGCACACGAGGATCATGTTGGTGCGCTTGATTCTTTAAGAATGATCTTGCCAGAGGTACCCGTGTATATTTCGATTCGTGACCATAGATTAATGAATGATGATCGTTCGCTTGACCTGCATGAGGAGCAAACGCCGATTAAAGGCGGTGTACCGAAGAAATTAAAGACACGGGCTAATGTGTTATTGAAGGAAGGCGATTTTGTCGGGTCGCTAACAGCGATTGCAGCACCGGGACACACACCGGGATCAATGGCGTTTTTGGATTTGCGTTCAAAGGCTCTAGTGGCCGGGGATGCTTTTCAAACAAGAGGTGGAATGGCGGTGGCTGGAGATATGAAGCCATTGTTCCCATTTCCGTCATTTGGTACATGGAGTAAAAAGACGGCACTGGCTAGTGCAAAGAAACTAGTGAGCTATGGACCTCAGCTTCTTGCCGTGGGTCATGGGGAAATGGTTGAGAATCCTGTGAAAATGATGGAGATGGCCATCGGAAATTTAGAACGGAAACTAAGATAGGAGAACGTAGACAATGTCACCTAGACCAAAAATTGGCCTCGACTTAATGGAGATACTAGATGCAGCAGGGGGGATTGCGGATCAACAAGGAATGCAGGAGGTTACTTTAGCCAATCTGGCTAAGAAGGTAGGGATTCGTCCTCCATCCTTATATAACCACTTTGACGGATTGCCGGGACTTCGCAAAAAGCTGGCGATATACGGGATTGATAGGCTTTACGGGGTAATGGCCGATGCTGCAATTGGGGTGTCAGGCACCGAAGCAGTCCTTGCCATCAGTAAGGCATATGTTAATTTTGCACGAAAGCACCCGGGCATTTATGAGGCAACATTGCTTGCCCCCGACCCTGAGGATGAGGAAGTACAGCAGGCCGGTGCAAAAATAGTGGATCTTTCTGTACGGGTGCTTAAAGCATACCAATTGGAAGGGGATCTGGCCTTACATGCTGTAAGGGGATTACGCAGTATCTTACATGGCTTTTCCTCATTGGAGCAAAAGGGTGGTTTTAAGATGGTGTTGGATTTGGATGAAAGCCTATCGATTATTCTTAAGGCATTTCTTGCTGGGATTAGTGAGAATTCTTTATAGAGGGACATTTTGGAGATGTAAACCTAAGGAAAGCTTTGTTATAATAGGGAAAACGTAAGAAATAAGGAATGATGACAGTGCGAAGCTTAGAAAAATATGGTTTGGTATTGGACGTTGAAACGACCGGGTTAGGTCCGACTAAAGATGAAGTGATTGAATTGGCCTTAAAGTTATTTACCTATCGATCGGATTCTGGTGAAATCATCGATATTGTTGAGGAGGATTCATTTTTAAGGGAGCCACTTTCTGACACAGCACGTTATAACTATGACCAAGCATATAGAGTACACGGGATTCCGTACGAATTAGTTAGAGGAAAAAGCTTTTATGATGCAAAAATAAAAACCTATTCTCATCGAGCAGACACGGTGTTTGCACATAATGCATCCTTTGACCGTAGCTTTCTTTACCATATGTACCCGGAAGTTAATGATTTGAAGTGGTATTGCACGATGCGAGGGGTACCGTGGAAAAATTATGGATATCCAAACGGGAAACTTTTGACCCTATTACAAGCCCATAATATCACCAATTACCAAACACATAGAGCACTTGATGATATTACATATTTAATGGAGCTTCTAAAGAAAACAAGCCCGAACGGAAACCTTTATCTCCAGGAAGTGCTTGAAAAAGGACCAATGAGAAAATATCAGCCAGCCACCGCGCGAACCAAAATGGGCTAGCTAAGCCAACCCCAACGCAATAACCCTGCGTTGGGGTTAGTAATGGTGCCTGTCACCGTTGCGACTATATCCACGTTATTTAATTTTAATTTGCTTGCTTCCTTCTAGTTGAAGGTTCCAATATATTTAGATTGGGGCCTGTAAATGGTGTTGTTCTCAGCTTGTTCGAGGACGTGTGCTGTCCAGCCAACCATTCTGCTTGCGGTAAAGGTGGGGGTAAATAGTTCTGCATCCATATTGATTGCTTTCATGATGGCGGCAGCATAATATTCTACGTTAGTATAAAGTGACCTGCCAGGCTTCAGTTCAGCTAATACCCTGATAGCAGTGTCTTCTACAGACATCGCTAGGTCAAGCCACTCATCTACTCCAATATGGTCCATCAATTTGGCTTTTAGGGCGATGGCTCGAGGGTCGTGTGTTTTATAAACTCTATGTCCAAAGCCCATTAATTTCTCTCCGCGCAAAACCTTTCCACGGATCACCATTTCTGGATCTCCAACCAGAGCAATTTCATCAAGAAGTTCGATGACACCTAAAGGGGCACCTCCATGAAGTGGCCCTTTCATTGTTCCGATGGCTGATGTAATGGCCGAAACTAAATCTGACTCAGTAGATGCGGTGACCCTCGCTGAGAAAGTAGAGGCGTTCATTCCATGTTCAATTGTTAAGATCATGTATGTCTCTAGGGCCTCCACGTGGGCAGGGGATGGAACTTTTCCACTCAGCATATACAAATAGTTTTCAACATGGTCTAAATCATCACGGGGTGATACGAACACTTTTCTGTCTAACTGACTTTTTCGATAGGCGATAATGGTAGGGACCAAAGCGGTTAAACGAATGGCCTGTGCAACAGAAGGTTTCCAGCCATAATCAAGATAACCACCCTCCGCTGAAATAGCCGTTCTAATAACACTCATTAGTTCCATGTCCCTGGGAAGCTGATGTAGTATTCCCTTAACATATTCGGGAAGTTCACGATTACCTTTCAGATCTTTTTTCAATGCAGCTAGTTGGCTAGTATTTGGAAAATGGCCAAACCATAAAAGATAGGAAGCTTCTTCAAAGGAGAAGTTCTTAGCCATTTCCTTAATGTCATATCCTCGATGAAACAACTTGCCATTTTCTCCATCAATATGACTAATGAATGTTTCGGCCGCCACAATCCCTTTTAAACCTTTTTGAATCATCTAACTCGCTCCTTTCCATATTTGTTATTATTTTATAAAATAAACATAATTAAGAATACTGAATATTATTGAAGTGGTTGATTACTATTTTTAATAAGGAGCATGACATGGAATTTCAATGGCTTAACACCTTTATTACGGCGGCAGAATGTGGTAATTTTCGCAGGACAGCGGAGCTTTTATATATTTCGCAACCTTCCGTTACAGTCCATATAAAACAACTGGAAAAAGAACTTGGAATCCTGTTGTTTCATCGGGATGGGAAAAAAATTAAACTGACAGAAGAGGGAATACGATATTTACTTCACGCAAAAAAACTCCTCGAAGTGTATCAAGAGGGCCTTGAGGAATTGAATTCGTTTACCCAAGGATATACGAAGAAATTAACCCTTGGAATTTCACCGCTTATCGCAGATACCATCCTGCCGTATGTTCTAAAAAGTTATACAAAGCAGTACCCGGAGGTCGAGATTTCAGTCAAAATAATTGAATCCCTCGATATCGAGGAAGCGGTCTTACAGGAAGAAGTGGATTTAGGACTTTCGTGTCTAACTAGCAGTCGCCCAAATTTGATTAGTGAGCTTTTATCAAAGGATAGAGTTATATTAGTCGCTCCACATGATGGTAGAGATGCCGAATTGGCGCCGCCTCTAGACGAGGAAGAGGTGCTAACAACCAATTATCTAATTACCCACAATCATCCTGGATACTGGGACCTTCTTTGCAGAATGGTCAAAACCAAATATCCCAGTGTACGAATGATGAGAGTTTCGCAGGTTCATATTACAAAAAGGTTTATTGTGGAAGGATTAGGGGTGTCGTTCCTTCCGACATCGACGGTTAGGAGAGAATTATTAGAGGGTAGATTATTAGAAGTAGAATGTCATTCCATTCAAATGCCTGAGGCTAACACGTATGCCATTATGAAATACGATCATTCAAAACAGAGAGAATTTTTAACGTTTATGGCTAATTACAGATTGTAGGCAGCGATTCTGTTTATTAAATTCACTGCAAAAAAAAAACGGGTCAGTCAAGCATATGTTGCTGACTGACTCGTTTTGTTGTTTCCTTAAAATTAATGTTGACCTTCAGTGAAGATTTGAAAGGTTACTCCGAACTTGTCTACTACCGTACCGTAACCAGGGCTAAAGAAGGTTTCTTGGAACGGCATTTGTACTTGACCGCCATCTTGCAAGGCATTAAAAAATGTACGAGCCTTTTCAACGTCGTCAGTGGTGATGCAGATGGTCACTTGCGTTCCGATTTGATGTGGTTGACCCGGGAAAGTATCGGAAAACATGAGCTCTGTCTCACCAACTTTAATGGTCGCGTGGCTTACAAGATTCTTTGCTTCCGCTGGAAGTGGGAATGCCGGATTTTCCGGCATTTCACCGAAAGATTGGCTGAAAAGAACCTGTGCATCCAATGCCTTTTGATAAAACTCAATCGCTTCCTTTGCATTTCCGTTCATCACTAAATAGGGAATTAATTTTACTGTCATAAATAACCGCTCCTTGTCCCATAAGATAATTACTTGCTTTATTCGATAGTCCGAAGACAGGCATCTCGCTGACACAAACCAAAAAAAGCAGCCACATCCTAGTATTACCGATATTCCAATTATAAAACAAAGAATGTATGTTCGCAATAGTGCAATTGGTGTCAGGCACCAATTGCACTATATCCACGTTATTTATTTAGATCAGTTAGGTATCTTTCTTTGATGATTTTACCATGGTGGATGGCGTGGCCTACGATGATGTAGGCGATGGCGCGGGTGGTGATTTCTGTTCCGTTGGCAATGCCTTTTCTATTCCAACCATCGTCGGCCATGGTTTGGATAAGGGTGATGGTGGCATGACGCACGGCTTTAAAATCTTCAAGAATCTCTTTATTCGACAGCAGATCGAACTGGGAACCATTAATATAATCGTTCTCATCGAACCCAGCCAATGGTGTCTGGTCACCGCGGCCAACCCGAAGCAGGCGGTAACTCATAATTCTCTCGGTGTCAGTCATATGACCAAGAACTTCTTTAATACTCCATTTATCCGTTGCATAACGGAAATGACCATCTTCTTCCGACAGTCCTTCAAAAAGGGCAACCATCTCTGCTAAATTCTCTTTCAAAATCGACAAAAGGTCACCATCAGAAACTAGTTTTACATACGGTACATAATACTTTGGATATTCATTATCTACTGGACGTTGTAACAATCCCATTCTCTCCCCTCGAATCTTGAAGGCCTGTTCGCCCTTCATATTAAAATGGTACCATTTTAATCCTACCATAGTATTCAAAAAAATCGAAAAAATTAAGTTATAAATAGCCACAATAAAAACAGGGTTATGTGTAACTTGTAAAATACAGAACAATATAGCAAACTAAATTCGAATACAAAAATTTTCCTAATTAAGAGGTTATTAAAATGTCCAAAGTAGAAATCATTGTCTTAAACGCGGAGGATGCCCGAACAGCAGAAGCTTACGGTGCGGATCGTCTTGAGTTAGTATCTGCCATGACAGAAGGCGGGTTGACACCAAGCCACGGGATCATGAAAACGGTCGTGCGGAGTGTGAAGATTCCTGTTATGGTCATGGTCCGCCCACATAGCTTTTCGTTTGTGTACCGCAAGGAAGAATGGGAGGCCATTCGCGAAGATATAAAAATAATAAAAGAATTGGGTGCGGCGGGAATGGTCTTCGGGGCCATAAATGATCAACAGAAAGTAGACTTTGACATGCTCTCGATGGTGTTGGAAGAAGCGAAGGGTCTTTCCGTAACGTTTCATCGTGCGATTGATGAAACTAATTCTCTTGAGGCTTATCACTCCCTATGTCAATCTCCATTTAAGGTAGATCGTATCCTGACATCAGGCGGAAGGCCGACAGTAAGTGAAGGACTTGATTCTGTAAAAAAAATGATAAATGTGTCGCAGACATCTAAAGATAACCCAATCATCATGCCTGGCTCTGGTCTTTCTGTTAACAATATTGAATACATTCACAACCAACTCCATGCCGCGGAATATCATTTTGGCTCAGCAGTAAGGAAGGACGCCGATTTTCATAATCAAATCAACGGGGATGAAATCCAAAAGATCAAGAAAATACTCAGCTAGAAACAGAAAAAAAGAGCTGCTAATTGAAGAATCAAGCTGCAGCTCTTCTTAATTTATTAAACCATTTTATCAAATCGAACACGTTTATTAATAACGTACATAACAGGCATGCCAACTGCCATCACGACAAATTCACCAACCGCTGTTGTCAGCCATGTGAACATGAATGGCAAATCAAACGCCAAATGCAGTTCAAGGGCAATCAAGAACATCGTGAATGTGAAGACAAGTGTATTGACAATCATCCTCGCCCAAATGCCTTTAATGAAACGTGCGCACGCGATCGCAATGAACAAGGCAATCACCGATTGGCCGACACCGAAAATCAGGTCATATGCCCTCATTGGTGAAAAGAATAAATTCGTCAAAAATACACCAAGGACGATTCCATAAATGTACTTTTTGTTAAAAACAATGAGATGATTAAACATTTCCGATACACGAAACTGTACCTGGGTAAATCCAAATGGCTGGATTAAAGCCGAGACGGCAATGTACAATGCAGCAATAATCCCGTTAACGACAATTCCTTGTACTTTGCCTTTAGTGGCAGTTCCAGCGGAATTGGCTCCAATTGGCTGTGATAATGTGTTAGTTGTTCTCTCCATATTCATTTCTCCTTAGTTTTTTTACGTGGGAGGTTCTCGAACCACGTTACTATATAATACTTGCAATCTAATATATTAATATAAATAAAGCTGCTAGTCAATGACACTATTTTGGAAAAGTAAAGGATGCCGCATCGAAGCACGGTATTGATGACAGTCTCAAATATGGACTGCGTGCAAACAGCAATCAGCCACCACTTATTTTCTGGATTATTTTTCAAAAAGTGGAATTATAACTAATAAATTTTTCCAATTTGTGCATCCTAAAAGAAAAAAGGGAATGGCTAATAAATGAAATATAATAAAATGTTCTTACTCGTAATAATGTTAGTACCATGGCTGTCATTGCCCCTCTTAGGGAAAAAATCATTTCGGCGATTCTATCCTGGTGCCCTGTTTGTGTGCATTTGGATAGCCTGTGAAAGTCTTTTAGCAAAAAAAAGGATTTGGTGGCGATTTTACGAAAAACTTATTCCGAATGTAATGGGGGAAATTCCTTTTATTATCGGGCCATTTTTTATCGGCTCAATATGGATTCTAAAGTTCACGTTTGGAAATTTCTTTCGCTACATTGTACTGAATTTCGTCATGGACTTTTTGTTTGTTTATCCCGGGATGATTGCCCTCAGAAATATGGGAGTGGTTTCACTTGTCAGAATGAAACATTATCAAATGGGGATTTTATTTATGGCAAAATCGGTGCTCATGTATGTGTTTCAATCATTCGCCGAAAAATTACGCAAAAAGCCGAAAAATATTATTCAAAAAATACTTTCATAAAAAATAAAACGCCACGAGTTGAATGGAATGGTTCAACTCGTGGTGTTTTTTTGAGATTCAGGCATTATCGGGCAATCGGTAAAATGATACAATTAGTATAAATAAGCTTTTTTGATATAAACGGGTGAATGGAGGACCAATCAAGTGAACACTAACAAAACAGCCCTCATTTTAGGGGCAAGTGGTCTCGTCGGTCATGAGTTAGTAAAAACACTCATTCAGCGAAATCAATATAATAAAATATATTTGTTAGTCCGCAGGCCCATTGGAAATTTTGAATCGAAAGTTTGTGAACAGCATACAGTGGATTTTGATAAGCTGGAAGCCTATCCTGAATTATTTCAAGTAGCGGATGTATTTTGCTGTTTGGGAACAACAATTAAAAAAGCGAAGTCCAAAGAAGCGTTTCGGAAAGTGGATTACGATTATCCGGTAGCGGCCGCAAATTTAGCACGAAAGGGCGGCGCAGAAAAATATCTCATTGTATCAGCGATGGGGGCAGACTCCCAATCACGTTTTTTCTACAATCGGGTAAAAGGTGATGTCGAGACGTCCTTAAAATCAGTAAATTTGCGCTCATTACATATATTTCGCCCGTCCTTACTTTTGGGGAAGCGGAAGGAGTTTCGTTTTGGTGAAAAATTGGCGGCGAAAGCAAGTGGTATATTCAATACGATTATGGTCGGGCCGTTGCGTCCATATAAAGCTATCGAGGCCAAAAAGGTCGCTTTGGCCATGGCTATTGCAGCAGAGTCCGACGCAACTGGTGTATATACCTATCCTTCACACGAAATTGAACGCATCGCAAATCCAAAATAACTCAGGGAAGTGACCACTTCGCTGAGTTATTTTTGATAAAATCATTTATGAAAAGGCCCTTAATCCCATGACCCCAATGATAATCAACCCAACACTCACAATCCGTCCAATGTTTTTCGACTCCCCAAAAAGGAAGATGTTAATGAGCACAGCGCCAGCAGTGCCAATACCCACCCAAACGATATAGGCAACACTGAGTTGCAAAAAATGGAACGAGGTATATAAAAAGGCAAACGAAGCACCGAAACCGCCGATATAAAGCAGACCGTTTCTGAATGTTTTCCGTTGACTATATAATTTTAGTCCGGCAGCACCGGTAATTTCGCCCACAGCTGCCAAAAGAACAAATAACCAACCCATACTTTAGGCAGCTCCTTTCTCGATTTCTTTTTCCTCTGTTTTATTATCGGCAAGGTTTAAGCCAATGACACCGATTACGATTAAAACGACGAACAAAAACATGCCCGCATTAAATCTTCCACCAAACAAGAAAACATCCATTAACACCGTGCCGACCGTGCCGACTCCCGAAAAAACAGCATAAACCGTTCCTGTTGGTATACTTGCACATGCTTTGGGAAGGTAGTGAAAATCGATTAGGATAATCCCAATTACCATTCCCCATTCCCACCAAGTCTCAGCAGTATTAAAACCGTATACCCAAATTAATTCAAATAAACATGTTAAAACGACATAAAACCAGGCTTTATTCATATTATTCACCTCTTGAAGATGCCTGTTAGGTCTCATTACTATTCCCTAAGCGAAACCGTCATATTATGTTAGGATACCATATCATTTCAAAAAGTGGTTTAAAACAACCTGTAAGAGTATGGAAAATTTCCACCAGCGGGAAATTAGTGTGATATAAATCACGAACCTCTTTAAGAATAATCATTATAATTAATACAAACAGGGGAAAAATAAAAGAGGATGGTGAAGAAATTGGAATATACGTTTAGATCACTTTACAGCGAAATTGGCGGTCAGGAAACAATTGACCAGTTAGTTAATGCCTTTTATCCGCGGGTCTATGATGATCCCGAATTGGCACCATTGTTTGAAGGGGATATGAATGAAATCATGCGGAAACAGCGAATGTTTTTACCGCAGTTTTTAGGCGGCCCAGCACTTTACAGCCAGGAATTTGGACCACCGGCAATGAGAGACCGGCATATGCCATTTGAAGTAACGCCTAGAAGGGCACAGTGCTGGCTTCGTTGTATGAAAGAAGCCTTTCAGGAAATTGGCCTTGATCAAAATCCAGCAGGACGAGCTTTTTATGATCGTTTAACACAAGTTGCAGGAATTATGGTGAATACACCTGACAATGAAGAAAATTAATCCCGACTCGGTGTCGGGATTTTACTTTGTTCTTTAAAAAAACTCCTCTTGCCATAAGAGGAGTTTTTCAGATGCCATCATTATTTTTTCAATTTAGCCCATGTTGCATCAAAAGCTTTCAAAGTTTCGTCCTTTGATTTTTGGTTGCCAACATATGCTTGTAGTGTTGCGCCGAACTCTTGACCCGCACCATCCGGATATTTCATGAACTGCCAAGAGTAAGTTTTGCCATCTTGAGAATATTTCTGAAGATCAGCACCTAGAGGTCCAATGTCTTCAGCCTTTGCTTCGATTGTTTTAAAGGCAGGAAGATATTTGAAATCCTTAACTAACGCTTCTTTACCTGCATCAGATGAAACCATCCAGTTTAAGAAATCTTTAGCAGCCTTTTTGTCAGCTTCAGGAGCTTTGTTATAAACAACCCAGTTCGTTGGTACGTCAACCATTAACTTATCTGCTTGTTTAACATCGTCTGTTAAGGCTAGTGGAATGAAGCCAACTTCCATACCAGGATTTAATTTATCAAGCATTGGCTGAATCCAGTTACCTTGTTGAATCATTGCTGTATTTCCGTTAGCAAAATCGGTAACTTCTGTGTTGTAGTCGGTTGTTAATGGATTTTTATTACCATATTTTACGGTTAAATCAACAAGTTTTAAGTAATCTTCAAAATATTTATTGCCTTCAATCTTAGATTTTCCTTCGTTTAAGCCAGGGATGAAGTTTTCATCATCAGCTTGTTGGTACGCAAATGGAACATTTAAACCATGGTTCGCTAATACCCACCACTCAGCATAACCAACTGAAAATGCAGTGATCCCTGCATCTTTAAGTTTTTTTGCGGCTGCTTCTAACTCTGAATATGTTTTTGGAAGTTCCTTAATACCTGCTTTTTCGAATAGTTTTTTGTTATATGCGAAACCGTAGCCTTCCATGTTAACAGGCTGACCATAGATTTTACCATCCATTGTCATTGGCTTTAAGGCATCTGGATATGCATCTTTTACCCATTCCTGATCAGATAAATCTTCAAATTTGTCTTTCCATGTAATCGCTTCTTGATACCCACCACTACCAAAGATATCAGGAGCTTTATTGGATGCAAATTTTGCTTTAAGCGCCGCAGAACCGTCCGCACCGCCACCAACGGATTCAATGTTAAATGTAACATTTGGGTGCTCTTTTGTATATTTATCTGTTAACGCTTTCAATTGGTCAGCAATTTCAACTTTACCGTTAAAGAGATCGACCACTACTTTTCCATCTTTACTGCTATTGTCTTTCTTCTCCCCTGATGAACTGTCACTGTTACCGCAAGCACCTAATAGAAGTGAAGCTGATAAAATCCCTGCTGCGATTGAATATTTTTTGAAAGCCATTTGTTTTCCCTCCTGGTTTGTTAGATCTAATTTTTATATAAGTCCCTGCTGCCCGGTTAAATTAGACAGCAGGGGTTGATCCCTATCGTAAAATCACTTGATTGAACCGCTTGTAATCCCTTTGATAATGTGTTTTTGCATCGAGAAGAAGAAAATTAACAAAGGTATGATACCCAAAACAAGAGCTGCCAGTGCTAAATCCCATTGCTTGGTGTACTGGCCAAAGAAGAAGAATGTTGCCAATGGAATGGTTCTTAATCCAGGATCCTGCAGGACCAATGATGGTAATAAGTAATCATTCCAAATCCATAGGCTGTTCAGGATGACAATAGTAACTGTGATTGGTTTTAGCAATGGAAACACAATTCTCCAAAACACACCAAACCTTGAGCATCCGTCAATAATAGCCGCTTCTTCAAGTTCTACCGGGATTCCTTTCACAAATCCGTGATATAAGAAGATGGTCATTCCTGATCCGAAACCTAGATACATGATGACAAGGCCCCAGATGCTGTTTAACATTCCTAGGTTCCCTGCTGTTTTAATCAGCGGAATCATAATCGATTGAAACGGAATGATCATCGCAGCAACAAAAGTCATGAAAATGATATTGCTGATTTTCTTTTTTGTTCTAACCAGCATGTACGCTGCCATGGAGCAAAAGATAACCAAGACCACATTACTTACAACAGTGATAATCAGTGAATTTGCAAAAACCTTTAGATAGTCTAATTTTTCAAAGGCGTTTACATAGTTATCTAACATCAATACCTTAGGTAAGGCTGATGTGTTCGTTAAAATCTCGGCAAACGGTTTCAAGGAGTTTGTAATCAAATAATAGAATGGAACTAAAAAGACAAGACCAAGCAGTATAGCCAGGATTTCACCAATAAATGTCTTGCTTGTATACTTGTTTCCCATTATGATTCAACCTCCCTCTTCTTCGAAATCGTTACCTGAAGGATGGTAATGGCAGCAACAACGATGAAGAAAATTAATGCTTTTGCTTCACCAATACCATAACGGTTATTGACGAATGCCTCTGTATAAATGTTAAGCGCTAACATCTCGGTTGATTTAAATGGACCACCGTTTGTTAACGACAGGTTTGCATCAAAAATCTTAAATGATGAAGCGGTTGTTAAAAATAAACAGATGGTTACGGCTGGTGCTACAAGTGGCATCGTGATGTGGCGCAAAATCTGCCATCTATTTGCCCCGTCTATTTTTGCTGCTTCAATCAATTCCTGCGGAACATTTTGCAATGCGGCAATATAGATAATCATGATATAGCCTGCACCCTGCCAAACACTAACAATGACAATTCCCCAGAACGCTGTCTTCGCATCGCCTAACCATGCTAATTCGAAAAATGGTATTCCAGTTAGCTCGCCAAGGGAAGCAAATCCTTTTACAAAAATGAACTGCCAGATAAATCCTAGTAATAGACCTCCGACCATGTTCGGCATGAAGAAAACGGTACGCAGAACGTTACTTGTTTTCAATTTCTGGGTGACTAGCAAGGCTAATCCAAATCCAATCATATTCGTTAAAATAATGGCAACTACTGTATATTTTGTTGTAAGCAGGAAGGACTGCTGAAATTGCTTGTCCTCAGTAAATAAATATTTGAAGTTATCCAGTCCAACCCATTTAATATTTCCTGTAATCCCATTCCAATCTGTAAAGGAATAATAAATACCCGTAAAGAAAGGGACTAGGACGATTAAAGTAAATGCAAGGAAGACTGGGCCGACAAATAGGGCGAATAACCCTGCATCCTTCAGTTTCTTCTTATTCTTTAATGAAACTGACTCTTTGAGATTTGTGTTCATTCGTTCGGTGATGACCGTATTTTCCACGGTTTCTACTTTACTTTGGTTCTTCACGACTGCACCTCCTATACCCTTATTTTAGTGATTTAAGAAAATTATGAAACGGCTTACATTGACCAACAGGGTGGAAAATATTGAACAATCCTTAAAATTCATACTATTCTACTCCTACTATGAAAGGTTTTAATAAATTATGATACTATAGGGGAAATCCCCTTTTTTTGGAGGAACATCACTGAAAAAAAGGTCAGTAAGGGAGGAAGGTTAGGTCCTGATTCAAGTAGGAGAACTAACCAATGCGATATGGGATGGAGCATTCGGAAAAAGTTAATCATTTTTTTAATGGCAGCAACGGTTCTCCCTTTTGGAGGCTCCATAGCCATTACGTATTTACAAACGACTAGTTCTCTTAATAACCGCTTTGTTTCAACAAATCATGAATTGATAGAAAAAGGGGAAGAGGAGCTTACCGTTTACTTAGACGATGTTGCGCAAATGTCTTCGGTCCTATACCGTTATACCCCGTTTATGAGTGTGATGAGAGATGGGATCTCGCAGGACTTTATTACCAATCAGGAAGAGGTGCGCAGGGCACTTGCCTATTTATTTAACTCTCGGCCTGAAATTGAACAAATGCATATTTACATTGATAAAGGAAAGGATTCTTACACCAATTATCATTCGAGAATTAGCGGCAGGGGGAAGTATGAGAATGTCTTTTCGCATCCCTACTATGCCCGGCTACATCACTCTGATGATTTTTCGGTGATTCAGCCGCCGCATGAAATTTATAGTTATAATCATCAATCAGTCATTCCTATTTCCCAGAAGAAGAATGTGTTAAGCTTTCATAATTCCTTAATCGACCTTCCATCAGACCATTTTTTAGGGCTTTTATCGATTGATATTAACCTTTCAAAAATAAGTGCAATTGCTGACCGTTTATATACAAAAGATGTAGAAGATCTATACATAATGGATGAAAATAGTACCATTATTTACTCTTCTAAAGAGAAAGACATTGGAAAACGGAACAATGAAAATTGGTACAAGGATGTGAAGCAAAGACCGCTTGAGGGAAAAAGTGTTGAATGGAAGGATAAACAATTTTCAGGTGTTATTGTCTATGAAAGATTTTCCGCACCCTATAAGAATTGGTATATTGTAAAACGGATCCCGTATAATGTCCTTTACCAAAGTGCCAGACAAACAGCATTAATGAATAGTATCATTGGTCTTGTTACACTTGTGGTTGTCTTATTTGCCACAATGGTCATCTCATTTAAAATTACAGCCCCGATTAGTGTATTGATTGGTAATATGAAGAAAGTAGAAAAGGGGGAGCTCGAGGCGGATTTTGACTCGTTGGGGAACGATGAAATCGGCATGCTTGGCCGCCATTTTAAACGGATGATCAATCAAATTAATGAATTAATTTTCCGAGAATATAAATTAGAACTTGAGAATAAATCTTCGCAGTTGAGAGTGTTGCAATCACAAATCAATCCGCACTTTCTCTATAATGCCTTTCAGTCAATTGGCACTTTAGCGCTTAAAATGAAGGCCGTCCCGGTGTATTCGTTATTGACCTCTTTATCTAATATCATGAGATACAGCATGAATATGAAGGAAGATATCGTTCCGTTTGAAATGGAAATGAAGCATGTTAATGCCTACCTTTCATTACAAAAACAGCGCTTCGACGAGCAGCTTGACTTTCATATAACGGTGGAAAAAGAGGTTGAAGAGATTCTAGTGCCGAAAATGATCCTGCAGCCTGTTGTGGAAAATTGCTTTAAACATGGATTTGATCAACAGATCGAAAAAGCAGTGATTCATATCGAAGCAACCATAAACGATGAAGGGTTGGTTTGTATCCGTGTTAAGGACAATGGAATTGGAATAACGGAAGCACAACTGGATGGAATTCGCCAAGAATTGTTTGAAGGGCGTATCCTAGAAGGGAAGCATAGAGAATCCATCGGGTTAAAAAACATCTATGACCGCTTGCAGATTTATTATGGCACTCAGGCTACGATGTCTGTTCACGGTATGGAAGAAGGCGGATTTACGGTACAGATTCAGATTCCAAGGGTGATGCAAAAAGAGGTGGAGCAATCATGAAAGTCTTAATCGTCGATGATGAAAAACATGTTCGCGAAGGGATTAAATTGCTTGGGGAATGGGACAGGAATGGAGTCACAGAAATTTTTGAGGCAGCCAATGGCGAAGAGGCTATTGGGCTGATTCAAACCTACAAACCGGAGATTATTTTTTCAGATATGAAAATGCCGAAAATGGATGGTACGCTTTTGCTAGAGTGGATTAAAGAAAATCAACCCGCTAGCAAGACAATTGTTGTAACCGGCTACGATGATTACCATTATATGCGAAAGGCCATCCATTTCGGGAGTATGGACTATCTATTAAAGCCTGTTGACCCAGAGATTTTAAATCAAACATTGGAAAATGCGGTAAAGGAATGGAAGAAGGGCGAAATGGATCGCCAGCGAAAAGTAAGTAGTGCACAATTGATCAATGAAATGAAGCCCGTCTACAGGGACCGAAAGCTGACACAGCTAATCAATAGTGAAAGCATTGATATAGAGTTGTATGAGGAATTTGGGTTCCTTCCATCACAACAGTACACTGTCGCTTTGGTCCGGATTAATCGAATGGCGAGTAGGGCTTTTAAAGGTGACCGGGATTTAACATACTTTACTATCTTGAACATTATTAATGAACTATTACTGGAAAACGAATGTGGAATTGGTTTTCGGTATCTGGCTAGTAAGGGTGAAATTATCATTATCTTTTGGAATCAATTTGAACGCATGGAGGACCTATTATTACAAATCTATCAAACGATTAAGAATGTCATCCATATTTCATGTCCAATTGCGATTGGAAAAAAGGTTGGTAAAAGTACGAAATTAATTGAGTCTTATCAGCATGCGAAGCAGGTTCTATTGCATAGTAATCTCTTGGATAAATCAGAAAACCGTGTGTATCGTCAGGATGTTTTGGCGACGGTAACACTTAGAAGCTTAATGGCTTATTCGGCTACTATTGAATTAGCTGTACAGGCCGGTGAAATCGGGGCATTTGAAGAATTACTAGAGCAAATTACAAAGGACTATACGGAAAATGATTATTTATCCCTTAAACAGCTGCTCCATTTTGAAAATGAATATTTGGTGATCAGTAACCAATGGTATAAGAAATACGACATTCCTATAAAAGTTCCGGATGATATTGAAAGACGAACGGACAGATTTTTTGACAAAAGTGGTACATTTCTTTTGGATAGTTATAAACAAGGGATCAAGCGGGAAGTTACTTTCTTTTTGAAAAGGGTAAAACAAAAAGCAAGCCAGAAAAATAGGAATGTAATTGTTGATATCGAAAAATACCTACAGGCGAATTTCGACCGCGATGTGAAACTGCAGGAAATATCTGATCATTTTTATATTAGCAGGGAATACATCTCAAGGAAGTTCAAACAAGAGTTTAATGTCAATATTTCTGACTATATTGTCAAAATCCGCATGGAACGGGCAAAAACCTTATTGAAAAACAGTCAGATGAAGATATATGAAATGGCAAATATGGTTGGTTATCAAGACGATAAGTATTTCCGAAAGGTGTTTAAGAAAGTGGTGGGTGTTACACCGAATGAGTATCGTGAAATGAATATGAATAAAAAATGAGCAGAAATGGAAACTGCTCATTTTTTATTGGGGATGATATAATACTGCTATCAAACTTTTATTCAATTCGCCTATATGCACCAGGAGAGATACCATGTTTCTTTTTAAACACTTTATGAAAATAAGGATAACTGCCAAATCCGCATTCAAGAGCAATTTGTTCTAGTGTCATAGATGTATATTTCATCCGTTCCATAGCTGCCGCCAGCCGAATCTCCTGCGCATATTCCATCATTGTTTTCCCGACACTACTTTTGAATAAATGAACAGAACGGGAGATACTAAGACCGGCATGCCTCGCCACTTCTCCCACTTTAAACGCAGTCATGGCATGCTCTTCAATGTATCGCATCATCCGTGTCACCGTATACGGATGACTGAACGAGGAACCGGCTTCGCTAATGACACGTTCTAGAGTCAAACAGAGAGCTCGCAGTAAATAGCCAGATAGTTCTTCATTCTGACTGGATTCGGGGCGGCGTTTCTCAATCATCATGTAGCGCCATAATGCTAACAGCTTTTCATCCATCTCAATTCGAGCGACATCCGGCTTGGTGAAACCACTCCACCATTCATCAATCCAGGCACCATCACAGATTAAGTGGTAGTCACCACTCACTTGCCCCTCTTTAACTAGCAATTCATAATGATCCCCTGGTTTAATTAGCAGAAGATCGCCTGCCTCGATTTTTATTTTTCTCCCTTTTACCACCACTTCACAAATTCCTTCCGTTTGCAGACGGAACAGATAGGAAGGATATCCGGATTTATGTTGGGAGTGGTATCCATTTGTATGAAATGAATATCCGCAGAATAATATATTTGATTTCATTTACTCACCTTCGAAAAATAAATAGCAAAATAGTAGATGTTTTAATTATATCATCTATTTTGGTTTACAGATAAGTGTTGTACGATGTAATCAAATAAGTGATGTTAAAAGGAGTGGTAAGGAAGAATGGGAAGTGATCAGTGTCTTTAAACTATCAGTTCAATATTTTCCACCCTATCTGACAATGTAAGCCGTTTCATTAAAATTTCTATTCTCTAAAATAAATTATAAAGTGAACAATCAAAAGGGAGTGTTAATGATGTTGAATGTAACAATATGGAATGAAAATCGTCATGAACAAAAAAATCCAGTAGTAAGAGATATTTACCCGAACGGAATCCATGGGACAATTGCTGATTTTCTTAAGGCTGAAGGATTCGAAGCAGGAACCGCTACGCTTGATGAGCCGGAGCATGGATTAACAGATGAGGTATTAGCAAATACCGATGTATTAGTGTGGTGGGGACATCTTGCACACGGCGAGGTAAAAGATGAGATCGTGCAAAAAGTCCAACAGCGTGTCCTAGATGGCATGGGACTGATTGTCCTTCACTCCGGTCATTTCTCCAAAATCTTTAAAACATTAATGGGAACAAGCTGTTATTTGAAGTGGCGTGAAGCAGATGAAAAGGAACGCCTTTGGGTTGTAGCACCAAACCATCCCATTGTGGAAGGAATTGGCGAATATATCGAATTAGAAAAAGAAGAAATGTATGGGGAGCATTTTGATATCCCGCAGCCAGATGAGTTGATTTTCACAAGCTGGTTTGAAGGCGGCGAGGTATTCCGCAGTGGCTGTACGTACAAACGCGGCAATGGAAAGGTGTTCTACTTCAGACCAGGACACGAAACGTATCCAACTTACCATAACGAACAAATTCAACGCGTGATTATCAATGCGGTGAAATGGGCACAACCAGTCAAACGGGAACGTCCGGTTTATGGAAACGCTAAACCTTTAGAAGCCATTAAAGGGGGAAAATAATCATGGGGAAATTAAGAGTTGGAGTGATAGGCTGTGGAAGCATTGCGCAGCACCGTCATCTACCTGAATATAAAGCAAATAAAAAGGTAGAACTGGTTGCGGTTTGTGATATCAATGAAGAACGTGCAAAAGAAGTGGCCGAAAAATTTGGTGCCACTGCTTACATCAGCTATGAAGCATTAGTGACTAGCGGTACAGTAGATGCAGTCAGTGTATGTACCCCAAACTTTCTGCATGCACCCATCTCGATTGCGGCATTAGAAGCAGGCCTTCATGTGCTTTGTGAAAAGCCAATGGCAACTTCTAAACAAGAAGCGGAAGCGATGATTGCCGCTGCCGAAGCAAGCGGCAAAAAGTTAATGATTGCCCATAATCAGCGTTTTGTTCCATCGCATCAAAAAGCGCGCCAGCTAATTGCTAGCGGAGAAATCGGTAAAATTTACAGCTTCCGTACTGCATTTGGTCATGGCGGCCCAGAAGGCTGGAGTGTCGAGGGTAAAGAAGGCTGGTTTTTCCAAAAAGAAAAAGCATTTGTTGGTGCGATGGGTGATTTAGGTGTTCATAAAACGGACTTATTGCGATATGTATTAGGAGAAGAAATCACCGAAGTGGGTTCCTTTGTAGAAACAAGTGCAAAGGACTTCGCGACGGTTGATGACAATGCTGTTTGTGTATTAAAAACAGAAAGCGGCATCATCGGTACATTGGCGGCAAGTTGGGCTTATGTAAGTAAGGAGGATAATTCAACGATTATCTATGGTGAAAAAGCAATCTTACGTCTGGAAGACGACCCAATCCATTCACTTATCGTTCAATATGTGAATGGAGAAGTAGTTAAGTATGAGCTTGGGAAAATCCAGTCCAATGATGATGGCGGTCAAAATACCTCGCATGTGATTGATAAGTTTGTGGATTGTGTTCTTCTTAATGAGGAGCCGCCGGTTCCTGGTGAGGAAGGGATGAAGTCTTTAGAAGTTATTTTAGCAGCACTTGAGTCAAATGAAACGAAACAAATCGTCAGAGTGAACGAACGATGAAAAAACTACGAGTTGGCATCATCGGGGTTGGCGGTATCGCACAGGGCCGTCACATCCCTGCCTTTCTACAATTAAGTAATCAATGTGAATTAACAGCTGTCAGTGATGTAAACGTCGAAAGAGCCAAAGAGATTGCTGAAAAACATAGCATCCCATATGTTTTTGAGAATTATCGAGAGCTTTTTTCAAATGTGGATGCTGTATGTATTTGTACACCGAATAAATTCCATGCCGAAATTACGATTGCTGCCTTTGAGGCAGGAGTTCACGTTCTTTGCGAAAAGCCCATGGCTCTTAGTGCGATTGAGTGCGAAGCGATGATTGCAGCCTCTAAAAAAGCTGGAAAGATTTTGGCGATTGCCTACCATTACCGTTTCATGAAGGAAGTTCAAGCAGCCAAGATGGTGATGGAAGAGGTCGGAAAACCGCTAGTCGTAAGAGTCCAGGCATTAAGACGCCGCAAAGTTCCAGGCTGGGGTGTTTTTACCAATAAAGACCTTCAAGGAGGCGGCAGCCTTATCGATTTTGGCTGTCATCTTCTTGATTTAGCCCTTTGGTTAATGGGAAATCCAAAGCATATCGAGGTGTCAGGCACCACCTATAATGCCTTAAGTAAAATCCCTAACCAAGTGAACCAATGGGGAACATTTGATCACGAAACCTTTAATGTGGATGATCATGTTACTGCCTATATGAAGTTTGAAAATGGCGCATCGATGTTGTTCGAAACCTCATGGGCAGCGAACATTAAAGATGATTGTGCAAATGTCAGTATTTCAGGTGTGGACGGCGGGATAAATGTCTTCCCATTTGAGCTTTATACCACAAAGAATGGAATGCTGTTAAATAGCGAGGCAGCCTGGATACCAGGCGAAGAGGATCCAGATATACCACAGGCGAGGAATTTTATTGATGCCTGTCTTGGATTGGAAGAACTAGTGGTTAAACCAGAAGAGGCATTGCAGGTTTCACAAATTATAGATCGGATTTATGAGAGTGGGAGGAATACATTATGAAACTAGGCGTATTTACTGTACTTTTTGCGGAAAAATCATTTGAAGAAATGCTGGATACTGTAAAGGAAGCAGGGCTAAGTGCTGTAGAAATTGGAACCGGATGCTATCCGGGAAACAATCATTGTGATCTAGATGCGCTATTGGAAAGTGAAGAAGCCCGCAAAGAGTATAAACAAAAGGTTGAAGAACGCGGCCTGACGATTAGTGCCTTTAGTTGCCACGGTAATCCGATTTCTCCTGAAACGGAATTTGCCAAGCAATCACATGAAACTCTTTTAAAAACCATTGAATTGGCTTCCTTACTAGGTGTACCGGTTGTTAACTGTTTCTCAGGTACAGCAGGCGATCACGAGGGGGCGAAATATCCGAACTGGCCTGTTACACCATGGCCGAACGAATACGGCTCAGTTTTACAGTGGCAGTGGGAAGAAAAACTGATTCCTTATTGGAAAGAGGTTGGCCAGTTTGCCAAGGATCACCATGTAAAAATTGGTCTAGAACTACATGGTGGCTTTTTAGTTCACACACCATATACATTGTTAAAATTACGGGCAGAAACTTGTGATGCCATCGGTGCTAATCTAGACCCAAGCCATATGTGGTGGCAGGGAATTGATCCAGTCGCCGCGATTAAAATTTTGGGGAAAGAAAATGCGATTCATCATTTCCACGCGAAAGACACCTACATTGATCAGGAAAATGTGAATATGTATGGGCTAATGGATATGCAGCCATACGGTGAGGTGCGCACAAGGGCATGGACCTTCCGTTCTGTTGGCTGTGGACATAGTTTAAAAGAATGGTCTGACATGATGAGCGCCCTTCGTACGTACGGCTATGATTATGTGGTCAGCATTGAACACGAGGATCCTATTATGTCAATTGACGAAGGTTTTAACCGTGCCGTTGTGAATTTAAAATCTGTCTTAATTGAGGAACCTGTTTCGAATATGTGGTGGGTCTAACCTGAAAAAGTAGATTCGCCGATAAAGCATACATGGCTGCTGAAGGTTCAAATTTTTCTTTTCAAAATCGATATGAAATAGGCAATTTTTCAAAAATGAGGTGCAGCATGAGTAAGAAGTGGTGGAAAGAGAGTGTTGCCTATCAGGTTTACCCTAGAAGCTTCATGGATAGCAATGGGGACGGGATAGGTGATTTAAAAGGGGTAACATCTAAATTAGATTACTTAAAAGAGCTCGGAATTGATGTTATTTGGCTGTCACCGATGTTCAAATCACCAAACGATGACAATGGCTATGATATTTCCGATTACCAGGACATTATGGATGAATTTGGGACGATGGCTGATTTTGACGAACTCCTCGAAGGTGTTCATCAGCGCGGGATGAAGTTGATCTTAGATTTAGTCATCAATCATACTAGCGATGAGCATCCATGGTTTATGGAATCCCGCTCTTCTAAAGACAATCTGAAAAGGGATTGGTACATTTGGAGAGATGGCAAAGATGGAAGGGAACCTAATAACTGGGAGTCTATTTTCAGCGGACCCGCCTGGAAATATGATGAGGAAACGGAACAGTATTTCATGCATATTTTTTCGTCCCGCCAGCCTGATTTAAATTGGGAAAATCCAGAAGTTCGAGATGCTTTGCACAATACGGTAAATTGGTGGCTTGATAAAGGCATCGATGGATTCCGTGTGGATGCCATTTCCCATATCAAAAAAGAACCAGGTTTCCCGGATATGCCGAATCCGGATCATTTAGATTATGTCCCTTGTTTTCCAAAAATGATGAATGTTGATGGCATTGATGTCTGGTTACAGGAACTGTCTGAGAAAACAATCAAGAACTATGATGTGATGACCGTTGGCGAGGCAAACGGTGTTGGGCTTGATGATGCTGACCGCTGGGTTGGGGAAGAAAACGGCTATTTCAATATGATTTTTCAATTTGAATTCCTAAACCTTTGGAATAAGGATGCAGAAGGCGGTACCGATGTTCGCGCTTTGAAAAAGAATTTAACAAAGTGGCAAAATGGACTGGAAGGTAAAGGCTGGAATGCGTTATTCATCGAAAATCATGATCAGCCCCGCCGGGTCTCAAGCTGGGGGGATGACACGAAATATTGGAAAGAAAGCGCCAAAATGCTGGGGGCATTATACTTTCTGATGAAGGGCACGCCATTTATTTATCAGGGTCAGGAGATCGGGATGACCAATGTTCAATTCCCTACTATTGAAGATTATAATGATGTTGGCATGGTCAACTTTTATAAAGTGGAAACTGCTAAGGGGCGTCCTCACGATGAGATTATGGAGATCATATGGAAGCAATGCCGTGACAATGCCCGGACGCCGATGCAATGGGATGCCACAAACATGGGCGGTTTTACCACTTCTGATGCAACCTGGCTTGGTGTAAATCCAAACTATCCGGAAATCAACGTTAGGAAACAAATAAACGATCCCGATTCTATTTTGAATTTTTATAAAAAGTTAATTCAAATACGTAAGGACAATCCATTGTTTGTATACGGAACATATGATTTGCTGCTGCCAAACCATCCAAGATTATTTGTTTATACACGTAAACTAGGAGGCTCTAAAGCAATTGTCATCAATAATTTCTATGCAAAAGAAACTAGGTTTAAATTGCCGACAAGTGTATCCTATAAAACAGCTAATCTTATCCTAAATAATTATCAACTGGCGGATCAGAAATTACGAAAAGAATTCACCCTGAAGCCGTATGAAACAAGAGTATATTTATTGAAATAAAACAAAAAGACGATTCTGCAGACGAATCGTCTTTTTGTAGCGGTTATGTTAAACAGTCACTTTTGCCTTTTCATTGCCTATGCCCTTTTTGTTCATTTTTCTGATGAAAGGAACCACCCATCTGTCTACGCCAATTTTTCCCGCGTTATAACCGGCAGCTAAGATGATAAAACCAAGGAGGATGTCTGTTGGGTTGTGAGAAACGGTACCAGCTAGGAAGAAGCTGAAGTTCATCACTAAGCCAAAGAACATGGCAGCGGTAGTTAAACAGCCTAAGAGTAAGCCCAAACCAATTAATAATTCACCCCAAGGAACAATGAAGTTAAAGATGTCTACGTTTGGAAGGGCAAACCCTTTTAGAAATTCAACATACCATCCGTACACAACACTTCCGTCCGGGCCTTTCACCGGATTAGCGGTTGCCCCTTTCAAAAATCCAGCGGCGTCAAATCCCCCAGTAATTTTGTGCAACCCTGCTGTAAACCAAGCATATCCAAGATATAATCGTATGACTGTTAAGAGGACGGCAGAGATTTTATTTTCCCTTAAAAATTTGTTAAACATAATTCCTTCCGCCTTTCGTTTATTATTTGTTTCTCTTTCTACTTCCAATATATTAGATTTTTGCATAAAAAACATGGCTATAGTGATATGTTCGAAGTTTGTTCAAAATGTTTTGACAAAGGATTGAACAATACAAATCTGTCATATTTTAGGTGTATCTTCAATGTGAGGTGATCAAATACTTTCATCTTGGTAAATCCTTCAATTGTGAAATAAGTCGATATTTGTTATTTTTAAGATACCTATCTACTTTTTTACAATAGATTGCAAGGAATAAGGAGAAAACAATGACATCTAAACCTGATAACTTTCATATTCTATGGACCGTGATATTTTGTATATTTGTTTTAATAGAGATTTTCGACGTAACTTCTTCATTTCTTTTCCCTACTTTCAATATTTTTCGGTATTTCTCCGTTGTGTTGCTCCTTGGAACAATCCCTTATCTGCTGGTCACAAGAAAAATGTGGATGAAAACGAACGAAGAACTTAAGCAAAATGAACAAAATTTAAATAATATCTTTGATACTCTTGATGTCGCTATTTGGTCCCATGATTTAAAGTCCAATACACTATTAATTACGTCAGGAATAGAAAAATTATATGGCTATTCATCAAATGATTTTAATCATGACCTTCAACTATGGAAAAAGGTGATCTATCCCGACGATTTACCATTTGTATCCGAGAGGGAACAGAAAGTTGCCCAAGGAGAAGCCGTCACAAATGAATATAGGATCATTAGACCTGATGGGGAAGTTCGCTGGATCTTAGATAGAGGTTTTCCAACGCTTGATCTTCAAGGGAAGCTTGAACATTTTAATAGTGTTTTATATGACATCACAGAACGAAAGATGACTGAAGAGACCATTCAGAGATTAGCCTATCATGATTCGTTGACTGGTTTACCGAATCGAAATCAATTTAGAAATCACCTGAACAAGGTGCTAAATCGAGCCTGTACGAATAAAATGCTGGCTGTACTATTTTTAGATTTGGACCGATTTAAAATTATTAATGATACAAAAGGGCATACAGTTGGAGATAGAATTCTGCAAAATGTCGCGAACCGGTTAGAATTGGCCGTTCGTGAGGAAGGGTTTGTGTCAAGGCAAGGTGGAGACGAATTTATTATTTTACTTGATGAAACGGACAAAGAAAAAGCTGCAATAGTAGCCCAGCGTATTCTATATGAATTTTCTAAACCCTTGGAGGTAAATAACCAGGAATTTTTCGTTACACCTAGTATTGGAATCAGCCTCTATCCAACAGATGGAAAAGATGAGGAAACCTTAATAAAAAATGCAGACACAGCTATGTACCAGGCGAAAGAACGTGGGAAAAATAATTTCCAGTTCTATTCCTCTAATCTAAATGGCCAATCTGTCCGGAAGATGGAGCTTGAAAATGGGTTAAGAAAAGCGCTGGAAAATGATCAATTGACGCTTCATTATCAACCGCAGATGTCCTTAGTAACAGGGGAATTAGTGGGCATAGAGGCGTTAATTCGCTGGCAGCATCCCGAGCATGGGTTTATCGCACCTTCTGAATTCATTCCACTGGCGGAGGAAACAGGTCTGATTGTTCCAATCGGAAAATGGGTCTTGTGGAATGCCTGCCAACAAAGAAAGGCTTGGGAAAATGCTGGTCTTTGTGATGTTCCAATAGCCGTCAATGTTTCGGTTCGTCAATTTGAGGATGACCATCTGATCGAATATATTTCAACCGTATTGGATGAAGTGGGTCTGAATGCAACCCAATTAGAATTGGAAATCACCGAAAGTATTATGCAAAACTTAGAGAATTCAACGATTATTCTAAATCAGTTGAAAGAACTTGGTGTATGGCTTTCCATCGATGATTTTGGAACGGGGTATTCCTCGTTGAGTTATTTAAAATATCTACCGATTGATAAAATAAAAATTGATAAATCCTTTGTTGATGATATCCTATATCATTCAAATCAAGGTGTGATGGTAAAAACGATTATTGATATGGGCTTAAATTTGAATTTTACCGTTATTGCCGAGGGGATTGAGACAGATGAGCAACTTTCCTTTCTAAAGGAAAATGCTTGTAAGGTTGGTCAAGGCTATTTATTTAGCAAACCTCTCCCTACCATTGAAATGCAAAATTTCCTTATTAATAGAAAAAGTGGTATCCTCCTTTAATGTTGGATACCACTTTTTCTATTTTCCGCCGATAAATGTCCAGCCAAAGGGCTAGGTCTATATAGAGCAGCCAGGAAATAACGATTTTCCTGTTCTATTCTCCCCACTTCATCGCGACTGTTAAGGTGCAGCAATTATGGGGATGCTGTTGGGTTGGCTGTGTGGTTAAATTGAAATTCACCCCAGATGGTGTAAACTTCGTGATTACAGGGACTTTTAGGCCAATGGATTTAATCATTTGATCGACTTCTTTATTTTTCCCTTGCTGGGCAGCACTCATCATTTTTTTTGCAAAACCAGTATCGCCCAAGCGGTCTAAAAGAATACTTCCTTGTTCCATTAATAGCCGAAATGACTTTACTGAGCCAGCAAATATTTTGGTGTCAACCGGCGGATAGGTGCGGGGAATTGGATAGGCTGCCAAGTATGTTGGATAGGGTGGTAGCGGGTGAACAGCCGGATAATAATAAGGATTATAGTACATACATTACTCTCCTTCCTTAAAGAAAAGCACAAGGCAATATACGGTATGAAATTTCCAGACCTTTGGTTACCTGGAATTTAAAATGGAAACGTGATACAAATCACCGTAATGATTGTCCATTTTTGTTAAATTATTACTGAATTCAAAATTTTCTTGAAATCAGGAGGGGAAAGAGTGACGATTAAACGCTTAGCATTCATCAGCATACTACTAACCTATGTATTAATCGTATTTGGGGGCTACGTGGCTTCCTCAAATTCGGGTATGGGATGTGGACCAGAATGGCCATTATGTAATGGAGACGTCGTCCCAACTTTAAAAGGGGATACATTGATTGAGTTTGCCCACCGATTTATCGGAGCAGTGCTTGGGGGGTTCACCATCTGGTTATTTTTTAAGTTCATACGTGCTAAGGTCGAATTAACTGCTAGGTTAGTAGCATTTTTTATGCTTGCATTGCTGATTGTTCAGGTGCTTCTAGGAGCTATAGTGGTCGTTCGCGACTTGCCTTCGATCATGATTACCATTCATTTACTGGTGGCGATGCTTTTTCTGGCGAGCCTTATTTGGATTTGGAGTTATCCCGGCCTCGAGGAAAACTCTTTGCAAAGCCATTCCACGAAAGAACGGCATGGCCCAGTTATCAAGCATCTAAACATCCTATTTGTGCTCCTTTTGCTGACACTTGCATTTGGTGCATATATCAAGCACGAATCCTACGGTTTAGCCTGTGGGTGGCTTGGCTGCAGGCAATCATTTCTTCCCAGTACAACTCCTGAATTATTGCAGACCATACATCGCGGTGCAGCAGTCCTATCTACTCTTTATATTCTTGTCCTAACTTATTGGTCATATGTAAAAGGATGGGGGAGGGGTCTACAAAGGCGTCTTGTGCTCTGTTCCCTGACCGTTCTTTTTCAACTGTTGGTTGGTACAATTGTCGTGTTGAAAATGATTGACCTCCCATGGGCAGTCCTACACCTTGCCGTGGCCACAGGTTTGTTTGCTTTTGTTAGTGAAACAAGGATTTATCTGGGGAACAGAATTATGAAGGCTAACACGACCGTATTGTCGAACGGAAAATGGAGGAATCTCGAATAATGATGCAAGCACTTGGATAGTTGGTCCAAGTGCTTGCTTATGTTAATGAATCTTAATATTGCCACTAGAAACATCAAGGTCGATTTTATATTTACCAGAACCATGTTTGCCCTGGATACTGTGTTTATTAACCTCTTTTGTGGTCAAAGGAAAATCACAAGAAATGGTGCCGCTGCTGACATCACTACTAAGGGTAAAATCAGCATGATCAGGTAAATCAAGCCCGACATTCCCTGAGCTTACATCCATTTTAATAGAATCTGCTAATTTGTCCATTTGGATATTTAGCCTACCAGATGATACATCTGCCTCAACTGCCCCAATATAATGTTTGATATCCATGTTGCCGGAACTAAGGTCAAAAGTGCCTGTTTCCGTTTTTAGGGAATCAATCTTCACATTTCCAGAGCCAATATCCTGACTCCAGCGTTTAGCAATTAGATTTTTGAAATCCATGTTCCCGGAACCAATATCAATGGTTACCTCATTTAATCTCATCGGTTTTTCTTTAGACTGTCCGGAAAAATTTACATTTCCTGAACCCAAATCTATGGTCATATTTCGGTCGAAATCCTGAGGAATATAAATTTCAAGCGTCGATTTTTCTGTGAACGGTGTCCAGTCGAAAAAATGGAAACCCTTGCTTCTTACGGAAACTTCCACAGTATCCCCATTTTCTGCAACCTTCAATAGTTGCTTCCCGTTATAAACGGCCTTTAAATTAGTGCGATCTTCAGGAATAATGGTTGTACTGACACTTGAAACATCTACTTTAATGGTCTGAATATCATTTGAAATAGCTGCTTGCCCGTCTTTATTTCCTTCACTGCCAGCGCCAAATACATCAAAGCGCTGGGCCTGATTGAACACTATATATAACCCGGTAATCACCAATAGTAATATCAATATTCTCTTCACTTTTAACATCCCCTTTTCTTCGTACACTTTCTATATATATCATAAGAAATCCTTCATCTTTCTTCCATGTACTGGAGAATTATTTTTATCTAAGGCTTGAGGTGTATTTAAGTGGTTCAGTTCCAATAAATGCCCCGTATTTTTTCGATTATCGAAGGATTTTTTCGTTTCGCGATTAGAAATTGTGTTATTCTTTTTATTGGAGGTGTAGACAAAAATGACTTACAAAAAAATATCACCAAAGGAACTCCATGAAAGGCTGCAAAGTGAGGAAAAGCTAGTCCTCCTGGATGTTCGGTCGGAAGAAAAATTTAATGAATTTCATATAAAGGAAAGCAGCAATCTACCCAAGACGGTTATTTTTCAATTAGGCGAGGAAGAGGGTACGCCACTATCCTTACCGAAAGGTCAAGAAATCATCGTCACCTGTACAACAGGGAACTCCGCAGCAAAATGCGCCGCGATCCTAGACGATCATAATTATCGTGTGACCGTTTTGGATGGAGGTCTGACGGCGTGGAAGGCGTATCTGGGTTCACAGGAAGATTGATGGGTAGTAGACTGACATGCTGAAAAGACTTAATCAAAAACTGCAAAAGGTTATGCCGCTCATCACTCCTGTCAGTGTCGTATTGGGTATACTGCTCAGCGCCTACTTAAAGGATGTTTCTTATTTAATTCCGTGGATTTTTGCCTTTATTACATTTGCTGGCAGTTTAGGATCCAACTTCAAATCACTGAAAGATGTGGTTTTACATCCGTTTCCTATTTTCCTAACGATGTTAATCCTGCATGTCCTCATGCCGCTTTGGGCCTGGGGGGTCGGTCATATTGTTTTTACTGATGATGTCTATACCATTACGGGCCTTGTATTAGGGATGGTGATCCCAACAGGCATTACAAGTATGATGTGGGCTTCCATCTATAAAGGGAACATTCCTCTGGTTTTATCGGTGATATTAATTGATACCTTACTCTCTCCAATCCTTGTTCCACTATCAATGTCTCTTTTTGTCGGCCAATCGGTCGAAATGGATTTCTTCGGGATGCTAAAAGGATTGTTGGGAATGATTGTCATCCCTTCCGTTATCGGGATGCTGCTAAACCAAGCAACAAAAGGGAAAATCAATGATCATTTAGGTGCTAATCTTGCGCCAATTTCTAAAATTGCTCTCGGTATTGTTGTGGCACTTAATGGTGCAGTCGTTGCCCCCTATTTAAAACATATCAATCTGAAACTTCTTGTCATCATGGTGACCGTCTTTTTTATCGCCTTAATAGGATATGTCCTTTCCTTCCTTTTAGGCCGGTTGATGAAAAGAGATCGAGATACAGTGATCACCATGACTTTTACAGGTGGAATGAGAAATATCAGTGCTGGTGCCGTCATAGCTGTATCCTTTTTTCCAGCTGCTGTAGCTGTCCCTGTCATTGTAGGGATGCTGTTTCAACAGGTGCTTGCCTCAACAAATGGCCATTTTATCGATCGCTTTTATCATAAAAAGGTGAAAAAAACGGGATCTGTAGCTTTATAAGAAGAGAAGGTGTTTTTTTACATGAATGACTTAACTAAAAGGGACAGTGGCATTTTGTCAGGGGTGCAGGGGATCCAGTGGGCAGTCTTTATGCTCACCAATGTAATTGCCGTACCCGTTGTCGTGGGGGCGGCGTTTCATATGCCGCCTTCAGATATTTCATCCTTTATGCAGCGCATGCTATTTGTCTCTGGTGCCGCAACGTTAATCCAAGTGTTTATGGGCCATCGTCTGCCAGTTGTCGAAGGGGCGGCGGGGATGTGGTGGGCGATTTTTATTCTGCTTGGGACAATGAGTGCACCGACTGAGCAAGGCCTTTTACTGCAACAATTGGAAATGGGTCTGATCATTGCTGGCTTATTTTTAGCTATATTGGGATTTTTACCGATTATCGAAAAAGTTCGTTTGCTCTTTACCCCGATTGTGACAGGAGTATATTTGATCCTTCTGGTCGCCCAGCTGAGCGGCTCCTTTTTTAAGAGTATTCTTGGTATCACCGCGACAGGGCAATTAAATGGGAAAATCGCGTTTATTTGTTTCATTGAAATTATCATTATCTTGTTATTTTCCTTAAAAGTAAAGGGAATATGGAAGAGTATGGGACCACTGGTCGGCATTGTTGTCGGCTGGTTGCTATTTCACTTTTTCGGGTTACTTCATCTCGGAAAGACCTACGAGCCAACAAGCTGGTTTATGGTACCTAAATTATTGGAATGGGGTTCTCCGAAATTTGATGTCGGGATTGTCCTGACATCAATCATTACCTCGGTCGTTCTTATCTCAAACGTTATTGCCAGCATCCTTGTGGTAGGAATTGCGCTTGAAAGGGAAATCCAGCCGAAGCAGTATCAAAAAGGGATTTTCGGTAACGGAGTTAATTTATTCGTTTCCGGAATCTTCTCGGTTGTGGGTGTTGTTCCTTTATCCGTTTCGGCAGGTTTCATTACCACAACAGGCATTAAGAAGATGCGACCGCTTGTAATCGGTGCTATCCTGATTATGGCTGCAGGCTTTTTCCCTTATATCGGCGGGTTTTTATCAACATTGCCATTAGAGGTTGCCTATGCTTCCTTGTTTATTCCTTTTTCACAAATGATGGGCTTCGGAATTCGCGACCTAATGGGGCAGGAACCATCATCACGGAATTTACTTGTGATAGGCCTTTCCTTAATGGTCGGAATCGGCATGATGTTTATGCCGCCACAAGGCTTTGAAAGTGTGGCACCATGGCTCAGAAATATCGTCGCCAATGGACTCTTAGTTGGATTGATTTTTTGTTTATTACTTGAACATGTGCTTTTTCGGGAAAAAAAGGGTGCAATTAGTGCAAATAATTAAATGAGTGAAACATCTCCTTGGGGACATTTATGAGGGGGTGTTTTTTTACCTTTTCAGATTCGCTCATAGATCATGAAAATTCGCTCATTGAAAGCTAAAATTCGCTCATGAAACGCGGAGATTCGCTCATGAAACCTAAAAATTCGCTCATAGTGGAATCAAACTGTTAAATAAATCATGAAGTCTAAGTATCAAAGTGTAATTTTACATAATACTAAAGATTTTTTCTTTGATTTATAACTGCACTGTATACGAAAGCGACCTTTTCATGTGGTAGAATTTAATAAAAAGGGGTTTTTGAAATATGAATATCATCGACCTTCATTGTGATGCCTTGATGAAGCTCCAGGAAGCAAATGGGGCACTAAGGTTTGCAGATTCACCGGAATTACATACAAATAAAACACGATTGCAAACAGGCCAAATTAAGGTGCAATGCTTTGCGATTTTCATTGAGCCCTACCTTAAAGGAGATCAGAAATTCCAGGTCGCTCTTGAGCAAATCGATTATTTTTACAAAGAAGTGCTGGGGAGAAATCCCGATATGGTCCATATCAAGGAATGGTCTGATTTTGACCGCTTAAAAATAGGGCAGATTGGTGCCATGCTCACGCTCGAGGGTGTAGATGCAATTGGCAATGATTTAGCAAAACTCCATATTCTTTATCAACTCGGTGTTCGGTCCATAGGCCTAACATGGAATCAAGCAAATCTTGCGGCTGACGGTGCCGGTGAGCCGCGCGGCGCCGGTCTAACGCTGTTCGGGAAAGAGATTGTTGAATTTAATAACGAGCATCAAATTCTCACAGATGTATCGCATTTAAGTGACAAAGGGATTTGGGAGGTTATTGAATTAGCCAAATATCCAATTGCGAGTCATTCCAATGCACGCGCATTATGCCAGCACCCACGAAACTTAACGGATGAACAGGCAAAAGCGCTGTTTGCCAAAGGGGGATTGATTCATGTTGTCTACCATCCGCCTTTTGTTAAAGAAGCAGGTGAGGTGTCAATTGCGGACCTGGTAAAGCATATTGATCATTTTTGCTCGCTAGGAGGAATGCGGCAAATTGGTTTAGGATCGGATTTCGACGGAATTTCAATGTTTGTAAAAGATCTAGAGGATGCCTCTAAAAGCCAAAATCTCATCAATGAGTTGTTAAAGAATTTTAAAGAGGAAGAAGTAAGGGGCTTTGCCTTCGAGAACTTCCTTAACCATCGTCCTGGTATTGGATCCTAGTTGATTGGGAAAAATTGTATGAGGGGAGTAAAAACATTGTACCTTACCATAAAAGAAACAGCAGAATATTTATCGGTACCAGAAGCAACCGTCAAAAGCCTTATCCAACAAAAGAAAGTTCGTGCCCTATTTGATGGCAGCGAGTATCTAATATACAAAGAACAATTCAATACCCACCTAAAACAACTAGAAAAATACAAACAACTAATCGATGAAATCCTGAGCGAACCAATCCCAGAGAGTATCGATGTGAAAGACGAAGATTAATTTGGTGCCTGACACCCTTTGTGGACACTGTCCGCCTAGGGTGGACATTTGCTGTTTTAATGGGACCAAACAGAATATGGGGTGCTTTTATGTCTACTATTTTTCTGAAAAGAGTGTATGAACCATATGATGCGATAGATGGCTGCCGAATTTTAATCGATCGGCTGTGGCCACGGGGGATTTCTAAAGAAGCGGCGAGGTTATCTTATTGGTTTAAGGAAATTGCTCCAAGTCCAGAGCTGCGGAAATGGTTTTGCCATAAACCTGAGCTATTTGAGGAATTTACCGATAAATATCTTAAAGAGCTTCGTACGGATGATGATAAACAACGATATATCAGGCAGATTTTCGAGATTGCATCAAGTGAAAGAGTCACACTACTCTATGGAGCAAAGGATCCGGTCAATAATCACGCACAAGTTTTAATGCTTGAACTTGCTCGATTAATGGAAGAAGAGAAAAGGTAAAAAGGCAGTTGGGACCCTAATGGCCCAACTGCCTTTTTAATCTCTGCGGAAGCGTCCCATGACTTCCATCGTTTGCATGATGTTTACAAATGCCTTCGAATCTACTGTCCGAATGGCATGTTTCGTTTCGTTCAGTTCGAATTTGGTGATGACGGTGGTTAACACCTTTTTTGGTGTATGTGTATAGGCTCCCTCCGCATCGGTTATCGTAACCCCTCTGGCATGAAGCCGGATCAAGGCCTCACTAAGCTCATCATATTTCTCCGTTACGATGGTTAATGTCAACTTATTCTGGGTGGTGTAAACCATATCCACAGCACGACCAGCTACATAGATAGCAATAATTGTATACAATGTAATATTCCATCCAAAGATCAATCCGGAAATTCCGACTACCAAAAGATTCATACAGGTATTTAAAAAGCCAACCTGCATATTTTTTTGTTTGGCAAGCGTAAGACTGATAATGTCCGTTCCGCCAGTGGATCCTCCAAGACGGATAATGATTCCTACAGCGATCCCGTACAGGGCGCCGCCAATAATCGATGATAGCATAATATCAGGGCTAATCGCATGAATCGGAATAAACTTCATACTTAACGATAAAACCAGAACAGCATAACCAGTAAGCAATACAAATCTTTTTCCAAGGTATTTCAATCCTATAAAAAATAAGGGGAAATTAATGGCTAAAATAACCCATCCAGTATTAATGGACGTAAAATGGTGAATGAAAAAGGCGATGCCTGTTACACCACCTGATGTAAGCTTATGTGGAATTAGGAAGGTATTAAAGGCAAATCCGAAAAGAATGGAGCATAGCCCAATAACAATAATTTGAAAAAGTAATCGAAACAAGAAAAACACCTCAATCAATTTTGTGCCTTTTCTATTTAACACCTCTTTATAGTGTGAGTCAATTTAAAATGTTTAATGTCATAAATTCGATAAAAAAAACGCCTTGTCAGCAGGCGCTTTAAATGACGTACAAATAAACAGATAAAAAATGTGCTAAGCTGCCAAGTAAAATAAAAGTGTGAAAAATCTCGTGGAAGCCTAAATACTTCGATTCTAAAAACTTTGGTTTTGCCCCATAAATGATTCCACCTATAGTATAGAAAATTCCACCAAGTACCAATAAAAACAATCCGACTGGGTTTAGGCTGCTAGTTAAGGGTGAAAAAACAAACACAATCATCCAGCCCATCGCGATATACAAGGCGGTCGAAATCCAGCGAGGACAGTTGAACCACACCATTTTAAAAACGACTCCACTAATAGCGACACCTGAGATAATCGAAAATAGAATGGCACCGGTCTTTCCGTTTAAACTAATAAAACAAAACGGTGTGTAAGTACCGGCAATTAATACAAAAATCATTGAATGGTCCAGCCGTCTTAAAAAGGCAATAACATTAGCACGGGCAATAACCATGTGATAGGTCGCCGATGCCGAGTAAAGCAAAATCATACTGACGCCAAAAATGATGACGGCCGAAAGTGCAAGCGGAGTTGGAGTGGTTAATGCCGCTTTTATAACCATTGCTAGCAGACCGATAAAGGCAAAAATTGCCCCTGCCAAATGGGTTAATCCATTAATAGGTTCCCTCATGTAACTGTACATTGAAAATTCCCCCTAACACATAACGTAGTTTTAATAACTACTTACAATAATACGAATAAAACGAAATCTAGTCAACTTATATCTCTTTGTGTATAATAAAATTACTAATCAAAACGGTGGGGTTCTTTTATCATGGAAAAAATAAAAAAGATTATGGATGAACTTGGCTTAGAAACAAGCTTATCCTTGGATGAAATACCTAAAATAGACTTATATATGGATCAAGTCATTCAATTATTTGAAAATAAGTTCAATGCGTCGAAGCGGAATGAGGACGAAAAGGTACTTACCAAAACGATGATTAATAACTATGCAAAGGGAAAGCTAATCTTTCCGATTCAAAATAAAAAGTATTCGAAAGAGCATTTGATCCTAATGGGTTTGATTTACCAGCTTAAAGGGGCACTATCAATCAATGATATTAAGGTAACCCTTAGTGGCATGAACAAAAAGATTGTAGATGAGGATGTTGATTTAGATACTTTTTATTTAAGCTATTTGCATCTGACCGGCCGAAATACGGTTGATTTTAAAGTGGATATGGAGGAGCGGGTGAAGGATGTTAAAGAGGAAATCACCAAGAATGAAAAGGAGAGTTCCCCCTATCTCGAACAGGTGCTCATGATTTCATCCCTTGTTCACATGAGTAATTTATACCGAAGAGTTGCCGAAAAGCTTGTAGATGAAATCGTTGTTGAAAAAGAGGGAAAGAGTCAAAGATAATTTAACACTTCGATTAGTCGAGGTATTTCCGCCTGTTTGAACGGGGGAATTCTTTTAACAAGGAGATGCTTCTAATGAAAACACCAGATCAATTATTTGAACAGCTAAAAGGAAAACTAATAGTCTCTTGCCAAGCTCTTCCGGATGAGCCACTTCACAGCCCTTTTATTATGGGGAGAATGGCCTATGCGGCAATGCTTGGAGGAGCAAGTGGGATTCGAGCAAACAGTGTGGAGGATATTCGAGAAATAAAAAAGACAGTCGATTTACCAATTATAGGCATTATAAAACGTGTTTATGAAGGGTCTGAAGTGTTCATTACTCCCACTCTAGGAGAAATAGAACTCCTATATCAAGAAGGCGTCGATATTATTGCTATTGATGCAACTACAAGGGTAAGACCAGATGGAAAGACGATTAGTGAGATTTTTCCTATAATAAAAGAAAAGTATACTAACCAGCTATTTATGGCTGATTGCTCAAACTATGAGGATGCTAAATTAGCCTATGAATTGGGCTTCGATTGTATTGGAACAACGTTAAGAGGATATACAAGAGACACTCGTGGGCAGAATCTCCCTGATGTTCATTTAATCGAGAGGTTAGTAAAGGACATTCCAATCCCAATAATTGCCGAGGGGGGGATTTGGAGTCCTGAAGATTTAAAGGCTGTATTTGATCGGGGAATCCATATGGCAGTAGTGGGGTCGGCCATAACAAGACCGATGGAAATTACAAAAAGATTTGTTAATGCAATAAGCTAAAAAAGGTGGGAGAAAACATATGGTTTAGCCATATGTTTTTTATTTTGATAGGGGTCATTATGTGATTTGCTGTATTTTAATATGTTGGACCCCTACTCCGACCTCTATTTCTTTAGAAGATGAATCCTTAGGATGCACTTGATTGATTTGAATAGAATCCGCACGATTTTCGCCGCCATAAACTTTAATCATGGCGCCAGCATTCGTAAAATTAGAGGCAGTGAGATTATTTAGGCACACATTTCTTGCCCGATATTGGAGGGCAATTAAAGGATTCCCTTTGTAATCATAATCGGGATCGCCAATCAGTGTAAAATGGTTAACTACGACATTCCTGTAGGCGGAAATAACCATGCCTCGCGGTGTAGAATTCGTATATAAGTCTGTAAAAATTGGTGCGATTGCTGCAAGGTTCACAGCGATAATATTGAAGGCTGATTGTGATGCGGCATCAGTGATTTTGTGATGCCCGATATGGCGGAAGTTAAAGGCCCGATTATCATTCACTGAGAGATGCCCAACTATTTGCACATTGGATGCTGCTGAGGAATTCTGATGGGCTTTAATTTCCACACCGCCAAAGCACCTGGCGGATGAATTGTTCACTAATAACACATTTCGCGAACCATCATCCACTTCGATTCCATTAGAATTGGAAAAACCTTTTAGATGCGCACGTCCGCTCGGATCGCACATATGGGAATTGGAAATGAAGATATAATCACTATGGTGTGTCGTGATCCCATCGTCACCAAAGCCATAGCCGGTTACTTGATCGATCCAGACGTACTTGCTGCCGCCGCGGGCACGATATCCGTCACCCGCATAATTGTACTGTGTGGAGGAAATATCGAAGCAATGAAGCCCTGGATTTATTCCTTCAACATCCTTAACCCAGCCATAAGTAACATTAGCAAAGGTCAGGCAGCTGGAATGATTGCCCCATGTACTCGTTTTTGTCACTTCACCAAGCCTCTCCACATTCCAGTCTAAGCTCATTCTTTCTACAAAAATATGGTGATTGCCTCGCCAATGATTAGCGTTTGTAAGTAGGCGTTTTCCCTTGGGGGCTTGGTTATGAAGCTTAATAGTGGTTAAACCTTTTCCAGATCCAACAAGCCATGTCCACGACGGCAGACGGATTTCTTTTGTGATAAACACTCCTGGGGGTATAACAATCTTCACCCGTCCCGTGGCGAGTGCCTTTTTAAAAGCTTCCGTGCAATCCGTTTTTCCATCCCCAACAGCACCAAAATCCGCAATATTCACTTCCGTTGCGATGTTTTCAGCTAGCCGTGTAAATTCATGATCAAGCTTGTCTTTCCAATCGGGCACCACATTTCCTTGACTATCCACTTTCATTCGCGATGGTGCCAAAAGATGTGAAGGTTTAGCCGTAAGGAGGAATAACCGCTCCTTCATTTTTTCAGAAAAAGTAAGTGAATGTTTCGTTTTGGAAATTCGAAGAAATGGTTCCAATCGGTAGTGCTCAAAATATTCCTCGGTCTCACTGATTACCCTTACCATATCAAGTCGTTTTCCGCTAATTTGCTCAAGTAGCTTGCTATTTTTTAGAGGGTCATGGGTTTTATCGTATCTTGGCATTTTTGTGTCACTCCTACTACAAGTATTATAGCCTTTTCCGCTATAAAGGAAAAAGTACCCTTTTTGTCGAAGTTTAAGTAATTCTTTAGGAAGCTTATACTGTAAACTGAAAATAGAAGTTAGGTAGAAATGGGGTTGGAAATATGGGAAACACACTTAAAATGTTTGTTATTGCAGCAAGAGACGGCAATCAAGCGAAAAATTTTTATGAGAGTTTGTTTAATTGGAAAATCACCGATGTTGGGCCATTGCTGCAAATTTCTGGTGCAGGCTTAAGCGGTCATATCCTAAAATGGCCGCATCAAGACCATCCGACACATACCAGCATGTACATAAATGTCGAAAACATTCAGGAATGTTTGGCAAAAGTTGAGGAAATGGGTGGTACAGTCATACTTCCGGAAATGGCAGTTCCAACCGGGGGCTCGATTGCCCAATTTGTTGACCCAGATGGAATTATCATGGGGGTTTACCATGGTGGGACCCATACCGCGAGTCAAAGCAAAAAAGAGATTGAGTTTAATCAAATTGGTTTCTTCGAAATTGCTGCTAGAGAAGGGGATTGTTCACAAAGGTTCTATGAATCTGTTTTTAATTGGCGAATTACGGATGATGGTCCTGTCATGAATATCTCAGAAGTAGAGGCCGGCTTAAGTGGGCATTTATTCAATTGGACATTTGAAGAAAGACCTTACATGACTCTTTATTTTAGAGTAGCGGACATGGCAGCATGTTTAGAGAAGGTAACCCAGCTTGGCGGGAAAGTGATCATACCGGAAACGGAGATTCCTAGCGGCGGTACATTTGCCCAATTTCTTGATCTTGATGGAAATCCGATTGGTATTTATAGCGGCAGGTAAACTTCATAACAGTGAACCGGGACTTTTTACACAAGATCTCGGTTTTTTAATTTCTGAACTTTTGATGAACAGATTGTGTACAGCTGAGTGGAATAGAAAAATTTGGGTTAATATGGGGGGAGAAACGAATATTTGTAAATAAGCGAAGGGAGGAATCCATCATGAAATACCAAAAATCAATCCATTTACTCGTCATCGTTATTACGTTATTATCCATTTTTGCAACGGCCTCTGCCATATTGTCAAGTAATGGCTCAGGGGAGTATAACTATCAGTCCGTATTTGGAGAAACAATCACTGTTTTTGGAAAGGGTCTTTACCAGCATGATTCTGTTTCGATGGCAGCGCAAGCAATTGCGCAAGATTATGTTACCTTGTTTTTAGGAATACCGCTGCTTTTGTTCTCACTCTATTTATCTCGAAAGGGCCAGGTAAAAGGAAAACTGCTCCTTACAGGTACCTTGGGGTATTTTCTTTACACCTATGCCTCTTATTCATTCCTTGCCATGTATAATTCACTTTTCCTCATCTATGTATCCCTTATGTCCTTAAGTTTCTTTGCTTTTACACTTGCAATGATGTCATTTGAACTTGCTACTCTGCCACTATTTTTTAAAGAAAAACTTCCGGTTACCTTTATCAGTTGTTTTTTAATTGCAGTGTCCTTCATGTTTGGAGCCATGTGGATAGGGAAGATTGTGCCTCCTCTCATCCAAGATAAGCCACCAGTGGGAATTGAACATTATACAACATTGGTGATACAGGCCTTGGATCTCGGATTTGTTATCCCAATAGGAATTCTAGCTGGGCTATTATTAATGAAACGAAAACCGTTTGGATATCTGCTGTCATCCATAATCATTATCAAACAAATAACCTTGCTAACAGCCCTAACAGCCATGGCTATCCTGCAAATCCAAACGGGACAAAAAGGGGTGTGGACCATGCTCGCAATAATCTTACCATTCAACCTCATCGTCATCTTTTGCCTGTACTTAATCATGATAAATATTAAGGAAATAGGAGAAAGGGTGTCAGGCACCATTCGTGGACATGTGTCCTCCTAGGGTGGACGTGCGGTTTATGAATGCTGTTGAGTTTATTCGGATAATGCGAAAGCCCTTCCATTTTGGTGTATGGAGGGCTTTTGTTTAGAAGTGGTTGTTCAGCTTTTTACAATGCAAAAAAAGAAAATACCTAAACGGACAGACCGGCAATTAATAAGGCAATTGGCAAGAGACTAACAATAACAATCCGGATAGGGCTAACCTTTCCATAAAGGACCATTGTTCCAATTTGCTGATCCCAGGTGGACATCCCATTCTTTTTAAGATCAAAATATGAAAAATAAGAGCAGATAAAATGAATAATAGGTACTCCAAAGCCCATTCCGGCTGCTGTTACAAAAATGCTTCGCTTTAGTGCGGTCAGGAAATGAAGCGGTTCACCATTAATTGTTCGAAGGCGAGCGTTTAGGATGGTCTTCCCTAATGTATTTCCGAAAATCGCAAGGATGGAGGCTTCTACTAAAACATATAGAATCAGACTAAGCATAAAGATTAAGATTCCCGATGTCTCTAGTATGAATTTGGGAGAAAATATCGATACAAAGGTGATTAAAACGAGTGAAAAAAGTGATAAATCAAAAAGCCTTGCTAGGTATCGTACGAATGGTCTTCCTTTTGGATAGATATCTTTAATTTGCTCATCCCAAGTACTAGCTAAATTTTCTTCAGGTCGCGCCAACACATTGGGCTTGAAGACTAGAGCTGGCAATAGTTCAAGGCTTTTGGCCATTTGCCATTGATTCAACTCTTTTGTCCAAACATAGGTTTCAGGAGTGAGTATACCTTGTTCAAACATTTTTTTCAGTTCAAATAATCCAATGGGTCCCAGTTGCTGATGATTTCGTATATAAAACCATGCATTTCCTTCCGTTGCATCCAATTTGATCACCCCCAATTAGGTAAATTATACCACGCACGATAAAAGGGTAATTTTATTCGACAGGGTAAATATTGAACAGTTTGTGACAATTTCGGAATAGAGGATAATTTTAAAAAAAAGAAAAATACTAACAAATGTTCGGAGGTGACAGGATGGAACAAGACTTTGAAAAAATATATGAACAATACAAGCAGAAAACTGAACAACAGGCCCTTATGGAAGCGGATCGATCGAATCTGGATGGTAAAGAGGAATTTGTCGCCGTCAGAAAAAACGATGAAGGGGACCTGATTGCTTTTAAAACTAATACTGGAAGGGAACTGGATTATATATCAGCACTCGCCGAGGCAAAGGAAGGGAAGATTGCGCATATAGATGTTTTCCACAAATACGGGAGAGATATTATCCGCAGCGAACCAGATGGGATAAAGGAAAATAATCTCGATCACTTGCCAGAATTCTAGATAGGAAAAAAGAGCTTGGATTCCAAGCTCTTTCTATTAACTGTGTGCAAGTTCATATTGCTTAATTTTATCCTCGTAGCTTAATGTAACACCGATTTCGTCCCAGCCATTTAATAGCATTTGTTTTGGATATGGTGCGATATCAAAAGTCAGTTTAAATCCTTCGTTGTCGTAAACCACTTGTTCTTCAAGGTCTACAGTTAGGGTATACGCAGTTGATTCTGCTTTACGAATAATCTCTTGAACTTGTTCTTCAGAAGCTTGAACGGTTAGAATCCCAGTTTTTGCGCAGTTATTTTTAAAAATATCAGCAAAACTTGGGGCAATAACGACTTTAAATCCAAAGTCCTGAACGGCCCACGGAGCATGCTCACGTGATGAGCCGCAGCCAAAGTTTTCACCGGCCACGATGATGGAAGCACCTTTATATTTTGGATCATTCAATGAGAAATCTTCACGAGGTTTGCCAGCATCATCAAAACGCCAGTTATAGAATAGGAATTGGCCGAAACCGCTTCGTTCAATCCGCTTTAAAAATTGCTTCGGAATAATTTGGTCAGTATCAACATTTGATCGGTTTAATGGAAAAACAAGGCCTTGGTGTGTACGTAGTGGTTCCATGATTAGTAAACCTCCTGTGCAGTGAATTTGCGGACATCAACAAAATGACCCGCTACCGCAGCTGCTGCTGCCATTTCAGGGCTAACCAGATGGGTACGAGCCCCATTTCCTTGACGGCCTTCAAAGTTTCGGTTTGATGTGGAAGCACAGCGTCCTTCTGGAGGAACAATATCATCATTCATTGCTAAGCACATGCTGCATCCGGCCTCACGCCATTCAAAGCCGGCATCCTTAAAGACTTGGTCAATTCCTTCTTTTTCGGCTTCCATTTTTACAATAAAAGAACCAGGTACAACAATTGCTTTAACAGCAGGATTAACCTTCTTGCCGCGAATGACTTCTGCTGCTTTCCGTAAATCACTTAGGCGAGAGTTTGTACAGGATCCAATAAAGACATGGTCAATTTGGATACTTGTTATGGGCTGATCAGCTTCAAGTCCCATATAGTGAAGGGCACGGGTAATTGCATCTTTTTCATTGACTTTAACCGCATCATTAGGATTTGGAACAGCAGCGGTTACAGGGAGACACATACCTGGGTTTGTACCCCACGTTACTTGTGGTTCAATTTCGTCAGCATTAATTTCCACTACTTTATCGTAAGAAGCACCTTCATCAGTTGCAAGTGCACGCCATTTGGCAACAGCTTCCTCGAATGCCTCCCCTTTAGGAACATGCCGCCGCCCTTTTAAATATTCAAAAGTGGTTTCGTCAGGGGTAATCAATCCGGCACGAGCGCCGGCCTCAATTGACATGTTACATACCGTCATACGCTCTTCCATGGAAAGGGAACGAATCGCTTCACCTGTGTATTCCATTACGTAGCCAGTTCCAAATTGAATGCCAAATTTACCGATAATCGCTAAAATTAAGTCCTTTGCGGTTACACCCACTCCAAGCTTGCCATTTACTTTTACGTTCATCGTTTTTGGAGGAGCCTGCCATAATGTTTGTGATGCCAGAACATGCTCGACTTCACTTGTTCCGATACCAAAAGCAAGGGCACCGAATGCGCCGTGCGTAGAGGTATGACTGTCACCACATACAATGGTTTTTCCCGGTTGCGTTAAACCAAGCTGTGGTCCGATCACGTGAACGATACCATTATCAGGGTGATGTAAATCAGATAATTCGATGCCGAATTCCTGACAGTTTTTCTGTAAGGTATCAACTTGATTTTTCGAAACTGGATCTTTAATCTCATTGCGGTCACGGGTTGGAATATTATGATCCATTGTTGCGTAAGTAAGATCCGGGCGGCGGACCTTTCGTCCGTTCAATCGTAATCCCTCAAATGCTTGAGGTGAGGTAACTTCGTGAACGAGATGCAAATCGATGTATAGTAAATCTGGTTTTCCTTCTTCTTGATGGACAACATGTTGTTCCCAAATTTTTTGGATAATCGTTTTTGGTGTATGCATAGCTTCCTTCCTCACGTTTATAGATTTAGAATTTCCTAATCGGCGGTTACCTCGCTTCAATCATCGCATGACTTTTTCTACACTATTTATAAAGGAAAACCGCCTATTCAAGACGGTTTACCCTGAAAAACTTTTTAATAATAACAGCTAGCGATACATTTCGAAGCATTTTGTGATTTGATATAATCGACAATCAACTTAGTCATTTCTGCTGTTCCAACAAGGCGACCCTCTGCTACCTGGAGATCTCCTGTATGGAAGCCGGCATCAAGGATGGATTGAACGGCATCCTCAATCATCTTCGCTTCATCTTCCAATTGGAAAGAATATCTTAGCATTAGGGCAGCGGACAAGATCATCGCAACTGGATTGGCCACGCCTTTGCCAGCAATATCTGGAGCAGAACCGTGAACCGGTTCATAAAGTCCAAGCCCATCTTCGCGAAGGCTGGCAGAAGGGAGCATGCCAAGTGATCCTGTCAATACTGAAGCCTCATCACTTAAAATATCTCCAAATAGGTTCTCAGTCACGATGACGTCGAATTGGGTTGGGTTTGTGATTAATTTCATTGCCGCTGCATCGACTAAAACATGTTCAACCGCAACTTCTGGATATTGAGCCTTTTTCTCCTCGACTACCTCACGCCATAGTTTGCTGGATTCGAGGACATTTGCCTTATCAACGGATGTCAAGTGACCGCGCCGCTGCTGTGCTGCTTGAAAGCCTTTATCGACAATCCTTTCAATCTCTTTACGGGTGTAAGAGAGTGTGTCTACCACAGCATTACCGTTATCACGACGTTCACTCGGAGTACCAAAATATAGCCCGCCCGTTAATTCACGAACAATAAGGAGGTCGCTTCCTGAAACTACTTCTTCCTTTAATGGAGAAGCATGAAGTAAATTTTTAAATCCTTTGATTGGCCTTAAGTTTGCATATAAATCTAGTGCTTTGCGGATGCCGAGCAACCCTTTCTCAGGTCGAAGGTGGGAGGGATTTTTATCCCATTTTGGTCCGCCAACGGCTCCTAGTAATACACCATCCGCTTGTTTACAGGCATCAACAGTTGTTTCAGGAAGAGGAGTGCCGTAAAGGTCAATGGCTGCTCCTCCGATTTCATGGGTTTCAAAGTAAAAACTATGATTATATTCTTCGGCAATTGCCTGTAACACATCTTTTGCAGAATGAATAACTTCTTTTCCAATCCCATCACCGGGAAGTAAGACAATACGTTTTTTCATTAGAAGCAACCTCCTTATTTGGTTAAAAAATCCAAATGGTGCCTGTCACCATTTTCACTACTTGTATGCAGTTAATGGTGTCAGGCACCGTTGGTTAAAGAATACGCGATTGACGGCGTTTATGAATGCTTTGGCTGATGCCTCTAATACGTCTTGTGCGGAGGCGCGGCCGCTGACATTTGTACCATTTACGGTCATTTTGACATGAACCTCTGCCAGGGCATCGCGTCCACGTCCAACGGAACTAAGATTAAAATCGGTTAAATGAATGTCTTCTTTGATGAGCGCTTCTAATGTGTTGTATAATGCTTCAACACTTCCGCTGCCGGTTCTGGCAGTTTCTACTCGCAGACCCTCAGGTGTAGTAAGGGCGACCGTTGCAGTAGGGAGGTTCGCAGACGCATACTGAACTTGGAAGGCAACCAGCTCATACTTTTTCACATCAATGGCTGCGGTTTGAATATCGATCAGGATGGTAAATAAATCCTCATCTGTTACTTCTTTTTTGCGATCTGTTAATTGCTTAAATGAGTGGAATGCTTCATTCAATTTCTCAGCTGACAATTCAAAGCCCATTTGCTCAATTTTATCTTTAAAGGCATGGCGGCCAGAGTGCTTTCCAATAACGAGGTCATTTGAACTGACGCCGACTAACTCCGGCGTAATGATCTCATAGGTTAAGGTATTTTTCAGCACACCATCCTGGTGGATACCCGATTCATGGGCAAAGGCATTTTTCCCCACAACAGCTTTGTTAGGGGGAACCTTCATCCCTGTAAAGCGGCTCACCATGTCGCTGGTACGCTTAATTTCCTTTAATACCAGATTAGTAGTATACGGGTATTTATCTTTGCGAATATTTAATGCAACGGCAACTTCTTCTAAAGAGGCATTGCCCGCACGTTCGCCAATTCCGTTAATTGTACCTTCGACTTGTGTGACCCCATTTTCAATGGCCGCAAGTGAATTAGCGACAGCCATTCCAAGATCGTCATGGCAGTGACAAGATAATGCAGCCTTATGAATATTTGGCACATTTTCCCTAACATAGCGGAACATCCGGCCGTATTCCTGCGGTGTTGTGTAACCTACCGTATCAGGGAGATTGATGACGGTTGCCCCGGCATCAATGACTTTCGTAATGATTTGAACGAGAAAATCAAGGTCTGAGCGAGACGCATCCTCTGCTGACCATTCCACATGAGGAAATCTCCTTTTAGCATAAGAGACCATGTCGACTGCGATCTGTGTAACTTCCTCGGGTGTTTTCATTAACTTATATTGCATATGAATAGGGGAGGTTGCTAGAAAAACATGTAACCTTGGTTCTGCCGCATCTTTTAAAGCATCCCACGCAATGTCAATGTCCGATTTTGTGGCACGTGCTAGGCCTGTAACGGATGAGTCTTTTATCGTCCGGGCAATCGCTCGTACCGCTTCAAAATCACCTTGAGAGGAAGCCGGGAAGCCGGCCTCCATGATATCAACGCCAAAACGTTCAAGCTGTCTGGCAATTTCTACTTTTTCAAGCTGGTTTAAATTTACACCAGGGGACTGTTCGCCATCACGTAAGGTTGTATCAAAGATGTTAACGTGAACCATTTACCACCACTTCTTTCTTTGCATTTACAGGTTTTTTAATAAACGGCATTAACGCACGAAGCTCACGGCCGACTTGCTCAATTTGATGATTGTTTTCAGCTCGGTTAATGGCGTTGAATTGTGGGCGGTTTGTTTGATTCTCTATGATCCAGCCTTGAGCAAATTTACCAGTTTGGATATCTTTTAAGACTTCTTTCATGCGTGCTTTTGTATCTTCGTTGACAACACGTGGACCGGAAACAAAATCTCCCCATTGCGCTGTATCAGAGATAGAGTAGCGCATGTTTTCTAGCCCTCCTTCATATAGAAGGTCAACGATTAATTTTAATTCATGTAAACATTCAAAGTAGGCAACTTCTGGCTGATAACCTGCTTCTACAAGTGTTTCAAATCCGGCCTTGATAAGGGCAGTAGTACCGCCGCAAAGAACAGCCTGCTCTCCGAATAGATCTGTTTCCGTTTCTTCTTGGAATGTCGTTTCGAGAACACCTGCGCGTGCTGCACCAATTCCTTTTGCATATGCAAGGGCAACATCACGTGCTTGGCCTGTATAGTCTTGGTAAACTGCGTATAGCGCAGGGACGCCGGCACCTTCCGTGTACGTACGGCGAACTAAATGTCCTGGGCCTTTAGGGGCAACTAGGAATACGTCTACATCCGCTGGAGGGACGATTTGGCTAAAATGAATATTGAATCCATGAGCAAAAACTAAGGCATTACCGGCTTCAAGATTTGGTTTAATGCTTTCTTCATAAACCTTTGGCTGCATTTCATCTGGAAGAAGAACCATTACCACGTCTGCAGCAGCTGTAGCTTCAGCTACGGAGCGAACGTCAACACCATCTTCCACCGCTTTATCCCATGACTTTCCACCGCGTAATCCAACGACAACATCAAATCCGCTTTCTTTTAAGTTAAGGACATGTGCATGACCTTGTGAGCCATAGCCTATTACTGCGATTTTTTTTCCTTGTAAAACTTCCTCTTGAATATCTCCGTTATAAAGTACTTTTACCATAATTGATCATCCTTCCACGAATATTATTATTTTACTAGTGTGTGCGTTGCTAGTTCGCTTACTTGTGGCTGATACCCACGCAGGAAGGCGGTCAGCCCTGTTCTGGCAATTTCTTTAATTCCGAATGGGCGAAGCAGCTCGATTAAGGCATCAATTTTTTCAGGACGGCCTGTGATTTGAACGGCTAAACTATCTTTACTTACGTCGATCACTGAGGCACGGAATGGATCAATAATTCCATTAATTTCACTGCGAAGCTGACTCGAGCTGGCTACCTTAATGAGGGCGAGCTCTCTGACAACAATGGCCTTATCGGTAATATCGGAAACTTTTAATACATCAATTTGCTTGTTTAATTGTTTCGTAACTTGTTCTAGGCGCTGTTCATCTTCGATTTCAACTACTAGAGTCATCTTGGAAATGCCCTCGGTTTCTGTTGGCCCGACAGAAATACTCTCGATGTTGAACTGTCTTCTTTGCAAGAGGCCGGTAACACGATTGAGGACACCGCTTCGATCCTGAACCGTTAAGGTTATGATACGTTTCATAGTGGTTTCACCCCAATCATTTCATGAATTCCTTTGCCTGGAGCAATCATTGGAAAAACCTTCTCCTGCTGCAGTACGCGACAGTCAACTAGAACAGGGCCATTATAGGCGAATACTTCTGGTAAAACTGTGATTAATTCTTCCTGGTCTTCAACCTTGTATCCGCGGATCGAATAACTTTCAGCAAGTTTGACAAAATCAGGCTGTGTGTGAAGAATCGATTCCGAAATCCGGTTGCCGTGTAATAATTCCTGCCACTGACGAACCATTCCAAGTGCACCATTATTGACAATGATGATTTTGACTGGAAGGTTGCGTTCATAAATGACGGAAAGCTCTTGCAGTGTCATTTGGAAACCACCGTCACCGACAATCGCGACAACTGTACTTTCTGGTGAGGCAATTTGTGCTCCGATGGCGGCAGGGAAGCCGAAGCCCATTGTTCCAAGCCCGCCAGAAGTAATCCAGCGATGCGGTTCTTTAAAGGAATAATACTGGGCGGCCCACATTTGATGTTGGCCGACATCTGTTGCCACAATTGCATCGCCATTTGTCACTTTATGAATGGCTTCGATTACCCACTGTGGACACATTCCCTTTGGATTATGTTGATACCAAAGCGGATATTCCTGTTTGTATTGCTGAAGTGTTCCCAGCCATGCCGCGTGATTGGGTGATTCAGCTGTTTGATTGATTAACTCAACCAAAGCTTCTTTCGCATCGGAGACAATTGGAATTTGGGTGGGAACATTTTTCCCAATTTCAGCTGGGTCGATATCAATGTGTGCGACCTTTGCATGTGGAGCAAAGTGTTTAAGATTTCCCGTTAACCGGTCATCAAAACGGGCACCCAAATTAATTAGTAAGTCACTTTCATATAAAGCCATGTTTGCCGCATAGGTTCCGTGCATGCCGCCCATTCCTAACGAGAGAGGGCTATCTGCCGGGAAGGTACCAAGACCAAGTAGTGTTGTCACGACCGGAAGTTGGTGTTTTTCCGCAAATGCAGTTAATTCTGCAGCCGCTTTTCCGTGAAGTACACCTGCGCCTGCGAGTATGACAGGCTTTTTTGCTTTTGCAATTGAATCAGCCAGTTTTTTAATTTGCATTGGATTAGGCTTTGTGGTTGGCTGGTAGCCCGGTAAATCAATTTTTGCCTCTTTGGGTTCTTTTGCTAAAATTCCTGCTGAGATATCCTTTGGAATGTCGACCAAGACCGGTCCCGGCCGGCCCGTAGAAGCAATATGAAAAGCTTCTTTCACAATTCTTGGTAAGTCAGAAATGGATTGCACTTGATAATTATGCTTGGTGATGGGTGTCGTAATCGCCATGACATCTGCTTCTTGGAAGGCATCCGTTCCGATGACGCTCCGTGCAACCTGCCCGGTAAATACCACGAGCGGTAAGGAATCCATCATCGCATCTGTAATTCCGGTTACCAGGTTTGTTGCACCTGGACCTGAGGTGGCGATTACTACACCAGGATTGCCGGTAATTCGGGCATATCCTTCAGCTGCATGGATCATACCTTGCTCGTGACGGAAAAGAATATGATTGATTGTACCCTGTGCCCGATAGATTGCATCGTAAATTGGTAGGACAGCACCTCCCGGATACCCAAAAATCGTATCAACACCTTCATTTTTTAATAAGTCAATCAGAAGGTCTGCACCCGTCTTTGGTGCGGTACTGGCTTGGAATTCCAGCTTTTTTGCTTCTACTTTCACGTCGTAATCCCTCCTTGTGGGTGATTGAATAATTGCCACAAAAATAACAAAAAGGCCTTTTCGTCTCCGAATAAACTGCAGTCTACAAACTACAAAGCAGAATAATCGGGGAGAAAAGACCTTCTTTTTCTCGGTACCACCCGGTTTTTACAGCATTCTTACGAATACTGCCTTATGAAGCGACAACTAAAAATAATACGCTTCTTTTGGTAACAGGTGTTCAAGTGACACCCGATTGAGCCTACTAGTGAAGATCGTTCAGCTCAACACTCAGGGATGATGTCGGAATAAGATGTATTACTGGGCTTCCAGCAACCCCAGCTCTCTGAAAATACACTTTCTTATTCCTTTATTCCCGTCATCGATTTATGGATATTCTTTTGTCAATGGTATGCCACTTTACCTTTAGTACCTTAACTTCTTTAGAAGGGGAGGGGTACTAGGGAATCCCTTTTTATTTTCCATTCCTATATCTTCATAACTCCGCCAGTATTAGCGGATGTAACAAGCTTTGCATATTTTGCGAGATAGCCAGATTTAATTTTTGGCTCCGGCTGTACCCAAGAACGGCGTCTTTCTGCTAAAACTTCGTCATCGACGAGAAGCTCGATGGAACGACCCTCAAGATCAATTAAGATCTGGTCACCATTTTCTACAAAGGCGATTGGTCCGCCTTCTGCGGCTTCCGGTGAAATATGGCCAATTGAGATTCCGCGGCTTGCCCCAGAGAAACGACCATCTGTAATTAATGCGACCTCTTTATCTAAACCCCGACCAGCAATCGCCGATGTTGGAGCGAGCATTTCAGGCATCCCCGGTCCGCCTTTAGGGCCTTCATAGCGGATAACCACGACATGCCCTGATTTAACGGTGCCGTTATTAATGTTTTCCTGTGCCTCATCTTGGGATTCAAACACTATCGCTTCACCCAAGAATGTTTTAATCGATGGATCAACTGCACCTACTTTGATAACCCCACCATCTGGAGCAATGTTTCCAAAGAGGATGGAGAGACCGCCAACCTTACTATATGGATTGTCTTTTGAACGAATAACCTTTTCATTAAGGATTGTTGCATCCTTCACATTTTCGGCTAATGTTTTTCCGGTGATCGACAGGCAATCCTTATGGAGTGCACCCTCAACCTTACAGAGCTCATTTAAAATAGCACTGACCCCGCCTGCTTGGTGCACATCATCCATAGAAACATCAGATGCTGGCATGATTTTTGCTAAATATGGGACTTTCTCTGCAATTTTGTTAATATCACGTAAGTCGTATTCAATCCCCGCTTCATGCGCAATGGCAAGTGTATGGAGAACGGTATTCGTTGAACCGCCCATCGCCATATCAAGTGCGAATGCATTATCGATGGCTTCACGCGTAATCATGTCGCGCGGGCGAATATCCTTTTTCACAAGTTCAATTAAATGCCTTGCTGCCTGGCGGATGAGTTCATGTCTTTCTTCAGAAGTTGCGACAATTGTTCCGTTACCAGGAACCGTCATCCCTAATACTTCCATTAAACAGTTCATCGAGTTTGCGGTAAACATTCCCGAACAGGATCCACATGTAGGACAGGCACTTGTTTCAATTTCGAGCAATTGCTGCTCGGTCATCGTACCGTTATGATAGGATCCGACTCCCTCAAAAACGGAAGTAAGGGAAAGGTTTTTCCCTGTAGAGGAAACGCCAGCTTCCATTGGTCCACCGGAAACAAATACGGATGGGACATTGGTCCGTGCTGCCGCCATCAACATACCCGGTGTGATTTTGTCACAGTTTGGTATGTAAAACACACCATCAAACCAGTGAGCGTTGATGACTGTTTCGGCACTGTCCGCAATAATTTCACGGCTTGGAAGGGAATAACGCATACCGATATGCCCCATGGCAATACCATCATCGACACCAATTGTATTAAATTCGAAAGGAATGCCGCCGGCTTCACGGATCGCTTCTTTTACAATCTCACCGAAATGATTAAGATGTTTATGTCCTGGGATAATTTCAATAAACGAGTTACAGACACCGATAAACGGTTTTTCTAAGTCTCTAACGGTTACCCCTGTTGCGTATAATAGGCTGCGGTGGGGAGCACGATCAATCCCCTTTTTAATCATATCGCTTCGCATTTTTCAATCTCCTAACTGACTACAGCATGGTTTGTTGTTTCTGGGTAACAAGCCACTCCGTCTGTTGTTACGATCTTTCTGAATTCTTCTAAAAGGTCGGTTGTTACGATCCCTGGCTTCCCGTCACGAATGACGCGGCCGTCAACTTCAATTACGGCAATGACTTCGATGGCTGTTCCGGTTAAGAACACCTCATCAGCGACATATACATCATGTCTGGTAAAAGGTGATTCTCGCACTTCGTAGCCTTGGGCACTTGCTACATCTATGATGGCGTTGCGGGTAATTCCTTCTAATGCTCCTAAGTAAACGGGAGGTGTGTACAAGACACCATTTTTTACAATGAAGATATTATCGGCTGAACCCTCGGTAACATAACCTTGGTCATTCATCATTAAGGCTTCCTGGACGCCAACTTGATTCGCTTCTAGTTTTACAAGAATATTATTTAAATAATTAAGTGATTTAATCTGTGGACTAAGTACATCCGGGCGATTCCGTCTGCTTGCAACCGATGCGATTTTTATGCCATTATCGTAAAATTCCTTTGGATACATGGTTAAAGGCTCGGCGATAATGATGACGCTTGGATTCGAGCAGGAAGAAGGGTCCAGTCCAAGATTTCCTTTGCCACGTGAAACAACGACACGAATATAGGCGCTTTCTAGCTGATTCTTTCTAATGGTTTCAACGATTAATTGTGTCATTTCCTCCTGTGTGTATGGAATCTTCAGCATAATGGATTGTGCTGATTCAAATAGTCTTTTTAGGTGAGCATCGAGTCTGAAGATGTTGCCGCGGTATACGCGGATTCCCTCAAATACTCCATCACCATATAAAAAACCATGATCAAAAACGGATACGACAGCATCCTCTTTCTTGACGAACTCTCCGCCAAGGAAAATCCATTGACTTCCCAACCTAACCACTCCTCTTTTCTGATGAAACGCTTTAAATGTTGAAACATAAATTTTAAAAAAAATGCATGTACCTTCTTCATCTAGAAATGAATAGTGGTGTAATAAATAGTAATGATTATTTTCGATAATCATACAACCAATCGAAAACATGGTCAATACAAAAATCAGACAATTCAAACTAATCGGAAAAACTGGTAGCGTTTACAATATTGACGTAATAAGGAAATGGAATAAAAAATTTTTTTCAAAAATTTTTTTAATTAAGATAATACGGAGGAGAAAACGAGGGGAATTCAGTAGTAAGTAAGATGGAGTGTTGGAAAGTTATATCTCTGACTGGCTAAAAAGTTGATATACATATATAGGATAAAGTAGTTTCTTTAGTCATTTCTCGCGAGATATTCATATACTTCCTGTAAATATTGGAATTTCTTCTTTTGAGCAAGTTGTAAATAGTAGCTCCAAATCTTTGCGGTCATGATCGCATCGCCTAAGGCATGATGCCGGTTTTCTATTTCAATCCCGCATTCATAGCAAACGTCTTCAAGTGATGCTGCTTTCATGGATAAATCTGATAAGCGGATTAAAAAGGTGGTATCGATAATTCGGTGGTTAAATTTCGTTCGCCATACATCCCATGTTGTTTTTTGCATAAACGACTGCTCATGCTTTGAGTGGTGCGCCACAAGAATATCACTTTTTACAAACTTGAAAAAATTCATAAGTACTTCAGGTGCAGGGGGGGCAGTGCGTAATTCCGAAGCTTGAATATTGGTTAACGATGAAACTTCATTTGATAGAGGGAGGTCTGATTGTACCAAAGAATAAAAGGTTTCCTGCTCCTTGATTTGAGGCCCTTTCATTTTTATTGCACCGATTGAGATGATTTGGTCTCCCTTATCTGGATAAAATCCGGTTGTTTCTATATCGAATACAGTAACTTTCAATTCATTGAGAGGGGTTTCCATACAGTTTGTTTGTTTCATTTCCCTCTGAAGTTCCCTAAGAAAAGCCATTTGCTGCGGAGTAGATGGTCCTAGTAATCCAGCAAATATGTTTGAATTTAGTTTTCCTGTTAGTTGCCGGAAAAATTGCATCATCGTTTACCCATCCCCCTTGAACTATTTCTTTTCTAGTAACCTTCTAACATGGTGAAAAAGGCCATACCCATTTTTGATGATTTCTTTTACCTCCTTCGTTTGCTCCTTCGTTAACCGTTTAACTACCAAATAATGACCGGAGTCATAGTTTGTGTGATCCCCATACATTAAACGGTAGTTTAACAGTTTTAAAAATTGCTCTTGGAAAAATTGTTTGTCATGCCCAGGAATCCAGGCAGTTGAAATTTTTTCAAGCCGGGAAAGGGTAGGGGTCTCCATAACTCTTTCCTTAATAGCTATTAGACGCAGGGCATTTACATATGGGAGAATGGCAATCTCTTTTATAGGTAATGTGCCAGAATGTGGACCGTGTGTTTCCGTTAATAGCTGGCCTAATAAATTGATCCCTTTTTTAATATGGAGGGTATTACGTAAAGAGTTGGACAAGAGCTGTTCTGTATTCGCTGTTTGGTAGAGATGTGTTTTTAAGCTTTCTACATATTCGCCCTCACCAAGGATCGACCTTCCATCTAGAAAAATTAATAGATATCGCGTAGATTCCCACGTGGAATCAGACAGCCAATTCGTTATTTGCAGCTGCCATTCATCTATCGATTTACACCAGAAGGGATTACTTGCCATCACTCCACCGTCACAATAGGGATATCCTGCAAAATGAAGCCCTTTAGAAATTTCCTTTCCTAATGCTAAAAAATAGGACTTTGCCTCATTGTTTTCATCGTGATAAATGATCCCATGATCTTGGTCACTCCAAACGGACTGTTCCAATCGTCCGGCGCTTCCCATTACAAAAATGGAGAAGGGCGACGGAGGGGGACCAGATCGAATCGATAGTTGATTAATAGATATTTTTATCACCTGATTCATAATGGCATCATGCAACTCGTTCAACTTAAAGTGATCTTGAGATGCTTCTCCCATATGCGTCGTTCGATATTCCTCTGCCGCTAAGTAAGGATTGTCAGTCACTGTTTCTACCTCCTTTATCTAAAAATCGAAAGTAGTCCAATCCCGCATAATAGGGGATTGGTTTCGACTACTATTGTGCTTTGAACGTTTGCTCGGTCTTCACCAATTCAGGGTAGCCATAGCTGCCGTGCTCGCTCATATCAAGTCCAATGATTTCTTCTTCCTCTGTCACTCGTAATCCGTTCATTGCTTTTTTCATTATGGCGAGAAGGATATAGGAAACAATAAATGCGAAAGCTGCACAGGTAATGACACCCATTGCCTGAACACCCAATTGGTGGAAGCCGCCGCCATAAAATAAACCAGGACTGCCGACCGTTGCTAATTCTTTTGTGGCAAAGAATCCAGTGGATAATGTTCCCCAGACCCCAGCAGTTCCATGGACGGAAAGGGCGGCAATTGGATCATCGATTTTCACTTTTTCAAAAAAGCGCATGCTGTAGAAAACTAAAATTCCGGCGATAAATCCAATTAAGACGGCCGCCCAGGTGTCAACGAAGGCACAGGAAGCAGTAATAGCGACTAAACCTGCAAGGGCACCATTTAACATCATCGGTACATCGGCTTTCCCTAATACTATCCAGGAAATAATCATTGCTGCAATTGTTCCAGCTGCGGCCGCGAGGTTTGTATTAATAGCAACAAATCCAAAGAAAGCTTTGTCAACCGATAAAGTACTGCCAGCATTGAAGCCAAACCAGCCTACCCATAAGAGTAATACACTCAATGCGGTGAAAACCTGATTATGACCAGCAAGATTATTGGCTGAGCCGTCTTTATTAAACTTGCCCATTCGAGGTTTTAAGAGAATAGTTGCTGCCAGCGCCGCCATAGCACCAGTTAAATGAACCACAGTTGAACCTGCGAAATCTTGTTTTCCGTGCTCTGCTAACCAGCCGCCGCCCCAGATCCAATGCGCGATAGGCGGGTAAACAAAACTTGAGAAGAGGACGGCAAATATGAGGTAGGCACTTAATTTAGCCCGTTCCGCAAACCCGCCGAAGGCAATGGTTAAGGAAATCCCTGCAAATGCCAATTGGAATAAGAAGAAAACTGCCCCTGATAGTGGTAACCCATCTATATCATAGCCTGAATAAAAGAAATCGGAGAACCCGATCAAAGAATTTCCTTTGCCAAAGATTAATCCATATCCCACTGCCCAAAACATGATGGAGCTAATTCCGAAGGTAAGGATTGTTTTTCCTGCGATATGTCCAGCATTCTTCATTCTTGTTGAACCTGTTTCCAGAAGAATGAAACCGCCAAACATTAAAATTACCAATACAGCACCAACCATAACCCATAGACTGTTCATTAGAAATAAAGTATCCACTTTTTTTCCCCCTTTTTGAGTATGTTAATTTTCATAACATTTAGTGTAGTTGTATTTTTACATGGATTTGGGAGATGTATCTACAATGTTGTGAGATTTTATGACATGGTTTTTTAAAGAGGGTAAAAAAAGAGCCTCTTTCCTTAAAACGAGGAACGAGGCATTACTAAAATCCTAATATTTTTTTCGTTCTCCAAACTGGGCATTAAGCTGCCCCTGGATCATTTTACGACGGATTTCATCCTGATTTTGTTTCTTTTGTTCCTTCAGCATTTGCTTTCTAATCTCATGTGTTTGAATACCATCTTCAATTTTGTTAGCAATTTCCATGAGTAATTCTACATCAGAAAAGGAATATTTTCGACTTCCACCGGAAGATCTTTCGGGGAAAATGAGTTTCCGTTCTTCATAATAACGGATTTGCCTTTCAGATAGGCCTGTGAGTTCTTTGACAATTCCGATCGTTATGACCTTTTTATCTTTATAAGACAATTCGTTTCCCATGTTGCTGTTCACCTCACCCCATTATTTAGCGCGAATTTTGAATGTAAAATAACATATGTTAGATCTTCTCACATGAGAGAGCAATTTTAAATAAAAATATTTTATTTTTTTAAAAAATTCATTAGAGTATGATTAGGCGTTATCTATTTAGGGCTATTAGTTTATTGTATAGATTCTCTAGTTCACTAATTGTAAGGGATTGAAGTTCGTCCGTTGAATCCATTAATTCTGATTCAGCAATTTTTCTTATATAAAATTGTTTAAGACGTTCAAGTCCTCTTAGTAAATGAGTAGCCAACACCATTCCTCCTATGCATTTTGGAGTCTTCGTAAAAGTTCCTTCCCTTTTGGCCCCATTGTTTTTAAAAGTTCCTCATATAATTCATCTCTTAATTGATCTAACTGAAGGATCCTTTTAGCTAATGTGACCTCGTATCTTTGTGTCATCGAAATACCCCTTTCGAACTTTATATAAAAAAGTTAACTGAAATTTTGGCTTTTGTCAGAGAATGTGTTAGAAAAAGTAACAGCCAATTTTCGGAATGGGCCAGGGATTGATAGTAGCCCATATTATGTAAAAAGGGTCGTATCAACGTTAGAACCGGGCTTTTGCAAGCCCGGTTCTAACGTTACTTTTAAAACTCGCCATCAAATGGTGTGAAGGGAACATTAAATCTTCTTTCAAGTACGCGGAGTCGTTGATTGACACGTTGGAGACGACGCTGCATTTGGTTAACATCCCGTTGCAGCTGATTGATATCTCTTTCCTGCCGCTCATTTTGTCTTTCCAGCTGTGTTACCCGGCGTTCTAATTGTTGCGGCTGCCTATTAGGGTCGTATTGATCGAGTGGAACATAGGATTGGTACGAATCTGCAGGTGTAGGAGCATAGGAATGATACTGCTCTACCGAACCCGGAATAAAGGAATGGTATTGCTCGGGTTGGGAATAAAGTTGCTCTGCGGGAACATACGAATGGTATTCAACCGGTAATTGTGGCATTTGATAAAGGCCATAGGGATTCATTTAGGCATCTCTCCTTAGGTGATAGTACCCTATAGATTATGTGGGGATTTTACGTGGGTCACGGCGAATGCCCATTCTCACAAAAGTGAAAAAGCCCCACTCACGAAGGAAACGTGACTGGGGCTTCCAGCTAAATGTTTTTATGATCAGTTTCGGCGTAATCAAGTCGATCTTTAGAAACAGACCATCCGGTTACTAGACCAATAATAAACCAAACCAGTGCGAGAGCACCAAGGGAAAAAATGGTGTCACCGACAATCCGGAGCCATACAAAGGTATGAACAATGTCTTGGGACATAAAAGTAGCGGAACGAGCGTACCACATTCCATGCTGGACACTTGCCCATGTTTGCATTAAGCCAATCGGAATTAAGCTAATCAGGACCATTAAGGCAAGACCGATATTAATTGCCCAGAAAGCAAATTTCAGAGCACCTGTTTTCCATTCCTTTTTCACTGTCAAACCGCGTAAACAGAAGAGCATCAGGCCAATACCCAGCATGCCATAAACACCGAATAGGGCAGTATGTCCGTGAACAGCTGTCGTATTAAGACCCTGCATATAATAGAGTGCAATGGGCGGGTTTATAAAGAATCCAAATAAACCGGCCCCTACTAAATTCCAGAATGCAACGGAAATGAAGAAGTAAATGGGCCAACGGTAGGCAGATACCCATGGCTTGGCACGGCTCCGGGTAAGATTTTCATAGGCCTCAAAGCCAATAAATACAAGTGGGACAACCTCAAGCGCACTAAATGATGCTCCAAAGGCGATGACCCCTGTTGGCGTTCCACTAAAATATAAATGATGGAACGTTCCGATAATTCCTCCGAATAAAAAGATCACTGTAGAGAATAGGACGGAGGTAGTCGCTGTTCGCAGTCCGAGCAACCCCATTCTTGTAAATAAGAAAGCCATGACAACGGTGGCAAATACTTCAAAGAAGCCCTCTACCCAAAGGTGAACAACCCACCAGCGCCAATATTCCGCAATGGCCAGATTACTGTGCTGCCCCCATAATAATGCAGGAATATAGAAGACTGGAATAGCAAGGGACGCAATTAAAAATAGGGCAAGAAGGTGACGGCTTTCCTTAAGTGTTTTAAAAGCAGGCCAAATCGCTCGCGCCATTAGGAATAACCAAAGGAATAATCCGACCGTTAAGAATATTTGCCAGAAGCGTCCAGTATCCGTATATTCGTAGCCTTGATGACCGAACCAGAAGTTTGTCGTGTGCCCTAATTTTTGTTGCACGGCAAACCATTGTCCGACCATCGATCCGACGACAATAATAAGCAAGCATACAAATAAGAAATTCACACCGAATCGTTGAAATTTTGGTTCATGACCGGAAACTGCCGGCCCAATAAATAACCCAGTGGCAAGCCAGGCTGTAGCAATCCATAAAATGCCTAGCTGAGTATGCCACGATCTTGTCAGTGAATACGGAATCCATTTATCAATTGGGATACCGTAAAAACCACTGCCTTCTACTTGATAATGTCCGGTAATGGCTCCAAGTAAAACTTGAACTAACCATAAGGCAACAACGACCCAAAAGTAATTCTGCGTTGCCTTCATGGATGGCGTAGCATTCAAAGCAAGTAATGGATCCTTTTTAGGGAAATCCTCATCACCTTCATGATGCTTTTGCGTCGCATAGTACCATGCTAAGGCACCTACCCCGGCAAGGAGTATGACAAAGCTGAGGACAGACCAAACCAGCATCTCACCGGTTGGTTTATTATCGATAAGCTCCTCGTTTGGCCAGTTGTTGGTATAAGTAACCTTATCATTGGGACGATTTGTTTCGGTTGCCCACGTGGTCCACCATATGTAGCTGATAAATGCACTTAAACGAGTGTCGTCCTTTATCACATTCTTTGGCATCGCATACGCTTCACGTAATTTATTCAGCCGAGGATCATCTGTGAACAAGGAAGCATAATGTTGACTTACATTTCTTATCGCTTCCGCTCTAATAGGTGAAATGGTTATTTCTTTTGTATCTTTATTAAAGGTGTTCGGTCTTATTTCATTTTTAAGTCTTGCTTGTAAAGCAGCTTTGGCTTCATCATCCAGTGCCGAATATGTCTTTCCATAGTCCTTCCCGGCCCAATTATTTAACAGCCACATTGACTGTCTGTGAAGCCAATCTGCATTCCAGTCAGGCGCAACATAGGCACCATGGCCCCATATGCTTCCAAGTTCCTGACCGCCAATAGACTGCCAAACATTTTGGCCATCCTGTATATCCTTTTTTGTAAATAGAACAGTACCGTCTGATACGACAACACGTTCCGGTATGGGTGGCATGGTCTGATAGAGTCTGCCGCCGTAGTAACCTAAAATAGCGAATGATGCTATAAAAACAATAGCTAAGCTAATCCAGAGCCTTGTATAACGCATGAATACACCTCCATGGGAATTTTTTATCTACCGGATTTTTAAACAGGAAATCCTAACCAGTAACATACCCCTTCTTCTATAAAAAATTCACTTCTTTGGAGAAAGTGGAAAAAAGTTTACCAATAATTTGATCAGTATATTTCAGGAAATATGGTTCAATAGAAGTATTTTTCGGAAGGAATGCACGTATGTTGTAAAAAATACTATTTTGAAAAAAGCTATTCTCACGTTATTTCAGTAACGTATTAATATCTGTCTCTTATACACATTCT
>NZ_JAANMZ010000017.1 GCF_011250555.1 Bacillus sp. MM2020_4 | reverse complement strand
GTAGTAGCATAACCTTTTCCATACTTTGAAATGATCTTCTTAGCGGTAATAACAAGCGCGGTTGAAATAACTCCATAACCGACAATAATAGCCACGAGGCTAATGATCGTAGTAATTGTACTAAAGGTATCAATAACGGTAATAACTTTAGCAGCTACAGTAGTAGAAATACCTAAGTTAGCTGCAAGATGCGGCATAGAAATTGTTAAAGTTGAAAGTAATAAAGCCATTCCAACTACATAAAAGATTGATTTTTTAGTCATTGCAGAAGCCATGATAACACCTCCTTTTTTATTTAAAATTTTGGAATTAAAACCCTTTTCCGACATGATTGTATCAAATTTCCAAATTATTCGTCAATTTGAAATATTAATAAATACCTATTTTGGTTAAATGTACCTATAATTTGAATATAATGTCATATTTTACAGATTGCAGTTGTCAATAACCATAAAATGTCTAAAAACGTACATTTCGACCATATTTATGGTTGAAAAATAGTGGATTAGGCGAGGAAGATTTACCTAATAATTTGAAATATTTATAGGTGTTTAATCCTATTTTCAGAAATTCAATTAGGTTTTTAAAAAGATTTGTCTTGGATTTAAGTATTTACAATTATCAAAAATTGTATAATTATAGGGATATATGAAAAATATCCCAGTAAGGAGGGGGTGTTATTTGCAGGTAGAGAAAACACCTACGCCCAAAAGGAAAAAGTGGATTGTGATTGGGCTGATTGCTTCTATTGTGACCATCGCAGCCATTAATATTACAGTCATGCAAAATAAGAAAAATAGCAGTAAGGAAGAGTGGGAGTTTGTTAGTGTAACAGAGAAAGAAATAAGTAATACAAAATTAGTTTCAGGACAAGTTGTACCAGGAAAGGTGGAGGCATTGTACGCGGATCCGACAAAAGGAAAGGTCAAGGAGCTCTTTGTAAAAGAAGGACAGGAAGTAAAGCAAGGAGATAAACTATTTTCCTACGATAATGCCGATATGACGATTCAGGAAAAACAATTGGAACTAGATAAAAAGTCGACAAATCTTCGCATTAAACAGGGAAATGAAAAAATGACCTCTTTAAAGAAGGACATCCAAAAGGCAAAGGCTGAGGGAGCGGCGGCAGATATATTAGCACCATTAGAGGCACAGCTGCAAGATTTACAATACGAGCAGCAATCGATAAATCTTGAAATGGAGAAAAATAAGCTCTCAGAAGACCAATTAAAAGCGAAGCAGGAGGAACTAATTGTCTATAGTAATGCTTCCGGAATCGTGCAGAAGGTGGACACGGGAACAGGGAACCATACGACTCAGGATTCGGGGGTTCAAGGGGATCCAATCATGCAAATCGCATCCAAGGATCCATTCCGAATCGAGGGGACATTAACGGAACTGCAAAAGGCACAAATTCTGCCCGATCAACCTATCCTAATCACCTCAAAAGCCGTTTCGAACAAAACATGGAAGGGAAAGATTACCGAGGTAAGTGAGTATCCTGTATCTGGTGAACTAGGGCAAGGAATGGCAGGAGCCGCCGGAAACCAGACGCAAACAATTTCCTACTATAATTTTAAAGCAGCATTGGAGTCGCAAGAAGAGCTTTCACCTGGTTACCATGTTTCTATACAGGTGGAGCTCACCCGGAAAAAAATGCTGGCTATCCCACGTAGTTCTATCATCGAAAAGGGAGATTCTAAGTTTGTCTATGTGGAAAATAACCATGCCTTACATAAGAAAACTCTCACGACAGGAATTGGTGATGGGGAATGGACGGAAGTACTTGAAGGCTTGAAGGCGGGTGAAAAGGTCGTTAGTAATCCTTCCGACCGTCTTTATGACGGAATGGAAGTGAAAGGAAAATGATCAGCTTAAAGCATATTAACAAGACTTACAAGCAAGGAATCCTTGAGGTCCCTGTACTTCATGATATTAACGTGGAGATAGAAGCTGGTGAATTTGTTTCGATCATGGGTCCATCGGGATCGGGAAAATCAACATTGATGAATATTATCGGCTGCCTGGATCGAAAAGCAACGGGAGAATATCTGTTAAATGACAGGAATGTACTTCAAACAGATGATACGAAATTATCACTGATTCGCAATCAATACATAGGGTTTGTATTCCAGCACTTTCATCTTCTTCCCAGATTAACAGCGCTGGAGAATGTAGAATTGCCGCTTGTCTATGGGGGAATTCGCAGAAAGGAGCAAAGGGAACGAGCCGTTGATGCACTTCTTAAGGTAGGTTTGGCCGATCGGATGGACCATTTACCGAATCAACTTTCCGGCGGTCAGAAACAGCGGGTGGCGATCGCACGTGCAATCGCTAATCGTCCATCCTTCATTCTAGCAGATGAACCGACAGGGGCGCTTGATACGAAATCGGGGGAACAAGTGATGGACATATTTACTCAGCTGAATAATGAAGGGGCAACGATTATTGTGGTTACACATGAGGAGGAAGTTGCTGCCTATACATCACGGCATATTCTACTAAGGGATGGCCGCATCATCATGGATAGGAGGGGAGCGTTCTCATGAGTTTAATGGAAAGTATGAAAATTGCCATTTCATCCATTCTCGCTCATAAGCTCCGTTCCGCACTCACCATGCTAGGCATAATCATTGGTGTTGGATCCATTATTACGGTAGTAGCGATCGGACAAGGCGGGGAAGCAGCGCTGAAATCCCAGTTTGCGGGTTCTGGAAATAATACCATCGAAATTACCTTTACACCGGAAAATGTTGATTTTTCAACCCTGTCCTTCAGCGAAGAACCGACATTTACACAGGAGAATCTCCTTCAACTTAGGGATATTCCTGAGATATCTCATGTGATTACGACAAATGATACCATGGAAACCCTAACAGAAAATGATAAGAACATTGGTACGCAAATCTATGGAATCACAAATGATTATTTTGCGGTGAATTCGCTAAAGGTGACTAAAGGGAGAAAGCTGAATGAAGTGGATTTTTCCCAATCCAACAATGTCATGATGATCAACGAAAAGGCAGCAAAGGATTTTTTTGAAAACAGGAAGGCAGTCGGAAAAATTCTTGAAATAAAGGGGCAGCCTTTTCAAATCATTGGGGTGTACAAATCTTCAGACGGTTTCCTGGGATTGGGGATGCCTGAAATGCTCATCCCACTATCGATCTGGCCGGCCTTATATGGAACAGACGATATCCAGTCAGTGACACTTCAAGCAAAGGATATCAGCGCCCTTGAAATGGCCGGGAAAAAGGCAGTGAATCTGCTTAATGATACAAAATCGCCCGATTTGGAAGGGAAGTATGAAGTATTTAATTTAGAGGAAATCCAAAAGGGTATTTCGCAGGTAACCAATATTATGACCATGATTATTAGCGGCATCGCCGGTATTTCCTTGCTTGTCGGCGGGATTGGGGTGATGAATATTATGCTTGTCTCGGTTACGGAACGAACAAGAGAAATTGGAATCCGCAAAGCGCTCGGGGCGACAAGAGGAAAAATTCTATTGCAATTTTTAATAGAAGCGATGATGCTGACTCTCTTGGGTGGAATAATTGGGATAGGACTCGGGGTTGGTGGGGCGTATCTTGTGTCTACCTTTGCCAAATGGCCGCCGCTTGTTTCCGGTAAAGTGGTAATTGGCGGTGTATTGTTTTCCATGACACTGGGCATTATTTTCGGTTTAATGCCGGCAAATAAAGCGGCAAAGCTCGATCCAATTGATGCATTAAGATATGAATAGAGAGGAAGAGATCCAAAGATGGAAACAGTAGTGAAGGAAAATGTTGTAAACGTGGAAAAACCGTCAATTTTTGGTATGATTACGGCGCCTACCCATCAGTTTGAACGAATGAAAGAAAAAGCACCGATTGCCTTGCCACTGATCATTATGCTTATCCTTACGAGCATCACAGGGGCGATCGTTGCATATGTGGGGTTAAATAATCCGATCTTTAAAGATTTACCAACACCCATCGAAATCCCTGCTGCCTTTACAGTAGGAATGGGGACTGTTGGGGCAATAATCGGCGGGGTTGCCAGGTTCTTTGTCGTTGCCGCCTTCTATAAACTTTGCATGGTCTTCATGGGCAACGATACTCCTTATATGAAACTTTTTGCCGTCGTCCTTTATTCTTCCCTAATCATGTCCGTCGGCGTCCTCATTAATGGCTTGATATCATTGGCAGTTAGCGGATACGAAGTCTACTATACCAGCATAGCGCCACTAATGGGAGACAATCAAATGCTTAAGTTGATCGCTTCTAATTTTGATATCTTTCATATTTGGTATTATGTGGTGTTAGGGATGGGCTTAAAAGTAGTTGCAGGGTTATCTAAAAGTAAAGTCATTACCCTCGTCGTCGTTATCTTCCTGCTGGGAGTTGCCTTAAGTTCATTAGGGGGACTTATCCCAACGTTTGGTGCATAAAACTATATCGTGATGTGGTAACTCGGCGGTAGCTTAGCAGACAATTGACCGAGTTTGCCTCTATTCTCTACCAAAATGAAAGCAGCGGTACCTGTGAAGGGCCGCTGCCATTATTGCTGCGGATCTTGCGTTTTATTCCGCTCTTCCTTCAGCTCCGTGCCGGTTTTAGCCTTCTTCATTTGCTTGCCGAGTTCTTTTACTTCATCTAGATTCTGAGCCATCGAACTATTGTTGTTGGAATTGATCTTGTCCTGCCTACTTTTTTTCATCGTACCCACTCTCCTTTTTAGGTTACATACCCTCTTTTTAAAAAATAAAACCTAGTTGGCGGTACCACTTTCAAGGTTATAGACTAGCTACCTCGACTTAGGAATCCAGCTTGAATTGAAAACGGGGGGGGCGGTAAACCCGTTGAGATGTAAGGCAGCAATCTGGAAAAATAAATGGAGGGAATGAACATGGTAAAATGCATAAAAAGATAACAAACAACAACTCCCAGAGAATCATGGCTCTGGGAGTTGTAGTATCATACATAACAGGTGATGACGTCTGCGATACGTTCACACGCAATCAAGTAACCGCCTGCGCAGGACTATCCAATTAATGGTTTTCAATATAATGGACGACATCTCCGACCGTTTGAAGCTTCGCAGCGACTTTGTCACTAATTTCGATGGAAAATTCATCTTCAATTTCCATTGTCAGGTTCACCATATCTAGCGAATCTGCTTCTAAATCATCTTTGAATGATGCTTCCGATTTAATATTCTCCATTTTGACACCCAGTTGGTCTGCAATAATCGGCCTTAACTTTTCAAATGTGGTCATGGGTCACCCTCCTCGTATTATCTAACCACCATTATAACAGTCGAATTCAGAACACAAAATAGATAATAATATCCAATGAACAGTAGGGAACCAAAGATGGAAACAGTAGCGGAAGTTTAGTTTTTTTTAATAGAGTAACTAAATAAGACCTAGTTTTGTTGAGTAATGGTGGCTTGGCTAATCGGTTTATGCGGGCGACTAGCCTGTTTTGATATAATAGAAGAAATATTTTAAAAAAAAGAGGTTTAAGGCTTTGGTCTTGCGGGTATGTACAAATTAAAAGTTTAAGGGTGTGATGAAATGAATTTGAAGATAGATAAACGGCAGGAGGAACAAGAAGTTGTGGTGTTTGTCAGCGGGGAGATTGATGCGTTTACGGCACCGAAGCTGAGGGAGGAATTATTGCCGCTTGCGGAGGGGACGAATCCATTCATAACGGTCAATCTTAAAGACGTATCCTATTTAGATAGTACGGGTCTTGGGGTCTTTGTTGGTCTGTTTAAGCAGTTGAAGAATAATGGCGGTGAATTAAGATTGGTGGAGTTATCGGAGCGGCTGAAGCGGTTGTTCCAAATTACGGGGTTGAGTCACATAATGAATATTTCTGAGGGTGGGGGAAGATGAGCGAAGTGATGGATTATATTGAAATGAAGATTCCGGCAAAGCCGGATTATGTTGGGGTCATCCGTTTGACGTTATCGGGAATTGCTAGCCGCATGGGATATACATATGAGGAAATTGAGGATATGAAAATTGCCGTCAGTGAGGCGTGCACGAATGCTGTCCAGCATGCTTACCATAAGGACGAGGGTGGTGAGGTGATCATTGGCTTCGGAATTTATCAGGATAAGGTAGAAATCGTTGTTGCTGATAGCGGCAAAAGCTTTAATTTTTACCAAACAAAAGAAGAATTAGGCCCTTATACGGAAACTAGTACGGTGGACCAGCTTTCTGAGGGAGGGTTAGGCTTATATTTGATAGAAACGCTGATGGACGAAGTCCGGGTGTTGAATCATTCCGGAGTGACGGTCTTCATGGTGAAGTACCGAAGTGGGGAGTGTGAAAATCATGACTCAACCATCTCAACCCGGGAGACGAACGAAGGAGGAAATTGATGCGCTGATATTGGCATTTCAGCAGGATGAGGACTCGGAGGCGCAAACGGTACTGGTGGAACATTATCACGCCCTGGTCGCTAGCCTTGCACGGAAATATTCGAAGGGGAAGAATTTCCACGAAGATATGATGCAGGTCGCGATGATTGGGCTGTTGTCGTCGATTAGACGTTACGACCCCAGCATTGGGAAAGCGTTTGAATCTTATTTAATTCCGACCGTGATTGGGGAAATAAAGCGATTTCTACGGGATAAAACCTGGGGTGTCCATGTGCCAAGAAGGATCAAAGAAACGTGGCCGAAAATTAAAACGGTCGTGGACGAGCTGACTAATCACTATCAACGATCCCCCATGATCCACGAAATCGCTGAGCATATGGAGATTTCCGAAGAGGAACTATTAGAGGCAATGGAAATGGGGAAAAGCTATCAGACTGCTTCTGTCGACCAAACGATTGAAATGGGATCTGAGGGGAGCACGGTGACTACCTTAGATATAGTAGGAACGCATGATGAAGGCTATGAACAGGTCGATCAAAGGCTATTGCTTGAGAGTGCGCTTCACGTATTATCGGACAGAGAAAGGGACGTGATCCATTACACGTTTGTCGAGAATAAAAGCCAAAGGGAAACAGGCGAGTATTTGGGGATTTCACAGATGCATGTGTCCCGACTGCAGAAAAAGGCGCTCGAAAAACTGCGGAAAGCACTCAAGGACAAAACCCCAGATGTGTTATTGCGGTAACAAGGTGAAGCAGGGGACGGTTCTTCCGTTTTAAATCACAAGAACCGTCCCCTGCTTCATACTGCTTCATAAAAAGAGGAGGTGATAGCAGGATGGCTATGAAAATTGTGATTGTCGATGATAATAAGACGAATTTGATGATTGTGGAAAAGATTCTGTATAAGGCTGGTTATAAGCGATTGGTGTTGCTGTCATCGGCAATGGAGCTATATGACTATTTACAATTGGATGCACCCAATCCCGGTGAGAGTGATATCGATTTAATTCTGATGGATTTGATGATGCCGGAAGTGGATGGGATTGAGGCCTGCCGCACGATTCTGGGGAATGAACGGTTTCACGATCTGCCGATTATCTTTGTGACAGCGATGGGGGACTCCAATAAGATGGCCGAGGCAATGGATGCGGGGGCGCTTGATTATGTGATGAAGCCGATCAATAAGGTCGAGCTGTTGGCGCGGATTCGCTCGGTGCTGCGGTTGAAGCAGGAGAAGGATTTGCGGAAGGAGCGGGACCTGAGGATTCAATATGAGCTGGATTTGGCCAAGCAGGTGCAGCTAAGTATGCTTCCGGGTCCGGTTCAAAAGGAAGATGTGATGATTTCGGCAGTCTACAAGCCTTCGTTTGAGCTTGCTGGTGACTTGTATGCCTGGTACCAGATTTCTCCGCATCGCTATGGTGTGATTTTACTCGATATGATGGGTCATGGGATTTCGTCGTCGCTCGTGTGTATGTACATTTATTCAGCGCTAAAGGATTCGATTACTAGTTTATGCGATCCGGAAGCGGTGATGAGGGAACTGAACCGGCGGATGAATCAGCTGCATAATGATACTTTAATCAATTATTATTTTACGGCGATATACTTTGTGCTTGATACCGAGGAGCATTCGATTGAGTATGTGAATGCCGGGCATCCAGCGGGGATTGCGATGGTTGACGGGAAAGTGCAGATGATGGAGGAAGGCTGCTGTGCCTTGGGCTTTTTTGATGAAATTGAGGTGTGTAAGGGAGTTATTTCGTACACGGATAGGGCACAGATTTTACTGTATACGGATGGCTTGTCGGAATGGCTGGAGGAGGAGTATGAGGATGCGAGTGTTAAGCTGTCGAGCTGCATGAAAGAGGATGGCATGGACGATCCAGCAGCGCTGCTTCAGCGCTTGCAGCCTAGACGCGAGCTTATGAATCCTCAGAAGGATGATATTTGTTTGGTGATGATTGCGACGAAGTGATATGGTGTGGGAATGGGCGAATAGTGCAGTTCAATCAGTGATATACCCATGACAATCTAACTCTATAAACCTTATTGAATAGTCCTCCTTTGGTACATGCCCGCCCCATTTATTCAAGTGCTTGTATCGATCAACAACTGATTCGTCCCGATTTAACAACGTTCCATCTAAATCAAATAAGACAGCCTAAATTATTTACCATCCACTCCCTAGAAATAATGTTCATCTTTATTTCTTTATCTTTATCATCCACTCAATGGATTCATTTCATGAACAAATGAAGGAAATCTCCTTGTTTTAATAGGGACAGAAAGGGTGTCTTTTTTTAGTTTCACAGAATGGGCATCGTTATTACCGTGCTATGACAGAAGCGAGTGATTCTTCAGTCAAAGTGAAGGCTAAAGGAAATATACTGTATTTGCCGAATATACTTAGGAAAAACGTTTTGATATGAGGGAGCGCTGGAATGAAAAAAATCATGGTAGGGATGTTTCTTTTACTTTTTGTCTCCATTGCGGGGTGCAGCCACTCTCCTTCTAGCCTTTTCGGCAGCCATGCTGTAATCGATTGGATCGATTTCATCAAGCTGAATGGCCACAGTTATGAAGGGATTTACACTGGAGCACTCTCTGACCCAACCCTTGTCGGAAAGGAAATTGGTACGGTCAAATTTAAGGTGGACGATAATGTTACAAACCCCAACTATAAGACAAAAGACGGAGATGCTGCCTTCCTTGAAAAGGGGACGAAAATTTTTGAAGTGAAGGGAGACCCCAATTTAGTTGTAGTAAAAGACAAGGATGAAATCGGCGGATATAGAGTGTATTACCGTGACAAAGGCAAATACGCCTATCATTTCAAAGACTTGAATCAAAGCAAGATAGAAAAGATACAAATTTACGAAGAACATTATGGCAGCACCAAGCTTGATCATCAGCTTTTATCGACCCTAACTGATCCATCCGAGATCATAGCCTTCCTCGAACTGATCAATCAGGGCGTCAAAAACGATAACTTCCAACACGATCCCACCCTCCCTGGACAAAGGGATTTCGCCATCGTTCTTTACACAAATGGTGCGGTCGCCTACCGAAACAATATTTTCTATAACGGCAAGGACTACGGATGGGCACCTTGGAGTCAAGAAGTGCTTCCAGAATCAATTGCGGGGTTCCTCAATGCCAAGCATGTCAAATAGAAAGACAAACAAGGGGTAAATATATAAATTCGATTGACTCACTCTTAGTGAAATAAAAGTTCCTCTTAGTTGTAGGCTGTTTTCGTATAAATTGTTGTTTTCTTGAGCACTTTATAAAATGTTGATATAATGCGCTCTTGGGGGCGTTGAAATATGTGGTTAGACATCTATGAAGAGTTCAGAAAATTATCCGAATCAGAACAAATGGCATTGTTTGAAGCAATGAAACACGATATGTTTCCAAGTGAACCTGATAAAATCAAAAAGCTATTGAAAGATATTTGTGAAAGCTGGTTCTCTACTGGGCTGGCTTGTGTGAATTGCGGCAGTGTTCCGGTCAAACGGAACGGTAAATATCGTTCACAAGTAGAACAAATGCTTATTTTGTCGTGTCAAAAATCAAGTTATACCACCATTGAAATGTTCAGAAGAACATAAAAAAAGGGTCAATTCAGACCCTATAAATTCCCTATGTTAAATATTAACATAATCTTTTCTTCCTTTTAGATAAATCCCCATTTACTAACATAGTTGTTCCGCTTGGGTCAAAAATTATTGAAAATATAAATGCCAAAGGAAACGATATTACAGCATAAAGCATTTTCCCTATTTTGTTTAACAACACTTTTCCCCCCTCTTTGATAATAATTTAGGTATTAAAGCCGTTTAGTTTCATTTGAATACATTTATTATATTATACAAAATTTTCCTATATTTTAAACTATAATAATAAGTTTTAAAAAAACAACAAACTTTACAAAAAGAGCCTAGTTGTAAAAAGAATATAAAGGGTTCAGTCCGCTGGTTAATCAGTGGGACTGAACCCGTTGGAAGCACAAGAACCGTCCCCTGCTTCACCCTGCTTCACTGCTTCAGCCAATCTTCCACGGCTCCATCATCGCTGTAAAAATGCCTTTGTCCGTTCGAATTGCGGATTGATTAGCACATCAGTTGGATGACCGGATTCAATAATTTCCCCATTGTCCATAAAAATAACCCGGTTCGCTACCTCTTTGGCGAATTCCATCTCATGGGTGACCACAATCATCGTCATGTGTTCTTCTGCCAGGGTATTCATCACCTGCAGAACCTCTGCCGTTAACTCGGGATCCAGTGCAGAAGTAGGCTCGTCAAATAGCAGAATATCCGGATTCATCATGAGCGCCCGTGCAATGGCCACTCTTTGTTTTTGGCCGCCTGATAAATTGGCCGGGTACGCATCCGCATGATTCGAAAGACCAATTTTTTCAAGCAGGTCCGTACTCCGCTTTCTGATGACAGCTGCTGCTTCCTTTTTCACTAATCGGGGAGCCATTTCCAAATTCCCCTTGACTGTTAAGTGGGGAAACAAATTAAAATGCTGAAATACCATTCCCATCTTAGCGGTGATCTGCTTGATATCCTGCGGTTTGGAGTAAAAACCGTCTTTGACCAAGTAATCATCGGAAACGCGGATACTGCCGCCATTGATTTCTTCGAGGTGGACAAGACTCCGAAGCATGGTACTTTTCCCCGATCCGGAGGGGCCAATCACGGCCACTACATCATTCTTTTCAACATCAAAGGTAATCTGTTTTAAAACTTCCAGATTACCATACGACTTTTTCAGATTAGAAACTTCAATGATTGCCATATTCAATCCCCTCCTTATTCAAAAATAAAGCGTCGTTCAATCCATTTAAATACACCGGTCAGCAATAGCGTCATCAGTAGGTAAATGACACCTGCCACCATAAAGGGAACAATCGTAAAATCGCGATTCACCGCTGTTTCGGCGAAGTGCAATAATTCAGGAACGGCAACGGCATAAAGCAGCGCCGTATCCTTAACAAGTGTCACCGATTCGTTTGCCACCGCCGGAAGGGCGATGCGAAACATTTGAGGCAGAATAATGCGTGTCGTCATCTGCCATTTTGAAAAACTAAGGACTTGTGCCGCCTCATATTGCCCTTTATCAATGGCCAAAAGTCCGCCACGAAAAATCTCAGCAAAATAAGCGGCATAGTTGAGGATAAATCCGATACAGGCCGCTACAAATCGATCCAGCACCAAATATTCGCCGATGACAGGAATCATCGGCAGTCCAAAACAAATGACTAGTAGCTGAAGCAGGAGTGGTGTCCCGCGCATCACATAAATAAAAACTTGTGCAAGCCAGGACAAGGGCTTGAGGCTGCTTTTTACCGCTAATGTTAACAAAAAGCCCAACGGAATAGAAACAACAATGGCAATGATGAACAAGAGAATCGTCATTTGCGCTCCTTCAAGCATTGGTTTAAGGATGGTTAGTATATAATCAAGCGACATAGATGGTTTCCTCCAAAAACAAAACAGGGTCCCACCTGGAATCCTGTTTTTTTCTCTATTTATTTTACTTTACTACTTTATCTTCACCAAACCATTTTTTCGAAATTTCAAGGGCAGTACCGTCTTCATTCATTTCATCCAGTGCTTTTTGCAGCTTGTTCAGCAGTTTCTCGTTGCCCTTTTTCACACCTACCCCATATTCTTCAGGTGCAAGCGATTCATCCAGCACTTTAAACGTCCCTTTTTCTTTTGTCATATAATAATCGATAACAACTTCATCAATCACGACAGCATCTAAGCGGCCGCTCTTTAGATCATTTAAAGCCATCACATTATCGGAGAACTCCGTTACTTCTTTAATGTTAGATTTAATGGGGTTCGAATCCAAGGCATCCGCCGCCGAGGATTGTGCCTGCAGCCCAACGACTTTGCCATCTAAGTCTGCAAGTTTTGTTACCTTAGAATCCGCAAGTGTCACCACGACTTGGGCATTTTTTAAATAAGGCTTTGTAAAAAGAACTTTCTTCTTGCGCTCATCGGTGATCGTGTAACCATTCCAAATTAAATCAATGCGGCCGCTGCCAAGCTCAGATTCCTTTGTTTTCCATTCGATAGGCTGAACTTTCACATTGACGCCCATTTTTTCAGCTGCAGCTTTTGCATAATCAATATCAAAACCAACGATTTTATTATCTTTATCACGAAATCCTAATGGAGCAAAACTATCGTCAATACCGATGACCAAGGTCTTGTCATCCTTTTCCTTAGCCCCCGAGGAATTACTCGAGCAGGCTGTTAACACAGAAAATATCGCCGCGATTACTAGAACCATAGATGATAGACGTTTCATATGAATAAAACCACCTTTATTAGATTATATATTCGCTTTAGTACGTTACCATATTATCATGCTACCACATTATAACACTATAATATTTTAAAATACAATAGCTAAATTGGATCGAAGTGACGAATTTACGATGAAGGGTAAATCCCCGCTGAAAACCGTGCGATTAGTCCTTCATGAAGCCGATGAAGGCCAAATCCCCGCTGAAAACCGTGCGATTAGTCCTTCATGAAACCGATGAAGGCCAAATCTCTGCTGAAAACCGTGCGATTAGTCCTTCAAGCAGCCGATGAAGGCCAAATCCCCGCTGAAAACCGCACGATTAGTCCTTCATGCCCAATTTATAATATCCGTAATTTAGTCTATCATCACATAAAGTGGATGAAGACCAAAACTCTTAGAAATACCAATCCTTTTCATTAGCTATCTAGTTAAATAGGTAACTTACTACGCCAAAAAGGTACCAGCATCCCCGCTGGTACCTGATTTACTGCTTGAAAATCCATTATTACTCCTCCAAATACGCCTCAAGCATCCATCTATGCTTCTCCAACGATGCCCGAATCGCAATGAACAAATCGGCGGTTGGCTGATCATCGTTGTCTTCGGCTGCCGTGATTCCTTCTGTAAGTTCCGTGCAAATAGTGTCAAAGTCATCGGCCAGAGTACGTACCATCTCATGCGCACTTTCACCACCGCTAGCCTCCTCAAGCGAAGTCAGCCCCAATTGCTCTTTTAAAGTAGCTGTTGGTAACGCCCCAACCGCCAGCATTCGTTCCGCGATCGTATCAAGATGTAACCCAGCCTCCGCGTACAATTCCCCGAACTTTACATGCAGCGTGAAGAAATTCTCGCCTTTTACATACCAATGATAATGATGCAGTTTCATATAAAGAACTGAGAAATTTGCCACCTGCTTGTCGAGGACTTCTGCTGATAAAACTTTTTCTTTTGTTTTGGCCATTTTACCTACCTCCATTTCGTTGATACTCCTTTTGTACCCGTCCCCGAACCGGTTGAAACCCCAAAGATTATTTTTCAAAAAGTAGGTTTTAAGAAAAAGTGAAATGGGTAATTAGTAGGTAAAAGTGTGTGCTTTATTCAAAGATGAACGCGGTATGGTAGAATAAGGTATATTTCGATAGACGAATGATTGCGGGGGCGATGACGATCAAAGGGTGGAAATACAACATTCATGCGAAAATTATTACGGGTTATGTAACAATATTGGTCTGTTTGGTGCTGTCCTTGCTAATCGTGATTAATAGAATGACAGCTTTGCAGAATGAGGTCAATTTCATATCCAAACATGATATTGAAGTCCACGACCTAGCGAATCAAATTCAAAAAAATATCCTCGATATGGAAACAGGGATGAGGGGCTTTGTGATTACGGGCGATGAGGAGTATCTCGAGCCTTATCATCTGGCGAGCCGGAGCTGGCTGGACAATTACAATAAACTGCATTCCATGTTGACGGATAACGGCAAACAGCAGCGGAATTTGGAGGAAATAAAACCGCTGCTGCTGACCTGGATGGAAAAGTCCGGGGAATATGTCGTCGATCAAAAAAAGGCGAACAACACGGAGGTGCTGGACGAGCATTTCACGAAAAATACCGGAAAGAAGTTGACCGATCAGTTGCGAACACAATTGGATTCATTTCTCGCCAATGAGAAGCAATTGACGGCCGATCGGATTAGCCAGCTCAATCAAAACAATACAAATTTAAAAATCACCCTGTATGCGATTATCATTTTGGTGACGGTGATTACGATTGTCACAGCCTTTTTCCTGTCAAATTCCATTGTGCGAACGATTAAACAAGTGATTAAGACGATTAAAAGTATTACTGACGCAGATTCAAAGGTGGATTTGACAACAAGGATCCAAGTAAACACGCGTGATGAGACCTGGGAGCTGGCGGAGGCGATGAACAGCCTCCTCAGCAATCTCGAGAAACAGAGCTGGGTGCAGAAAAGTATGACGGATATATCCACGATGTATCAAGGGATGACCGATAGTACCGAACTGTCGCAAGCATTTGTGACGAAGCTTGCCCCGCTGCTTCAGGCGGCTTACGGGGTGGTCTATCTTCGCCGGAGTCAAGGCACAGTGGTGGATTACGTCAAAGTGGCGGGCTACGCGATTGCAGAGGACGGACAGGCCGCAGCAAGCTTTCGTTTGGGTGAAGGGCTGATTGGTCAAGCAGCCCTTGATAAGCGACTGTTTCTGATTGACCAGCTGCCGGAGGAGCATTTTAAAGTGACTTCAGGCTTAGGGGTTTCCTCACCAACGAACTTATTAATTGCCCCGATCCTGTATGAGGACAGGGTCGAAGCGGTGGTCGAATTCGCCGCGCTGCAGCCATTTCTTGCGCAGCATCTGACACTGCTCGACATGCTTCAGGATAAGTTTGGCTCGGTGATTTCCAGTGTGAACGGGCGGATGGAAGTGGAGAGGCTGCTCGGGGAATCACAAATTTTAACGGAGGAATTGCAGGCGCAATCGGAAGAGCTCCAAGCCCAATCGGAAGAATTGCAAATGCAGCAGGAACAACTCAAGGTGACCAATGACTTTTTAGAAGAACAGAAGCAATATGCCGAACAACGGGCGTTTGATTTGAAAATAGCGAAGGATGAGCTCGAGGAGTATTCCTTGAAACTGCAAATGAGTTCGCAATACAAAACGGATTTCCTTGCAAACATGTCGCATGAACTGCGGACACCATTGAATAGCATTCTGATTCTGTCGCAAATGCTGATGGAGAGTAATTCGGAAATGGACGCCGCGGAAGTGAGCGAGTACGCCCGGGTTGTCCATACCTCTGGCGGGGATTTACTGCGCTTGATTGATGATATCCTCGATTTATCAAAGATTGAGGCGGGAAAAATTGAAGTGGTCACAGATGAAGTAAACGTGACGGAAATTCCACAGATGATGCGGAATCTGTTCGACCCGGTCGCTGCGAATAAGAATCTGGCGTTTGACGTGTTGGTTGACCCGGATGTCCCTGCCGTCATTTTGACGGACGGTCATCGTTTGCAGCAAATTTTGAAAAATTTATTGTCGAATGCGTTTAAATTTACAGAACGAGGCTCGGTCAGGTTGAGAATGGGCATGGCTGCTCCCGAAAAGTTGCCCGGAATTCAAGGGGCAGAGGGGGTACTGGCGATTTCAGTTGCCGATACCGGAATCGGGATTCCGCACGATAAACAGCAAATTATCTTTGATGCCTTTCAACAGGTTGACGGTACCACGAACCGGCAATATGGCGGGACGGGGCTGGGATTATCGATCTGCCGCGAATTTACCAAGCTGCTCGGCGGTGCCCTGCACGTTCAAAGTGAGCCGGATAAGGGAAGTACGTTTACATTATATATCCCGTGCAAACTGGAGTCTGAGTACTATGGTCGTGTGGACGATTATGATCTGGCGCTAGAGGAAGTAGCCGCTGGTGTGCGCGTCATAAACGAGGAAGAAGTCCCCGTGGGCGAACAAACTGTAATCCAGAGCTCGGAAGATTTACTTTTTATAGGAAAAAAGGTACTTCTGGTTGAGGACGATGGCCGCAATGTATTTGCTCTGGTTACAACGCTAGAAAGAAAAGGCGTTGTTGTAGAAGTGGCGGAAAACGGGAAGCGTGCCATCGAAATGCTGCGGCAACAAGCCGATTTCGACTTGATTTTTATGGATATTATGATGCCGGTGATGGGCGGGTATGAGGCGATGCAGGTCATCCGCCACGACCTGGGGATGCAGTCCCTGCCGATTATTGCCTTGACCGCGAAGGCCATGAAGGGCGAACGCGACAAATGTATGGAAGCAGGCGCGTCTGATTATATAATGAAGCCTTTAAATATTGACCAGCTTTTCTCGTTAATGCGGGTGTGGCTGACGGAGCAGGTGGATCCGCGATGAAAACACAGACCGAATTAGTTACCGAAACAGAAGCACCGCCGCTGAATGAACTTCAGGAAATCGAAATCAATTTGCTGCTCGAGGGCTTGTATCAGAAGTATGGCTACGACTTCCGCGGATATGTGCGGGCATCGCTCTGCAGAAGGATTTTGAATCGAATGAAGGCGGAAAGGTTGCCGACGATTACGGCTTTATTGGAAAAAGTGCTCCATGAACAGGGATATTTGGAGCGGTTATTAAATGATTTGTCGATCCGGATGACGGAAATGTATCGTGACCCGGACTTCTTTGCGGCCTTTCGCAACGAGGTCGTGCCGCTGTTAAGAGAGCTGCCGGAGATTCGGATTTGGCATGCCGGCTGTGCGACCGGCGAGGAGGTCTATTCGATGGCTATCCTCATTCAGGAGGAGGGTCTGGCGGACAAGACGACCATCTATGCGACTGATATGAACGAAAAGGCCTTGACCGCTGCGCAAAAGGGAGCCTTTCCATTAAAGAAAATGCAGCAATATACGAAGAATTATTTGAAAGCCGGCGGCAGCAAGGCTTTTTCCGAGTACTATACAACCGACCATCAATTTGCTTATTTTCAGCCTAGTTTGGCAGAGAAGCTTATTTTTGCTCAGCATAACTTGGTGACGGATGGGTCATTCAATGAATTTCATGTGATTCTTTGCCGCAATGTCATGATTTATTTTGATCATGGGTTGCAGCAGCAGGTCCACCGCTTGATGTACAACAGCTTGGCTGCCGGCGGTTTCATCGGGCTTGGCAGTAAAGAGTCAATCTTGTTTATGCCAAAAGGGATCCACTATGAAGAATTTAATCTGCATGAGCGGATTTATCGGAAGGTGTTTTAGCAAAGAGCAAATAGAAAAAAGACTGCGCAAAAGGCAGTCTTTTTTCTATTATATTGGTTATGTGGTGCGTTTGACTCCTTTTAAGATAAGGCTGACGATAAAGACAAGGGCGATCGCTCCGATGAGTGCCGGAATGAAGTAAAAGCCGCCGATTACGGGGCCCCAGCCGCCTAATAGTAAAGATCCGAGCCAAGCTCCGATAAATCCGGCGATAATATTGCCGATGATGCCGCCTGGTACGTCACGTCCAATAATAAGTCCAGCTAACCAGCCGATGATGCCTCCAATAATTAATGACCAAATAAATCCCATAATCGATCTCTCCTTTTTCAATGTACTCTTAATTGAAGTACCCGGATTTTCGAAAAATAAACCTCATTGTTGTGTGTCCAAATCAACTGTACGTTTTGCCGTTTTGATTTAATCGTTCCTTGAAACGTGCTCTCGAGTCGATCAATGCATGTTTGCAGAGCCTTAATTCATAGGTTAACTTTTTAAATCGCTCTTCATCCCGTTCATCAAGGCAATTGTCAATTTCCCGGTTTAATAAACTAATTTTTGAAACGACCTCTGCTTGCCGTTTTTGATCGCCCCGCCATTTGGGCGAATCCTCTCTTAGATAATCACTGGGTTTGGTTAAGCGTACACCGCATTTACAAAGGGTTTCGTTGACATTTAGCACATAAAATTCAGCGTTCCCACAATATTTACATAACAGTTTCTTCATATATACACCTCCATTTAATTACGGGCAAACCCTGTTACGTGATTTCTGTATACCCATGCTGGGTGAGTTAGTAACTTACTATTAAAAAAGAAAGACTCTGTTATTGTTTTTCGGGCAGGTAAGAGAATTTATAGGCGGAGAATTTCCGTCTAATGTATATCTAGGAAGCTTAAGAAGCTAATTTAAGCGGAGATATTCCGATTAACTTCTATAAATAAGACAAAATCCAACGATTTAGACAATATAACCGGAAAAACTCCCATTATTTTTAAGGAAATGGGGGCATTTTTCAATTTAAACGGAATTCTTCCGTTTATTTTTCAAAATCAAAATCAGTGAATCAACATTCAGTTATCACAGAGCCAAAAGAAAAATGTTTTATTTTTTCAAGATGCGGTTATATACCCGATAGAAACAAAATGAGGAGGAATGAAAATGGAACAAGTAAAAGTGGTTGAAAATGGTGTCGAAGCAAAAAGAGAAATTGAGCAACTTATCATGCAGGGGTTCACGAAGGATGAAATCTATTTATTGGCACACGATAAACACCGCTCGGAGGATTTAACCGATTCCCTGGATATTGGCGGAATTGGGGTCGGTGAGCAGGGTGTGTTTGATTCCATCGCCAATGTCTTTCGAACCCGTGGCGACGAACTTCGCTCAAAGCTCGAGTCATTGGGGCTATCCCATGCCGAAGCTGAGCATTATGAGGAAGAATTGGATCAAGGCAGGGTCGTAGTTGTAGCGTCAAAATCAGCATAAATGGGGTTTGGTGGAATTCCGAACCAAGTCCAAAACTTGGCGGAGTCTCCGCCCCGCTTAAACAAAGGGAGGAGAATCGGATGAAGCATTCAAATTTAAGTTTGGAAAAATTAGTAGGGGCCTATTATCGAGCGCGACATAAAATTGGCGGAAAATCCAGCTGGGAGCAGCAGTTTGAGGAACCCATCATCCACCGTGAGATTCAAGGAAATAAGGTGTATGTTCCATTAAATTTATCGAGGGTTTGGAATGAGGTTTAATGGTCGTAACAGGCTTAATTGACAAAACACCGTCAAAATGTAGTGAACGGTGTTTTGTCAGTTAATGGGTGTAAGCCCTTGCATCATTTTGAATTTTCCAAATATTACCCAAAAAGGAAACTTTCAGGACTTTCATTCGTCTGTATGGTAGAATAGTCTTTGGGTTAGAGCAAGGGACGGTTCTTCTGCTTCAGAATGAAGCAGAAGAACCGTCCCCTGCTTCGAAAAGGAGGAATCAGCGTGATAAATGATTTTGGGCAAATAGCAGTGGTCAGCATCCTGTCGCATTTGGTTTTTATTGCGATTTCCTGGTGGGCACTGCAAGCGATTCGCTTGGAAAAGCTGCTGCGGCCAAACCATGTGATGCAAGCGCGATTACTGTACATATTATTAGCCATTTTCATCGGATCATCTGTTAGTAACTTTTTCCTTGATTACCTTCAATGGTCGCGACAACTACCGATGATTTTTAATTAAAGTGAAGCAGGGGACGGTTCTCCCGCTTCAAAGCGGGAAAACCGTCCCCTGCTTCGAACTGCTTCGCCAAAATTGGTAAATATTTAGGTCTTCGTACATGTTCCCATTTGCTGAGATTTTGAGTACAATCGAGTTTATGTGGAAAGCTAAGTGTGTCCCAAATTTGGAATGGCTGAAAAAGTTCTCTTTCGTTTTTAAATAGAACCTTGGAACTTGTCAAAAAGTGACGACATTTCCCAAGTATTGCTCTCTTGCTACCTGGCAACACTGGTAGTAAGGGGGAGTAGAGATGAAGAGAAATAGCAAGATGTTTTTATATATCGTGACGATTTTGAGTTTGATCCTTGTTGTGATTGGGAACCGAACGACAGAAGCAAAGAGCGGTCTAGATTTTCTTCGCGCTGAAACAACGATCGAAGCCGGCAAAGAACTTTTTCAAACCGTAGGTAAGGGCGCCGTAGGTGTCACTCCTGTTAATTTGAAAAATCATACGGACGGCAGCTTGTCCATTTTTCAAAAGGATTTAGCGAAAATGGGCGCTGTTTTACATGCCGAAGATATTTTGCTCGATGAATGGTCTTTTTATGCACGGGAACATGTTGTTGGAATGGAAAGTGTGCAGGAGGTCCAGGATTATGCGGACGTGCTGCGGCGGAAGTTTCCTGATTGGGAATGGTCTGTGACGAACACCAGCCAGAAATGGGAAGTAACGGCAATATCTCCATCCAAACACCACAAAGAAATGCTTCAACTGATGGCTACCCACACAAAACAACCTGTTAATGCGTATATAGTATATAGTGTCAGTGGTAAGGAGTGGAACGAGTCTTCTCAGGCCTTTTTATCTAGGGATGATTTTAAAAATAGGTTAACTGACATATTTCGAGGGGAACCTACAGTTTTCTCTTGTATGAAAGGCGTTTTCAGTGATAAGATTGATGAGGCTTTACCGGTGACGGTGAGGAAGTTGCTGGCCGGTTTTAATGCTAAAGAGGTCGAAGCGTTAAAAGAGGAGACTTTCATGTCTGTTTCGGCGATATCGCCGATGTTTTCAGGCTCCATAGATGAACAAAAAAATAACATGAATTTACAAATTGGCGTACGCTCCGAAGGATTGGGCGGAAAGACTACGGTTGTAGTTGGCACACCAATCATTACGATTGAATATTAATATAGAGAAAATGGACGCGGAGGGGAATACTCTTGGAAAAGATCATCGTCCGCGGCGGACAAAGGCTTTATGGAACGGTTAAAGTAGAAGGTGCAAAAAATGCCGTGCTGCCTGTTATCGCTGCAACATTATTAGCAAGTGATGGAAAAAGTGTAATTCGTGATGTACCTACACTCTCCGATGTATTTACAATTAATGAAGTTTTACGGAACTTAAATGCTGAAGTGGTATTTGACAATAATTCAGTGGTTGTGGATGCATCCAGAGTGTTAAAAGATGAGGCTCCATTCGAATACGTACGTAAAATGCGTGCGTCTGTTCTTGTCATGGGATCATTACTCGCTCGTAACGGCCGAGCTCGTGTCGCCTTACCTGGTGGCTGTGCGATAGGATCACGTCCTATTGATCAGCATCTAAAGGGTTTTGAGGCCATGGGTGCGAAGGTGAAGGTAGGAAATGGCTTTATTGATGCGGAGGTTGATGGCCGCTTAAAGGGAGCTAAGATTTACTTGGATTTCCCAAGTGTTGGTGCAACAGAAAACATTATGATGGCGGCGACTCTTGCACAAGGCACGACGATCATTGAAAACGTCGCAAAAGAACCAGAAATTGTAGATTTGGCCAATTTCTTAAATAAAATGGGCGCTCGCGTGAGAGGTGCCGGCACGGGTACTCTTCGCATTGAGGGCGTTGATGTGTTATTTGGCGCAGATCATGCGATTATTCCAGACCGGATTGAGGCAGGTACGTTTATGGTAGCTGCGGCGATTACGGGTGGAAATGTATTGGTGCAGGGAGCGGTTCCGGAACATTTATCCTCTTTGATTGCGAAGATGGAAGAGATGGGTGTGACGATTGTGGAGGAACATGATGGCGTTCGTGTCATCGGTCCCGAACAGTTGAAGGCGGTCGATATTAAAACGATGCCGCATCCGGGTTTCCCGACGGATATGCAGTCGCAAATGATGGCGTTATTGCTTCGTGCACAGGGGACTTCGATGATTACGGAAACGGTGTTCGAGAACCGTTTCATGCACGTTGAGGAATTCCGCCGCATGAATGCGGAAATTAAAATTGAAGGCCGTTCGGTTATTTTAACGGGTCCATCGAATTTGCAGGGTGCTGAGGTGTCCGCGACAGATTTACGGGCAGCGGCAGCGTTGATTTTAACGGGATTGGTGTCTGAAGGCGTGACACGCGTGACGGAGTTGAAACACTTAGATCGTGGCTACGTGAACTTCCACGGCAAGTTGGCAGGCTTAGGCGCTGACATCGAACGTGTGAAAGAAGCAGACGAAATCTTTGTTGAAGTCGAGAAATATATTTCGGATATGAATGCATAATAGATAGGTGTTACGGTTTTACGGAGAATCCCGAAGGTTGCGGTGGTCTGATATCAGACTGGATTGGCGCATCCTTCGGGATTTTTTGTTGTTCTGAGGTTTTTTAGTGTGGCTGTGGTGGAATTGGTGCCTGTCACCGTTTTTCTCTTTTGCAAAATGGTTATCTCGTTATCACGATCGGTCCCCTTGGTCTAAGTTGCTAAAATAGGAATTTTCCCATACTGATTAGGCCGCTAATCATCCCTATTCCGCCCATGGTGCCTTTTCCCACTTTAAGTAAGCCTTCAAGTATTCCTGGCTGGCCTTTTCCTTGGTTATTCCCCCATCCCATCGGGGCCCACGGAGCACCCCATCCCATGGGGTGACCCTGTCCTCCCCAGCCTGCAGGGGTTCCAAAGCCGTTCCAGTTCGCCTGCTGTCCATTAGCATTGGCTCCATAACCGTAACCGAAAGGACTAATGGGATGCTGTGGCAAAGCGGCAAGATGTCCGTGTGCGGGCATCCCTATCCCTGCAGGATGGACTGGATGCAGTTGACCCCAAGGGAAGGACGGCTTTTGAGTATTGAACCCCATATTGCCAGGGGGTTGAGCCCAACCTGGAGGCTGTCCTTGTACTTGTGCGATCTTACCGGCATGGTTGATTGGTATGGGTTGCACCCAAGGAGTGTGGTTTCCTTGAGGTGCGTAACCTGGATGTTTAGGAAGCTGCGGCCAGTTGGCCGGCTGCTCTACCGATTCCCAATCGTCATTTTCAACCGGCGGCAACCAAGTCCCGAGTTGTTTTTGCGGCAGCGACGTGGAACTCGGCTGTTCGGGAAGTTGCAGCCAGTTGGCAAGCTGTTCATGTGACTGCCAATCGTCATGATCAATCGACAGTATCGGTATCCCGTTGTGTCCATGAGAGGTATGGTCCTTATTGTCAGCCGGTGTTGTCCAACTGGAAGAAGGCTCTTGTGCTGCCAAACTCATGTGACTGAGGGGTGAAGTATCATTAACAAGTGGTTGTTCAATACGCTGAAAACCCTTTAAACCTGAAATATGGTTAGTAAATTGCTGCCGGCTCCCATTTGAACTCTCATACCAATACTGGTGCATACGCCTATTCCCCTTATTAAAAAAATGTGATGTTTACATTAGCCTATGCCATATTCCTTTTTGTGGATGGTTAAATAACTAGGTCTACAAGCCCCTATTTAAAAGAATGGGTGCGTGATCCAGTAGATGTATGTGCCTAACACCACGCTCGGTTTTAAGAAAATATCTGTAATAAATGCTTGTCCGCTTCCATATGTATGAATGGAGACGTATCCCGGCTGAATGGTTGCCGGCTGCGAATTTTTCACACTGGAGGCACAATCATGAAAAAATTCAAACCACTCATCGTACTAGCATCGCTTCTTATTGCCCTGACCCTTATCATTCCGGCCGTGCTCGTGTTACCCTTTTCAGGCGAGCATCAGGCGAGCGGGAAATTAGGGGAAGACTTAACGAAGAAGGGGGGCTCCCAGACAAAAGAGGCGAATGCCACTCCTCAAGCCACGGATCCTGCGGTTGAAGTCGCGGTATTCCGTTCGGCCAAATCGAAAATTGAGACTGTCCAATTAGAAAACTATCTTGTTGGTGTGGTGGCGGCGGAAATGAATGCGGATTTTAAAGAGGAAGCTTTGAAGGCGCAGGCGCTGGCGGCAAGAACCTATATCGTAAATAGACTAGTTAACAAAGATACAATTGGTGTACCAAAAGGAGCGCAGGTCACCGACACACAAAACAATCAAGTATATAAAAATGATGATGAGTTAAGGAAGCAATGGGGCGCTGATTATGAATGGAAAAGGAAAAAGATTTTGGATGCTGTCCGGGCAACAGGGGGGCAGATTTTAACTTACGATGGAAAACCGATTGATGCTCTGTTTTTCTCAACGAGCAATGGGTATACCGAGAACTCAGAGGACTATTGGCCAAGTAAATTTCCTTATTTAAGAAGTGTATCGAGCCCTTGGGATAAACAATCACCGAAATTTACCTCACAAAAGGTGTTGCCTGTTAAAGAGTTTGAATCATTGCTTGGTGTGAAGATTGGTGCCGGATCCACAATTGGAAAAATTGTCGAGCGCACAACCGGCAAGCGTGTCGGAAAAGTAGATTTTAATGGGAAGGTTCTAACTGGAAAGGATGTCCGAGACAAACTAGATTTGCGGTCGTCTGACTTTGTCTGGGAGCGGAAGGGTGACAATATTGTCATTACGACAAAAGGCTTCGGTCATGGCGTTGGTATGAGCCAGTACGGCGCGAATGGCATGGCTGAGGAGGGTGCTGATTATCAAGAGATTGTGAAGCACTATTATCAAGGTGTGGAGATTTCACCAGCGGATCCGATGCTTGCAACACTTACGGCACAGAAATAGGTTTTATTATGGATGGAGCCAGGCCTTTGAGCCTGGCTTTTATGTTTGGGGATACCCCCTAGTTCAATAGATGAAACGACTTTCGAGTATCCCTCATAAATTTAGTTACCATCACAACGATAGATCATTTGCACCACACCAGAGGAGAATGTTCTTGTCTGAATCATTTTTAAATGGATTCTCTGTTTTACATCCATAAACAGCGGTTTTCCTTCTCCCAAAACAACAGGGTGAACAGATAATCTAAATTCATCAACAAGCCCCAAATTGATAAAAGTGGTAATGAGACTCGCTCCACCATAGAGCCAGATGTCTTTACCAGACGTGTTCTTCAATTTATTTACTTCTTCCAGAATAGAATCATTGATAAAGATGGCTTGATGATCAGTCACTTTTTGTGTTCTGGAAAAAACATATTTCTTTTTACTATGGACCAATTTCCACATTTCCTTTTCGGTATCCGGGTCATCACTTCTTTTTGGAGTATATTGTCCCCATAAATCGTAGCTTTTTCTACCATAAAAAATGGTATCAATTTGATTCAAGAAATCAGTAAACCCCATTTCAGGATCCATGATGCACCAATCAACTTCTCCATTTTTCCCTTCAATAAAACCATCTAACGTAACCGCTAAATCTAAAATAATTCTTCTCTGGTTTACGTTATTTGTCATAACTCTTCCTCCTTTTATCATTCCCAGTTACCACGTGAACCCGCCCGAGCAGTCCCGCAAGCCGCATAAACTTCCCTTTAAACAGGGCCCCGCGCACAAAATAGAAGCTAACGCTAATTCCAGTGAAATCTTTGACGAGGTCAAACCATGAAGCCGAGCGGTAGGCGTAGAAGGATTGATGGAATTCATCACTAACACCGTAAAGGGCTGCGAAAAGGGCACAGGCCACGTTTAAAGAAGACGTGAACGGGCGGCTGCGTGTCAGAAAGGCGAGCACGAGTAAAAAGTATAATATCGCGAACTCTATTAAATGGAGCGACTCTTTCAGATTGCGGTCGATAAAGGAATTGGGCAGCTCAACAAATTGATTAGATGGCAGGCTTGATTGAATAAATACCGCCGCCATGTAGAGTAAGGGCAGCAGTCGCAGCACCCATTTTAAGACTTTCATATCAGTACCTCCGATAAATTTTAAAAATAAATGCATAAAAACCCTCGCGCTGTCGAAAAATAAGTTTTAAAAAAATTTTTGGACTAGTGTATATAATTCTAGTTATCTGTTCAGAATGATTGCTGAGGTGATGAAAATGAGAGAGGAAGAAAACAAACGATCTTCTCAAAGTTCCAGCGTAAAACGCTTTTTCAAAAAGCGTTGGGTATTTCCAGCCATCTATATCGCAAGTGCAGCAATCATTTTAACCGGGGTTCTTTGGTATCAAGCAAGCAGCAGCAACACCGATAAGTATGATTACAAGTCTACGGACCTTGCCGGTAAAAAGGACCAAACACCAGCGGTTGAAGTCAACAAGCCATTTGAAAACTTTAAAATGCCGGTGGACAAAGCCACTGAAGCAGTTGTGAAAACCAAGTTCTATGATTTCCAAGGCAAAGCAGAAGACCAGGAATCAGCATTAGTATTTTACAACAATACGTACCAACAAAACACAGGTATTGACTTGGCGTTGAAAAACGGTGAAACGTTTGATGTCACGGCATCACTTAGCGGAACCGTCAAACGTGTAGAAGAAGATGCAACCCTCGGGAACGTCATTGAAATTGAGCACGACAATGGTATTGTAACACAATACCAATCCGTTAAAGACATAAAAGTAACGGTTGGCGAGCAAGTAAAACAGGGACATGTTCTTGCCAAGGCTGGGCAAAGCTTGTTCAATGAAAAAGCTGGAACACATGTACATTTTGAAATTCGTAAAGACGGCGTGGCAGTTAACCCAACAAGCTACTTTGATAAACCATTGAGCTCGTTGCAGGAAAATACCGAGTCTACAGAAATGCCGAAAAAGAAGCAAGAAGAACAAAAGATTGATGATCCTGCTTCCGACACTGAAGACGAATCAACCAATACTACAGATAATCAAAACTCTTAATAGCGTATCAAAGGGGAAGGGGAATACTTTTCCTCTTTTTTTTATATTCGGATTTTTTTCCTATTTCTAGCATATTGTTTATAATGGTAGAAAAGGGAGGGATTATGTTTGAAAAAAATAATAGGGATTCTGTTGCTGCTTGTCGTGATGGCCTCGATTGCCGGCTGCAGCAAAGAACCGACACCGGAGGAGCGATTTTCCGACTACATAGCACTTTGGAACAAACAAAAGTTTACGAAGATGTATGATTACCTTTCTAATGATGCAAAACAGACGATCACCAAAGATGAGTTTACCACTCGCTATCAAAAAATATACGAAGATCTTCAGATTACAGGCCTCAAGATTGATTTCAAAAAACCAAAAGAGGATAAAGATGCGAAGGAGAAGGTTACCTATTCTTTTAGTGCAAAAATGAACAGCATCGCAGGACCTATTCATTTTAGCCAAAAAGCGAAGTTACAAGAAGAAAAAAGAGACGATAAGAAGAACTGGTATCTAGACTGGAATACTGGATTCATTTTTCCAGAATTGAAAGAGGGCGATACGATTGGCCTCAGTACGGTTGCCCCGAAACGCGGGGAGATTGTGGATCGCGATGGGGACGGGATGGCGGTCAATGGGCAGGTGTATGAGGTTGGCGTGGTAGCCGGAAAGGAAGATCCGGCGGTTCTAGAGTCGCTTTCGGCGCTGCTGGGGATGCCGAAGGAGCAGATTACAAAGGCGCTCGGGGCGAACTGGGTGAAGCCGGGGCTGTTTGTGCCGCTCAAGAAGGTGTCGATGGATGACCAGGAGCGGATTGCGCAGTTGGTGGCGCTAGAGCCGGTGCAGACGCGGAAGGTGGAGGCACGGGTGTATCCTTTCGGGGCAGCCGCGGCACAGTTAGTGGGGTATGTGGGCTCGATAACGGCGGACGAATTGGAGAAGCGGAAGGACAAGGGCTACACGGACAAAGATGTGATTGGGAAGCGCGGGCTTGAGCAGGTGCTGGATGAGCAGCTGAAGGGCACGAGCGGCGTGAAGATTGTGATGAAGAAGAAGTCTGGGGATGCGGTGCTGGCCGAAAAGCCGGTGGTGGATGGGAAAAATGTAAAGTTGACGATTGATGCCGATGTGCAGGAGGCCGTGTTTGCGGAGATGACGGGTGCTAGTGCTGAGGGTGCAGCCGGTACATCGGGTGAGGCCGGGACGGCAGCGGTGATGAATCCTGTGACCGGTGAGACACTTGCGCTTGTCAGCAGCCCGTCGTTTGACCCGAATCAGGCGGTGCTAGGGTTCTCAGCGGAGGAATGGAAAGGGTTGCAAGATGACCCGCGAAAGCCGTTGACGACGCGGTTTAAGCAAGCATATGCACCAGGCTCGGTAATGAAGCCGCTGACAGCTGCGGTGGGCTTGGCAGGTGGTTCGATTAAGCCTGAGGAGGGAGTGCCGATTCTTGGCAAGCAATGGCAGAAGGATAAATCGTGGGGCGGTTACTTTGTGACGCGGGTGCATGCCGGGACGGATCCGGTGAATTTGGAAAAAGCCCTCGTGTATTCCGACAATATATATTTTGCCCAGGCGGCGCTGAAAATAGGGAAACAAGGATTTACGGATGGGTTGAAGAAGTTTGGCTTTGAGGAGGACCTCGGATATCCGTTCCCGCTTGAGAAGTCCGTGATTGGCGGCCTTGACAATGAGATTGCGCTTGCGGATTCGGGCTATGGGCAAGGGCAGGTCCAGATGAGTGTGGTTCATTTGCTTGCGTCCTATACACCGTTTGTGAGTGGCAACGACGGCAATATGATCAAGCCGATCTTGCTGGCGGATGAGGCGCAGGGGCAGGTGCTGAAGGAGGCGGCGGTCTCGGCAGAGCATGCGGGGCTGATTGCGGCAGATTTACGGAAAGTCGTGGGTGACGCGGCAGGTACGGCACATGCGGCGGAGATGGCGGATTATCCGTTGGCGGGCAAGACGGGCACGGCGGAGATGAAGCTAAAGCAAGGCGAAACTGGGACAGAAAACGGCTGGTTCATCGCATACAACCCTGACGATCCGCGGCTGATGGTCGCGATGATGGTCGAAGGTGTCCAAGGTCGCGGCGGCTCCGGAATTCCGGTGAAGATGGTCAAAAATGTCTTTATGAAAATCAAATAGTGTTCAGCGGGGCCTTGCTAGTGGTGGTAGTGTTAGCTACACCACTAGCGGGGCCTTTTGTTATTTGGGCCGACTGAAAGGACAGTAGTAAGCGGCTAACCACTTTCCTGTCCACTTTGAACAATTTACTCTCGGGTTTTGGAGATTTACTTGTCACCTTTCGGGATTTATTCTTCACGTTAGGTTTCCCACCCTAGCTTATTCTTCGATAAAAACCTGCTCGGGATGCCACTGATATCTCCGCAAATCGATTACTCCGTTCAACCCTACCTGGACACCCTCCGCTTCAAGCGACATCCACTGCTCATTGTAGGAATCGTCCTCCTGAATGGCAATTTGACCCTTAGCATTGATGACCCGGTGCCAGGGTAGGTGGTGTTTCTGACTCATGGAATGAAGGATGCGGACGACCTGGCGGGCTGCACGAGGGCTTCCGGCAAGCCCGGCGATCTGTCCATAAGTCATAATCTTACCTTCTGGTATGTTTTGAATAATTTCCACTACTGCTGCTGTAAAAGGTGTCATAGGGATGATCCTTTCTGATGAACATTTATTTTCTCCCATTATACTTGAAATGTGCTGAAGCTTGCTGAAAAGGAATCGAAATTTGCCTCATATTAGGCGAGTTTGAACCAGAAATACTGATATTAAGTGGTTTAAAATCATTTTTTCGCTCGACAAATTTCTCGGGAAATAACGACATCCGCAGACGATTTCCTCGAGAAACCCCTTGGGACACGTGCATTCCCCCGAATGTCGAAAAAAGTGAAATTGTCCTATTTTCAAAAGATCCGACGAACACCCTTGTCCCGATTGTGGATTTTGTGCATAAACCCGTATCCAAGCTAATAAAATGGTTACAAACCTTTACAAAGAGAGTGTTTGAGGTGAAGAGTCGTTTGAAATTAGCGGGCATTCAGTCGGAGACATGATTATTCATTGTATTGTCAGAAGGGTAATACTTTCTGCCGCATGGTGTAAATAGTACTAATGGTGACAGGCACCATTTAGGAGACAGCAATAGTGTAAACGGTGACAGGCACCATTTACACAACACACACCTTTATAACTGTGCGGAAGCAGTATTCGTCGAAGTGATAAGCGGGTCTCATTTCACACTACTCACATCCATATTAGGGAGGGCGAGAGTGTGCACGATTACATCAAAGAGAGAACTATCAAGATTGGAAAGTATATCGTGGAGACGAGGAAAACGGTTCGCGTGATTGCGAAGGAGTTTGGCGTATCCAAAAGTACAGTCCATAAGGATCTAACAGAGAGACTTCCTGAAATTAATCCAGAGCTGGCAAACGAGGTTAAAGAAATTCTAGATTATCATAAATCGATCCGTCATCTCAGGGGTGGAGAGGCGACAAAAATGAAATATCAAAAAGAAGAAAAGGAAGGGGAGGCTGTTAAATAAACAGCCTTTTTTTCTTCAAACAGTACCACTTTTAAAAAAATTCCTCCTCTACCGACACATTTCCACAAAAGTCTACGTATTTTTATTAAATCGTTATGGAAATTTTAATGAATATGGTAGAATAGACAATTAGGAAAAGTATGTGGATTTTGTCTCCAAGGAGGAACGAAAAAAGAATGTTTGCAAGGGATATTGGAATTGACTTAGGAACGGCCAACGTGCTAATTCACGTAAAAGGCCGTGGAATTGTGCTGAATGAACCTTCCGTCGTGGCAATTGATAAAAATTCAAACCGCGTTTTAGCTGTAGGTGAGGAAGCTCGCCGCATGGTTGGCCGGACACCAGGAAACATCGTCGCCATCCGCCCGTTAAAAGACGGCGTGATTGCAGATTTTGATGTAACAGAAGCAATGTTAAAGCATTTTATTAATAAACTAAACGTTAAGGGCTTTTTATCGAAGCCGCGCATTTTAATCTGCTGCCCAACGAACATTACAAGTGTTGAGCAAAAGGCTATTAAGGAAGCTGCTGAAAAAAGCGGCGGCAAAAAGATTTACCTTGAAGAAGAGCCAAAAGTGGCAGCAATTGGTGCTGGAATGGACATCTTCCAGCCAAGCGGAAATATGGTAGTAGACATCGGGGGAGGAACAACGGACGTTGCTGTGCTTTCAATGGGCGATATCGTGACTTCTTCCTCCATCAAAATGGCCGGCGACAAGTTTGACATGGAAATTCTCAACTACATCAAGCGCGAGTACAAGCTGTTGATCGGTGAGCGCACGTCTGAAAATATTAAAATCAATATCGGCACCGTATTCCCAGGTTCTCGTTCGGAGGAAATGGAAATCCGCGGCCGTGACATGGTGAGTGGTCTACCGCGCACGATTACAGTTCGTTCTGAAGAAATCGAAGGCGCATTAAGAGAATCAGTTGCTGTGATCGTTCAGGCGGCAAAAAGCGTTCTTGAGCGCACACCACCAGAGCTTTCAGCTGACATCATTGACCGCGGCGTCATTTTAACTGGCGGCGGCGCATTGCTGCACGGCATCGACATGCTGCTTGCAGAAGAGCTGAAGGTACCTGTGCTTGTTGCGGAAAATCCAATGGACTGTGTGGCAATAGGCACCGGGATCATGCTGGATAATATCGACCGCATTCCTAATCGGAAATTAGGGTAAACCTTTTTTGGAAAAGTAAATCTGGCTCCTAAGAGGAGTTCGGATTGGTAAATGATGTTCGACAACAATCTTCTTGATTTGGGTCGTAGGACATCTTACCATATAAAAAGTCCAATGTAGCAGGCAGGACAAGCCTCGCTCATTGGGCTTTTTTTGGCTGGACCCTGGGTCCGATCATCAATTTTTCGCCAAAAATCTATCCTTTTTTGCAAGAATTGACTTTTTTCTGTAAAATATTAATGTGTTATCGTGAATAATTTTTTATAATAGAGAAAATGGACTTTTTGTAAAGAAATTTTTATAAAATAATTAGGATATAATAGGAAGTAAACTTGTGATCCGAACGGAATTCGGTTAAAGGGGAATAAGGAATGTCTGCAGATAATCTAAACCAGCAGCAAGCAAGGACGAGAGAAGAATATAAAAAAGGTAACCACGATGCTGACCACGAAAAAAGACTAGTGAATGTGGAAAAGGCGGATGCCGTTCCAAGTCCAACTAAACGCATCCGAATTCGCATGATTCCCATTTGGCTTCGTTTGCTGCTTTTGGTTGTTTTCATCTTTGTCAGTGTGGTAGCTGGTGCGGCTGTGGGGTACGGCGTGCTCGGCGGCGGAAAAATGGCAGATGTGTTTAAAGAGTCAACATGGACGCATATACTTGATTTAGTGGATAAGAAATAGCGGTAATACAGGAAAAATAGGGAAGGGACCCGGATTGCCCTTTCCTTTTGTCTATCATTAATAGTAGAATAAGGGGTAAATACTTGTTCCTAGTAGGAGGTACTAATTACATGCTTGATATTGAACAAATTAAAGAAATTATTCCGCACCGCTATCCGTTTTTATTGGTTGACCGTATTTTAGAGGTGGAGGAAGGAAAACGAGCTGTTGGAATTAAAAACGTTTCTGCCAACGAGGAATTTTTCAATGGCCACTTTCCGGATTATCCTGTCATGCCGGGTGTTTTAATCGTGGAAGCTCTTGCGCAGGTAGGGGCAGTCGCCGTTTTGAAAAAGGAAGAAAATCGCGGCCGCTTAGCTTTTTTTGCAGGAATTGACAATTGCCGCTTTAAAAGGCAAGTAAAACCCGGCGACCAGCTTCGCCTTGAAGTAGAAATGGTGCGGATCCGCGGGCCGATCGGCAAAGGCAAAGCCGTTGCGACCGTTGATGGCGAGGTTGCTTGTGAAGCAGAAATCACGTTTGCGTTAGGGGACAAAAAAGAATAATGTTGGATAAACGACTGGGATCTCGATCCTGGTCGTTTTTTTCGTGGATAAATGTTCCTGTCAACAATTTTTTCACAGTGGGGAAGCTAAAAACAGACCATTACATCTCAGCGGTCAATTATTTAGTGAAAGGGGCTTTTCGCTTGAAGAGAAAGTTATTTTTATTACTCGCAGGTTCTGTCCTATCCGGGGTGCTGCTTGTTGGCTGTAACAATAATGATGATCAAAATCCGCCACCACCAACAAATAATAATGTGAACACACCGGCGGACAATGATTTAAATGATAATTTCGATCGGAACAACGACTTGAATGATAACTTCAATCGGAATAACAATTTGAACGATAACTTCGATCGGAACAACAACTTGAACAACGATCATCACTATCCAGAGTCAGAAGACAAAAATACGGATACCGACAAAGACCCGGGTAAGGACAACAATACACCAAGAGAAGACATCATCGAGGATGACATCGACAGAAACGACGCAGACAACAAAGACGAATAAAAAGAAAGGGTGGCAGGCGGCTATTTCTTGGTGCCTGACACCCTTTATACGGTATTGACAGTGGCAAGTGCTCAAATGGTGCCTGACACCCTTTAGAATTCGCCGCCGGTTGCTACTAATGCTACTACTAGTAAAATAATAGAGACGATGATTATGATGTAAAGCAGTATGGATACGATGGTTATAATCCAGCCGAGAACTTTGCGTCCTGTTCGAATGAAATAAATCCCTAAGGCAATGGGGCCAAAGAAAAAACCTAAAATAGCCCAAAGCCAGCGACTTTTATTGTGCTTCGGCGCATCAAGGTATAAAAAAATAGCAATTATAATACCGATGATAAGTCCAAATGATCCTTTCAACATGTTTCCCCCTTTATATAAAAATTTACCAATACTATTAATATCACAATAATTGGCAGAAAATCAACAAAAATGTAAATAATCCCCCGAATTTTATCCAAAAGAAAAAACCAGTCCGAGGACTGGCGGCTTTTGTCGAACGAATGTCTAGCAAACAGATTAAGGATTTTTTACTTTAATTTTTGGTTTGCTCTTTATCTTTTCCTTGAATTCCCTGAGGAGATCTTCGCCTTCCAGCCCCTTTTGCATCAAATTGTCGAGCAGGAGCTCGGAATAATCGCTTTTATTGCGGCGCAAATGGCCTTCAAACAAGACGCTAATGTAGTTTTCAAACTTAAGCAGAGAGGAAATCTTGGTTTGAAAATAGGCCGGAGCGTTCTCCTTCTTCGTGATCACCGCTTCCACAATAATATCCTGATTCTGCTCGGAAATTTTTTTAAAATAATCATAGAGGGACATGTTTGTATACGCCTCGAGCAGCCAGGTGGAGTGTTCGTCCTCCTTATTTAAAATCAAGCCATCTACTAATGGCACCTCGACAGAAGAATGATCGCCAACGACATCCAATGAGTACAACTTAAACGATTTCATAGCAGCCTCCTGTTTATTTTTCCTAAATTATAACATACGCGACAGAAAAACAAATGTCGAAAAATATTTGTTGAAATTTGCAGAAACTGCCTTATGTGAAAAAAGTCCCTATTTTTTGACAAAAAAAGGGGTGATAACCGGCAGTCTTTGACAAAAACCACGCTGATAAACGCATTATCGCTATTTTACAACAATCAGACCTTGGGACTATGATAGAACCATCAAAGAAAAAGGAGTTGAAAGAATGATAAATCAGGTTACACTTGTTGGTCGGCTGACGCGGGATCCGGAATTAAAAAAGACGCCGGATGGGACGGCTGTATCACAAATATCGCTGGCAGTAAATCGCCACTTTCGCAACCATAATGGTGAAATTGAGGCCGATTTTGTACCGTGCACATTATGGCGGAAGGCCGCGGAAAATACGTGCCACTATTGTCGAAAAGGATCAGTTATCGGGATTACGGGCAGACTCCAAACCCGCCATTATGATAACAAAGAAGGCAAAAGGGTGTATGTTACAGAGGTGGTGGCTGAAACGGTCCGTTTCCTGAGCGCCAAACCACATGATGCTTCGCCTGAGCCCAAAAAGGAGGAAATGCCAGTTGGAAATTAATGATGACGCTGTCAACAACCTGGAGCAACTGCTGGAAAGCTTAATTAAAATGGTGGGAAAGGCCAATAAAAATGTCGACAGCCTGCAGAAACGCGTCAGTCAATTGGAATGGCTTATAAGAGAGCAGCAACTAGAGAACAAGGAACGTGGCCCCATTCAAATCTACTCCAGATACCCGCACGAATCTGCAAACAAATTTCCCATACACCTTTGAATCCTGGATTACTCGACCAAATACACCACAGATCTGCTTCATGAATTGTTTTTTGAAAAGACTTCCCTCGCACTGGTTCCGGTTGTTAGAGAAAATCAAGCACGCCTCCGTTATCATCCTCATTTTTCCGTCCGGCAGCCATTGCCGGATTTTTTTTATAAAGAGAAAGTATAAAAATCAGCGGCCCGGGAAAACTAGTAAAAAACCCCCCTGTTTTTTTAAAAAGAAGCCGCTGAACATGTGTCAGCGGCTTCTTCGATGTTACATTTTGTCCTTATGACGTTTATCTAACTTAATAAAGTTTACAATACAGTCTGCATAAAAACTCCTGCGTTTCGGACCGATGAGGGAAAGGTCAACAAGAGCCTTTTTTAATTCCGGTTCCAGTTCCACAAGCTTCAAAATCAGTCCAATGTCCGGATCCTCCGGATTTTCCTTCAGCACAAATCCGGGGGCCTCAACGTTTGGCAGCAACTGATCAAGCTCTTCCACCAGGTAGTCCTTCTCTACATTATATACTTCCGCAAAACGAATAACTGTTTGGTAATTCGGTATCGCTTTCCCTGTTTCATAACGACTGACTGTCGAACGGTGCATGTTCATCATGTTAGCCAGTGTTTCCTGCGACCAGTTTTGCTTGTCGCGCAGTTCCCTTAATTTTTTCGATAAAGACATCCTTTTCACCGCCGTCATAACATTGATGTTTTTAACTTAACGGTTTAAAAGTGTGCAAAGACCAAATGTGACAGTTGTGCACATTGATGATTGTGAAAAACGTGCACACCCTTTGAAAAAGGATTCTATTGGATAGGGGGCGTGCAGGAAAATGAATAGTATTGTCGAATAATAATGTTCGATAATTGTAAATTAATGGAGGTCCTTTATTTGAATAACACCAGTTCCATCATCCTGATTGGTAAAAAAGCTACAAACCAAGAATTACAGATCACATGCAAAACCAGCTCATTTGAAGAAGGGCAACTAATACCCAAATCAACTAAGAACTCTCCCTACCGAACCATCCCACTAGATGATAATGCAAATATTTCCTTTTATTTTCGGGATTGCAATGTAGAGTTTAATCTTGATGAACGATCGCTTTCGATTGCTGAGGGTGGTCGATTGCTAACAGAAGAGGATGCCTTCGACGTGTTAGCGGATTTTGCGATTAAAGAAGGGAGTAAGATTTCCTTCCTAAGAATTCCACCATTGCGTAAAAAACGGATGGGCAAGCGAGAGAAAGTGCAGGTCGTGTCAGAGGAGAAGAAACTTGTGGGGGATCTACCATAAATCGGAAAAGATGAATGAAGGGGCCACCGGAAACAACAACCGGGGCCTTTTTTGTATTCCCCACTCATTGCTCATGATGAGCTGTCCGCCCTACATGGACACTGTCCATGAATGGTGCCTGTCACCCTTAGTGCTATGTCCGTAGTGACAACGAAATTACCCCAAAAGTAGACACTGTTATGCCACAGATTTGACACTTTTTCGGAGGATTAAGACAAAATGTGATACACATTTAATATTTTTGTAACATAACTGGTACATTGGTTTGTTATAAATAGGGTACTAAGGAAAGGAGAAAGTGTATGCAAACGACAAGAAAGCGTATCATTCTCGTGTTACTTACCATGATGTTATGTGTATCAGGTTCAATGGTTACATATGCACAATCAAACAGCGATGCCCTACATAATGCCAAGCAGCAGCTAGACGAAAAAGAGAGATTAGTAGAGCAAAAGGTACAAGAACAGAAATCGGTCACTAAAGAAATACAAAATATTAAGCAAGAGTTAGAATCTGTTTACAATGAGATTACAAAGAACAAAGAAGAAATGGCAAAAACTCAAGCGAAAATTGATGAAACGAACAAACTCATCGAAGCGAAAAAAGAGGAAATTGTTGTGCTTGAGGACAAAATGCTCGCCCGCCAAGATATTATGAAAAAACGGGCAGTAGCGATGCAGCAAAATAGCAACGTCAATCTGATCGTGAACCTATTCTTTGAATCTGATAGTATTTCAGATTTCATCCAGCGTGCCAGTGCTGCGTCACAACTAATGGATGCCGATAAAGATATTTTGACGGCACAAAAAGAAGACCTTAAACAGATTGAAAAAGATAAAGAAGAGATTGATCGTCAAGAGAAGGTTTTAGAAGAAGGTCAAAAGGCGCTTGCTGCTCAGCAGGCAGAACTTGATCAAAACATGCAAAAACGACAACAAACCCTGTCTGCCATGCAGGAAAGATATACCCAAATTGCTCAGCAAGTAGCGCTTGCCGAGCAGGAGAAATCCGGGCTTGAAAATCAGATGAGAGATATTCAAGCTAAAATTAGTGCAGAGCAAGAAGCGGCAAGTGCGCGGGGAGCTGCTGCATCCGCTTCGTCAACCCCATCTCAAGAAAATGTCGGTGTGGCGATAAACGGGAAAGAGATGTATGTTACAGCGACCGCATACACTCCATTTGATGGTGGAACCATTACATCGTCTGGCTATAATATTGCAGCCAATCCAAATATGAAATTGATTGCAGTGGATCCGTCCGTTATCCCAATGGGCAGCAAAGTATGGGTAGAAGGGTACGGGGTAGCCATTGCTGGTGATACAGGCGGTGCCATTAAAGGTCATAGAATTGATGTACTTATGCCAACAAAGGCAGCTGCGTATTCATGGGGCAGAAAAACTGTAAAAGTTGTAGTTTTGAATTAGAAGCTTAACATCATACACGGAATGCAAAAAAGAGACCTAGCACGGGGAATCAACCTGGATGGGTCTCTTTTTTTGTTCTTTTGAATCCTAAAATTGGATATTTATGTTAAAATAGAAATAGAAAGTGTGGCGAGAATCCCCAGTGTAATGGAGGGAAGATATGTTAACGATCCCTAAAAATAAGTGGCTATTGTTTGGTTTATTACTCACGCTAGTGATGGGTTCAAATGTATTGGTTTATCATGCTGAATGGGCCGGCTCTCCTCCACCTGGAATGGCATTGGGCTCCTTATTTGACTTCATCATTACCGTGCCGTTACTTGTTTACGTTTTTATCATAAGAAAACGCTATTCGCTGAAGTATGTGCTGCCTGTTATGATCGCGGGATATGGTGCCGCAGGATTGATTATTCCAAAAATCTACCTATTAGGCTTTTCCTTTGTAAAATATATCTTATTTGCTGGCGAGGGTGCGTTTTTAGTAGTTGAGCTCTATGTAATCTTTAAGCTACTGGTGAAAATTCCGGCGATCATCAGAAGTTACCGGACAACCGAAATCGCAGCTGCAACGGAAAACCCAACCTTTCAACATCGAATGGAACAAGCATGGAATCAACAGATGAGACCCACTCGGGTGCGCGATATCTTTTTCTCCGAAATGACGATGGTTTATTACAGCATATTCTCTTGGAGGAAGAAACCTATATCTGGAGAGCGATCGTTCACCTATCATAAAAAAACAGGTGCGATTGCACTCTATATTATGCTCATTCACGCGCTTGTCTTGGAATCGGTCGGGTTTCACTTTCTGCTTCATTCATGGAATCCTACGGTCGCCATCATCGCATTGGGGCTAAATATTTATACGTTATTATTCTTTGTAGCAGAAATCCAGGCCATTCGCCTTTGTCCAATGATCATTACCGACACCCATTTATACCTGCAGGTCGGTTTCATGAAAAGGTTAACTGTACCTCTCAAGGAAATTAAAAGTTTTCACTATTATCAAGGTCCTGAGAAATTAACAAAAGTGGAAGCGCAGCATGTTTTTGATGCAACCGTAGCAGACTTTATGAAGGAAAAACCTACCTTTGAGTTGGAGTTTGTGCAACCGGCAGAAGCTAAGCTCCTCTATGGATTTAAGAAAAGGGTAAGGAAAGCGCACCTAAGGCTTGATGAACCGCAAAGGTTTTACACTGCACTCTCCGAAAAAATGAATAACATGGGCAATGTCTAAAAGTGCTTGTTAAGAAAAAGGGGGAAGATTCAAGTGAGTTTATCAGTGACGTTAGTAGTACTTGGCGGTTACCTTTTATTATCGTTGATTCTATTACCTATGCAGTATTCCTATGTGAAGGAATTGAAAAAAATGGACCAAAAGCGGAGGGAGCAGGGAATCAGCCAGAACGAAATGTATGACAGAATGGGTTTTGAACAACAGCAATTGAGTTTCAATGCGCAAGGAAACCCGCTATTTATCGGCGCAAATATATTCGCAACCATCCTTTATAAGTGGAAACATAAATAGAAAAAGAAAAATGCAAAGGCGCGGAGCCTTTGCATTTTTCTTTGCTGCCTTTTGGATGGATGGTGCCTGTCACCAATAACCACCCAGCTACCTTTGCCATCATCCTAAATAAACTAAGTTCTTCAGTTCATCGGTTGATAATTCGGTGATCCAGTTTTCGCTGGTGATGATTTGGTCGTTTAGGAATTGCTTTTTCTCGAGCATAGCGTCGATTTTCTCCTCAAGCGTCCCAGTGCAAATCAGCTTATGCACATGGACGAACCGTGATTGGCCAATCCTGTACGCACGGTCGGTGGCCTGGTTCTCAACGGCCGGATTCCACCAGCGGTCATAGTGGATGACGTGATTCGCCGCAGTCAGGTTCAAACCAGTTCCGCCCGCCTTCAACGACAGCAGGAATACAGGGAATTCTCCATCTTGGAATCGCTCAATCATCGTATCACGCTGCATTTTCGGTACGCTGCCATTCAAAAACGGCACCTCAACCCCAAATTTCTTCTTTACAGTCGCGCGGATCATTTCGCCCATTTCGATATATTGCGTGAAGATGAGACAACTTTCACCCTGTTCCAGAACAGCATCCACCAGCTCAACAAGCTTCTCCAGTTTATTCGACCGCTCTAACAGCTCGCGCCCTGCCGCCCGCTCCTTTAAATAGAGGGCGGGGTGGTTACACAATTGTTTCAAGCGACTAAGCATTTGTAAAATTAATCCCTTGCGTTCAAAGCCCGACAATTTTTCAATTTCAGCAAACGTGTCATGAATCAACTGCTCATACAAGGAGGCTTGTTCTGCCGTAAGTGGGCAGTACTCCTTTTGCTCCAGCTTATCAGGGAGATTAAGGGCAACCTCTTCATCCCTTTTCGTCCTGCGCAGTAAAAATGGCCGAATCAACGATTGGAGCTGCTGAACCTTTTCCTTCTTCTCATTCTTTTCAATCGGAATGACGAACTTCTTCTGAAACTGGCCCAAACTGCCAAGATACCCATGATTGGTAAAATCAAAAATCGACCACAGTTCGGAGAGACGATTTTCCATTGGTGTGCCCGTTAACGCGATATGATGGCGGCCGCGTAACTTGCGCACCGCCTTGGATTGCTTTGTCTGCGCATTCTTGATGTTCTGCGCCTCATCAATCGCGATCGAGCTCCAAACTAGCGATTGAAACTCTTCAGAATCGAGGTGGCTTAATCCGTAAGACGTCAATACTACATCGGCAGCTTGCACTTTCTCAGAAAAAGCCTCCTCCTTTAGGCGGTTTGACCCATAATGTAAATATACTTTCATCTCGGGAGCGAAGCGCTCCAGCTCCTTCTGCCAGTTCCCCAGCACAGACGTCGGACAGATAATCAACGCCGCATTCGTCGGAACCTTTTTCTTAGGAGCATCCGCTCCCGCCGCGTCTCCAACAACAGTTTTCCTCTTCCGCGTAGTGCTATTGGTGACAGGCACCATTTCACTACCCTCCACCGTGTTAATAGTATCAACGGTGTCAGGCACCACCACTGAATCCCTGACTTTCAGCAGGTAAGCGATGAGTTGGACGGTTTTGCCGAGGCCCATGTCGTCGGCGAGGCAGGCGCCAAAGCCGTGCTCCCGCAAGAACCAGAGCCAGCTCATGCCAAGCTGCTGGTAGGGGCGGAGTTCACCGTTCAGCCCCGAGGGAACATCCGTTAAAGGGATTTCATGCACTTCCGACAATTGCTTGATCATCTGTTTCCATTGACGATTCAATTCAATTTGAATTTTCGCAAACGCCTTCGGATTTTCCAGCTCGTCGCCCTCAGACTCGCCATGATCTACCAGCTCCTGCTCAAGCAAATCGCGGACATGCAAGCCTTCCTTTTCGGCACGCTTCATCAAATCCTGAATTTGTCGAATAAACTGCGGGTCGAGCTTCACCCAACGACCACGAATATAGACAAGCCGCCGCTTTTCTTCGACAAGCTGCCCAAACTCCTCCTCGGACAAGTCGACACCATTCATCGAAAACCGCCAGTTGAAATCAAGCATCGCCTGCAGCCCAACAAACGATGGGCGGTGGCTTGACCCACCCTTCAGCGATGCCTTCACCTTCAAATTGGCATTTTTCATCGCCTGCCACCAGGAAGGAAGAAGGATTTCAACATCCAAGGCAACGAGTGTCTCACTGGCCTCCGTTAAAAACATCCACGCTTCTTCTTCGGTAAGATGCGTTTTAAAATGGCCATCCTCACCGCCCAGCCATGGAATCAACCGAACCCAGCGTTCCCGCTCACGCCCCACCTTATCTAAAAAGGGCCGCCACTTCGCAGGAATCTTTCCGGTACTAGCACCAGCGCCATCCACATCAACAACGTGATCGTCATTTTTCTTCCCTCGTAAAAATACATCCAGGCTCCACGCACCTTCGCCATCAACCGGTTCATCCAGCCGCAGCCCAATCGTAAAGGGTGTATCGCTTTCTTTAATCCCAACCCACTCAAGCCAGCTTTCCTCATCAAAATAACGAGCCAGTTCCACACCCGAAATATTTTGCTTTTTCAACAAATCGAGCTTCGGTCCGAACAGTTCCTTCATCGCTGAATTTCTTGTTAAATAAGCATCAAGGGCGCTGTTAAATAAAGAGGATATGTAGCTCTTCGTCGTGCCAAGGTTATTTTCCAAGGATTCAATGGACTCATCGCCGTCGGCAGTGAGTTCCTTAACGGCTGGACCCGCATTCTCATCCAACACCTTTTGCTCCCAAAAAGACGAGTCAAATTCATCCTTTACCCGCTCCGGCAGTTTCCAGCGGAAATCACCAGAGGGCCCCCAAACCGAAAAATCCGGGAGCCAATCTTTTTCTAGAATACCTTCATGAAGCGAAAAGGCGGCCGCCAGACAAATCTCAGATTGATCATTCCAGTCCCACTCGATAAAGCGATTGAACGACTCTTTAGCAAAAAGAGAGACCAGCTGCCAGCCTGTCACCACTACGCCTTGAACCCCGTTCACCGTCTCCGTTTCCAGAAGTGTGCCAAAGAAGCTTTCCTCATGGCTGCTAAAAACAAGGTTCTTCCACCTGGACGGGTTCATAGTGGAACCATGTTCATTCTGAGCCGTTAGCAGATAACGACCATCTCCTAATGTAGTTGTCAGTAATTTCATAAACCTGGTTTTCAGCATGATCAAACGTACTCCTTCAACGGGGGCAGGGCTAAAAACAACCGCAACCCATAGATATAAAAATTATGCACAACAACTGTCCGTCTGGGGTGGAATGGTGTCCGCGAAGGGTGTCAGGCACCATTCGTGGAAGCACCATTCCACGTCAGCCTTCTATCAATTTACTCCGACGGCATTCCTCTTGAAAGGCCCGCAGCCGCTTGGTCCGTTCCAGCAGGGTATCCAAGAAATAGTGCCAATCGTCGACGCGCTTCAGCTTCTTATACAACGTCCGCAGCTTCTTCAAATGCCGCACCGCCATCCGGTAGCTACCGCGATTCTTCTGGTCAATCTCACGCTGCGCCGTCTGGTGCAGCATCGCGAGCAGCACCTCCGGCCGCTCCTTCTCAACCACTTTCAAGCGATCCTTCGGCAACTCATAAAAGTCCAACCCAACAAACGCCTGGAGCTCCCCCCAGCGATCATACTGCTTGCGCTCAAACAACAAATACTCATACTCCCCAAAGCTATACGGCAGCATCACAAGCAACGCCCGCTCGTACACATCCAAGCGGTCCTCCTCCGCACAATACGGCGCCACCGCCCGCAGTGCATTCCGTACAAACGTCGCACAGCTATGATACCCGGTCAACAACTCCAAATACGGCTTTACCTTTTGCAAAAACAACTCAATTAACGGCCCGACCCGGCGCCACGCCTTCAAGCCCGATAAATAATCAATCCAATACACCAGATACGGCGCAATCTCCTCCGCACGAAACAGCCCAATTAACTTCAGCGCCTTCTCATCGTCCCCAACCAGCAAATTCAAATGAACCCCGGCCGTCATCAACGGCAGCGGATTCTCCCAATCCTGCAGCCCCTTCAGCCCAGCCTGAATCTTCACCAATTCCGCCTCACGCCACGGCTTCTTTTTGAAAAAGTGCACCCACAACAGCCGGTATAAATAAATCCGCTCATACTCAAGGCCGCTCGCACACGTCAAAAGCGCATACGCATCGTCCTTCAACTTCTCAATAAACTCATCAAACGCAAACGGCAGCGATTGAACGCCAATTTTCACCGCCAACCCCTCGGCATCTTCCATTAAATGATGGAACACATGCAAATAGGCACGCTTCACCGAGGCCTCATCATGCCCAAGCCGCTCAGACAATGCCGCCATCTTCCGAAACGACACCACAATCGCAACCAACTCATAAAGCAAGCGCCACTCCTGCTCGACCGGGGCACTCGCGTGAATCCGCCGCTCATAAATCCCAAACAACTCCGGAATCACATACGGGCTCGTATGCTGTTTCGAGGCAAGCAGCGTATCAAAACTCACCTCAAACGAATGCACCCAGCGGCCATAATCCGGCTGCAGAATGCCATTCGCCTTAATCAAATCCTTCGCCGTCTGCATCCCCCAGCCAGCCGCCGCTTTTTGCGCGCGAATCGGTTCGCGGAAGGAAGAAACCCAATCCGCCACACTGCCTAGCTTCGAATACGCACTGAAAAACACCGCCAGCTGATGGCGGCACAAGCCTTCCGTCGGGCACGAGCACTCACAGAGCGCCAAAAAGTCGAGATCAAGCAGCACCTTCACCGGCGTCACATCCTGCACCACCGCCGTCACCGTATGCTCCCCGCTATCCACATGCTGCACCAACCCCTGCCGGTACAGCATCAGCCCCTTTTGCACCAGCTTCGCATCCTCCGCCGCATTCGGGCTCAGCAGCTCCCGCAGTTCCCCGGAAAATTCAAGCAATAATTCCGTCGCCTCCAAGATTGCAACCCCCTCTTTTTGGAAAAATAAAAAACGCCTATCCAGCCAATTTCTATAAAATGTATGTACGTCCGTCATCAAAAATCAAAAAATCCATATTCCCCTATTATACCCAAAAAACCATGATTAGAGGAGAGGGAAGTCTTTTAACAAAAAAAAGCCGCCCGCTTTACATCACGGGGTAGGCTCAGAATTGGGTTGGTCATTTTTAGATAAAGTAGAAAAATACTCAAACAACTGCGTAAGATACCTGTTAAGCTCAAACCCGTCTTCATTAGCAAACTCCGATAATAGCAAACTATTTTCCTTCATCACATAATCCCTCCCTATCTAAAGTATGGACAGGGAATGACTCTTTTAAACATAAAAAAAGCCAATCTTCAAAAATAGAAGACTGGCTTTCGAATGCTAGTAAAACCGCTTAAATGCAGCGAAATGGGCGCTATAATAGGTACTTTTTAAATTGGAAATCATGATGCCGTGCTTCTCGTCGGCGTGGATAAATTGATCGCCGCCGAGGTAGATGCCCACGTGGGAAATTCCTTGCTTATATGTATTTTGGAAAAATACGAGATCGCCAGGCTTAGGGTTGTCCACATAATAACTGCGATCATAGAACCCAGCTGCCGAATAGCGGCCGATTTTCGTACCGGATTTGTTCGCAACATAATAGATGAACCCGCTGCAATCAAAGCCGGAGAGAGAGCTGCCGCCCCAAACATAAGGGATGCCCATTAAGCTCTTTGCTACAGTGACCACATTACTTGAATCAACAACAGTCCCGGGTGCGGGTGCTGTAGTAGTGGCCTGGCCCGTTACCGTAAGCTTTTGCCCCACGTAAATCATGTCGGAAGTCAGGTTGTTAAGTGCCTTCAAGTTCTGGACGGTCGTTTGGTATTGCATTGCAATTTTCCCAAGAGTATCACCGCTCTTGATGATATACTCACTCGTTTCGGCAGAAGGCTGCACGGGTGTTGCCGGTGTCGTTACTACTGGTGCTGCAGGCGTGTTCTGCTGCACACCGGAAACCTTCAGTGTTTTCCCGGCATAAATCAAATCGGACAATAAATTATTTAGTGATTTCAGCTGTGAAACACTCATGCCAAATTGAACCGCAATTTTGCTCAGGGTGTCGCCACTTTTGATGGTATATTCACCAGTCGATGCCGGTGTCGTGGGAACGGTTGTGGATGGTGCCGGTATGGTAGGCTGCGGCGCTGTCACGGTAATAGACTTTGCCGGAGATACCTTCAGCTGCTGCCCAACATAAATCAAGGTACTCGTCAGATTATTCCACTGTTGGAGCTCAGCGACCGTAATATTATAACGGTTGGCAATTTTGATCAATGCATCGCCGCTAACAACGGTATAGGTATCTTGCTGTACCGCTTCTACGGTTGTGGTCGCTGGACCCGTGGAAATTTGCAGAATTTGATTTTCAAAGATTAGATCGGATTTCAAACCGTTCTGGGCTTTAATCTCATTAACACTTGTCTTATATTTCGAAGCAATTTTCGATAGGTTGTCACCCTTTTGTACTTTGTACGTATCGGCAAGGGCAGGCCCGGCAAAAAGCGTCGAAAAAACAGCAGTTGTCGATACAGTGCGGACAATAGATTTCTTCATCTCGTAAAAATCACCTCATAGCTTCATATTTTTATTAATTTTACCATAGTTTGCTAATGTCTTGGCGAAAAAATTGCGAAACACGAAGAATTTCCCGAGAAATTAGAAAGATTTGCCGAAAGCGTGGGAAATGGGGTGAAGCAGGGGACGGTTCTTTTGCTTCACATGAGCAAAATGAAAGGTTCATCTTTTGAACTAAACCTTTACTTCAATATGCGATAACGAATGCTTCAAGAAACGTTACCTGTTAGTGGAAAATTAGCTACTAATGTAAAAAGCGGGCCCAGATGAGAGAATTAGCATGGTTCGATAAATAAGCGGAGAAATTTCTCTTAATTATCAAATAGCACAGAAAATAGCTTAAATAGACGGAAGGAATCCGACTATTGACTCAAAAAAAGTAAAAATGGGTATCTTACCTGTGCTTAATCGGAAAACCTCCGCTTAAATAGCCCGAACCGTGCGCTATTCTCCAGTCTAACCGAAAAATCTCCGCCTATTTTAAAATTCACTGGTTACTCAATTAAGAAAAAGACTTCTTAATGTTTTGTTATTGTGGGCACAGATTGAAATGGTAAGTCGCTGCTATAACAAGCCAACCAGTCGAAGTCCATGGAAAATCCCGTCATCATCAACGGATTTTGTCACATATTTGGCGGAAGCTTTTACTGTTTCTTCCGCATTCCCCATGGCGACACTATTTTTTACAGCTAAGAGCATTTCGATATCATTCAGCCCATCCCCAAAAGCATAGTGTCGTTCGGGAGGAATCGCTAATTTCTGTACGATCTTTTCAATTCCCTTCGCTTTCGATCCGCCCTTTGGAAGGATATCAACGGAAACAGGATGCCACCTAATAAAATCAAAGTCATGATAGTCCCGTTCGTATGGCTGTTCTTCCCCTTCTGGACAAAATAGGAGAGTTTGATACAATTCACGCCCTTTGTAGTAGTGCGGGTCGTGCGAAGGGAAACGATCAATTTTTAACGTTTTAATGCTTTCCTTAATGTAAGTATGTTCCGGGACGTTTGCCCTCATATCTTCATGGTCCATAAAGACAACAGGGTGCTCGTTTTGAAGCGCTGTTTCCGTTAACTTTTGCAAAGAGGTGACATTTAATGGATTGGTATAGATTACTTCGCCATTTAACACAACATATTGTCCGTTATAACTGACAAATGTATGAATATCCAATTCTTTACGCAAATCAGCAAACATAAAAGGGGCCCGTCCCGTTGCAATCGCTACAACATGTCCCTGTTCCTTTAATTTAAAAATGGCCTCTTTCGTTGATAGGGGTAATTCTTTATTGGAGTTAAACAAGGTACCGTCAATATCAAAAAAAATAACGCTTTGATTCATCACGTTCAAACCTACTTTCAAAGTTAATCGTTAAATAAGATTACAAAAACACCCACATTATATGTAAGTGTTAAATATAATACGTAACGATTATTTTTTCCAGTTTACTGCTGGTGCCTGACACCACTTTCCAATAACTGGGTAATTATCCCCGTTTGAATACTCCGAATGCAGGACTAAATTACCAAAAATTGTGAACAGAGAGGAGTTTCTCCTTTTTATAAAGAAATGATATAAGAATATTCCACTATAAGGGAGAGAACACCATGAGAAGTAGCCGTCCATATAAATCTCCAAATGCTGCCATGCTGTGGTCACTTGTGCTGCCAGGTTTTGGACAGTTGTATAACAAGGATTATTTTATGGGAATAACGCTGCTCGGATTAGAGTTCTTGATCAATCTAAAGTCCAATCTCAATCTGGTTCTGGTAAACTCCTTTAAAGGTGACATTCTCGCTGCCCATCAACCAGTTAATTACAGTTGGGCGCTGTTTTACCCATCTGTCTATGGATTTGCGATGTGGCAGGCGTTTAACACAGCGAGGGTCAATAACCACAAACTGACAGGCAACGAGGTTGAAAGAAGAACGTACCTTACCGGTTTCTTTATTGGTCTGGTAATTGGCATGGATTTCGGCCTATTTTGGCATGACTGCCGCTATATAAAGATGCTCCCATTTTTAGACTATCCCGTTTTTAACGGAATCGTGTTTGGGGTGGTGCTTGGCCTAGTAGGTCATTTTATTGAAAAAAGACACTATCGAAATAGAGAGTGATTTGCCACATCTATGGAGCGAAGGGAAATACGTAATCGACAGTAAACGAAGGTTATACGACAGTAATTAGGGCGTATCCGACAATAAATGAAGGCTAACCGCCAGTAACTAAAGCGTATGCGATAGTAAATAGCCGTGGTCGACCACTTCCACTAAATTTCAAGGGCACTTGTAAAAATTAATCAACTACCTCCGAGTTACTTCAACAAAAAGCTACTAGTAAGCGTTGAAATGCCACAAGAATGTAAAGTTAGCTTCACTCCATTTTTAGGAAAAAACCTCCATAAAGTGACAATTCTAGTTTTTTACAATTTATAGTAAATAATCTAAGATATTCTTATTGATTATTATGTTTTTCGGCAATATTAAAAGGGTATTTCATTTAATGCCATAGTTCTAGTTCTAGGTATAAAAATTAAACATATGTATGAGTAGTTGAAATCCAACCCATAATAAACATAACTGGGGTGATTTAGATGTCAAATTATAGTGATTTTTTTCATAGTTCTGTTCAATCTCCATACACATCTTACAAAATTGAAGATAAAAGTTTTAAAGAAAGAAATAGTCTTGTTTTGGAATTGTATAGCTACATCTCATGGGTTGAAAAAAGTATAAAACACCTTGATGGCATTGGTAATATTACAAAAAAGCTAATCCAAAATGATACTTCTGTTGATGTAACTTTAGATGTTTATGATGCATTTAAATCCTACTTTAAGAAGGAAGTTAAACTATTACTTAACGAACTATTTAAAACCATTATTCGCGAACCGTTAGATCAAAATAATATTGATAGGTTTGAAAAATTATTAAATTTAATAAAGGAACCATTTGAAGAAGTAAAAAATTATCCTTTAAACAAAAAATTACATGTGGAAGAACTTAATGGTTGGTTTTTATCACTAGTGGAAACCTTAGAAGGTTCCGTCCATAAATTGTTGAAATTCATAAAAAAGGTGGGATACAATTTGGTTTTATCATCTCAAGAAATTGCCGTGATAGCCAGGACAAACCCAAAAAAGGTATCTACCAATTATGACAATAGAAACGATTTTTATGGGGACTCTAATATAGGTGGCAAAATGCCATCTTCTTGTGTTACTGCTGCATAAGGAGGATAAAGAAAATGACAGAATCCAAAGAATTAATAGATTTACCTGATCCAGATGATTCTATTTCATATCAAGAGTTTGTTTCTAATATAGAGATTGATAGTGTTAATATTAGAAAGTTGAATATGGAATCAGTTGTAGCTCCTAATGAGATTGCTAATCTTATGAAAGATGGCAATAGAATAGAAATTGATCTAGAGCATGAATTTAAGTTAGAAAAAAAATTAGAAGAAAACAACTCCTTTTTTGCTTTAGGTATTGTACAAGTTGCTGCAAGAGTTAAAGACAATGTTTTATTTCTAATCGAAGTAGAATTAGTTATAGAGTATGATACCTCTTTAAGTAAACAGGTAATCCCTGATGAGATTTACAATGATTTTGTCCAAAACAACGTTCCTGTGAATCTTTGGCCATATGCAAGGGAAGCAATTCAAAGTGGAACGACAAGGATGGGTTACCCTCCATTAACTATTCGACCGTATCGCGTACTTATGTAGGAGATTAAAAAATGATTAGGTTAGAAGGAACTGAAGAACATCCTCGCTTTAATAATAGCGATCATATTGTAGAAAATTTTAATAAATATCTTACAAATTCCTTTTATAGGTATGTGATTATGCTTTCTATTCAAGGTACATACAAATTTAGAGATCCAAATAATAGAGTTGAAAATGCCATAAGTGAAGCTTCTTTAATGATAGATACTACTCCTGATGAAGGTGAATTAGCTAGTTTAAGAGAGGTACTTTTAATTTTTGTTTTATCAAAGAGATATATGGATGATTTCAGAGGACCCTTATTTGAACAAATTATCCGTTTTTCAGGGCCAGAGAATCCTATTAATAACTATAATCCCAAATGTAATTCCCTTGAAGAAGGGCAAATCTTTTGTGAACGTACATCGTACAATAATGGTGATTGTGATAAAAATGTAGATCTAGTTTTTTTTGAAGAGGGGCTTAGGATTAACCCCAATTGTTTTGAGGTTGAGAGATTCATAGCGTGTGAAGTTAAGTGTAATATAAATTCATTTATAACTGGAATAGTTAATGCCTTGAGAAAAGGTAAAGAGTTAATGGCAATTAGCAATTATACAAAATTATTATACCTAAAAGAAATAGTTTCGCATTTTCTGGGATTGTCTACAGTACTTATTTGTACATTAAATGGGATAAGTGCTTTTTCAAAAGGTTTCCTGAAAGATCATGATCTAGAGTGTTTAGGTATCTGGGAGCCTACGAATTAATAATTGGGCAAAAAAGGAGGCAATTTTATTTGCCTCCTTTTTTGCATTCTAATAGTTGAACCAAACCAACAGATGTGCCAAGCATGGGTGCAGATTCTGACCCCAATACCTGAAAATTTTATTTTGCTGGGGAAGCAATAGAACTAGAACCGTCCCCTGCATCACATGAATACCCGCTGCACCAGCCAAATGGCGCCCATGGCTACGATGGCGTAGGATCCATAGGTGACGATTTTTCGGGAGCTTTTCAGCTTGAAGAGATAGGCCAGCAATGGGAGCAGCAGCAGCACGATGGACAGTTGTACGGCTTCGATTCCTAGGTTGAAGTTCACTAAGGCAACGGCGAGATGGCTTTTCGGAATCGCCATTTCTTTTAAAATAGAGGCAAAGCCGAGACCGTGAATGAGGCCGAACATAAACGTGATACTCCAGCGATGGCGGATCTCCTTGCGAAAGATATTCTCTAAGGCGACGTAACAGATACTGAAAGCAATGACAGCTTCGACAAACCGGGAAGGCAGGGTGACCACACCCAATACCGCCAAGCTAAGTGTGATGCTATGGGCTAACGTAAAGGAGGTCACAATCGCCGCGTATTGTTTAAAGGTTTGCTTGCGCAGCAGCAGGGCAAACAGAAACAACAAATGATCATACCCGGTCAAGATATGTAGCATGCCCAGTTTGAAAAAGGAAAACCATGAAGAAGTGGACGATGTTTCGGCAGGTTGCACGGCCGCTCCGTCCTCATCAGGCTGCATAGCAGACCCAGCGCCCAACCCCGAGCCCTGTTCTTGCTGCACTTCCGTTACCAGCATCGTCCATGTTCGCTCCGACCCCTGCAGCACTGCCTCACTCGTTTCGCCCCGATACGAAGCCGAAATCAAGTTCACATAGTTGGTGCCCGTGTCATTGAAATAAAAGCCATCAGTAAAGACAACGGTCTCTCCAGGAGCAACCGACGGAAAGGTCATATCAACAGAAAGGAATTCTTTGTTTTCCTTTTTGACCAGCTCCATTTTTTTAACGACAGGTGTCTGCTCTTTGTTATCCACATCAAGGGTAAGGCCCTCGGTGATCAATTCCTCCAGATGATGGCGCTCCTTTTTGATTTCAGACTTTTCGAGCACCCAGTTTTTGTTGGCATCGATTTTGGGCAGTAATTCAAAAATCGATAAGGTATCAAGCGTAAAGACGATTTCTGTCTTTTTCTCTTCCATTTTGATGGTTGTATAACTAGCACTGTAGGCATGTGCCGAAGTATGTTGAGGATAAAGACAAAGAGCAACGAGAAAAACCAAGAATAATGGCCGGAACCTTCGAATTTTGTCGTACATCAAGATCACGATTACCCTCCTAGTAAAATAGCTTTTGACTTAATATAAACATACCCCGAAAGCGTTTGTATACATGGAAAAACTTTTTTATTAACCATTTTGAAACGGTATATCTTTTATTCTGAAAATTTTGTAGAATAATAGAGCAATTTAAATTTTTATAAGAAAGAGAGGAGTTTGGCACGAGGGTTGAATGGAAAAGGGGCGGAGCGCCGCAAAAGGTAAACAGTATAGACAAGGAACGTGGGAAAGATAAATTTCAGCTTAAGGTTAGTAGTATCTTGGCTCTGCTCACACCGCCTTATTGGCATGGTTTGGTACTTTGAAATAGTTTCCATACGAAATGGTGACGAGTAACGCTATACCATTTCTTGTGAAAAAAGGAGGAGGAAGAATGAAAGGGAAAAGGTGGAAGTTTAAGCGCTGGACAAGCACGTTTTTAGCCGCACTCCTATTGATCAGCACGTTTTTGCCAAGCAGTCTCATTGGCAGAGTATTTGCGGAACAGGCCGATCATATCGTCATTTCTCAGTACTTCGGCGGGGGAGGCAATAAAGACGCTCCATACAATAAGGATTTTATCGAGTTATACAACCCGACAGAAGAAGATGTTGTCCTAGATGGCTGGTCTGTTCAGTATGCTTCTAAAGCAGGCACAACATGGTCAGTGACCCCACTAAACGGGACAATTAAGGCACATGGCTACTACCTCATTTCTGAAGGCGGCGGTTCAACTGGTGTAGACATTCCAGAGGCAGATGCAAAAGGGTCCACCGCTATGTCTGGAACTGATGCAAAAGTAGCCTTATTTAAAGATAAAACTACTGCGGCTACAGGCCAGAAGCCGGAAGATACAATTGATTTTGTAGGCTTAGGTGCAGCAGATGCCTTTGAAGGCAGCGGTAAAGCTAAAGCACCGTCTAATACCACAAGCGTCCAACGCCGGCCGTACGCTAACGTAGACCCGGCTCCGGGCAAGGGCAACGCCTGGGATAGCGATGATAACGCGGCGGACTTCTACACAGGGCCAGTTGCAGCACCAAGAAACACAGCAAGCCCAACGGAAGCCCCGATGGTTCCGGTAACAAGCTTGCAGCCAAAAGGCACAAACATTCAAGTGATCCAAGACGGCACTTCGGTTAAAGTCACAGGGCAACCTGAAGCAGCAGAAAATGGGTCAACAATCACTATATATGAAACCGTTTCTAAGGGAGAGGCGCTGGCAACAACAACAGCATCAGCCGACGGTTCGTTCACGGCCGACTTCACTTCCACAAAAGCACTGTCCTCCGTTTTCGTCGCAGCGACACAGACGGACCTGGATGAAAGTGCGGCCATCCAAATCAATGTAGCCCAGCCAAGTGCGTCTGTGGCACAGGAAAAGTTAAGCTACGTGATCGCCGATGGTGTGGGGACATTAATTGGCGGGGCAGGTACCGCCGCAGCAAATGCGATCATCAATGTGTATCCAAATGATACAGCCACCAAGGCGGAAAAAGTAAATGCAGCCGACATCATCGCAGGAACTGCAGGAGATTTTCAACTAACCATTAACGACAACCCACCAAATACCGTTTATGTCACTCAGATGACAACCTCTGCGAAGGGGATGATGTTGGAAAGCGTCCCAGTATCCGTGACAAAGGCCGATACAACCGCGATTTCCAAACTTGAAGACGTTCGAGCCTCAGATGCGAAGGGTCAACCAGTCAACCTCAATAAGTTTTTTACCATTGAAGGGGTAGCAACGGTCGATAATCAGATTCTTGGCACGCAAAAACAAAACTTCTATCTCCAAGATGAGACAGCTGGGATCAATATCTTTGCGACTTCACTAGAGACCGCCTTTAAGGTGACGAAAGGCGACAAATTACGGATTACAGGGAAAGTGTTAGTGTATAATGGCTTAACTGAATTCGAACCGACCTCTATTGAAAAAATAAGTGAAGGCAACGCCATTCCAGCAGCCAAAAGCATGACCATCCTTGATCTAAACACCTATGCTACGGCAGAACCGGCCGAGGGAAGCCTCATCACCGTTACGGGAAAAGTTTCGGCAGTGGCCGCTTCCGGGGCCAACTACAACGTTACGTTTGTCGATGAAAATAACAAAGCGACGACCCTAAGAGTCATGGGAGCTACGGGCATTAAGCCTGACACCGATCTTATGACTGGAAAAAGTTATACGGTGACAGGAGTATTAGGGCAATATACAACAAATGCATCGGCAACAAACGGGTACCAGGTATACCCACGTGATGTCAAAGACATCGCCCCGATTCTTGGCATCACCCATACAGAATTAAAAGAAGTGTTTAAAGGGACAGATGTGGAATTTGAAGCCCATGCAGACGGTGCCGAATCGGTCATTCTTTATTACCGAGCAAAAGACACCACTGACTATACGGCATTGCCAATGGGGGGTGGCGGCGACGGCCGCTACACAGCAAAACTAGCGGCAGCAAACGTACCGCAGAACGGCTTCGACTATTATATCGAAGCAAAAGCAGGAACAAAGACACAATCGGCAGGTACGAGCGAATCTCCATATGCCGTTACGCTAATCGAGGACACATTTGGACCGGAAATCAGCGGCGAAACACCGCAGAATACGACAAAGGTAGAAAGCCCGACACCGGAAATTACGGCCTTACTTAACGACCCAAGCGGTGTGGACGAAACGACCGTTCACTTGTGGCTTGATGGCAAGGAGCTAACAGCGCCAGAGGCAACGATCAGCAAAACACAGGTAAAATACACACCTAAAACCGACCTTGCACTTGGCACACACACGGTCAAGGTCGCAGCCAAAGACGTAAAAGGCAATCTGACCGAAAAAGAATGGACATTCGAAGTGGTTCCACGTTTTACCGGCGGCCAGCATTACCGCGGGACAACCCATAACCACACGAATATTTCTCATGATGGCGCAGGCACACCTGAGGATGCCCTAAAAGCAGGAAAAGCCCATCATTATGATTGGTTTGCTTTTTCCGATCACTCCCATGATATCGATCCTGAAAAATTAGGAACGGACACGGTGGTTCGTGATGGGATGCAGGAACGGACCGGCGGATCGCAATGGCAGTTAACCAAAGACCTGGCAGCCCAATATACAAAAGATGATTATGTCGTGTTCCCGGCCTTTGAAATGACCTCAACGACGTGGGGCCATTCCAATATCTTCGGTTCCGACAACTTTATCGACCGGAACATTAACGGCAAACAATACCAGGATTTAAACCAGTACTATGCATGGGTGATGACGTACGATGACATCGTCGGTCAATTTAACCACCCGGATATGTCGGCGAATGCGTTTAACAACTTTAAGCCTTACAACAAAGACGTCGATAAGTTATTTACGATGTTAGAAGTAGGAAATGGCTCCGGCCACTATGGCTATGCCAATGCTGAGGGGAAATATTTTTCCGCATTGGATTTAGGCTGGCATGTGGCACCGACGTATGGCGAAGACAATCATGAAGGAACATGGGGTCAAGTAAATGCGCGTACCGTCATCGTAGCGGACGACCTATCGCAGGCATCCTTGCTTCACTCGATGCGCAATATGCGTGTGTACATGGAAGAAGATCCAAACTTCACGTTGGATGTAAAGGCCAATGGCTACTATATGGGTTCAACGGTAGACAGCAAGAGCCTGAAGTTCACCGTCAACGGCAGTGACACGGTCGCGGAAGCCCATAACAACAGCGACTATAGTTATTTGCCAACAAGCTATCAATCCGATGACCGCATCGCGAAAGTGGAACTGATCACAAACGGCAACAAGGTTGTTGATTCGATTACACCTATGGCAAAAGAGTTCGAATGGTCACCATCCTACACCGTTACTGGCGGTCAACAATGGTTTGTCGTCAAGGTAACGCAAATGGACGGCGAACGCATTTACTCTTCACCGATCTGGTCAAAAGAGGAAGCGGTTGACGTCAAAGTCAACAGCATCGATATTGACGGCAGCGTGATCATTGGCGGCAACCCGGCGACGTTAAATGCAACGGTAGCCAACAACGGAACACAAGTCGTGAAAAACGTAAAAGTAGACTTCTATGTTGATGAAGTGAACCAAGAGAATCTGATCGGATCAGACACGATTTCATCGATCTTAACGAAGAGCTCTGCGACAGCGACAACTACATGGGACAGCCCAATAAACGGCGACCATAAACTGATGGCAGTGGCAACTTCCTTAGATGGACTTGATCTTGGGGATGTGTCCTTTACATTACCTGTAAAAATTAAAGAACCGCTCGGGGTGAAAGTCGTCATCGATGCCGCCCACGGCAACGAAAACACGAGCGCTGACAGCGGCACGTACAAAGATAACTTAAAAGCCTTCACCCTCATGCTGCAAAAAGAAGGCTACACGGTTGTGGAAAATAAAACAGCCCTGACAGATGATGCATTAAGCAATGTAAAAGTTCTCGTGTTAACACATGCGCGAACAGCCCTTTCTGCAGATGAGCGGGCAGCGGTGGCGAAGTTTGTGAAAAACGGCGGCTCACTGTTAATGGCCGGAAAGAGCAATAACAGTACGAATCCGACGATTAATAACGCATTATTAACGGATATCGGTTCGGCTATCTGGATGGGCAACGACGGCGTATTCGATGACAGCAAGGACGGTAACTTCTGGAGTGATCCAAAGGTAAGCCCGTATGCCGTTAGGGTTCACCCGGGATTAGTGTCCAACTATATCACCGACCGCGTCTCGTTTGTCGATTACTATAGCGGCACAAGTTTGTCAGGCGCTGACAATCAGCCGTTAACGGAAGCTGGCAAGGTAACGATTTTAGCAAAAGGAAATGACACGACCTACCAAGGTAACATCAAGGGCGGCTACACCTATGATGCGGTTTCCGATGAAACGGGCGGTTCAGCGATTCCATTGATCGCTTCAGAGGAAATCGGCGACAATGGCCGTATCATTGTTTCCGGGATGAATATTTTCAATGATAAGCAAATGGACGAGTCTTACGAGCCGAAAGGCAACGATGAGATGTCGCTAAATGCGGTCAACTGGCTGGCCCATCGTGAAACAAAGGTCAGCAAGATTGGCGATGCCCGAAAAATGGCTGAAGCGACCGATGTTGTCGTAGAAGGAACAGTGACTACAGGTGCCGGCGTCTTCTTCGATGCCTTCAACCTTCAGGATGAAACCGGCGGAATCATGGCGTTCCAGGAAGTTCCGGAGGGCTCCTTGAAACCAGGCGACAAGGTTCGTGTGTACGGTCATATTAAGATGTTTGACAACAATCTGGAGCTTGAATTTACCAATTTTGCGAAGGATGTTATAAAAATCGGCACAGGTGACCCGCTCGAGCCAAAGGCTGTCCCAACCGGTGATGCGACATCTGCGGCCAACCAAGGCCTCCTTGTAAAAGTAAAAGGAAAAGTCGTATCCAAATTTGATGATCATTCCTATGTCATCAATGATGGATCGGGAGATGTATTAGTGTTTACAGATGGGTACATTGTGAACCAAAGCCATGTTCCGGTACCGGTTCTGAAAACCGGTGATACCTTAGAAGCCGTTGGTTTATCCGGCGCATTTGCGCAAGGTACGCGGATCCGTGTGAGAGACACGAGGGAACTCGTTGGCTTTGATACGACGGCACCAGATGCACCGGTGGTACATGGTGTAACAGATGCGGACGAAACCATCACCGGAACGGCGGAGGATGGTTCGACGGTAACAGCGAAAGTTAACGGTGATAGGATTGGTACGGCAACTGTGAATGAGGACGGTACCTATACGATTACCATTGCCAAGCAAGCAGCGACTACGAAAATTGCCGTAACAGCTACGGACCAAGCCGGTAATGTAAGCAACCCAACAGAAATAACCGTAAGCGATGTAACGCCACCGGCAGTTCCGGTAGTAAACCCTGTCAACGATAACGATGTTGTCATTACGGGTACGGCAGAAGCAGGAGCAACGGTTACGGCAACTGTGAATGGCAAAGAAATTGGCAAGGGTGCCGCCAACTTTAGCGGTGCATTTGCGCTTTCGATGGCAAAGCAAACAGTCGGTTCAACGATTGTCCTAACGGCTGTTGATGCCGCGGGGAATGTTAGTCCGGCAGCCGAGGTAAAAGTAAAAGACGAAAGAGTAACAACAGTAACAGTAAAAACAGCGACATCCGGTACCCAGGTGTTTAAAGAACCTAGCCAGTTTATTGCCACTTCAGAAGGAAGCAGAACGCCTGAGTATCGCTTCACTATTCTTGATAAAAAGGGTGATATGGTCTTCTTCCAAGAGTATGGGGCCAGCGATACAGTGACCTGGACGGCAAAAAATCCTGGGAACTATATCATTGTCGTTGAAGCAAAGGACAAGTATAACGAAGGATTATTGCCCCATTACACGGAGGCTCTTACCGTAATGACCTTTAATGTGGCAGCGGGAAAAGGAAAAGGGAAGAATTAACGAATAACGTAAGATGGAGAGAGTAGGAACAACTACTCTTTCCATCTTTTTTAATGACCGTAGCGAGGATACTTGTTTTGATTTTCGGTGTGCATACAGCACGCGGTTGTTAAAAAGGGTAACTGTCTTTTTAGGTTTTCGCTATCAAGGTGGTAAAAGTTAATATTGGAGACAATTCTACAAAATTTACGAGGAATTCTACAATTGAAAAGATTTTTCTACAAAAATGAAACTTATTCTACAAATTAGAGTAACAATTCTACAAAAACTGGAAACACCTTTCCAAAAGGAAATTGTTGATGAAGCTGATACTTCTCTAGTAAAGGTCATTAAATGTGTCTTGCATACCGTAATATTCTGCATGTCGCAAAGTTGTACTCACCGATGGATTGTTTCTCCTCGGAAAATCCCATCATCTTACTCGACCCTGTGAGTTTTATTAAATTGACTTGCCTTCAAAGAATAAGACTTGGGACCATCCCTCCACGCTCGTTACACATTTCATCGGTACTATATCCCTACTTTCGCAAAAATAAAGTCACTTCGATATTTATTTATCTTATAGACACCATCCCTTATTAAACAAGGAATTTACCGGGATAAAAGTTTTCGTAGGCTTCCCGGCGTTTTTCGATGCTTTCTTTATCAATTACGGTGACGCCCGCTACTATCGCGTTAACAAGCGAAAAGACGGCCGGTGCAGAATCAATCGTTGAAGTGGTAGATAAATTGAGCGGAATCAGAATATCGGAAAGCTCCCGCAGTGGCGATAAAGGCGAATCAGTAATGCCAATCACAAATGCCCCCTGCTTTTTCGCCAGCTCCGCCAGCTCTAGTGTCATCGATGAATAGCGGTGAAACGAAATCGCAATAAAGACACTTTGGCTGTCAACGGTCGTCAATAAATAATTAATATCATCGATCCCTGGCTGGACCAAATGGGAGTGGCCCTTAATGATATTTAGTGTGAAGGATAACCAATGGGCAACAGCAAATGAGGTCCGCACCCCGGTTACTAAAATGTTAGTAGAATCATAAATTTTCCTGGCAGCCAAGTGAATGTCATCCATATTGATTTTCTCCATCAATGTCTGGATATTGGCCATATCCCGCTGTAGGCTGCGCACAAAAAAGGTGGGATGAGGGTCATTGCCCTCTTTGTCGGCTAGATACTCCTGGATACTGCTCTTTTGAAAAATAAGATGCTTCCGTACCTCATTCTGCAATTCACTGTAACCACTATAACCAAGTGCATAACAGAAACGAATCACTGTTGTTTCACTGACCCCTGCTTCCTGACCCAAATGGCTTGCGGAATTCATCGCGACTGACTGGGGGTGATCCATCACATATTTTCCAACCTTCTTATGCCCAGAAGAAAAGGACGGGTAGTTTTCTTTAATTTTTTCAATGAAGTTTGTCACCTGCACAACAACTCCCAAATTCCATATCAATATATCTATTTGAAGTCTATACTTCTTTAGCTTTAAAATGAAGCATATGCTTTTACATTAGCAGATGACAGTGGAATTGACAATATAAAATTTTACTTACACAAATTAAAGATAGACTATTGTGAAAAGACAGAATATATGATAAATTTTTAAAAAAGTATAAACTTCATTTTTTGAAAAAAGGAAGTATAAACTTTCAATTCTGTTTGGAAGCTGAAGGCTTCGCTTCAAAAAATGAAAGTCCAATCATGATATAAGGGGGAAAGAGAAATGAAGAAAATTAGTTTGCTAGTTTTAATGTTGATCCTGGCGTTCTCCATGATCGGTTGTTCTGCAGCCGAGGAAACAGGATCAAAGAAATCGGAAGCCGAAAGTGGAGAAAAGGTAAAGGGTGGAGAACTCCAGGTAGCCTATAATGCTCAGCCGCCAACACTTGATCCGCTGTTATCAACAGCTGTTGCAACCCGTGACATTACCAGACATGTCTATGAATCTCTTGTTACCTTTAATCAGAATTTCGAAGTGGAGCCAATGCTCGCCGAATCTTATGAAGTCAGTGAGGATGGCAAGAAGATTACCTTCAAACTAAGAAAAGGAGTTAAATTCCACAACGGCAACGAAATGACAGTTGATGATGTCGTGGCCTCCATGAATCGCTGGAAGGACGTAACGCCACTTGGCAAATCTTACTTCTCTGAAGCTACTTTTACTGGCGAAGGTGATGATACGGTCGTCCTTGACATGCCGAGCCCGCTTGCAACCGCACTGGGAATGCTTGCTGACCCTGGACAAGCCGCCATTATCACACCGAAGGAAGTCAATGACTCTGTCAATGAAAAGGGTTTGACTGAGTTTATTGGAACAGGTCCTTATAAGTTCGTTGAATGGAAGACTGACCAGTATGTTAAATTAGAAAGATTCGATGGCTATCAATCTCTTGAAACGAAAAGCAGCGGTTTAGCTGGTAAAAAAGAAGCACTGGTTGACTCGATTTACTTCCAGTTTGTCACGGATGCCTCCACTCGTCTGGCAGGGATCCAAACCGGAGAGTATGACATTGCCAACGCGATTCCGTTTGATAATGCCGAGCAATTAGAATCCAACCCGGATGTCAAAAACCATGTCGACCACAACGGTTTTAACGGTGTGGTGTTCAACAAGAAGGCCGGATTCTTTAAAGATGTGAAAGCGCGTCAGGCTATTAATGCAGCTCTTGACGAAGAGGAAATCTTGATGGCTTCCTTCTCAAATGACAAATTCTATCAGCTGGAACACGGCCTCATGATCAAGGACCAAGTGGACTGGTACAGCGAAGCCGGAAAGAAGCTTTATAACCAGCATGATGTAGAAAAGGCGAAGCAGCTATTAAAAGAAGCAGGTTATAACGGTGAGGAAATTGTGATTTTGGCAAGCAGGGACTATGAAGACCATTACAATGCTGCGGTGGTTGTCCAGCAGCAACTTGAAAAAATCGGCATGAAGGTGAAGCTCGATGTGTACGATTGGCCAACCCTTCTACAAAAGCGCGGCGATGAAAGTGCCTATGATATGTTTGTTACCGGGTTCCCAACCGAGCCGACTCCTGCGAAGTATGTGTTCCTGGATTCTGCCAACCAATGGCCAGGCTGGACCAATGATCCGAAAATGGATGAACTGTTAGAAAAGATTAACACAGCAACTTCACAAGACGAGGCAAAAAAATATTTTGCTGAGCTTCAAGGAGAATTTTATGACTATCTGCCAATCATTAAATTTGGTAATAAAACAACCATTACAACAACTCGTTCCAACATCAAGGACATGGGCTTCCTGCAAGGAATCATCCTTTGGAATGTTGAAAAACAAAAGTAACCTAGGTCTTACAGGGAGTGGTGAAACGCTTTGAAAGGATATATTTTAAAACGGTTATTATCGTTGATACCTGTATTATTGGTTGTAGCCGTTATCGTGTTTCTGATTATCCATATGACACCCGGAGACCCGGCATCCGTAATGCTGGGCCCGGACGCCAGTCCCAAAGAGGTCGCCGAGCTGCGTGATCAGCTCGGCCTAAACCTCCCGCTCTATCAACAATTCTTTAGTTGGTTTGCTGGCGTTCTGCAAGGGGACTTAGGCTATTCCTTCTTTATGAGTGAGTCTGTTCTCCATGCCTTTATTTCCCATTTAGGTCCGACGTTCTCTTTAGCGGTTCTGGCCCAAGTATTTGCGATTGTTTTGGCCATCCCGCTTGGCGTTATCGCGGCGAGAAAACGTGGTTCGGTTGTCGATCAGTCATTTATGGGCTTTTCGCTTATCGGGATTTCCGTGCCAAGCTTTTTGCTTGGATTGTTTTTAATCTTATTGTTTGCCGTTCATTTGCGCTGGCTGCCAGTGGCAGGGTATAAGCCATTAAGTGAGGGACTTGGTCTCCATATCAAATATCTGATTTTACCTGCAATTGCCTTAGGGATGATGCAGGCTGCACTGATTGCAAGAATGACACGGTCTTCGATGCTCGATATTTTAAATGCCAACTTTATTAAAACAGCCCGCTCAAAAGGGGTTAAAGAAAGAATGATTGTCTACAAACACGCATTGCGTAATGCTTTTATTCCGATATTAACCATCATCGGGCAGACATTTGGCACACTGGTTGCCGGTGCGGCAGTCGTGGAAACGGTCTTTAACATTCCGGGAATCGGGCAGCTCGTCGTCAATTCCGTCGAACGCCGTGACTTCGCGGTGATCCAGGGGACGATTTTGCTGGTAGCGATCAGCTATGTGACCATTAATCTAATCATAGACTTACTATACGGCGTAATCGATCCACGCGTCCGTTTAAGCAGGAAATAGAAAGGAGGCGCTAATGATGCAGACAACACCTGTCACCGAAAAAATAGAATTAACCGACGTTAAACACCTTATAAAGAAAGAGCGGCGGGAATTATTGTTTCGGCGATTTTTTTCCAATAAATTAGCCCTCACTGGAAGTATCATCATTCTCTTCATAGTCTTGTTCACCGTGGTTGGTCCGTTCCTGACTTCCCAAGATCCGTATGAGTTAAATGCCAAAGAGAGGCTGCTCGCGCCAAGCTCGGAATATCTATTTGGAACGGACAATTATGGACGTGATTTATTCAGCCGTGTTGTTCACGGTGCCAAGGTTTCGGTCGGGGTCGGTTTTGCAGTAGCGTTAATCACCTCGCTTGCCGGAATGGTCATCGGGCTTTATGCTGCTTATTTCCGGTCATTGGATAATCTGTTGATGCGCCTCTGTGACGGGCTGATGGCTTTCCCAGCCATCTTGCTGGCGATTGCGATTATGGCTGCGCTAGGGCCGCGGGTAGAAAACGTCATTATTGCGTTAGGAATTGTCTTTACACCTTATGTAGCAAGAACCGTTCGTTCTTCTGCCCTTGTGGTAAAAGAACAAACTTATATTGAAGCTCTGAAGTCGCAGGGGGCCGGTGCCACGAGAATTATCTGGTCAAACATCGCACCCAATGTGATTTCACCGCTTGTCGTCCAGGCCACATTTATCTTTGCGGATTCGATTATCACGGAAGCGGCGTTAAGTTTCTTGGGTGCTGGAATCCCGGCACCGGCGCCAAGCTGGGGGAATCTCTTGTATGACGGGAAAATGGTTATCTTTAATGCCTGGTGGATGACAGTATTCCCGGGGATTGCCATCATGCTGACGGTGCTTGGTCTTAACCTGTTTGGCGACGGCCTGCGCGACTTGCTGGACCCTCATAATAATAAGGCGAAGAAATAACATGTGAAAGGAGGGCGGATGGAATGCAAGAAAAACTATTGGAAGTAAAGGAGTTAAAGACGGTTTTTCGCACCGAGCGCGGTGAGGTGACGGCCGTTGACGGCGTATCCTTTACGGTCCATGCGGGTGAAACGTTGGGTGTCGTTGGTGAATCCGGCTGCGGCAAAAGTGTCAGCGCGGAATCGATCCTAAGGCTACTGGATGAATCCTCGACCCGGTATGATGGTGAAATACTTTATCAAGGCAAGAACCTTTTGCATTTTTCGTTAAAAGAAATGCGGGACATTCGCGGCAATGATATTTCGATGATTTTCCAGGATCCGATGAGCTCGTTAAATCCAGTTTACACCGTCGGTAACCAAATCGCCGAATCCATCATTCTTCACCAAAACTGCAATAAAAAAGAGGCCTATGAAAAAGCCGTGGAAATGCTGCGCTTAACAGGGATTCCGTCCCCGGAAAAACGGGTTCACGAATATCCTCATGAGCTTTCCGGCGGGATGCGGCAGCGGGTAATGATTGCAATGGCCCTGTCCTGCCAGCCGCGGCTGTTGATTGCCGATGAACCAACAACGGCTCTTGACGTAACAACGCAGGCGCAAATTCTGGATTTGATTAATGAATTGAAAGAGGAATACAACATGGGCACGATCATGATTACCCATGATTTGGGCGTTGTCGCCGAGGTTTGTACGAGAGTGGTCGTCATGTATTTGGGCCAAGTCATTGAAGAGGCGGATGTAGAGACTTTATTCCAATCACCGTTTCATCCCTATACCCTCGGATTATTAAAATCAATTCCACAGCTGACCGGAGACCGTTTGGGGAAACTTCATGTCATCGAAGGGAAGGTTCCAACCCTGCATCAGGTTCCAAAGGGCTGCCGCTTTGCGCCCCGCTGCGAATTCGCAACGGACAAATGCCGGGCGGAAATGCCGGAATTGAAGGAAGAAGTGAGCGGCCATAAGGTCAGATGCTGGAACTATCAAGATGTAATGAAAGCAGGGGAGGATCGCTATGTCGGTATTAGCAGCTAATAAGGAAACTCCGCTCTTACATGTGAAGAATTTGAAAAAATTTTTCCCGGTCACAAACTCTTTGGGCAGGGTGACGGGTCAAGTCAAGGCGGTAAACAATGTGTCCTTTGAAATCAATGCCGGTGAAACGTACGGCCTCGTTGGCGAATCCGGCTGCGGAAAGAGTACAACCGGCCGGACCGTGATGCGCCTACTTGAACCGACTAGCGGCGAAGGGATTTATCAGGGGAAGGACCTTTACTCGCTGAAGGGTAAGGAGCTCCATAACATGCGTAAGGATTTGCAAATGGTCTTCCAGGATCCGTATTCCTCATTAAACCCGAGAAAACGAATCGGCCATATTTTAGAGGAGACGCTGAAAATCCACCGAATCGGCGATAAAAAAGAGCGGATGGAGCGAGTGATGGACATGCTGAACCGGGTCGGGTTCCAGTCTGAGCAATATTACCGTTATCCGCATGAGTTTTCTGGTGGGCAGCGGCAGCGGATCGGGTTGGCGCGGGCGTTAATGGTGAATCCAAAGCTGATTATTTGTGATGAACCGGTCTCGGCACTGGATGTTTCGATCCAGTCCCAGGTGTTGAACCTCCTAGAGGAAATACAGGATGAATTCCATTTATCCTATTTGTTTATTTCCCATGATTTAAGTGTGGTCCGGCATATTTCCGACCGTATCGGGGTCATGTACTTGGGGCAATTGGTGGAAGAGTCTCCGACGGATGAGCTATATGCCAATCCGCTGCATCCGTATACAAAGGCACTATTGTCAGCGGTGCCAGTGCCAAATCCAACGGTGAAGCGCGATCGGATTAAGCTAAGTGGAGAGGTTCCATCGCCGCTCAACCCCCCATCCGGTTGTGTGTTCCACACACGATGCCCGCATGCCACCGACATCTGCAAACGGGAAGTCCCAGTCAAGAAACGGGTCTCCGCCGACCACGCCGTCGCGTGTCATTTGTTTTAAAGGACATATTCAGATCAACCAACAAATATTTTTATAGCAGAGGGAGGAAACAAATAGATGAGGATTGAAAAAGTGGTTCTTCGAAAATTGAAGATGGATTTGAAATTCCCGTTTCAAACCAGCTTCGGAACACAGACGGACCGGGAGTTCATTATTACAGAAGTGTATGATGAGGCAGGCCAAGTCGGCTACGGAGAATGCGTCGTCAACTCCAATCCATTTTATAATGAAGAAACAGTTCAAACCGCCTGGCATATTATGAAAGACTTCCTGATCCCGTTCCTGTATCAAGGCGGGGAAATCAGCCATCCCAAAGAAGTGAGTGATCTGTTCAAACAGGTGCGTCGCAATAATATGGCGAAATCGGCATTGGAAGGTGCGATCTGGGACCTTTATGCCAAGCGGCAGGGCAAGCCGCTTGCCGAGGTAATCGGCGGCACAAAAGACAAGATTTCCGTCGGCGTCAGCATTGGGATCCAGGAAACAAAGGAAGCACTCGTTGCCACAGTTGGCAAGCATCTCGAGCAAGGCTTTCAAAAAATTAAAATCAAAATCAAGCCTGGGAAGGACATCGAGATGCTTCAGGCCGTCCGCGAGCAATTCGGCGATATTCCGATGATGGCCGATGCCAATTCGGCCTATACCCTGGATGATCGTGAACTGTTTAAGCAGATGGACAGCCTTGGGCTTATCATGATTGAACAGCCGCTAGCCCATGACGATATTATCGACCATGCGAAACTGCAAGCGGCAGTTCAGACACGGATCTGTCTCGATGAAAGCATTCACTCAGTGGAAGACGCAAGGAAAGCGATTGAACTTGGCAGCTGCAAAGTCATTAATATCAAAATTGGGCGAGTAGGTGGCATCACAGAAGCGATCAAAATTCATAATCTTTGTAAGGAAAATAATATTCCAGTCTGGTGCGGTGGCATGCTCGAGTCGGGAATCGGCCGCGCGCATAACGTTGCGATCACCACTCTAGATAACTTTACCATCCCGGGCGATACCGCACCATCTGCACGTTATTGGGAGCAGGACATCATCGAGCCGTGGATTGAAATGGATGCCCAAGGGAACATCGAAGTGTCCAAAAAGCCTGGAATCGGCTATGACATCAATCAGGCTGCTTTGGAAAAATATACAGTGGAGCAGGTAAGTTTTTCGAAATGAACGGGTAGGAAACTGCCTAGTAACAAAGGAGATTTTTTAAATCATGAATGAAACTTTGGCCGTCAGCAATCTTAAATCACAACTCTTTGACATTTTTGATTACCTCCATCAGCATCCGGAGGTGAGCTGGAAGGAGATAAACACCACGAAGTACATCGCCAGCCTGCTTGAGGAATGGGAGGCTGATGAAGTAAGAACGTTTGAGGATTGTCCGGGGGTGGTGGCGGAACTTGGTAACGGGCCGCTAACGGTGGGACTGAGGTCGGATATGGATGCCCTGTGGCAGGAAGTGGATGGCACCTGGAAGGCCAATCATTCCTGCGGACACGATGCCCATATGACATTGGCATTAGGTGTGTTCATGACTTTGAAAAAACTGAACGTGAAACTGCCGGGGAAAGTTCGATTTATTTTTCAACCGGCAGAAGAAAAAGGAAACGGTGCCTTACGGATGGTAGAAAAAAAGGTGATTGATGATGTCGATTATCTGTACGGCGTCCATTTGCGTCCGGAAGTCGAAGTGGCAAACGGCAAAGCAGCACCTGCGATTGTCCATGGGGCCGGCCGGTTTGTTTCGGGGAAAATCAACGGCGAAGATGGCCACGGTGGCCGTCCACACATGAGCACAAATGCGATAGAAGTGGCCGCGGCAATTGTTCAGCAATTGAACGCCATTCACTTGAATCCCATCGTCCCTTATTCGGTCAAGATGACAAAGCTGATTGCCGGCGGTGAAAACAGCAATATTATTCCAGGGTCAGCCCAATTCAGCCTAGATCTCCGTGCCCAGTCTAATCAGACGATGGATCAGTTGGCGAAACAGGTCGAGCAGGTGATTTCCGCCGTGGCGGAGTTATATCAAGTCGACATCGATTTTACATATGAGTCGAACGTTGTCGCTGCCGAGGTAAATGAGGAAGCAAAAGATATTATGGCCGGTGCGATAAAGGAAGTGTTGGGGAAAGAAAATTTACTGCCGCCAAGTGTGACACCGGGTGGTGAGGACTTCCACTTTTATTCTGTCAAGCGTCCGGACGTGAAAGCAACCATGCTTGGCTTGGGCTGCAGCCTGTCACCGGGTCTTCACCATCCCAAGATGGCGTTTGACCGTGAGGCATTAATTGTTGGGGTAGAAATCTTAACGAGAACGATTTTAGCCACGTTTGAAAAAAACGGCTTTAAAGTAGAGTTTGAATAACAGATGGCAGGAAAGGATCCGGAACGGGTCAATGAGGGGGAACCAGCAGTGAAAATTGAAAAGGTGAAATTTGAACGTTTAACAATGCCGTTATTGTCTCCATTCCAAACTAGTTTTGCAACGGAAACAGACAGGGAATTCATCCTTGTTAGTGTGTACGGCGACGGCCATGTAGGCTATGCGGAGTGTGTCGCGATGGATGCTCCGGTATATAATGAAGAAACGATTGATACGGCGCTCCATATTGCCGAGCAATATATTATTCCAAAGGTATTGGAAATGGATATTGAGACTCCGAACGATTTTTCTAAAGAATTTGCGTGGATGCGCCGTAATAACATGGCGAAATCCGCGATGGAAAGTGCTATTTGGGATCTATACTCGAAGCAAAAGGGGATCTCGCTGGCACAGGCACTTGGCGGTGAAAAGGAAGAGATCGAGGTTGGCGTCAGCATCGGAATTCAGCCGACAGTGGAAGATCTGTTAAGCTCTGTGGAGAAATATCTTGCTGAAGGCTATAAAAAAATTAAAATCAAAATTAAACCAGGTTTCGATGTTGAACGCGTCAAAGCAGTACGCGATCGGTTCGGCTACGATGTGCCGCTCATGGCAGATGCGAACTCTGCTTACACACTGGACGATATCGACCTTTTGAAGCAATTGGATCAATTCAAGTTGATGATGATTGAGCAGCCGCTCGCTCATGATGATATTATTGACCACGCAACACTGCAAAGTCAGATTGAGACACCCATCTGTCTCGACGAAAGCATCCATTCAGTAGAGGATGCCCGGAAGGCGATTGAACTGGGCGCCTGCAAAATTATTAATATCAAAATCGGCCGTGTGGGCGGACTTGCTGAAGCGAAGAAGCTTCATGACTTATGCAAATCTTACGGAGTTCCGGTCTGGTGCGGCGGCATGCTCGAATCCGGAGTCGGCCGCGCCCACAACATCGCGATCGCGTCATTGGCGAACTTCACCATTCCAGGCGACACCTCTGCTTCGAAAAAATACTGGGCCGAGGACATCATCGAACCAGAAGTCGTCCTAAGCAAACCTGGCATCGTCTCCGTCCCAACCAATCCGGGTATCGGATATGAGGTTAGACAGGAAGTGGTAGATAAATATTTACTAAGCTCGAAGGTGTACACACGATAGGAATCCATTCAAGGGTAGAGGAATTATAGCCTCTCCCTTTTTCATTTCGGGGAGCCGTGGGGACGGTTCGAGACCTAGGGATCTTGGGGGAGCAATTGTAATGGGTGCCTGACACCCCCATCGACAAAATTCATACAATTTCCACAATTATCAACTGGAAATGTATTTACAATCACCAATCCTTCTAGTAAAATAGGTAACTAGTATACATAGGAAGGAGATATAGGAACTTGGAGCGGAATGCTAAGGGAGATAGCTCGAATAGCGCCGATTTTTCGGAGATTGTGAAGAAGGCGTATGATAAGGGCGTAAATGAGACCGAAATGACGCTGGAAAAATTGCTTGAAGACATAAAAGCGGATTTGAGACAATTGGTTGTCTGCTAAATATATATATAAATAGAAGAAACAGAAGGCTGTTAGGTGATTACAACTTGATGGCTTTTTTTGTGTCTAAAAAAATTGAGGGAAAAGCAGTATGATAGATAAGGAAAGATACGGACCAAATAATAAAATTTTCTATATACAGGGTGAGTGTAAATGAAAAAAGTTGGGTTAATCATGAGGAAGATACAATTTACGGAAGCACACGGACCGCGGATTTATGCGGATCGTTTAAAAAAGCTTTGCCGTGAATTTGGGGTAGACATTGTATTTATCTCCCCGGAACGGCATGTGAGCGGCTATGATCATCTGCCTGGGTTCGAGCATGAAAAGGGGGATTTGGTCAACTATGATGTGGTGCTCGACAAACTCGAGGCGGAGAAAATCGAGCATGTCATTTATACCGTTTCAGGATTTACCTTTTTAAAGATGTTTATCAAAAATAGTGTGTTATTCCCGCATAGTTTTCCAGACCCGGCGTTGACGGGCTATGAAATGATGAAGCCCTTTTACCAAATGGTCGATAAGGCGATTGTTCAAACCGAATTTCTAAAAAGGGAACTACATTCAAAATTTGGGGTAGACGATGCGACCGTCATTCCGATTGGGTTTGATGAAAGGGCAGCAGAGCATTATTTTGATCCTGCACAAATCGTCGACAACCGCGTCCTTTGGATTGGAAGGGATGAAGAGAACCGGCAGCCTGAGCTGGTCTTGGAGTATGCGCGTCAAAATCCGGACAAAGAAGTATTTATGGTGTTCGGTGGCGAGCGCTACCGGGAAAGTGTGAAGAAATATAAGATTCCAGACAATGTGAAGCTGCAGTTTGCCCTTTCGCAGGATGAAGTATTTTCGCTGATGAACACGGCCAAGGTCTATTGGAATAGCTCCAAATTCGACACCTTCGCCATGCCGTTAACGGAAGCCCTCGCGATGGGGAAAATCATCGTCAAGCCGATGCATCCCTGTTACGACCATATCAATTCTAGACACGCCTTTTCTGGCGATGAAAGCAACTGGTTCGAGCTCGTGAATATGGCCCTTGCTACACCCCACAAGTTTTCATTGGAAAATCGGATGGCAGCCTTCGAGAGATTTTCAAGCACCGTGATGAAGCAAGGGTATCAAGCCTTTTTTGAAAATTGGCTAACAGACACCGTTGAAAAAGAAAAACCATCATATAGTTTGGTGTAAAGTAGAGAGACTGTTGCTTCTGAAAAAGTAAAAGCCATCTTAATGGCAATGGTTTTTCTGTTTGCATTCGTTCATTCTTGATATAAGGAACAGCGTCTGGGTAAGCTATTTCGTGAGCTATCCAGATAGGCTGTCAACGAGAGAATAGGAGGAAATGGATAAATGGAACATCTAAAAGAAAAATATAGTCTGGACAAGTTTTCATTAGCCAAAGTAAACTATCTAGACCTAAAGTTTAATGATCAACCTCCCGTTTTATCAGACCAAACATTAAGTGAAAGAAAAGAAAAACTCTTAACGGCGATGAAGGAAAAGGGGGTGGATCTTATTTTTATCTACGCTGACCGCGAACATGGTGCCAACTTTGAGTACTTCACCGGCTTCATTCCCCGGTTCGAGGAAGCGTTAGTAGCGATTGACGCGACCGGGGCGTCAACCTTATTCCTTGGGAATGAAAATGGGAAGCTGGCAACCTATTCGCGCTTGGAAGCAGATCTGGTCCATGTCCCACATTTTTCCTTGCCCAATCAGCCAATGGACAATCATAAAAGCTTCAAAGATATCATCGGGGATGCTATTCATTTTGGCGGAAAAAATATCGGGGTTGTCGGCTGGAAAGTATTTACCAGCAGGGTAGAGGAAAATCAACAGTTGTTTGATGTTCCCTATTTCATTGTAGATGCTTTACAACAGCTGGCCCGGGAACATTCAGCAAAGGTAATGAATGGCAGTGCGCTGTTAATGGGTGAAAATGGCGGAATCAGAACCATCAATAATGCCGATGAGATTCACTATTATGAGTTTGGTTCCAGTTTGGCTTCCGATTGTGTACTAGACGCCTTACATCATCTCGAAATCGGACAAACCGAAACGGAATTGGCCTCATTCCTCTCGCGATTCGGACAACCGCATAATGTCACCACCATCTGTGCGACCGGGGATCGCTTTACGAATGCTGTCCTTTATCCGAGAAAGAAGGAAGTAGCGCTTGGGGATAGGTTTTCGATCACAACCGGCTATAAAGGGGGATTAGCGAGTCGGTCAGGGTATGTCGTCACCAAAACGGAGGAACTGCCAAATGAGGTGCAAGATTATTTAGCAAGAGTGGCGATCCCTTATTATGCAGCGGTTGTGGCCTGGTTAGAAAATATAAAAATCGGGATGACAGGCGGACAATTATATGATGTAATGGAAACGGTCTTACCGAAGGAAGATTATCACTGGCATTTAAATCCGGGCCATTTTACCGCGGATGAGGAATGGTTATCTTCGCCGGTATATCCGGAATCCAGCACGGTTCTAAAGAGCGGCATGGTATTCCAAATTGACATTATTCCATCTGTTCCCAACTATGGCGGGGCCAGTGCCGAGACGGGGATTGCGTTGGCTGATGAAGCCTTACGGAACGAAATAGCCAACACCTATCCCGAGTTATGGGACAGGTTTGTAAAGAGAAGAATGTATATGGAACAGGAATTGCATATCCAGCTCCAGCCTGAAGTCCTGCCGCTAGCAGACACGGTAGGATACTTTAGACCCTATCTATTAAATAAGGAAGAGGCACTATTATTTCAACCGAATCCATGAAGGCACTGCCGGTAGGATAAAGGGATACTTTAATGAAAAGGAAATGATCAGGATGTTTAAAAAGCTTTTTGGCAAAAAAGAAGAAGTAGAAAAAACCATTGAAGTAAAGGCCTATGCAACAGGCAAAATCGTGAAACTAGAAGATGTTCCAGACCCTGTCTTTGCCCAAAAGATGATGGGGGACGGAATTGCGATCGAGCCTGCTGAAGGAAAAATCGTTTCACCGGTTAATGGTGAGGTGATACAGGTGTTTCCTACCAAACATGCGATTGGCATTAAAGCGCTGAATGGAGCGGAAATCTTACTGCACATCGGACTGGAAACAGTCTCTATGAATGGCGAAGGATTTACTGTCCATGTGAAGGAAGGGGACAAGGTAAAAGCGGGCGACTTGCTTGTGACGGTTGATTTAGAATTAGTGAAGCAAAAAGCAAAAGATATTATCACCCCGCTAATTATTACGAATCCTGACTCCATAGAAGCAGTAGAAAAGCCGATGTCAGCAGGAAATGTCACAGCCGCGGAAGAAATGATCTTAACGGTAACAGCTAAATAGGAAAAGGGTCAGACAAATCATGACGTGTTTGTCTGACCCTTTTTTTAATACCGTAGTATAAAAAAACCCATGCCTTGTATAGTCTTGTGTGAAGATAGTAGATTGGAGACAATGGGTTGTTTGGTAAATATGTATAGATCCACAAGGCCGTTGGGATTGAGGATCATTTTGTATTTACACGCAACATGAGAATAACAGGCAATCATTTTACTGTTGTGAATGGGGATGATGAGAAATAGTTCTTTCCTTCCCACATCGAATGCATTCATTCGTATAGTAACTATATTTATGATTTTTTAGAAAAAAACAAAAGATAGCCTTCCATTTCATTTAATCCGTTCACCTCATATTCGCTTCATGAATGCATTCACTTTACCAAACGAAGATTAAAGGAAGGTTACAAACAGATTATATTACTTTTTAAATATAGTAACTTCATATTACAGAACAATAGTATCTCTACAATCACGCAAGAGTGGAGGGCCTAAATTTCAACCGGCCCCCACCATTCATCAAGCATCACTGATAATAGCGAAATCGATTCCGTCCCCCCGCTTTTGCGGCATATAAGGCATGATCGGCGTGCTTCATTATTGTTTTTATGTCCGTCCCGTCCTTCGGGAACAGGCTGATGCCAATGGAACAAGTAGCGATAATGGGTTCAGTGGCACCGAGCAACCAAGGATGCTGCAAAGTTGCCAAGATGGACTCGGCCACCCTCGTGACCGTTTCCATCCCGTCCATACGCGAAACCAGGATGGCGAACTCATCCCCTCCCAGTCTGAAAAGGGATGCCTCCGCAGGAAGGACGTCCTGAATACGAGCGGTCAATTGTTTCAGCAATTCATCGCCTATATCGTGTCCCATCGTATCATTGACCCACTTAAACCTGTCGCAATCGAGAAAAAACAGGGCAAACCTGCGATCCTCGACTCCTGCCTTATCAACCGTTTCGGCCAAAATCTTATATAAAGCCCGCCGATTCAGAATACCTGTTAAGGGATCAAGATAGGCAAGGTCCTTTAGGGTCTGTTCATAATGCTTCCGTTCCGAAATATCACGAGACACCACAATATAATGGGTTAAGTTCCCCGCTTGGTCAAAATAAGGATTGTAATGGGATTCTACATACAAGGTATGACCATCCTTGTGTTGTTTTCGATATTCCATCTTCACCAATGAACGTTTGTTCATCATGTCAGCGAACTCCTGGATGGAAGTCTCGCGATCGTCAGGATGAATAAATAGAGGAAACTTGAGTCCAATTAACTCAGTTGGGCTGTACCCTAACACGGTTTGATGGGAAGGCGAGGCATACTGAATAATGCCATCCTTATCAATTAAGCGGATCATATCAGAAGAGTTCTCCGCAATCATCTGATAATTCCTTTCAATTTTCTTTCGCTCCGTTTCGTCCCGTGTGATTGCAGCACAACCGTAAATCTCCCCGGTAGCATCTCGTAATGGGGAGATAGAGACGCTTACATCAATCAGTCCACCATCCTTCCGTAAGAACTGAGCTTCCCAATGACGAATCGAGTGGCCTGCAAGTAACTGGACGCGTTGACGCTGTTCCACCTCCCAAAGTGATGCAGGGATAATCGGCAGCTTCTTGCCAATCAATTCTTTACTTCCCCAGCCATACATCTCCTCAAAGGCGGGATTTACATATCGAACCTTGTTATCAAAAGTGGTAATATTAACAGCGTCAGTCGTATTGTTCAAAACGGAAGCAAGTTTCTCTTCCACCTCAAGTAAAGTGGTTTTCAGCCTGTTGCTTTTTCTAATATAAAGGAAGTAGGTGATTACGGCCATCACGGCCAACCCCACAAGCATGAAGATGATCGACAAATACGATATATGAAATACAAACATAATGAGTGATGTCCCCCTCAGGATTTTTAGGGGCTCGTCAAGTGGCAAGGATCCTTCACGAGTTTTTACCATAGCAGATAGTTTTCCCCATTCTCTCTTGGATTATTAATTTTACCATAATCCGGTTCCATGAAGGAACAAACGATTATATAAGACTGGAGAAGTAGAGATCATTACAGCCGTGGTCCATTAAAAAATCACTTTCCTACTATTATAATGGAGCGAGAATACAGAGAATAGCGCAATTTGGGGGAATGGAAAGTGAGAAAAATTGGACCAAAAGGGATGAAGTGGTTAAAAATCATCCATGTTTTTTTAGTAGTATTATTCTTTGGGGGAATTTTAAGTTCGGTGGTATTAAATCTTCATCTTGATTTTTCCAACTATGATGAGTCCTATCTTGGCTATAAAAGCTTGATCATTATTAGTGATCAAATCGTCAGATGGGGGGCAATTGGCACCTTACTAGTGGGATTCACCTACGGCTTTTTCACCAATTGGGGATTTTTTAAGCATCGATGGGTGGGTGTGAAATTTGTCCTTTATATTATTCAAACCATCGTGGGGATCTTTGTGGTGGATCAATTGATGGTAGCGAATATGGAATTATTAGAAACGCAAAAGGAATTCGCTTTACGTAATCCGGTTTTCATTCAAAATCATGAGATCCGGCAAGTGGCGGTCTATTTTCAAGTGGCAGTCACCAGTTTCATTTTTATTATTTCATTTCTAAAACCGTGGAAAAAGAAAAAACTTCAAGCGAAATAGCTGGTGTCAATGTTCCGATTAACCGCATTGACACGATTTCGGGATGGGACCGTCCGATAGTTACTTTGCGTCATAAGGTGAATAATTCTTTAAAACGAGGAAGCTGCTGAAATGGCGGCTTCCTCGTTTTTTGATGCCGGCAGGTGGGTATGAGAGTGGGAATTGAAAAATAAAAGCGAATCTTTCGATTCGCTTGGATAGCAATTACTTACTAATTAAATATTGTAAGATATAGTCACTCCATACCTGGTTCCCTTTGTCGCTAGGTGCACTTTGATCCGGATTCAAAAACTCTTTGATGGCTGAAGTATTTGAATCAGGCCATGCGGTCCAGTGATCCAGATAGGCAATTTTATTCTGCTCGGCCCATTTCTGTAGTTCAGCTACCTGGTTTGGGTAGATTTTTGCCTGATAGAGAGGGTAGGATGGCTGAAGAATAAAGGTTGTATTCGGATTTTTAACTTGTACCTCATCGATTATTTTAGCGATATCATTTAAGGTTGTATCGATTAATACGACACCGTTATTTTCAAGAATAAACGGCTCAAGGATAATTAAATCTGCTTTATCAGCAGCGATTTCCTTCTGTTTATTTTGAGTTACTAATTGGGTAGTGGTGGAATTGTAGGTCTTTAGGTTAACCTGAACGTTCTTGTCCCCAAATGTCTCTAATAAATTCTCTTTTACTTTCGGGTACATACCAGCTTTTTCGGAGCCAATGGCAGGTGAACCGACAAAGAGCACCTTAAACGGTTTCTTTTCTTTTTGTGTTTGTTTAAAGCGGTCTATGGCTGTTGCCGGCCAGTTGCTCGTATAAGCAGCAAGGTCACCAGTAACTTTGTCATTTTCAGACGTTTGGGCTGATGTCATCTGTTGGTTGTCTAGAGAACTAGACGTTTTCTTTGGTGCGGCTTCTATCCGTTTATTCCAATAGGAATGACCGAAGATGAGAACGGCTGCGCAGGCAAGCCCTAATAGGATCGTAAAAAAATTCTTCATTATATAAAATACCCCCAAATATGATTGCAAATTTAATTATAGCAGAGAACGTTTTGAAAATTAATTCCAATTTCAATTTATATCTACAAAAATTTACAAAAGAGTGTAGAATAAGAAAAGTAGAGACGACAAAAATGCCTAAAAAGTTACAAATATGACGAAGTAATGACAAATAGTATGGTATACTAGTTGTTGGTTTAATTTTCAAAGATACAGGGGAGGACCACATGGAGGAAACAATCAGCTTAAAAGAGTTGCTGCAGACCTTGCGCAAACGAATACGTTTAATAGTGAGCATAACATTCATTGCTGTATTAATCAGCGGTATCGTGAGCTACTTTTTCTTAACACCAATTTACCAAGCTTCGACACAACTTCTTGTTAACCAATCAAAAAATGAACAAAGTGCAGTTCAATATAATGAAGTACAGACAAACCTTCAATTAATTAATACCTACAATGTTATTATAAAAAGTCCGGCGATTCTCGAATTGGTTATTAAGGACTTAAACCTCGATATGACCGCTAGCGAATTAAATGGAAAAATTACAGTGGGCAATGAAACAAATTCGCAAGTAGTAAATTTATCGGTACAAGACACAAGTGCAGCAAGGGCTGCAAAGATTGCCGACAAAACAGCAGAAGTATTCCAGAAAGAAATTGTAAAAATTATGAGTGTAAATAATGTCAGTATTCTGGCGAAGGCTGAGGTAGGAGAGCATTCATCACCAATTAAGCCACAGCCACTATTGAATGTTGCAATAGCTTTGGTAGTGGGATTAATGGTTGGTGTAGGAGCAGCCTTCCTATTAGAATACTTTGATAACACAGTTAAAAATGAAGAAGATATTGAAAAACTAATCGGCGTACCGGTTCTTGGTACAATAGCCATTATAGATGAAGCGCAAATGAAAAAAATGCAAAATGGCCGAGTTAAACAAAATGCTAGTTTAAGAGGTGAGACAATTGGCTCTTAAAAAGGGAAAACAGATCGCAAGTAATAAAAGATCTTTAATTACAATGGTGGATTCTAAGTCACCGATTTCTGAGCAATATCGGACAATCAGGACGAATATTCAGTATTCCACAGTTGATAAAAACGTAAGAACCTTAATGGTTACTTCTTCAGGACCAGGGGAAGGGAAATCAACAACAGTAGCGAACCTTGCAGTTACGTTTGCACAGCAAGGGAAAAAGGTTCTATTAGTCGATGCAGACATGAGAAAGCCAACTGTTCACTATACCTTTAATCAAACAAATACGTTTGGATTAACGAGTGTGTTAACCAAACAACTACCATTGGAAGAAGCTATTTCTGAAACAAGCGTAGAAAATTTATTTGTACTGACGAGTGGACCGATTCCACCCAACCCGTCTGAGTTGCTAAGTTCAAAATCGATGGAGCAAATCTTCCAAACATCGGAAAAGTTGTTTGATATTATTCTGTTTGATACGCCGCCTTTATTGGCAGTGACGGATGCGCAAATTTTATCGAATCGTTGTGAAGGTACTGTGCTAGTTGTCTATAGTGGGAAAACGGAAAAAGAGCAAATGATTAAGGCAAAAGAGCTACTTGATTCTGCACAAAGTAAATTGCTAGGTGTGGTTGTTAACCATAAGAGGATTCAGGATACCAATTACTACTATTATTATGGTACAAAATAATTTTATTCGACATGTTTCGCTATGTACGATGTGGTGAAATGGTGCTAGAATAGTAAAGTTATAAAAATGACAGTTAATTGGAAGAGGAGTGGGTCGAATGATTGATATTCATTGTCACATTTTACCGGGAATTGATGACGGTGCAAAAAATGTCGAAGATAGCCTAATCATGGCAAAGGAAGCCGTGAAGGAAGGTATTCATACGATCATCGCCACTCCTCATTTAAATAGTCAATATGATAACCGGATGCCGTCGATTCTCACAAAAGTAGATGAATTAAACCGAAGTCTGCAAGAGGCAAACATTAGTATGAGGATTTTACCCGGTCAGGAACCGAGGATCTTTGGGGAAATCCTAGCAGACTTAGAATCCGGTGACATTCAAACATTGAATGATAGCCAATATTTATTCATCGAATTTCCATCAAGCCATGTTCCAAGGTATACAGAAAAACTCCTATTTGATATTCAAGTCAAAGGATTAACCCCGATCATTGTACACCCGGAACGAAATGCCGAATTGATTGAACGTCCAGAGACTCTATACAAATTGGTTGAAAAGGGTGCGTTAACACAGGTAACGGCGTCAAGTCTTTGCGGTTACTTTGGGAAAAAGATCAAAAACTACTCGATGCAATTAATTGAAGCTAATCAAACTCATTTCATTGCTTCTGACGCCCATAATGTGGTCAATCGAACATTTAAAATGGACGAGGCTTTTAGTTTAGTAGAATCGAAGTTTGGAATGGACTACGTGTACCTTTTCAAAGAAAATGCAGAGCTGTTGATTGAAAAGAAAAATATTATCAAAGAAATCCCTGTTGAAATAAAAAAGAAGAAGAAGTTTTTGTTATTTTAGCCGACTAAACTGATAGGCTTTTACTGATTGTAATGCTATACCTAAATCAGGTGCGTGTTCCTGACCGGCGAGGCTCCCTGTCCGTTATCCACGGGGGCACTCGATTGTGCTGTGGGGCAAATCTAGGTCCTTAGACGCATGTCGTCAAAAATATGTTGTGAGGACGAGGTAAATGCCCCCTTAAAACCATAATAAATATCTAATGAAAGAACAGGTGTCAACACATGTATTTCCATTAGATATTTATTTTATGTGGTGAAGGGGCAGAGTGACTTAATGGTGAATTTGTCATTCTGGTTTTATCGATATAAATACAGTTAACTCTTTGGTTTTAGTAGAGGTTAGCACTGCTCACACCGCCTTTGCTCTTTGAATGAATTACAGTTCATTAGTAGATGGCTCAAGAATGCCATAGTTTATTTATTATAATTAGACAAACGAAAAATTTGAGGAGGAAATAGCATTGAAAAGGGTAAGAAAAGCAATTATTCCAGCTGCTGGCCTCGGGACAAGGTTTTTACCAGCAACAAAAGCCATGCCGAAGGAAATGCTTCCGATTGTCGATAAGCCGACCATTCAATACATAGTCGAAGAAGCGGTTGCAGCCGGTATTGAAGATATTATCATTGTAACAGGTAAGGGAAAGCGTGCCATTGAAGATCATTTCGATAATGCAATGGAGCTTGAGCAGAATCTAGTTGAAAAAGAAAAGTTTGAACTATTAGATAGGGTAAACTACGCTACTAACCTAGCAGATATCCATTATATTCGCCAAAAGGAGCCAAAGGGGCTTGGACATGCAGTTTGGTGTGCACGCAATTTTATTGGCAATGAACCATTTGCTGTCCTATTGGGAGATGACATTGTTCAGAGTGAGACACCTTGCTTAAGGCAGCTGATCAACCAATATGAAGAAACATTCTCTTCAGTGATTGGAGTGCAAACTGTCTCCGAACAAGAAACACACCGTTATGGTATTGTTGATCCTTTATCACAAGACGGAAGATTATATCAGGTTAATAACTTTGTAGAAAAACCAAAACAGGGTACTGCACCATCAAACCTTGCGATTATGGGCCGCTATATTTTAACACCGGAAATCTTTATGTTCCTTGATCAACAGGAAAAAGGCGCTGGTGGGGAAATCCAATTGACTGATGCGATTCAAAAGCTAAATCAGATTCAAAGAGTATTTGCCTTTGACTTTGAAGGTAAACGTTTTGATGTTGGTGAACAACTTGGGTTTGTCAAAACAACGATTGAATTTGCTTTAAAGGATAAAGTACTAAGACGAGATTTAATAGAATTTCTACAATCTACAATAAAAAGTCTAGAAATAAAAGCCAAGTAGGTTTGAAAGGAGATAAGGTAGGTTGAAAACAAAAGAGAATCACAATGATTTTTTTAATGAATATGATGCTATGTCTTTAACTAACCAGACTCTTTTAAGTAATGAGATTAGATACGGGAAATATATATATGTAAAAAGAGCATTGGATATTATTTTTTCAGTTGTTGGTTTATTAATAACTTTACCAATTATTATTGTTTTTGCCTTACTTATTAAGTTAGAAACACCGGGACCGGCTCTTTTTTTTCAAGAAAGAGTCGGTTTTAATGGGAATTATTTTAAAGTAATTAAATTACGTTCTATGGGAATAGATGCGGAAAAATCAGGAGCACAGTGGGCTCAAAAAGATGACCCAAGGGTGACAAGGGTTGGAATGTTTATTAGAAAAACTAGAGTTGATGAACTTCCTCAATTGTGGAACGTCTTAGTAGGAGACATGAGTTTAGTTGGCCCAAGACCAGAAAGACCAATGTTTACTGCTCAATTTAATAGGGAAATTCCTGGTTTTGTAGAGCGCTTAAGAGTAAAACCTGGTTTAACTGGTTGGGCACAAGTGAATGGTGGTTATGACATTACCCCTAAGCATAAACTTGATTTGGATAGGCACTATATTAAACATATGAATTTCCGGTTGGATTTCATTATTATTTTGAAAACTATTAATGTGTGCTTAACTGGGAATGGAGCCAGATAATAATAATATTTCTGTTTAATATTTGTGTAAGTTCC
>NZ_JAANMZ010000016.1 GCF_011250555.1 Bacillus sp. MM2020_4 | reverse complement strand
TAACAATACTAAATTATAGTTTTGGTTTGTTGTTACTATCAAATAATATTAAAAAATTGATAAAAACTAATCATTAGTTTATGAAATTTAAACAAGGGTGAAGTGATTACTTAATATTATGAAAAAACAACTATTATTTGTAATAGATTCGTTACATTGTGCTGGGGCGGAAAAAAGCCTAATTACATTATTATCACTTTTAGATTATTCAAGGTTTTCTGTTGACCTTATGCTTTTTGGTCATGGTGGAGAGCTTGAGGAATTAGTTCCGAAAGAGGTAAATATTTTAAAACCGTTAAAGTATACAGAATTTGCAGCTTTGAGTATGAAACAAGCAATTACTTACTCTGTAAGTCATATTGATTTTAAAATGTTTTCTTCTAGGATAAAGTACTCGTTGGGAATCCGTAAGAAAAAGTTCAGCAATCCACAGAAAGCGAGAATCTTTTGGCAAAGTGTTTCTAATGTTATCGAAAAAAATCCTAAGGAATATGATATAGCTATTAGTTATGCGCAGGGAATTCCTACTTTCTATGTAGCAGACAAGATAAAAGCAAAGAAAAAGTATGCATGGGTGAACGTTAGTTACCGATTAGATGATATAGAAAAGGAATTCCAAAAAAAGTATTATGATCAATACAATAAAATCGTGGCAGTTTCTGATTCAACTAAAGAAATATTATTAGAGACCTTTCCACACTACTCAAGGAAAATAGATGTGATTTACGATATTAATAATCCTAATTTCATTTCTAAAATGGCAAATATAGGTAATGATTATGACGACCATTTTGCTGGCGTAAGAATTCTAACAATCGGAAGGCTAGCCCACCAAAAGGGGTACGATATTGCCCTGAAAGCATGTAAAAGTCTTAAAGAACGAGGACTAAAATTTAAATGGTATGCGTTGGGGAAAGGACCACTGAAAAAGGAAATAGAGGAAAATATAAAGGTAAATGACCTGGCTGAACACTTTATCTTGTTAGGGGTTAAGGCAAATCCTTACCCATATATAAAAAATGCTGATTTATATGTACAGACTTCGAGGTTTGAGGGGTTCGGACTAGCGATTGCAGAGGCACGAATGCTTAATATTCCAGTTGTTACTACAAGGTTTGATGCGGTTTACAATCAAATGGTTGACGGAAAAAATGGTTTAGTGGTTGAGATGAGCTCAGATGCTGTTTGTGAAGGGATATTAAAAATGATCACTGATCAGGAATTAAGGGAGAGTGTTATCGAATACCTACATTCTGAGAAGAAAGGGAATGTTGAGGAAATTAAGAAGGTTTATGAATTAATTGGATAAGAAAGAGAGAAAAACAAATGAAAAAAAAGTTAGTATTTATGTTGATCAATATGAATGTAGGAGGGACAGAGAAAGCGCTACTTAATATGCTATCAGAAATCCCTTCAAAAGAATATGACATCACCCTTTTATTGTTAGAAGAATATGGGGGATTTTTAAATTCAGTTCCTAAGGATATTCATGTTGATTATTTACCAGGATATTTAAAGATGAAAAATATACTGAATCAGCCTCTCCACATCGTTGCTTTAAACTTTCTTAGAAAGGGGAGATTCGTTAAAGCTTTTATTATAATTTTGCTTCACTTAATTTCAAAAATTACGAAAGAAAGAAGCATTATATTTAAATATGCCTTAAAAGACTATCAAGATATCGAAACAGAATATGATGTTGCAATAGCTTATGCAGGCCCAATGGACTTTATCAGCTATTTTGTCATAAATAAAGTGAAAGCTAAAAAGAAAGTCCAATGGATTCATTTTGATGTTACTAGGATCGGATTTAATCAAAAATTTGCCAAGAAAATTTATAAAAAATTCGATAAGCTCTTTGTTGTTTCAAATGAGGGTAGGAAAAAGATAATCGACTATTTGCCGAATCTTAACGAAAAGGTCGATACTTTTTTCAATTTAATATCTCAAAGTTCGATAGTGAAGATGGCTAACGATGGGGTTGGATTTGAGGATCATTTTAAAGGGTTAAGAATATTAACAGTAGGTCGACTAACTAAAGAGAAGGGCCAGGATTTAACAATCCCCGTATTAGCAAAATTAAAAGAAGATGGGTACAACGTTAGGTGGTACTGCATTGGTGATGGGAGAGACAAAGGAGATTATGAAAAATTAGTAGAAGTATACAATGTAAAAGAAGACTTTATATTTCTGGGAGCTAACACTAATCCATATTCTTTTATGAAACAGTGTGATCTATATGTGCAGCCATCACGACATGAAGGTTACTGTATTACATTAACAGAAGCAAAATGCTTTAACAAGCCGATAATTAGTACAAATTTTACAGGGGCTTGTGAACAAATTATTCATAATCATACTGGATTAATTGTAAATTTTGATGCACAAGAGATGTATTTAGCTTTAAAGCAATTGTTAGATGATGAAAACTTAAAAAGAAGATTAGAAGAAAATTCACGACTTAACAAAATAAACACAACAACTGAAATTCAAAAATTATTTAATATTGTTCCAAATTAAAGTCTCAAGTTTTGATTACAAAAGAAACTTGAGACTTTTCTTTTGTAATCAAAACTTTGGGGAAGATAGGGAGGAAATAACATTGAAAAAAGTGCTTTTTATGCTCAGTAGTATGAACATTGGCGGTGTAGAAAAGTCACTACTCTCCCTATTATCCGAGATACCTAAGGAGAAATATGATATTACTATTTTGCTGCTGGAAAAGAAGGGTGAATTTTTGAAGTATATCCCCGATTGGGTAAAAGTTGAGGAGGCTTCATGGTTTCATTCAGTGAAGCCGATTATCATGCAGCCGCCACAACAAACCATAAAAGATTATGTGAAAAATAAACAATACTTTAAAATTCCAGTATTTTTATTTTCTTATTTTATCTCAAAGTATTTTAAAAATAGATACTTTTATTATAGGCAGGTATTCAAAAGTATCTCACCAAATGATAATACATATGATGTAGCTATTTCATACCAAGGGCCAACCGATATCATTGATTTTTATATAGCCCATAAAGTCAAAGCAACTAAAAAAATATCTTGGGTCCATTTTGATATTTCAAAACATCAGGTTAATAAAAAATTATATGCAAAATTGTATAAGGAATTCAATAAAATATATGTAGTTTCTAAAGAAGCAAAGAGGCATTTAATAGAGCAAATTCCGGTAGCAAAAATCAAGGCTGATACTTTTATGAATATTGTACCAGCTAATCTGATAATTGAAATGGCAAAAGAAACAATCCAATTTGATGAAACATACAAGGGTATAAAGGTTGTAACTGTAGGAAGGCTTTCTAAGGAAAAAGGTCAGGATATGGCAATAAATGTTTTATCTAGGTTAAGAAAAGATGGCTACGATGTCAGATGGTATTGCATAGGTGACGGAAATGATAGGAAAGAGTATGAGAAGCAAATTAATGATAACGATTTACAGACTGACTTTTTGCTATTAGGATCCACACCCAATCCTTATCCTTATATTTTAAATTCAGATATTTATGTCCAAACATCAAGGCATGAAGGATATTGTCTTACACTTGCAGAGGCCAAGTGTTTGCTAAAACCAATTATCACAACAAACTTCACTGGTGCATATGAGCAACTAAAGGATGGATACAATGGTTTGATTGCGGAATGTAATGAAGATGAATTATACAAAAGGTTAAAATACCTAATTGAAAATCCATTACAAAGAACCCGGTTAACTGAGAATCTAAAAAATAATCAATTGAAATCAAACATTAAATCAAAAATGTTTTCTATATAGAAAGGAACTAAAGCATGAATCCCAAAATTAGCATTATTGTGCCTGTATATAAAGTGGAGCCCTATATACGAAAATGTGTTGATTCGATATTAGCACAAACATTAACAGATTTTGAACTGATCCTTGTAGATGATGGATCACCGGATAAATGTGGTGAAATTTGTGATGAATATGCGAGTAAAGATAGTCGTGTAATAGTCGTCCATAAAGAAAATGGCGGCCTATCTTCGGCAAGGAATGCAGGGCTTGAGAAGGCAAAAGGAGATTATATCGGATTTGTAGATAGTGATGACTGGATAGAACCAGATATGTATGAATTGCTTTATGATATGTGTATAAAAAATAACTGTGAGATTGCCAATTGCACTAGCGTAATCTATTTCAAAAATAAGACAGTAAAAAATGGAGCACATTCTCTAACAATACACGATAAAACCCAAGCAATGAAAGCAATGCTTGAAGGAAAACTATATGATGAGGTCGTATGGACGAAATTAATAAAGAGGAGTCTGCTAAAGGAAATAAGATTCCCAGTTGGATTAATTTATGAAGATACAGCCATTACATATAAATTAATTCATAAGAGTAATCGGATCTGTTGTATCGGTGCTCCAAAGTACCATTATATAAAACGTGAAAACAGTACAATGGATCATGCGATAAAGAATATAAGAATTGATGGAGTATTAATATATGATGAAATGTTCAAATTTATTGAAAAAAATTATCCTGAGCTACGTAATTTAGTTACTTTAAAGTTAGCTAATAGTGCAATGGTAATATTAAATTTAATTTCAATTAGCGCTAATTTTTCAAAATATAAAACAGAATATTCTAAAGTTGTAGGTATATTAAATAGATATTTTAGTAAAACAATTAGACTAGAAGAATATCCAAAATCAGTGAAGCTATTGCTAATAGCAACAAAAGTTCAACCAATATTTTATAAGCTATTAATAAACCTTAGGAGAATAGGAATATGAAAGAACGATTACAAAAAATTTATTATAAATTTATTAAGATTAAAGGAAACCTTTTGATTTTCCATAATAAGGTTATTTACAAAGTGTTAAAATCGCCAGTTGTTCATAATACGGATGAAACTTTGGATGAGATTCTGCATAATCAATTTTCAATTAGTAGGTATGGCGATGGTGAATTTTCACTAATGAATGGTCAAAGTTTATTATTTCAGCCTTACATTCCTGAACTTGCAATACGGCTAAGGGAAATAGTAAAAAGCAAAAATGAGAAACATTTAGTATGTATTCCTAACGTATTTAGTGATTTAGAATGGTGTTCTGAAAAACCAAAAAAGTATTGGCATAAATATCTAAACTTGAATAGGCGGAAAATATACAAATTAATTGATCGAAAAAAGGAATATTATGATTCCCTCGTTACACGTTTATATATTGATTATAAAGATAAAAGTCGGGCTGGGGATAGCTTTTTAAAATTTAAAAAGCTATGGAATAACAGGGAAATTGTTATTGTAGAAGGGGAACATAGTAGATTAGGTGTTGGTAATAATTTATTTGATAATGCGTGTTCAATTGAAAGGCTGTAATGTCCACCAACAAATGCCTACTCAAAATATAGTGAAATTTTAAATGAAATAAAAAGGTTGGATAAAACAAAATTAATATTAATCGCACTTGGACCCACTGCTACAGTATTATCATATGATCTATCAATTAGAGGTTATCAAGCAATTGATATTGGTCATTTCGATATAGAATATGAGTGGTTTTTACAAAATGCTATGGAAAAGTCTCCTGTAAAAAATAAATATATTGGAGAAATTCCGGGTGGAACGAATGTAAGCGAAATTTTTGATGTGAAATACGATGGCCAAATAATTTCAAAGATAATATAGCTAATCATTGAAATTAGTTTTTAATAAATTAAAAAAGGAATTATAAAATGAGAACTAATCATTCAATAAAAAACATAACAATTAGTATTTTTTCTCAAGTAGTTATTGTTTTACTTGGCTTTTTATCTAGAAAGATTTTCTTAGATAGCCTTGGAGCGGAATATTTAGGTATTAACGGGTTATTAACTAATGTTTTGTCAATTATGGCGTTGGTAGAAGGCGGAATAGGAATAAGCATTGTTTATAACTTGTATAAACCATTGGCGGAAGACGATCGAAACAAAATAATTGCCTTAGTCCAGTTATATAAAAAGGCTTATGGAATATTAGCTATTATTATATTAGTTATTAGTATTATTATATATCCCTTAGTAGGACATTTAATGAAGGATGGAAGTTCGATATCGCAGCTTTCGATCATTTATTTTTTATTTGTTACAAAGAATATGATTTCTTATTTAAATGCTCACAAGTGGTCATTAATAAATGCAGATCAAAGAGGATATGTACTAGCTCGAACCAACCTACTTATTCATGTAGCAACTACGGTAGCAAAGATTATCGTCTTATTAGTAACAAAAAATTATCTTTTTTACTTAGCAATAGAACTTTTCTTTTACTTACTTCAAAACATTATTAATGGAAGAATTGTTAATAATCGATACCCCTATATAAAAACAAAAATTAAACACAAAATCGATAATAACATAAAAGAAAACTTAGTAAAGAATGTAAAAGCAATGTTTTTACACAATATTGGCGGTTATTTAGTTTTTGGAACTGATAATATTCTTATTTCTGCCTTTATTAGTGTAGCAACAGTTGGGATTTATTCCAATTATACAATGATAACCCAGCAATTATCAGCTTTAGTTAGCCCAATATTGGGCGGTATTGGTGCTAGTGTTGGAAATCTAATTGCAACGGAAAGTGCAGAGAAAAATTATTCGATTTTTAAAGTGTCTTATTTAGTGAACTTTTGGATATATTCTTTTTGTGTGATTTTTTTATTTAACTTATTAGAGCCCTTTATTAGCTGGTGGCTCGGAAAACAGTATTTATTAGATAATTTAGCGTTTATTTTTATTTTAATAAATTTCTATTTAGACGGAATGAGGTCATCAATTTCAACATTTAAAAATAAGGCAGGATTATTTGTACAAGATAAATATGCACCTTTAATTGAGGGAGGAATTAATTTAATTGCGTCTTTAATTTTGGTTAAGGTTTACGGGTTAGCTGGGATTTTTTTAGGAACAACAATAAGCACTATAGCGACTGTGTTGTGGACCCAGCCATGTATAGTTTATAGATATGTTTTTAATAAATCAGTATTTACTTATTTTATTAAATATGGATATTATTTTGGTTTAACGATAGTGGCATGCTTTGTCACAACGATCATTTGTAATGCTCTTGCTATAGGAGATAATTTTATTTCCTTAGTTATTAAGGGGATATTTTGTCTAATTGTTCCGAACCTATTGTATTTTGTACTTTTTTACAAAACAGATGAATTTAAATATATCAAAAATACCTTAAATAATGTGATTAATGGGAAAAAGCAAAAGAAACTTACAAGAAATCAAGTAGGTTTTTAATAAGAAATTATAAAGAATGGGATGACTTTTTAGTCATCCTATTTTCTTGCTATACAATCTCATGCTTGGTTTATTGTTCCATTCAAAATTACGGGGGCATCACAGTGGGAATAAAATAGATCTAAAAGTATTCAAGTTTTTTATGGAGTTATGTTACAAATGGCAGTATTGATTTTTGGAATATTAAAACACAGATAGGAGAGGTGTTTTTCTTGAAGGTTATTATTCACAAGGAAATTGATTCATTGGAAAAGCTGCTACCAAAATGGGAAATCTTATACCGAGACTTTCGTGAAATTACGGTTTTTCAAGATATTGGTTGGGTTAAAAGTTGGTGGTATTATAAAAGCAAAAAAGATAAAATGACTCCTTTTATTATTGAAATAAGGGATGAAGATAAAACTATTGGAATAATTCCACTGTATATTTCGCAAGTCAGATTTGCGAGGTTTAATTTTCGATTGTTAAAACCAATAGGTTCGGAACTATCTGATTATTTAATTCCAATCTTATCAAAAGAATATTCAGCTGAAAAACTTCTTAGTTTGGCATTTAAGAAGATAAGAGAAGACAAATTGAACTGGGATTGTATGGAGTGGGGGGATATACCTGCTGAATCGTATTTTTTAAACTTTCTATCTAATCAGGGATTGAAGAAATACAGTTTAATAGAAAGAGAAAAAGCAGATATTTGTCCATTCCTATTAGTAAATAAAAATTTTGAAGAAGTTAAGAAAAGATTCAGTAAAAAGTTCATGAATAATATACTTTATAATGAGAGGAGATTAAATAAAGATGGTGAACTTAAATATTCAAGGGTTACATCCGAAGAAGAAATAGTTCCTATATTGAATAAATTTTTTGAGTTGCATATTGAACGATGGGGAATTACAAATACACCAAGTAAATTTAAAGGTGTAGAGGAACGAGAATTCTTACTGCTTGCAGCTAAAAATCTTTTTAAAAGCAATCTATTACACCTTGAATATTTAAGTCATAATGGTGAAATATTAGGTGTTCTTTTTGGAATGTCGGACGGTATCAAAAATTATATTTATCACTTTGCAATAAATATTAAATTCGGAAAATACTCCCCTGGAAGTCTTATAATTTATTATCTTATTCTTGAGGCATGCAGAGATGGACATGAAATTGTAGATTTTCTTAGGGGAGATGAAAAGTATAAAGAAAACTGGGGGGATTTTGATAAATATAATGTAAAATATATATTCTTTAACTATTCTATAAGGTCTTCACTATTTAAAGCTTTAAAACATTTCTATATGCATGAGTATTCAACGATACTAAGTGAATGCTTTAAAATTCTGAAAGGAAAAAGAAAAAGGATAGTTCATAATAATTACTCAAACTTTGCAGATTGAAATCGGCAAATAAGCATTGATGTAATTGGAAAGGCTAACGATTCACCGATGAAGTTGGCTTTTGTTTGATTTTTAAACTTTCTTGTTTTTTTAGGCTATCTTCAAGAAGCTAGATTAACTGCTGTAGAATAAAGCCTAATTGAGTTCGTTTACTTCATCGCAAAGTTCATAGAAAAGTCCACCTAAAGTAGGTTGGTCCGTGTAGCAGTGCGATTTTTCCATAACAATACAATGTATCGAGAAATACAATTGTTGTATGGCTATGAGTAAATCATATGATATTCCGTGAAACTCCTTCGAAGGCGGAAAACGCGGGCGTGGCACAGACAAAAACAAGGTTTTAGTGGGTTTATTCTTGAGCAAAAAAGGACATCCGCTTTACCTGAAAATGGAGGTTGTTTCTAACCTCAAAGGGGAAACCTTAATTGATTTTGCCGATAAAAGCATCCAACCAGGTTCGACAATTAGTAGCGATGCTTATCACCCTATCGAGCACTTGAAGAAGCTATTTTTAACCACAAGTATCAAGTATCAAGTCTACAATGCAAAAAAAGTCTAGACCAATTACAACTGGCCGCATTTCTGTTCATTCGAATGCAAAAATATTTATTGGAAGAACGTACCACAGTTTTGATTCAATGCATCTCTAAACTTATTTAGACGAATTTTGTTATCGATTTAACCGAAGAAAATTCAAAGGTAAATGGTTCAGCTGTTTAGGGACACTTTGTGCATCAACAAAGACGATTACTTATTTTGAGCTAGTGGGATAATCATTAAAAAATTAAAAAGAATAGGATGGCTTATTAGTCATCCTATTTATCACTATACTTATCAATATTGGATTAGTATTCCATTGAAGATTACGGAGGCATTACAGTAGTGATAATGAAAATAGATTTAAAAGTATTCAAGTCCTTTATGAAGTTTTATTACAATTGGAGGTATTGGAGAAATCTATATAAAAGTATGATGCTGCATAGTCGATTAAATAATACAAAAAAGGACCAATCCCTCCCATATATAAATAAACCTGGAATTGCCTTTTCTTTTGATGACAGTTATAGAATTTATGATTGGTATAAATATGGAAAGGATTTATTTGGCTATTATGATGTTAAAGTAACCTTTAATATTAACGCAATTCACCATTTTGAGGGCAATAGAAAACATACACAAAATGAGATTGATAAGTTATTAGAATTGCAATCGAATGGTCATGAAATTGCACATCATGGTTATAAACATAGAAAAGCAACAGATTACTCCAATGAATTTGGTATAAACAAGTGGGTTGAAGATGAAATAGTAACGTTATTTAATTGGATGGAGAATCAATCGCATTCAATTACAAAGGAAAAGTTTAAAAAGCCAGTTTCTTTCGCCTTTCCGCACTTTGTCTACAATGTTGACAATATAAAGGAACTAATACCGAAGTATTTCAAAATTGTTAGAGGCCAAATGTTTAAGGATAACTTAACATCATTTAATCATACTGGATTTGCACCATCAATTTGTTTAGATGCCTATTACTCCTTCAATTTATATTATGTTAAAAAGATGATGAAAATTGCAAAGAAATCAGGAAGAAACTTGATCATCACATGTCATTCCATATTACCTAAAGAAATAGATTGGGATGATTTTGGATGGGGAGAGGAGTCAATAAAATCTGGTACATGGAGAACAACTCCTACAACAATACAAGCGATTATCGATGTTGCAAGAAAAAATGATATGGAATTTTATACAACATCAGAGGTAGCAGGGATAGCAACTTTTATTGATCCTAATTTTGAGAAATATGTTAGAACGCTGATTTCAAATCTTTCTGCGGAATGGATCCCAATTTCCGAACTAATTTTAATAAAAGAATTGGATTTAAGTAACAAGGGAATCTCTAATTTAGATGGAATACAATACTTTATAAATTTAGAAAGACTTAATTTAAATAATAATAAAATTTCTGATTTTAGACTTTTAGTGAAACTACCCAAACTAAAGAATTTATATACTGAAAATAATCTCGCAAAAAGGATGCCAAGAAAAAAATTAAATGCAGTTTGAAGTTTTGCACATATAAAAAAAATGTAGGTGGATACCCCCTATCTTCGACTGAAATTTTAATAATATGTCCTAAATTTGCAATGAAAATTGATATTAACCAAACGTGATAGCTTTAAAGAAAAAAATTAAGTGATGTGAGAGGAAATGATTAAATTATCTTTGAATGTAATCGGGAATGATAGTAAGTCCTCTAGAATACTAGATTTAATTAGGTTTTTATCTTCACTGGTTGTTTTATTATTCCATTTTTACGTTCCATTACCGGGTTATCAAGCAGTAATGATTTTTTTTGTTCTTAGTGGTTACTTTATTTCTACAAGTGCTCTAAGGGAAATAAACGAAAATAGATGGAATTGGTTTAATTATTTATTAAAAAGACTGATTAGACTCTGGATTGTTTTATTACCAAGCTTAATTTTGACATTTTGTTGGGCAAAGGTACAATTTAGTATATTCGGGGAATCTAAGATTTCTAACTACCTAAATTGGAAAGTGTTTATTGGAAATTTATTTTTTCTTCAGGGAATTTCAGTACCTGTTTATGGGCTAAATGGACCTTTATGGAGTTTAAGTTACGAATTTTGGTACTATATTTTATTTCCCTGTATTGTGCTATTAATTTATATACCAAGGATTAGAATTAAGCTACTTTATGCTTTAATAATAATTATTATTTCATCTTTTGTTGGATTGAAGATAACCGAATATTTCTTAGTATGGTTAATGGGAGCAATTATTCCTCTTGTAAAACCTATAATGTTTAAGAGTAATTTTGTAAAATATTTAATCCTTTTTATTTCTATTATATTAGTCATAGCATCAATGAAAGCATACATGTTTTTTGGGAATCATCCAAAATTGCAAATAGTACCCGATTTATCTATTGGAATAACTTTTAGCATATTACTGTACTTAATTGTTTCGTTTTTTAATTATGAGATAGGTGAAAATATAATTAATATTCCCAAACAATTAGCGGCATTTTCTTACACACTTTACCTTACACATTTTCCATTAGCCCATATAATATTTACTTGGAGAGCCTCTACATTATGGACATTTGATGGGAAAGAAGCAATGTTCATTAAATTAATAATAATGGTTTCGGTAGTCTTGTATGCATGGATTATTTCATCGTTAACTGAGAAGCATACAGAAAAGGTCAGAAAGGCGATATTTGGTTTTATTAAAGCTTTAAATGTAAAGAAAGTCAAGTCAATAATTGTAAAATAATATTAATAATAAATCAGGAAACCATGCGGGTTCAAACTTTTTTTAAAACTCATGTATTACAGAATAAGTTTTGTGGGAAGAACCTAAATATTGGGGTAATTTATTCTGTCATTTCTTTAATTATTGATTTCCTTAATTGTGTTTTAGATGGGTGTGTTTATTAAAAATCTATAAAATTCCTAATTAATAATGAGTAGGGGTCTTAGGATAAGACTAGGAAGAATAATACATCAATCAATTATTTACAAGGAGTTAGGGCTATGGAGTTTACAAAACAAGATATGAGAATAACAAAAGGAGTAGCCATTTTATTTATGCTACTCCTCCATCTTTTTTGCAGGAAAGATGTTAATGGATTGTATGAGACATTCCCAGTAGTAAATGGAGTCCCATTGATTTACTATATTGGTTTGTTCGGTGATGCCTGTGTGCCTATGTTTTGCTTTGCAAGTGGATATGGCTTATTTGTAAGTATTGATAGGGCAAAAGGATCAATTTTAAAAAAGAATTTCGAAAGGATTCTTAAATTACTTATTAACTATTGGATAGTATTGATAATTTTTGTGGCGATTGGGTTTATTGTAGGAAATACAGAAATATTCCCAGGTTCCCTGACTCAATTTCTTCTTCACTTTTTTGTATTATCAAGTTCGTATAATGGTGCTTGGTGGTTTTTACAGACTTATATCATTCTAGTGCTTATGGCACCTTCACTATTTAAAGTAATTAAAAAATATAATCCTATCCTAATATTATTGATTTCGGGACTTATCTATTTAATTACTTATATTCAGCGTATAAAGCATGTTCTAGATTTAGGTGATAGCACTGTAATTAATACGATGGTGAATTCAATTGTATTGGTTGGAACTTCCCAGTTGCCTTTTATCGTAGGCTCCATTTTTGCCAAGGTGAAGGTTTATTCAAAGATTAATATTTTATTTAATGACCTAGCTATGAAAAATGTATTATGTTTATTAGGTATATTCTTTTTGGTAATTATCCATGCTTTTTATGAATCAATGATTATTGCTCCTATTACTGGTATAGCGTTTATTTGTTTATTTAACATGATCGATAAAAGTGCAAAGTTTCAAAAGTTTCTTGACTTCTTTGGCAACCATTCAACGAATCTTTGGCTTACCCATATGTTTTTTTATATGACAATTTTCCCTAATCTAACCTTTGCCCCTAAATATCCAATCTTAATTTTTCTATGGTTAATTATTCTATGTCTGATTTCTTCGTTCATTATAAACTTTATTTATAAACCAATTATTCAACTTATGGATAGGAATGTCTCCTTTATTAAATACGATAAAAATGTAATTAGTTAATACAGTCTTATGCTATCATGATTTCAAAGAAAACAGTTTCGAAACATTACTTAAAAAGTAACTAGGTGGCTCAGAAGGTAATTAATCAGTTTTTCAGAGTCTAATTAGCTGAATTCTTACAAATGAATAGATATAAATAATGATCAAATTGAAAGAATTCTTCAAAAAGGGCATAGCCGATAGTTATTAAGACTATGCACTTACATTTGTTTTCGAATATGTATAAAGGGAGTGAATAAACATGAAAATGAGGCGATAAGTTGAGTATAAATACCACTGCATATGTTCTTGAATTAGATGTATGGGGCGTATCCAATACTGTTACTGATTTTAATAATAAAACATTGTCTACTGCTAATTCCTACGGTATAAATAATGCGTTAACATGGGCAGCCCAACAAGGATATACTGAATTCTTGTTCCCCAAGGGAACGTATTTAATTGACGAAACGAATCCAATACAACCAAAGAGTTTTATGACCCTTAATTTAAATGGTTCCACATTAAGAATTCGAAATAATGGACTAGCCCATTATTCTGTTATTTGTTACAAACAGAATCAGGTTTTCTCTAGGGTTACAAATGGAATAATACAAGGTGACAGATACAATCATAATTATACTACACCAGGTGAGGCATCCACTCATGAATGGGGTATGGGTGTTTTTTTTCCAAATACAACAGACCCGACTAAAGGCGAGGGTACTAATACACTTTTTATCACAATTGATAATATAGAATTTTTAGACCTAACAGGTGATGGCGTTTCCTTATTTTCTAATCAAGGGATGGTATATGCTACCACAACACCAACAAAATCTTATGCTATTACATTTGAACCGGGTTCTATTAGTACTACTGATGGGAGTCTAAAAGTAGATTCATCCAAAATTCGTTCTAATATATTTCTAGAACTTACTAATCCCCAAATAGTTAAATGGAAGACTTTTGGTATCTACGGAGATGTTAGTTACCAATCTGTAGGCTCCGAGATTGACGGTACACTGCCATTTGATATTATTTTTTATAATGCCAATGGTACTTTTAATTCCTCCCTTACAAATATTGATTTCTTCGATGAAATCCCATTACCAGATGGCGCAACCAGTGCAAAAATAGTATTACATCAGTCGAATGTCCCTTCAACTTCCGGGAATGGTCTTACTTTAAGGTGTATGACAATACCTAAATTTACAATTGTAGAGAAGTGCCACATACATCATACGCGAAGATTAGGTATCGCATTACAAGGTGCGAAATTTGTCTGGGTTAGAAATAATGATATTCACCATATCAGTGGTACAGCACCGCAAGCTGCCATAGATGTGGAGGATAACTATGCATTAAACCAAAACCTATGGATTGAGGATAACTTCTTACATGATAGTAAATTGCAGCTAATTTTTGTGAAGGGCAAAAACTTTCATGTAAGGAATAATAAAATAGAAAGAGGTATTGGAATTACTGGGTACCCTGGTGTTAAAAAGCTCTTTATAGAAGGAAACTACTTTAAAGATACAAGTGCCCAAATAAATGGTGAATGTATAATAAGTAATAATCAGATTCACAGATCTAATATAGGTATAGGTAATGGTACAGCCGAACCAGCCATCGTAGATAATAATATTTTTACAAATGCCTCATTAAATGTTGCTCGACCAAAAGCCTATTGTGTATCCGTTTCGAACTGTAGATTTACAGTTGATTCAGATTATAATACCGCAATTACAGGTGCTGGATTTGGCGCGGGAACATTCCCACAAACGATGACAAACTGTACGTTTGAAGGATATCTATCATCTACTAGCTTAATATTTGATGGGGATGTTAATGCTACTGAAGGATGGACATACAGTAATATTTTGTTCCTTTATACTAAAAAACCAAACAACAGTGGTGGAATTAAAATACCAAACGGTACTTATATTGGGTGTAGATTTAATAATACTGGTAACTTGGTAACTTATAAAAAAGTAGAATTTATTGGGTGTACATTTACATGGGATTCTTATAATCTTTTTAGCTTCTCTGGTTCTAATAATGAATTAGCAAGGTATATAAACTGTACTTTTAATGGAGGAACAAGTAGTGCCTTTTATTTCTCGGCATTAACAAAAGGAAAATTTGAGTTGATAAATAATTATTTCGAGTTTCCTAATGCGACATCTACTTCTTTAGGCGTTATAGATGGATTTTGGAGCAACGTCACTGGGGGAACTCTGTTGCTTGATGGGAATAGATTCAAATCAAATTTAGCTATGAAAGCAGTTAATGCACCAAATATAACCACTGATGCATTCCGAATAATAGTAAAAAACAATACATTAGAGGAAAACATAACGTATGTAGTTGACCAAACTCAAATGCAATACTTCTCGAACAACACTATTAATGACGTAATAGATCCGTATGATTGGGCGACTGCAGCTCCTTCTAAGGGTTTCTATAAATTAGGAAAACAAATTAGGAATACTAACATGTTGACTTCAGGATATATGGGTTGGGTATGTGCAAAAGAAGGGTTTTTAGATTCCTATAGTAGTTGGAGCCCTTCAACCAATTATAGCTGGAATTCTAGAATAACAGTAAATGGCTATGTCTATTATTGTACAAACCGACTAGGGGGCAAATCTGCTAAAACAGCACCAACATTCCCGACAAGCCCAATGTATACGAAAGTTAGTGACACGAAAGGTATGACTGGTTGGACATCTAAGAATTATGCTGTCGGTGATATTATCTTACCAGCATCATCAGATGGAACATATTACTATGAATGTACTACTGCTGGAACTTCTGGTACCACGGAACCTGTTTGGAGTGGGAAGGACAATGTTACGGACGGGACTGTAGTTTGGACAAAAAGATTAGCCGTAATATGGAAATTACTAGGTCCTGCGGGTGCATTATTTAAACAGTATGGGCCAATTATTTAACAGCTAGGTAAAAATTCCTAATTAATCTACTTTCAGGCATCCTCTTAAAAGGGTGCTTTTTAATGACAAGGCAATGAGATCAGAAGCGCAGCCATATTTGAATAATCAAAGATTATCTAAGAAGATACATAGTAATTAATCAGTAACAAAATTTAAAACTGCCTATAACATTTTATTAATGGAAAAATTAAGGCTACCTTAAAATATGTAGGGCAAGAATTTTTGTTATACAGTTTCAAATAGGAATCAAAAAGTTCAATTTAATAAGGGGGAGTTTTAATATGAAGATTGCATTTATTTCCGATATACATGGCAATGCAACCGCTCTTGATGCTGTATTAGCAGACATTAACCAAAGAAATGTAGAAAGGATTTTTGTTCTCGGTGATTTATGTTTTGGAGGGCCAGAACCTCAGCGTTCTTTGGAACTTGTTAACTCTTTAAATGCGGAGGTTATTAAAGGGAATGCTGATGAATGGATTGTCCGTGGTATAAATGAGGGAGAGGTCCCAGATAGTGCTATTGAAATAATGAATAAAGAGCGGGATTGGGCTTTGGAACAGTTAGATGAAGGTAATGTTGAATACCTTAGGAACCTACCAACTGAATTAAAATTGGAATATGGAAAAGTGAAAATTCATGCTTGCCACGCGACACCACATAGTTTATTTGAAGTGGTTACCCCTTATGAAAGTGATCAGCTAATAGCTGATAAGATGATGGGTAGCGAAGCGGATATTTACATATACGCCCACATTCATAAGCCATATATAAGGTACATTAATGGTAAATGTATTATCAATACTGGAAGTATAGGCTTGCCGTTTGATGGCTTAGCTAAATCATCATACGCATTACTTGAAATTCAAGAGGAAAGTTTTCAAACATCCATTGTAAGGGTTGCTTACGATGTAAATAAGGTTATTAAACAATTTTCTGAGTCGGATTATCCGAATTCGGAGCAAATGAAGAAATTGTTAGATTATGCTGGGATTTAGAGTGAGAAGGCGTCCGTCTTCTCACTACTTTAATAGGAATGATTCGGTTTTTCAATTCTAATGGACGTAGTAGATTTTGTCGAATAAATGTTCTTTAAAAAGAATTAACTTTGATTTATAATTTTTAGATAGAGATAATAAATTAATGCATTATTTGTGAATATAATTTTAATGTAAGGGATTTTTTTTGGTAATTACGTTCTTTATATTGAACAACTGTGATGAATAAGGAGGTGAAGAATTGATTTTAAAAAAAGTTTATGCCAAACCAATTGTTTTAAGTCATCAACCGATTCGCTTTGAAACAGCCCAAAGTTGGAATCCTGGTAAAGGAAACCATGATCATCCTGGAACAGGAAATGGGGGCATCAACTTTCCGCCAGATAATCCTAATACTATTCCTTGTGGAGCAGGAACTCCTGGTCAGGGCAATGGAGGCGGTAATGGGAACAGTGGTGGAATAGGACAGTGTAACCCTAATGTAAACCCTTAATTTCTTAGAGTGGGGAAGACCAATGGCAATATATTCACTGGCTTCCCTTCCACTTCACAATTTTTTCATTAGGAGACCAATATGAAAGAAATAAAAATTAAAATTGGCGACCATTTTATTATGCTAATCTGGAAATCACCCAATTTAACCAATATTTTAATGGAGTACTTTGAATCCTTCTTATCCACCGAAAGTCATCATTCCGATTTAGTGATCAATATTGAAGATGGCTATGGTGTTTCATTCAAAGAATACGAGGTGGAAATCACTAAAGATCACGATCAAATCTTCTTTCATCGGGCTGATTACTTAATAAAAGTTGGGAAGGAATATAAATTTGCTACTATTTCCGTGCATAATGAACTTGCCCTTAAGCATGCGTTAATGAATTTATTTAGTTCCTTTATTGTTTATCACAATTGGGGGCTATTAATTCATTCCTCATGTGCAATTGAAAATAGCAAGGCGCATGTTTTTGCGGGGCAATCGGGGGCAGGTAAATCAACAGTAGCACGACTTTCATATCCACGCAATCTTCTTTCGGATGAGGCGACACTTGTAAAAATTACCCCAGAAGAGGTCACCATCTTTAATTCTCCGTTCCGCAGCGAATTGAAAGCAACCTCTTTTAAAGGGAATGTTCCACTATCGAGTGTCCTAATCCTTTACCAGGCACTTCAGAATAAGCGAGCTAAATTAGGAAAGTCTGATGCTCTTCTTCATTTAATGGATAAAGTGTTTTTTTGGCCACATAGTCAAGAAGAAACAAAAGGAATTTTCAGGTTAATGACCTTACTGGTGAAACAGGTGCCTGTTTATGAACTCCATTTTCAAAAAAATAATACATTTTGGGAGTTAATATCATGATGACTCAATATAAACAAAAAGGAAATGTTGAAGCAACGGAGATTGATGGTGAATGGATTATCTTAAATACTGACCAATATACCATCACCAAATTAAATGATGTAGGCGGACATTGCTGGTCATTACTTAACGAAAAGCAAACAGCCGCTTCCCTTACACAATCCTTGTTGGGGAAGTTTTCAACAACCGAAAATGAGCAGCAGGTAAAAAAGGACATTGAAGATTTTTTAGCTAATCTCGTTCAGTGTGGGTTGATTGAATATGTTGATTGATCATAACACTTTTACACTGCTCAAAAGTACCATCAAAAAGGATGGATGGCTAGGACTTCCTGCATATGGAAATAGTATGTTTCCATATATCCGGCAAGGGGATCTGTGCAGGTTTATCCCCTGCGAACCTCTACATTTAAAAAAGGGCGATGTAATCTTGTTCTATGCGCAAGCGGATCAATTAATAGCCCATCGCTTTGTAAAGATAAAAAGGATTGATGACCAACTGTTATTTCTATTAAAGGGTGATACAAACCTCGGATTCGATCAACCTATCGGTAAAGATCGTATTCTTGGGAAACTAGACAGCATTCAAAGGCAACATAAAAAAGTTACACCAGATCATTTTTTTGCTTTTATATGGGGGAAATTAATCCTCACCTTTCCAATACTTTCTGGTATTCTACGGAAATATTTAAATCGGAAATATAAAGTACAATATTAATTAACATGGAGTGTCCATATGATGAGGGAACGGGTTAAATCGCTAATTAAACCATATGTTTTCATGAAAGATCTCCGCAGAGTCTTTTCATTTGTATTGCCTTTTATCATGAGACGTTGGAAAGCATATATGGCTATCCTTCTATTATTAGGTGTGGACATCTACCTAACGATTGCTTTTGCAAAGTTCTATGGTGATATTACTGATACAGCCATTCATGGTGGGTATCAACAGATTTTATCATTCATACCCTATGGAGCATTAATAATACTAATTAATATCGCCTCAAGTTTTTCTTTTACATACTTTAATACGATTGCAACTAATGCGGTGAAAATGGATATCCAAAACCACTTCTTCCACCATCTATTGCGATTGCCCGCAGCTGATGCCTCCAATCTCCACTCGGGTGAATTAATGTCCCACTTTTCCAATGATATTCATGGCGTTGATGGGGTGATTGGAAGTAATCTAATCAGTCTTATTAGGCTACCGATCATCTATATTGTCGTATTTGTATATTTGGTAAATATCAATTTGACATTATGTTTGGTAAGTCTCATTATCGCACCAATCGCGGCATTATCTGGTCTGGTATTCGGATTATTGCTTCGGAAAAATGTTAGACGTATCCACTATGTGGTAGGGAAAATTAATAGTCTTTTAAATGAGACCTTTCACGGATTTACAATTATTCGCTCCTTTACACTTGAAAAGAAACAATATAAAAAATTTGTTAATCAAAATCTAGAATTACTTCAATTAGAACTAAAAAACGTAAAGCTGCGGAGTTGGTATAATACGGGTGGTCAGATCATTGGGTCCATCACCTTAGTTATAAACCTGTCTATTGGAGCCCTTTTTGTTTCAAAAGGAATGATTACTGTTGGAGCGTTGTTAACCTTTCTTAATTTGGTTAATCACTTGTTTTATCCGATAACCGGAATGGCAAGTCTGTGGGCCGGATTTCAACGTTCTGTTGCTGCGATTGAAAGAATACTAAATGTATTGGAAAAACCTGCTGACTTTCAGGATTTGCCTTCCTTTTCACCATCGCGTGCTTTTATAGACTCCATAACGTTTCAAAATGTTACTTTTGGTTATGTGGAAAATAAAAAGGTGTTAGAACAATTTAATTTAACCATACCCGCTGGAAAAGTGGTGGCACTTGTCGGTCCAAGTGGAGCTGGAAAAAGTACCTTGTTAAACCTTTTACAAGGGTTTTATAAGCCTCAATTGGGTGAAATAAAAATTGCAGGTAAGTCGATTCGGGAGTATTCCATTTCCGAATTGAGAAGTTCGATTGCCCATGTTCCCCAAGAAACATTTCTATTTGCTGGAACAATTCGGGAAAACTTAATGATAGCCCGCCCGTATTTGTCAGAAAAGGAAATGGTTGAAGCAGCGATAAATGCTAATATTCATGACTTTATTCTATCAATGCCAAAAGGCTATGACACAGAGATTGGAGAAAACGGAATAAAGCTTTCGGGTGGTCAGAAACAAAGGATGGCAATTGCTAGAGCAATATTAAAAGATGCACCGATACTTTTACTAGACGAAGCCACATCTGCACTAGATGGTGAAACCGAATACCGTGTAAAACAAGCACTTGATCATTTGATGAAGGGCAGAACCACGATTGTAATCGCCCACCGATTATCCACCATTCATAATGCCGATGTGATAATGGTGATGGATAATGGAAAAATAGTTCAAAGCGGAACACATGAGGCGTTGATCCGGCAAACAGGGTTATATCAAAAGCTTAATGAACCAACCTTTAATCCAAAAACCCGAGCTTTGTCTTTAGTTTCAAAATCTTGACTGGTGGTGGGGACCGTGAGTATGGAATTAGTAAAAGCTATATATGATCCAAAGTCATTAATGCCTACTGATAAAAAGTTCTATGAAAATACCATTCAAGATATAGAACTTGATGGAATCTCATCCCAGATTTATTTTTTATTAAAGGAGCAAGGAAGACTGGAACAAACCCCTTCCTTTTTTCAAGCACGTCTTAAAGAAACCTATGAAAGAGGATTATACCAAAATCTTTTTATTAAAAATCAGACGAATCAAATTTTAAAAAAGTTTGAGGATGAAAGACTGGACGTCATAGCCCTAAAAGGGGTTTATTTTGCGGACAAATATTTTGGACATATCGGGGCAAGGACCACATCAGATATTGATTTATTAATCAGATTGGAAGACCTAGAGAAAGCAATTGATACTGTGAAATCATTAGGCTATTTAATGGAAAAGGAAGTAATCCCTGGTTATTTTCATTGTAGCCTTTGGAAGGAATTACCTCATTCAAAGATCCCATTAGTAGTCGAATTACATTGGAGCCTGATTAAAGAAAAGACATCTAGTTTTGAAATTGAGGATATTTGGAATCAATCTCTATCAGTTGGACAATTTTCGTATATTAAAGAATTATCCCTCCAGCATACTTTTTACATGATTCTCCTTCATGGCTGGAGACATAATTTAGATTCACCAAAATACTTTTTGGACATCATTCAAGTCATTAACCAAATGGATGATGAACACGATTATGAGATTCTTCTAAAATTAGCAGGGTCACACCAAACCTTAAAAAGAATAACAAGAACATTATCGATTGTTTATCAGCAATTTCCACATTTAGATCTTGTAAAAAAGTTTCCGTATAAAGAATCAACCGTTACTTGGGAGTACCGTTCGGCAAAAGGCCTGAAACAATTTGTTGATTTTATTGATTATAAATTTTTTAGCTTTGATATGGATAAACATAGCTTTATAGAGCTATATAATTGGATTTGGCCATCAAGAATAGATGCTATTGCTCAACTGGGTGAAGATTATCATGGACTTACAAATTTAAAGTTATATCTATTGTTATATAAGAAAAGACTTACTAAATTAATATATTCTCACCGTTTGAAGAGCAGGAGGGGGAACAATCGGTAGGGGGGATGAAGGGAACGTGGTAGCCAACAAAAACTTTATGCAAATGAAAAAAATATTGATTGACGCTCCGAGGAAATCGTGGTACATTCTTCCTATAGTTGTTCTTAATAACGTATATTATTATTTTCGAATAGGCGATCTTACCTAAATAATTATAGTTGATTCTCCAAAAATAAGTTTTTTTTTAAGTGCGTGTTCTATATAAGGAACGGTGTTGGTGGTACTAAGTTTTAACAAGAATGGATAGGAGGTGGGGAAATGAGTGCAATTGTCGGAATTTACCACTTTAATGAAGAACCATTAAATCCCTTGCAAACGAGTAATCTAATGAAGGTATTCCAGCAATATCCCGCCGATGATGTCCATACGTGGAATAAAAGTAATATCTTTCTTGGCTGCCATGCACAGTGGATTACTCCAGAATCAATCGGAGAACCATTGCCATACTATGATTATGAAAAAAAGATAGCTATTACAGCGGATGCGATTATCGATAACAGAGATGAATTATTTGATAGATTACAAGTGGAACAAACACAAAGAAAAACAATTCCCGATAGTCAATTGATTTTACTTGCTTACTATAAGTGGGGCGAAGAAGTTCCAAAACATTTAATCGGTGATTTTGCCTTTATGATTTGGGATGAGAAAAAGCGGAAGCTCTTTGGAGCTAGAGACTTTTCGGGAGCGCGGACGCTTTATTTTTATCATGATCAAAGCCGTTTTGCTTTTTCAACAACAATCGAACCATTATTCACATTACCGTATATCGAAAAAAAAATGAATGAAGAGTGGTTAGCAGAATTCCTTGCGATACCAGGAATGGTTGAGGCGGTTGATACCCAATCAACGGTTTACAAAACCATTCATCAAATTCCTCCTTCCCACAGCATTACTGTTGCGGATAGTAAGGTGAATCTTACTAGATATTCGACCATAGAAGTTGAAGATACAATTAAACTAAACTCAAATGAAGAGTATGAGGAAGCGTTTAAGGAAGTGTTTAATGAGGCAGTTACCTCTAGAATTCGAACTCATGGGAAAGTTGGTTCCCATTTGAGTGGCGGGTTGGATTCTGGAACCGTTGTTAGTCTTGCTGCTAAAGCACTTCAAAAGGAGAATAAGCAATTACATACTTTTAGCTATGTACCGGAAGAAAGTTTCATGGATTGGACACCTAAATATTATATACCTGATGAAAGACCTTATATAAAAGAAACTGTAAACCATGTCGGGAATATTAACGATCACTATTTGAGCTTCGAAGGGAAGAGTCCTTTAACGGATGTAGATGACTTCCTTGATTTAATGGAGATGCCATACAAATTCTTTGAAAATATATTTTGGTTAAACGGAATAAGTGAAGAAGCGCATAATCAGGGAATCAAAATACTCTTAAACGGGGCAAGGGGTAACCATTCCATCTCGTGGGGATCTTGGAATTTATCCATGGATTATTACTCATCTTTATTCAAAAAGGTAAAGTGGATCAGTTTAAATCATGAATTAAATCAATATTGTATAAACCATAAAACAGGAAAATCAGTCATGCTCCCAATTGTAGCCAAAAGGGCATTTCCACTAATTGCAAGGATATTCACAAATAATCATCAAAATGACTATCAGTTCCCTTCCTTTATCAACCCTGCATTTGCCCAAAAGACGAATGTATTTAATAAGCTTCAGGAATATGGTGTCAATGCATCTGGAATGCTCGGCAAGAATCTTACTGAACACAGAAAAAACCATTATAATCAGTTATTTGTTTGGAATAAAAGCGGAATAGCAAATACGAAATTTTCCTTACGTTATTCGTTGTGGGATCGCGACCCAACAAATGATCTTCGGGTCATCCGTTTTTGTTTGGCACTGCCAGAAGAACAATATGTGCAAGGTGGCATGGAACGATCGTTTATCCGCAGAGCAACTAAAGGCATTCTACCTGACAAAGTTAGACTGAATCAACATATCCGTGGCGTTCAAGGAGCAGATACAATCCATCGGATGAGTTCAAATTGGCAACCTTTTATGGACGAAATTAATCAGCTTTGTAAGGATCCTATTACCTCAGAACTTTTCGATATAAACGTGTTAAAGAACTCTGTTGAAAAGATAGGACATGAACCTCGCCCAGAATTTGTCTGGGCAGATGAATTTAAAGTATTGACACGAAGTCTCATCGTTTATCGGTTCATAAAGAATCTTAATTGAAGGGAGGTGATTAAATGAAAAAGCAGTGGAAAATGCCAACGTTAGAGGTACTTGATATCAGTATGACGATGAATGGACCGGGGAACGCAAATGCTGATTGTTTCGACGTATCTGACGGTCTGCAGGAAACCCATACAGGGAGATCAAATGCTAGTTGTTTGGATAAGGACGCGATAGGAAGCTAATTGAATTTATTTTTATACTTAGCCCTTATACCTATATTCTATGTGGAATGTGGGTATGAGGGGCAAAAAAAATTGGGGAGGGGCCATGTTAAATACTCTTGAAAAGGTTGTTTATAAAGCTTTTGGATTATATGTAACGAGTGATATTCCATTACCTGAGTTAAAAAAGATAGGCGAACAAAGGGATTTTATCGATGTTGAAATAACGATTGGGAATTTAACTTCGGATTGGGGTTTATCAGGAGCATCAATTAAGCAAATCTTCGTAAGAGAAAACGTAGTCATGTTTCAGATACAGGACACGGCTATCTTTTCAATAACTGAAGGAAAAAGTATAGTCGTTTCACCATTAGCAGGTTTTAGTGAAGAGGAAGCCCGCCTTTACATACTTGGTACATGCATGGGAGCAATCTTATTGCAACGAAAAATCCTTCCGTTACATGGAAGTGCAGTCGTTATCAATGGGAAGGCCTATGGGTTTGTAGGGGATTCGGGTGCCGGTAAATCAACCCTCGCTTCTGCGTTTATAAACAATGGATATCAGCTACTAACAGATGATGTGATTGCCGTTACACTTTCAAAAGATGATATTCCTTTAGTGACACCATCCTATCCGCAACAAAAGCTTTGGCAAGAAAGTTTAAATCAGTTCGGGATGGAAAACCATCAATATCGGCCGCTTCTTGGTCGAGAAACGAAATTTGCCGTTCCAGTCCCTTTCCATTTTACTGCAGAACCTATCCCCCTTGCAGGTATTTTTGAATTAGTAAAAATAACAAATGAAGAGATAGAAATCCTTCCGATTCAAGGGCTTGACCGACTTCATACCTTGTTTTATCATACGTACCGTAACTTTATGGTTGCTCCTTCCGGATTAATGGAATGGCATTTTAACACAATGGCCCGCTTTATAAACAAAATAGATCTATTTCAACTTCGTCGTCCTATCTCCCGTTTCACTGCTAATGACTTACCAACATGGATATTAAATACATTAGAAGTTGGAAAATAGATCATTTAATTAACAGGGATTAAAACTTTTGCTAATAAAGCGATTTAGGAGATAGCTATGGATAATAATCTTTGTCTTGATATCACGGGTCTACCTAGGGAGTTAAGACTTTTACTCAAAATCATAAAGGAAGATAATGACGGCATCCAGCTTGATCATGTGGATGAGCTTGCGGATATGGATTGGAATCTGTTTCTAGACCTGGCCATGCATCATCGAATCTATCCTTCAATCTATCCCAAATTAAAAATGCTAGATGTCAAATGGATTCCTGGAAATGTTATGGATACCATTGGTCAACAATATAAACGAAATACATTTCATATGTTGCATTTAAGCGCAGAAATGGAGAAAATTAGTCAATTATTTTCAGATAAAATGATACGACTCCTTAATTTAAAAGGACCGGTACTCGCTTCAGATCTTTATGGTGATCTTTCTCTTCGTACGTGCGGGGATTTAGATGTCCTGGTTCCGATTCAGGATTTGGATAAAGTGGATCAACTTCTGTTACATGAAGGTTATGTAAAGGACGATTATATCCAAACAATCCTGGGTGATTGGAAATGGAGACACCATCATGTCACCTATTTTCACTCACAGAAGCAAATCAAGCTTGAAATCCATTGGCGTTTAAACCCAGGGCCAGGGAAGGAACCCTGCTTTGAAGAATTATGGGAACGGAGGAGAAGAAGTCCATTTACAAATTCCCATGTTTATTATTTGGGCAGAGAGGATTTATTTTTATTTCTAGTTTCACATGGTGCACGTCATGGATGGTCACGCCTTCGTTGGTTGACAGATATCGATAAAATCATAAAACAAAAAATCGATTGGGGCCAATTAAAAAAAATATTAAAAAAATATCAGTACTACCATGTAGGTGGTCAGGCGCTTTTTTTATCTTCCCAGCTATTAAATTCTAAGTTGCCAGTAGAAAGTAAATCGTTAGTTACAGGACATCGGCCGAAGCGATTAGCACAAGAGGCAATCTTTTATTTTGAAGAAATGGTCAATTTACATACAATACCTGTTCCTACTAATGTAGCAGATTATCACAAACGCCATTTATTTTCATTAATGTCCTTACGACAAAAGCTTTCTTTCCTTTTAAGCACCTTGTATCCCTTTCCTCAGGATGCAGAAACATTACCTTTACCGAAAAGTATTCATTTCTTATATTTTCCGTTACGTCCCATTTTGTGTATTTGGCGAAAAATAAGGAAGCAGGAATTGCGCAGGAGGATATCCTAATGAAGGAAGTCTTTTACTTTGTAAAAAAATTACACTCATATTCAGGAAAAGTACTTTACGTCAATCTCCTTGGAATGATTGTCATGAGTTTACTAGAGGGTATTGGAATTCTATTTTTAATTCCAATGATAAGTATGAGTAATATTGTGAACATAGAAACCAAAGGTATACCATTCTTAGGCATTTTTGATTTTCTTCAAGACATACCTAGTAATTTTGGGTTACCGATTATTTTAGGGATTTATATTTTCCTTGTCATTGGTCAAAACATATTGCAGCGCCAAATAACCATTAAAAATACGATGATACAGCACGGCTTTTTTCGCCAATTGCGAATTGAAACGTATGATGCGTTGCTTCACGCTAATTGGGATTTTTTTATCAAGAGGAGAAGATCGGATCTTCTTAATTTTATGACAACAGAAATAGCAACTGCTAGTGCAGGAACAAATTCCTTTTTTCAATTTATTGCTTCACTTATTTTCACATTGATACAAATTGGAATAGCTTTTGTGCTTTCACCCAATATAACCATCTTCGTATTAATTAGTGGACTGGTACTTATCTTTTTTTCTCGTAAATACCTTAAAAGATCATTTGCACTCGGAGGGAGAAATTATGAATCCGGGAAAAATTATCTTGCTGGGATCACTGACCAGATAAATGGGATAAAGGATATTAAGAGTAATACACTTGAGGAATCGCGAATGACTTGGTTCCGGAATGTAACGCTAAACATGCAGAATGAACAAGTTGAATATTCAAGATTAAGTACTAAATCTCAATTGTTTTACAAGGTTGCATCAGCCATTTTAATTGGAATCTTTTTATTAATTGCTATGAATATGTTTCATGCTCAGGGGGGCCAATTAATATTGATTGTCCTCATTTTTTCAAGACTTTGGCCTAGGGTGGCTGGTATTCAAGCTTCTTTAGAGCAAATAGCCATGAGGATTCCATCCTATAAAGCTGTCATCACTTTGCAAAATGAATGTAGGCAGGCTAGAGAGTTTCGTGATGAGGATGCACTTGATATAAAACCCCTTCAAATTAGAAAGGCAATTGAATGCCAAGAAGTTTTTTTTCGTTATAACAAAAACTTGCATAGTTATGCCTTGCAAGATATTAATCTGTGCATCCCTGCTAATGAAATGACAGCAGTGGTAGGGAGGTCAGGAGCTGGAAAAAGTACACTTATAGATTTATTAATGGGCCTAAATAAACCGGAGGCAGGTGAAGTGTTGCTGGATGGAACGCCGCTTTCTAGTACCAATCTTCTATCTTTAAGACGTGTGATTAGTTATGTTCCTCAGGAACCATATTTATTTAATGAGAGCATAAGAGAAAATCTATTAATTGTAGAGCCGAATGCTAGTGAGGAACAAATTTGGGAGGCATTAGAATTTTCCTCTTCTTCGGAGTTTGTAAAGAAGCTCCCTTATGGTCTTGATACAATGATTGGCGACCGTGGAATTAGACTTTCCGGGGGTGAACGGCAGCGGTTGGTATTGGCACGAGCTATCCTTCGAAACCCATCAATCCTTGTTTTGGATGAGGCAACGAGTTCTTTGGATACCGAAAATGAAGCGAAAATACAAGAAGCATTAGAAAGATTAAAAGGTAGAATGACGATCATTGTCATTGCTCACCGATTATCTACAATCAGAAATGCTGATCAAGTTATCGTGTTAGAACAAGGAGAAATTATTCAAAACGGGGAATTTCTTCAGCTCGCAAAGGAAAAGAAAAGTATGTTCAATAAGTTACTAAGAAACCAAATGGAAGCTACACTTTGAAAACACTCATATTAATGTGAGTGTTTTTTTGAAGTATGCTACAATTTCTATTGTTATGTGGAAAAGTTCTACCGGTTTGGATCTTGAACTTTAATTTAATATTTTTCAATGCCAATCATTATTTTTTCTATTTACTTTAAAGTTAGTGTTTGTAAAAATTAAAAATACTGTTATAATTCCCAAAGAATCAATCAAGAGATCATAAAGCCGTCCGTCTCTCCCAAAAAACAATTGCAGGAATTCTGTAAAAATGGCAAACAAAATGGCTAATATAATAGAAATCTTGTGGCTTTTAAAAAGGTTGAATAGTAAAAAGTCCAGGATAGCAAACCCAATAAAATGTCCAAACTTCACCTTGATAAATTCAGGATGAAAAAGGGTGAAATCATTGAAATAAAAGAATGACAAATAGTCCGGATTTGGGACCCAATTAAATCCGAACGTGTGTAAATACATTAGTTTTTCTATGCTTTCCGTCCACGTATTCAGTAATAAAAACAATCCCCATAAGGTAACAAGCATTATTTTTACAAATATTATATATTTCTGCGGCTTCTTGTTTTTAGCTATTTTAGCCTCTTGTATTTCACGCTGTACCATATCCGTTCTCCTATCTTACAAGTACATCCTATTTTGATTATAAGAAAGAAGGGATGAAAAGTTTGTCAATTAAAGTTGTCGAATAAAAGAAAGAGAGGGTCCAGTACCACTAGGCCACTGCTAAAATCATTATTTATACAGGAAAACCGTTAACTTGTTTTTGTTATCAATGGTGGTAAGTAAAACCTCACTAATTTCTGTTTTATAATTGGACCTAATGGTGTTGATTAGCCACTCTTCCTCCTTGTTAACCTCCTTCAACACCTGAGTATTTATCTTTCCCTCTTTTATGATTGTCTTAGGAAGATCGAAAGGCTCTGTTTTCATTTGATAGGTTGCCGGTGTGATTGCCTCATACTGAGGGTCTAAAAAAATAGAGATTTTCCCATCAGCTTCCCATAATGCCAACGCTACTTTTTTTACATCCGCAATTTTTTCCTTCCGTAACTCCGCTAATAAAAAATCAATTGATATTCTAGCTTTTTTGAGGCCTGGATAAATGATTTCTCCATTTTTTATAACGGGAAAAGGTTCTGAATCCGTTAGTTTTCTAAAGGCAGTCCATTTAAGGCTTAAGAAAACACCACCAATATACAAAATCGCAATGACAAAAGTTGAAATAATAGAACCTTTCATACCAATGGTTTGGTCTGACAAAGGATGGGCAATGATATTTCCGAGCATAAGGGCGATGACAAAGTCGATCAGCCTTAATTGGGAGATGGCACGGGAACCCATTATCTTGGCTGTAATGAGCAAAATGAAGAAAGAGATTGCTGCCCTTAAAATCCACTCAATAGCCGAAAGTGAATGTTGACCATGGAGAAATTCCAATAAAGACACATCCTTCTATGTATTCCCTATTTACATAGTATTGTCATGAATGGTTCTTTTCTACGCTAAAAAGGCCAACAAAAAAACAGGATGAATCCACCCTGTTTTTAACTATGCAAAAACTTCACACAAACCGGATACGGCACAGAAACATCCGACTCCAAGAGAGTCAATCTCCCTGTTGCATCATCCCGTGAAAATAACACAAGATTACCTGATTCCTGATTCGAAGCCACGATGAATTTTTCAGAAGGATCTAATGCAAAATCCCGCGGCCAATCCCCTTCGGTCGAAACATGTTCCACAAAGCTAAGCTCCCCTGAAAATGCATCGACACGGAAAACAGCGATGCTATTATGACCGCGATTACCTGCATAAACAAAGCGACCATCAGAAGAAATATGAATCGCACTGCCTTGATTATTTTCCGTAAAATCTTCCGGCAATGTGGAAATATATTGTTTCTCGGTAAAATGGCCATCTTCCGGATAGTAGCTTAACACAACAACTTCTGAACTGAATTCAGTCATAATGTAGGCATATTTACCATTAGGATGAAAAGCTAAATGTCTGGGTCCACTGCCGCCTTTTAAAGGCAATAGATTTGCTCTTGTAAGTGTCCCGTCACTCGCAACGGAGTAGGTAATAAGGGCATCGATCCCCAATTCAACAACGGCAAGATAGTTTTCATCAGGTGTAAGTCCCGCATAATGGGTATGCGGTTTTTCCTGTCGTGGATCTGGACCAGAACCCTCATGTTGAATCACAGAAACAGCAGGTGAAATGGATCCAGTTTCAGCATCAAGTAAATAAGATGCGACCTCGCCTTTATGATAATTTCCACTGAATAAAACGTTTGATTGACTGTCTACACTTACATGACAAGGAGATGAACCTCCTGCCAGTTGGGAATTGATTGGTGTCAACTCGCCTGACTTCTGAATGGCAAAAGCAGCTACTCCCCCATTTTCTCCTTCTTTTTTTACAGCATAAAGAAAACGATTATCCTTGCTGATATTTACGTATGTAGGATTTTCTAATTCGGCCGCCAGCTTTACATCCAGTATTTTCGCCGCTTCTGTATCAAGTGTAAAAGAATAGATCCCTTTACTGTCTCCTTTTGTATAGGTTCCAATATAACCACTGTACTTATTGTTCTTCTTTGTCATTTTCCGAGCCTCCTTGCATGGATTAAAATAATACCTATACTAATAATATCGTACTATCATTGAAATGCTACTCATATGAATTTTTACATGATGAAAAGGTCTTTTATTTGCATTATTATGGGGGATAAGTAATAGTTAAATTATCTGGGATAAAACCTTCGTCCAGCTATTATTTACGTCAACAAAAGGAGCTTGATTATGGTAAAGAATAAAAAAAATACTAAAAGCCAGCCGAAATCCTCATCCAAGTTTGCTTTCTGGATGATTGGGATTATTGCAGCTTTCGTACTAGGATTTATTTTCATCGGCAACCATTCAAAGTCAGATGAAAAAGCAAACTCTAACAAAAACATTGATTATAGTAATCAGCCATTCCATGGTGACAAATCCGCACCGGTCTCGATTATTGAGTTTGGCGATTATAAATGTCCAAACTGTAAAAACTTCAATGAAAATGTGGTCCCCCTAATCGAAAAGGAGTTAGTCGATACAGGAAAGGCGAAGCTCTATTTTATGAATTATGCATTCATTAATACTGACTCCACAAGAACAGCTAAATTTGCGGAATCTGTTTATCAGGTGCTAGGAAATGAACCATTTTGGGAATTTCATGATTTAATATATAAAAAGCAGCCGGAAGACACTAAATATGAAAAAATTGACCTTTTTACTGAAAAGTTTTTAACCGATACGTTAAAAGAAGTGGCGGATGAGGATGATGTAAACAAGGTAGTAAAGCACTTTAACGCTGATAAATCAAAAGAATCTTTTAACAAGGATATGGATTTAGCTAAAAAACTAGGCGCAACCGGGACACCAGCCATCTATGTGAATGGCCAATATTTTGATGGACAAACCATGGACGATTTGAAAGATATGGTAGATAAAGCAGCAAAGGGTGAATAGAATGAATAAATCTCTACTTATCTCCTGGGTTGCAGCGATCATCGCCACACTCGGAAGTTTATATTTTAGTGAAGTGATGCTTTTTATCCCATGTACCCTTTGTTGGTATCAACGAATTTTTATGTACCCATTGGCCATCATTTTAGGTATAGCTGTTTACCGAAATGATAATAGAATTTATCAATATGTACTGCCATTGTCTATTATTGGTGTACTACTTTCCGGGTATCATACTTTATTGCAAAAAATCCCCTACCTGCAGCAGTTTGAAATGTGTACAAGTGGGGTTCCTTGTTCGAAGGATTACATTAATTGGCTTGGGTTTATAACAATACCAATGCTGGCGTTGATTGCCTTTATTATAATTACGGTGAGCATGATTGTGTTAGCTCGCGGTCAAAAGGAAGAAGAGACTATTCGTGGATAGTCTCTTCTTTTTTTTTAGTCCTTTCATGAATATAAAAATTTGGCAAAGAATAGAGGTAGGTAAATATAGTAATGTGGAGGCAGAAATGAAAGCATCTGATCTAGTGGTAACTTGTTTAGAAAATGAAGGTGTCGAATATGTTTTTGGCATTATTGGGAAGGAAGTCATTGATCTAGGGGATTCTTTATCCGCTTCAGAAAAAATTACCTACATACCTGTTCGCCATGAGCAGGGGGCGGCATTCATCGCAGATGTGTATGGAAGAATATCGGGGAAACCAGGAGTTTGTTTGGCAACCCTTGGTCCTGGGGCGACAAATTTAGTAACAGGTATTGCAAGTGCAAATTTGGATCATTCACCGGTCATCGCCCTGACAGGTCAAAAAGCGCTGAAGGATCAACATAAAGATTCTCACCAGTATATTGATATTCAAGAGCTTTACAAACCAGTCACAAAATGGTCCATACAAATAAAAGCAGCAAACACGATTCCGGAAATCATCAGAAAATCTTTTCGAAAGGCATTGGAAGAGAAACCGGGAGCTGTCGTTATCGAATTACCGGAAAATATCGCTATGGAAAACGTGACAACCAAACCCTTACCTATTACCGAGTTACCAAAAAATGTACCAGCGGCTGAATCACTCCATTCCGCAGCACAAGTGATGAATCAAAGTCAAAAACCATTTATCATGATTGGGAATGAGGTCATCCGCCAAAATGCCGTCATCGAAGTTCTGGCATTTATGGAGCAGCTTGGTTCACCGGTTGCAACCAGCTTCATGGCGAAAGGGATTCTACCAAAAGATCATCCGCAAAATTTTTATACCTTTGGGTTTATGGAGAAAGATTACGTCCTTCGAGGGTTTGAAGAAGCGGATTTATTGATTGTGATTGGTTTTGACATCATCGAAAAGCTTCCGTCAGAATGGAATAGGAAAAAGGTTCCGGTTATTCATATTTCCGCGACAGCAGCGGATGTAGACGAATATTACCCAGTACAGGCTGAGTTAGTGGGGAATCTTAAGGAAACGCTGCCACTTCTTCCAACACAGCCCAAACATTGGCAGCCCTCTGGAAGGTTAAAGCATCGGATCGAAGAGTCTTATTCTATTATAGAAAAGGCTAGTGGGGATTCTGGCTTAACAATTGAAGAAATCTTGCATGTGCTTGAAAGAGTCCAGACGGATGAGACCATCTTAGTTTCAGATGTAGGCTCACATAAAGTAGCGATTGCTAGAACCTATCAACCAAAGCATGCGAAACAACTGATTATTTCCAATGGTTTTGCCTCCATGGGCATCTCCATCCCTGGGGCGATTGGGGCAAAATTAGCCGCACCGAAAAAAACAGTTATCTGTATTACGGGCGATGGCGGCGCATTAATGAATTTTGCCGAACTTGAAACGGCTAAAAGACTAGGGATATCCTTCGTCATTATCCTATTAAATGATTCGATGCTGAAACTAGAGGTAGATACGATGGAGAAAAAGTTTGGCGATAGTTATGGCGTCACCTTTACTAACCCGGATTTTGTCCATTTAGCAGAAAGCTTTGGAGCAAGGGGAATGAGAGCAACGAACGTGGCGGAGTTTGAAGGAATGGTGGTAGAAGCAATGAAGGCGAAAAGTGAAATTGTGCTGATAGAAGCAATGATGCAATAAGCTTAGATGAAAAATTCTAAAATGAAAAAAAGAGCGGTGAAACCAAATAGGTTTTACCGCTCTTTTCTGAGTTGGGAAGAATCATTAGTACATATAAGATGCACCGATGATGATTAAAAGAATAAACAACACAACGATTAATGCAAAGCCGTTGTTGCCGTATCCGCCTCCAGACATATTTATCACCTCCACCTTTTAATAATTACAATGTATGCGTGAGATAAGATGTTTGAAATGGACAAGTGCATACCTGTATAAAAAAAGTATGGATCCCAGTTCTGGCCGCCTTTTTGCCATAAAATCGTCATATGTACATTGTGTGAAACGTATTGTTGGTATGAATAGTATGATTTATCCTACAAAGGAGAGGTGAGTGATGATGATGAATCATGGAAAAATTTTTGGAACCACGAGTATGGGAGAAAGAGGCCAGGTGGTCATCCCATCGGAAGCAAGAGAGGAACTAGGAATGAAAGCAGGAGAAAAGTTTGTGGTATTTGGTGATGCCAGGAAGGGAACCGTGATTCTTGTTAAATCAGAGATTATGAATAAGTTTGCTAATTTCTTTTTTAACAAGTCAAAGAGATTCGAAAAAATAGCCCAAGAGATTTTTGAGAAAACAGAGACAGAAGAGGAAGAAAAGGAATAAATTATTCTCCATGGAGGGGTAGAAGGACATACCACGCAGGCTTGTCCCGTGGGACTTTACATGAAAGGGGAGGACAAGAATGCGTGAGATGATACGCTTACTGTTCAACAAAAGGTTTCGCAAAACATTTTTCATGTTTGTTGGGTTCTTTATGCAATTTTGGTGGCTGGGAAAAACAAAGAAATTTTACCATAAAGAAAAGGCCAATCAAAAGTATAAGGAAGTTTACAGATCCCAAGCTAAAAAGTTTGTAGGTGCTGCCGTTGAGATGGGCGGTCTAATCATCAAGCTAGGCCAATTTGTCAGTTCAAGGGTCGATATTTTACCAAAGGAATATACCGATACCTTGTCAGAACTGCAGGATTCAGTGGCTCCAGTTGATTCAGCTGTTGCAATTAGCAGAATTGAAACGGAACTGGGTGGAAGGCTTAGTGACCATTTTACCACCTTCGTCCCATCACCCGTGGCCGCCGCATCGTTAGGACAGGTCCATAAAGCAGTCATGAAAAGTGGAGAAGAAGTTGCCATTAAGGTCATGCGTCCCGGAATCGAAGCAACGGTTTCACTTGATTTGGCTACATTAAAGGTGCTAATTGCCTTTGCACGTCGTACTAAAATGGGCAAGTTTGTTGATCTAAAGAATGTCTATCAAGAATTTGAAGAAGTGATTACGGAAGAATTGGATTACCTTAAGGAGGCAAAGAATCTAGAGTCCTTTCAAGAATCTTTCCGTGATTTTCCCGGTGTCACCACACCACGTGTATATGGGGAACTGACGACCAGCAAGGTGCTTGTGATGGAGTTTATTGAAGGTGTTAAAATAAACGAGCTTGAGAAATTAGAAGGAGCTTCCATTAATAAGAAGAAACTAGCCTCCATCCTTTATTTGTCCTATTTAAAACAATTGATGGAGGATGGCTTTTTCCATGCTGATCCACATCCCGGAAATCTTTTAGTTAAACAAGACGGAACGATTGCCTACATTGATTTCGGAATGGTCGGAACGATTTCGAATGTGATGAAGGAAAATATCGTTAAGCTTGCCATGTCTATCTACTTGAAGGATGGCAGCGGGATTGTTGAAGCCTTTGATGAACTTGGCTTTTTAAGAAAGCATGCAGACAAAACCGTGCTGGTGAAGAACGTGAAAATTATTCTCTCCAGCTTTTCTGAAGGTAGTTTTAGCATTGAAAAGATGAATAATGAGGGGTTTCTTGAGGAATTACGAGAGTTCCTTTATGAACAACCCTTCCAAATTCCGTCAAGAACTACGTTTTTAGGCAAGGCGATTATGACTGTTTTTAGCATTTGTAACGGATTAGATAAGAATTTCGATGTTGTTGCGAATACAAAACCATATGTGGAAGATCTGATGAGCGGTAATACTGCCAATGCAAGCACGGCAAAAGAGAATGTGCTTGATCAAGTTAAGAATACGCTTTTACAGGTCATTCCCACATCTCGAAAATTGTTCCATTTTGTTGATCAGCTAGAGTCAGGTGAGCTCCGAATTCAACCTTCTAAGACTTTTGAAAAAAATATTTTGAACAATCAAGCCTTGCAAACAAGGAAAATTGTCCTAGCCGTATTTGGAACAGGTTTATTGATCTCCGGTTCGCAAATGTTTGCCGATAACCAGCTTGCCGGAATCCTATTAATGGTCAGCGGTGGCTTGTTAACTATTTTTCAGGCAGGGACAAGAACGTCTGTTAGAAGAAGGAGAAGGACACATCCTAGACCACCATTTATGAAAGCTAAAGAATAGAACAATACGTACTTCGTATGGCTCATAGCTATTCCAAGAAAAAGTCCAACCATGTGCTGTTGGACTTTTTTTGATGCTTATAAGGATTTACCAAGGAATGCCGACAGCATCCAAACATGTTTTTCAAGACCAGAATGAATCGCAAGCAGCATATCGCCGGTAGTTTCATCATCTAGTTCCCCGGCAAAACTCATTCCTTCTTTTAATTCGCCAATTATGATCGAATAGTCATTGATCACAGACAGTACCATCTCATCGGCAGATTCATGACCCGTTGATTCTTGGATAGAGGCAATTTCCAGGCATTCCTTCATTGTGGCGACAGGTTTACCGCTGATTGCCAGCAAGCGTTCGGCTAATTCATCCACATGCAACCCAGCTTCGTTGTAAAATTCCTCAAATTTTGCATGTAAGGTGAAAAATTGTCCGCCCTTCACATACCAATGGTAGTTATGTAGTTTGATATACAAGACAGACCAGTTGGCAATTTGCTTGTTTAAGACGCTGACTAATTGATTTTCCATATAAAAGCCTCCTTAAATATTCCTTCCATACTATTATTACCAAAGTTTGGAGAGGAATCCTCTATCAATTTACCGAATTTGTTGTCAATTTGGTGAAGATTTCCTGAAAGAGAGCCGATTCTATGTTACAAGCATGAAACACCATGTAATAATGAAACCTTAACTATCCACTCAAGGGATTAATAGGAAAAAAGAATAGATTGGTTGATCATTCCAATTGGGTGTGAAAGGCATGGATGACGGGGTTCATTCTAGTTGAAGGAGCATTACCAATTATTGGACGATGAATAAGAATGTTACAACTGTTAGCCTTAGTAGTAGAGAAACGGCACACTAACTTTTGGAGGTCATAAAATGAATAAACTTAAAAAACTAGTGATTGCAACCGGAATGATTCTATCATTGTCAGCATTTACTTTAAATGGAACAACTGAAGCGGCAACAACAACTCATAAAGTGCAACCGGGTGAAACCTATTGGAAAATTGCCACCAACTTTGGCATTCCTGTAAATAGCTTAATGGAGGCAAACCATGCAACTAGCAGTTCCCTTAATGCAGGTCAAAATCTAGTAATCCCAAATTCTACTGTTACAGCAGCAGAAAAAGATTTAATGGCACGTCTCGTTCATGCCGAGGCAGTGGGCGAACCATATGCGGGGAAAGTTGCTGTGGCAACGGTCATTTTAAACCGAGTTGCGAGTTCTGAATTCCCGAATTCGATCAGTGGAGTTATCAATCAAATTGCCAACGGTCATTATGCATTTACGCCAGTAGAAAATGGTCAGATCAATCAACCAGCTGATGCAGCATCAAAGCAGGCAGTGAATGAAGCGTTAGCGTTCAAAGGACAAGGCAATGGCTCATTATTTTTCTATAATCCAAAAACATCTTCCAGCCAGTGGATCACTTCCCGTGAAGTAACCGTCACAATCGGTAACCACCGTTTTGCAAGATAAGTATTCATTATATCTTTTCAAAAAGGGAAACTTTTATACAGCAAAAGCAGTGAATTCCTAAAACTGGAATTTCACTGCTTTTTTGTCGTTATGGAGCTGTATTTGAAGCGAGCGCTTCCTTCTTGATCTTTAATGCGGCAAGACTGGCAAAATCATGGATGATGGTTGCCGCAAGCAATGTTGTAATCTGGGTGGGATCGTATGGAGGCAGGACCTCAACTAAGTCATAGCCGATAAAATGAAAATCCGATAAGGAACGAATGATTTGTAAGGTTTCAAAGCTGTTCAACCCACCGACTTCAAGTGTCCCGGTTCCAGGAGCACAAGATGGATCGACAAAATCAATATCAAAACTAAGGAAGCAAGGAGTATCCCCAATCTTTTCCTTCATCTCTTTGATCACACTTGCTGCGCCGCGTTCCTTTAATTCCGGGGTGGTAATCACGTGGTAGCCTAAATCGGTACTAGCATCGATATCCCCCGGATGGTTGAGCGTCCCGCGAATTCCCACTTGGAACACCTTATCAGGAATCAGTAAATTTTCCTCGTATGCACGGATGAAGGGTGATCCGTGCCAATACTTTTCGTCATAATACGTATCCCATGTATCGGTGTGGGAATCAAAGTGAATTAAGGCAACAGGCCCATGGACCTTTGCAGCCGCACGGAGATTGGCCAATGTTACCGAATGGTCACCACCAATACCAATCGGAACGATTCCCTGCTTCATCAGTTCATGCATGGCTTTTTCGATGACCTCATAGCTTCGGTGGATATTATGCGGGATGACTGAAACATCGCCAATATCGATCGCGTTGCATTCATCAAAAGGATATACCTTGTGAATGGGATGATAAGGGAATAAAGTCATCGATGCCTGACGAATCGCTTGTGGTGCAAACCGAGCCCCAACACGGAATGATGCGGCAGTATCGAAGGGCATCCCGACAATCGCTAATTTTGCATTTTCTCTACTTGATGGTAACCGCATAAAGGTACCTGTTGTGCAGAATTCCGGCTTTACATCTGGTGATAATGGATAGTGCATGATAGCATTCCCCCTGTTTGTCTTTTTCTTAAAAATTATGATGCAAGTTTTATGCCAGCAGAATAAATATATGGACTCAAGGCGTGAGTGGTCATCATTATTTATTTCAGAATAAAATATGCGCGGCTGAATAATTCAACGCTGGAATAAACCACATCTGTATAGATTTTTACTTGGAAACCATTTGGCACGAAATTTGCAAAATACATTCGTGTATTTTAAAAAACCAAGGGGAACGGACAAAGGGGTTATTCATTTTTGAAAGCGTTTTAAAATAGGGAGGAATGATAAGTGGAGAATGGTGTAAAGCTGAAAAGGTCGTTAAAGTTATGGCAAGTCGTCATCATGGGGTTAGCCTATATGACTCCAATGGTGGTGTTTGATACCTTTGGAATTGTTTCAGGAGTAACGAAAGGCCATGTACCAACTGCATATATCATTGCACTGATTGGGATGCTCTTTACGGCTGCGAGCTATGGGAAACTCGTAAAGGTGTTTCCGCAGGCAGGGTCAGCTTATACGTATACACAAAAAGCCATCAACGGGCACCTGGGTTTTCTAGTTGGCTGGTCGTCATTACTGGATTATTTATTTTTACCAATGGTAAATGCGTTATTAACAAAATTATAATTACATGCCTTGTTTCCGTCTGTTCCGGATTTTATCTGGGTACTGGTGTTTGTCGGAATTGTTACCTTTTTAAACTTAAGAAGTGTAAATATCCTGGCAAATTTCAATACATTCTTCGTACTAGTTCAAGTTCTCATCATGATTGTCTTTATCATCCTTGTGATTAAAGGACTGCACGCAGGTGAAGGGACAGGTACTGTTTTTAGTTTACAGCCGTTTTTTATTGAAGGTATGAACATCCCGATCCTCATTACGGGTGCAACGATTCTTTGCTTTTCGTTCCTTGGCTTTGATGCGGTTACGACCCTTTCCGAAGAAACACCGAATCCGGAAAAAACAATTCCGAAAGCGATTATGCTAACAGCGTTATGGGGCGGAATTATTTTTATCGGCACATCCTTTTTTATTCAGCTATTTTTCCCTGATATTTCAAGGTTTAAAGAACCAGATGCAGCACTGCCAGAAATTGCCCTTTATGTCGGCGGCAAGCTGTTTCAGTCGATTTTCTTATGTACAACTTTTGTGAACACCCTTGCCTCTGGACTTGCTTCCCACGCAAGTGTATCGCGGCTCTTGTATGTAATGGGGCGTGACAAAGTATTCCCGGAAAAATGGTTCGGTTATGTCCATCCAAAATGGAGAACCCCTGCTATCAATGTAGCCATTGTTGGCGTGATCTCCTTATCCGCATGGTTTTTTGACTTAGTGACAGCCACTTCCTTAATTAATTTTGGGGCATTAATGGCCTTTACGTTTGTTAATTTGTCCGTCATTAGTCATTTTGCCATTCGTCACAAAATGCACCGTACTCCAAAAGGATTTTTCAATTATGTCGTCATGCCGCTGATTGGAGCAGGGACGGTTGGGATTCTTTGGATTAATCTCGAGACTAGCTCCTTGATGATGGGACTCACATGGTTTGGAATCGGTTTTGCCTATTTGCTCTACCTCACAAAAGCATTTCGGGCAGCACCGCCGCAGTTTAAAGCGGAGGAAGCACAAATATAGTTTTTGAAAAAGTAGGGGAATCAAATTCCGCTGCTTTTTTTGAATCGAGAGTTTATGCAATTCTGGTTAGCTTATGCATATTTTCATAAAAGTAACTTCTTAAAAGGTTGACTAAGAAGTAGTGATAACGGGCTTCGAGGAAATAAATATAAATTGGTATGAAAATTGCAACTATTTAAAATAGTTGGATTTTACTTTAAGATAAGAGGGGGAATTCCTGTAAAAATAGAAGCATTCATAAATAATCAATGAAATGTAAGTGCTTTCAATTGGAGCTGATAAACGAAAATAGTGACTAAAGGAGAGTTGAGTAAATTGGAGAATACTACTCTTAAGCGTTCACTTGGACTCTGGGCAATTGTTATGCTGGGTTTAGGGTATATGACACCAACGATTGTGTTTGATACATTTGGGATCGTGTCTAAAGAAACAAATGGTGTGGTACCGCTAGCGTATCTGGCGGCATTAGTCGTGATGTTGTTCACGGCGATTAGTTATGGAAAAATGGTACAGGTATTTCCGAGCGCAGGATCTGCCTACACCTATACAAGGGAAACGATGAGCCCTCATCTAGGCTTCCTTGTCGGCTGGGCAGCGCTGCTGGATTACATTTTACTTCCGATGGTAAACGCTCTAATTATTCGTATTTATATGGTATCGGTATTTCCAGCTGTTCCGGCATGGATTTGGGTCGTCGGTTATGTCGCCGTCGTCACGGCTATTAATGCCTGGAGTATGGGGAAAACCTCCAGTTTAAATTCACTGCTTGTTATTTTTGAAGTGGTCTTAATTGCGGCTTTTATTGTTCTTGCCTTCCTCCAGCTTTCTAAAGGGATGGGCCAAGGAACGATTTTTACAACAGAACCGATTTTCCATTCCAACGTACATCTTGGCGCCATTTTAACAGGGGCAACAGTGGTTTGTTTCTCGTTTATTGGTTTTGATGCTGTTACGATGTACGCGGAGGAAGCCATTGATAGTAAAATAATGCCAAAGGCGATTATGTTGACAGTCTTTATTGGCGGCGCGATCTTCTTCGTATGCAGCTATTTTGCCCAAGCCTTATTTCCGGATATTTCGGGCTTTAAGGTAACTGATGATACGTTACCGGAAATTGGCATGTTTGTCGGCGGTACCCTCTTTAAACTGATTTTCCTATCTGGTGCGTTTGCCGCAACAGTGGCCTCGGGACTTGCTTCCCATGCAAGTGTGTCACGGCTTTTGTACGTGATGGGCCGGAACGGTGTCCTTCCGAAGAAGACTTTCGGTTATGTTCACCCCAAATTTCGGACACCGGTTTTTAATGTCGTCCTTGTTGGGGTAGTATCCCTCCTTGCTATCGCACCAAGCCTTGAGCTAATTTCATCGTTTATTAATTTTGGCGCGCTAATTGCGTTTACATTTGTTAACCTATCCGTTATCGCTCATTTCGTTTTTCGCTTAAAAAGGTACAAAACAGGAAAGGATATATTCTCCTACCTTGTAATGCCAATTCTTGGTGCTGGCTTAACAGGAATCTTGTGGTATAACCTCCAAGCAGATGCTCTTATCGGGGGGATCGTGTGGATTGTCATTGGTGTCGTTTATATGATTTTCCAAACCAGATTCTTTACGATTAAAATTGCCGATTTAAATATTGATGACGCGGAGAGAACTTCTTCACTATAGATAGAGAAAGTTACCTGAGCCAGGCTACTCGCCTGGCTTTTTGTATGACTTAATCAGGAATACATCGTTTGTATGCAGAAATGAATAGTTCAATCATTTTTTCATAACGCTGATATTCATTATTAATAAATTCCATCATAAAAACCTGCCTCTATTAGTATTTCAACAGTTGGCACGGAAATTGCTACTAGCAATAATAACAATACAAAATGAGGTGTTAAGAATGGCTGTCGAATCGCTAAACGTGAATACGAAAGAAAAGGAAAAGGATAATTCGCTTGTTGAGTTTCAGGAGACGCTGAAGGAAGCTGTTACCATTCTAAACTATCCCCCGCAGGTGTATGACTTTTTGAAAAAGCCAATGAGGTTTTTAGAGGTAAGTATCCCAATAAGGATGGATAACGGAAAAACGCAGATTTTTCAAGGTTACCGTGCCCAGCATAACGATGCCTCAGGGCCGACAAAAGGCGGAATTCGCTTCCATCCGGATGTCACAGCTGAAGAGGTAAAGGCATTGGCGGGCTGGATGAGCCTAAAGTGCGGGATTACCGATCTGCCTTACGGCGGTGCAAAAGGCGGTATTGTCTGTGACCCCCGAAATATGAGCTTAGATGAATTAGAACGGTTAAGCAGGGGTTATGTGAGAGCGGTAAGTCAGCTTGTCGGCCCGACAAAAGATATCCCGGCGCCCGATATGTATACAAACTCGCAAATCATGGCCTGGATGCTTGATGAATATGACCATATCCGTGAATTTGATTCACCGGGTTTCATCACAGGAAAACCAATTGCACTTGGCGGGTCGAAGGGCAGGGAAACGGCTACATCAAAAGGCGTCCTTTATACACTGCAAATGGTATGTGAAATGAAGAAAATGGAGCTAAAGGACACCCGCATCATCGTTCAAGGTTTTGGCAATGTCGGTAGTTATTTGGCCGAGTATTTGTATGATTTAGGGGCAAAAGTGATTGGAATTAGTGATGTGCTTGGCGGTTTATACGATGAAAACGGCCTAGATATTCCCCACCTCTTGGAAAGCAGGGACTCCTTTGGCATTGTTTCGAATCGTTTTAAAAGCTCCATTAGCAACCAAGAATTATTGGAAAAAGAATGTGATGTCCTTATTCCGGCAGCGATCTCAGGCGTTATCAATAAACAAAACGCCAGCCGGCTTTCCTGCCAGATTGTTATTGAAGCAGCTAACGGGCCAACAACAAAGGATGCGTTAAACATTCTTGATGAACGTGAAATTCTTGTTGTCCCAGATATCCTTGCCAACTCCGGCGGCGTGATTGTCTCCTATTTTGAATGGTGCCAGAACAACCAAGGTTATTACTGGACGGAAGAAGTAGTGGATGAACGGCTTAAGGAAAAAATGACTACCAGCTTTTTAAATGTCCATAACACCGCGAAGAAGTTTGGGGTCAATATGAAAATTGCCGCTTATATCGAAGGCATTCAAAAATTAGCTGAAGCTTCGAGGTTGCGAGGATGGTTAAGATATTAAAATTTTAAGGAGGAACTAGGAATGAAGCTTGAAATCTTGACGGAAGAAAAGGAAAATCAGCTCTTGCATTATTTCTGCCTTATTTCGAATAACCACCGTTATGATTTAACGATTGGCTACTCCAATCATTTTTTCGGAAAAGCGATGGTGACATCGATACAGTCTGGGAAAATGGTGTTACTTTGCCAAGAGGATACGGATGCAGATGATCATTGGGCGGAACGATTAGGAATTGAAATAGAGGATATCCCGGAATTTCAAGAGTTTTTTCGCTCCGTTTTACAGACTCGTCCGTTTCAGGAGCAATATTAAAAAGGGGTGATCACGATGTATTTCGGTGTAGTGCTTAGCCCGTGTTACGGGCAGGTTGAGAGGATCTCAGTTACGAGTGAATCCAGATTTTATGAATGGGAGTCATTGTTTGCCATCAAAACGCTGGACGGCAAACTGGAACAAATTCAAACAAGTGTTAGCGGGGAGGTTGAATCACTAGAAGTTCAGGAGGGTGATGATGTTATTCCCGGAATGGTCCTGGCCTATATTAAGGAAGATTTATTTGTCACCGGAAGTGATTAAGATGTGGGGGCCACTCCTCACATCTTCTTTTTGCGGAATACTATTTTAAAAATTCTGAACGAAGTGGTAGTATTAGAGTGACCAGGTTGTAAGGGGGAAGGTACGATGTTTTCCGTGGCAAAAGAAAAAGTGAAGCCGATTATTTCAGTGGCAATTGAGGAAAGTAATGAACGATTTCAAGCAACCTTAAGTAACCTTAAAGAACCCTTTTTATTTTTAAAAAAAGAAAATCTCTTATATGCATATGTAGTCATAGGGAAACTAGAAAAAGAGGCCTTATCGGTAGAACTCCTGCTTGAACATGCCAAACCGCTTGAAAGTATCTGTCATTTAAGCGGTCATATTTCCTTGCCCGTCTTGTTTCAAATTATCGGTGAACCCTTTGCGCTTATTAAGGGGGATGATGGTAATCCTTCGGGTTACATTCGAAGAGAAGATGTGCTGGCAGAACTATTTAAACAGGAAAATAAAAGCGTCGACTTGCTTAAGATTATGCTGACTTCCATTCCGATGGGGATTTTTATTTTAGATAAAGAAAAACGCATTATTAACTGCAATGAGGCCGGCTTAAAAATGATTAAATCGAATGCGGAGAAGGTGTTGAATCTACCGGCTGAAAATATTTTTAGCAGCTCTCATATTAACAAGGTATTTGCAACCGGAAAGACGTTGCTCAACCATCTTGAAATCACCAATGAAATGGGCGTTCTCGTCGACTATAGTCCGATCTTGAACTACGATAACGAGGTGGACGGGATTATCATCGTTGTTCAAGATTTGCCGATGGTTGAGGAAATGGCAATGGAAATAGAATATATTAAAGATTTGAATAAAGATTTAAACGCCATTCTTTCAAGCATATATGATGAAATTCTTGTGGTGAATGCCAAAGGGGAATTGATCAGATTCAGCGAAAACATCATTCAAGATTTTTGGAATGTGGATTTAAAAGAGCTAATTGGAAAAAACATTCTTGAATTGGAAGACCGCGGTCTCTTCACTCCATCTGTCACAAGGCTCGTCATCGAGAAAAAGAAAAAGGTTTCCGTTGTCCAAGAAACGCATAATGGCAGAAAAATTCTCGCTGTCGGTAATCCTGTTTTTAATGAAAACAATGAACTTGACCGGATTATTATTGCCTCTCGCGACATTACCGAAACCACAAGGCTGAAAAGCGAACTGCAGGAAATGCGGAAAATATCGGAACAATATCGGAAAGAATTAGATGATTTTAAAAGTAAAGATCGCTTTTTGAAAAAATTAATTTATTGCAGTCCCAAAATGGAAAAGATCATGAACCAAGTAAAGAAAATTGCCGACTTTTCATCGACTGTCCTGCTTCACGGGGAATCTGGGGTCGGAAAAGAGGTAATAGCCCAAGCGATTCACCAATTAGGGAGGCGTTCACAAAAACCATTTTTGAAATTAAACTGCGGGGCTATTCCGGAGAATTTGCTTGAGAGTGAACTGTTTGGCTATACAAAGGGTGCTTTCACAGGTGCTGATAAAAATGGAAAAGACGGTTATTTCAAACAGGCCGATGGTGGTATTCTGTTTCTTGATGAAATCGGCGAAATGCCTGTCCACTTGCAGGTGAAACTGCTGCGCGTCCTGCAGGAACAGGAGTTTATTCCTGTTGGTAGTACAACGTCGATGAAGGTAAATGTGCAAATTATTGCAGCCACAAATAAAAATTTAGCGAAAATGGTGGAGGAAGGAAAATTCCGAGAGGATTTATATTATCGGCTGAATGTCATTCCTATTCATATTCCGGCATTAAGGGAGCGGACGGAGGACATTTCTCTCTTGGCTTTCCATTTCCTTCAGCAGTTGAATGAAAGATACGACCGTAATTATCATCTAACACCGGATGCTATTAATGTACTCGAGTTTTATCCATGGCCGGGTAACGTACGGGAACTGCAAAACATTATTGAAAGATTGGTCGTAACTGCTGACCATCCGGCCATTGATGCCGAGTTCGTCAGCCAATTTTTATCATTAGGCTATGAACATAAAAAAATGAAACCTGTGATCACACGTGTGATTCCCCTTCAGGACGCCATTGATCATGTCGAAGAGCAGCTAATCATCATGGCAATGAACCAATACAAAACGACCACGAAAGCGGCAAAAGCACTTGGAATAAGTCAGTCCTCCGTCAGCCGGAAATATCAAAAAATATTGGCGGAAAAAAATATTAAACTTGAAAACTTATCCACATTATAAAAAATGATTCAGATTTTTATCTGGATCATTTTTTTATGCAATTGGAAATAAGGTTATGCAAAAATGAATAGCTTTTTTTCAAAAGATGCTATGTTGCTAGCATTAAGTGTTGGCACGCTTCTTGCAATATAAATTAGTGAGGGTGAACAAAGGAGGAATAAAAATGGTCGAAGTTAAAAACCGTGTGGTCAACCTAAAGATGTTTATTGATGGTGAGTGGAAAGATGCTGAAAATCAACAAACACGCCCAGTGCTAAATCCCGCAAATGGGGAAGTGATTTCCTATGCCCCCGAAGGAACGGTCGCAGATGCCCGCGAAGCCATTTTTGCGGCACGTAAAGCGTTTGAAGAAGGAGTTTGGTCTGGTATTTCCGCTCAGGAAAGAGCGTCCTATTTATTAAAAATTGCGGACAAAATGGATGAACATTCTGCCGAGTTAACTGAACTTGAAACGATGGATAACGGGAAGCCATTAAGGGAAGCAGGCTTTGATGTGGCGGATGCAGCGGCATGCTTCCGCTATTATGCAGGACTGATTACAGCCCCTGATGGCCAGACCTACCATGTTGCCGATCCCATGCAGGCCATGGTCGTCCGCGAGCCCGTCGGCGTTTGCGGGTTAATTGTTCCTTGGAACTATCCGCTGTTAATGAGTGTTTGGAAAATCGCCCCGGCACTTGCAGCAGGGAATACGATTGTGTATAAACCATCAGAAGTAACACCTATTACACCGAAAAAGCTGTTTGAAATTTTTGAAGAGGTTGGTTTACCAAAAGGCGTCGCCAATATGGTGATGGGTGCCGGTCCTGTGGTCGGAAATGAAATCGCTTCCCATCCAGAAGTCGATATGGTTTCATTTACCGGGGGAACGAAGACAGGTAAGCATATCATGAAAACGGCTGCTGATACGATGAAAAAGGTCTCGCTCGAATTAGGCGGCAAATCACCCAATATTATTTTTGCTGATGCCGATTTTGAAACAGCTGTTGATTATGCATTATTTGGAATCTACGCCGGTTCGGGTCAAGTATGTTCAGCAGGGTCAAGAATTCTTGTTGAAGAATGCATTTACGATCAATTTGTTGAACGGTTTGTTGAACGGGCGAAGAAAATTCAGGTAGGGCCTGGTCAAGATTCATCCACGGAGATGGGGCCGCTTGTCAGCGAACAGCATTTGGAAAAAGTCCTTCATTATATTGAGCTTGGCAAACAGGAAGGCGCGACGCTTGCTTGCGGCGGAAATCGAATCGTTCGAGATGGGTTAGAAAAGGGCTACTTTGTTGAACCAACCGTCTTCGTTAATGTGAAGCAAGAGATGAAAATTGTACAAGAGGAAATCTTTGGACCGGTTGTCGTCATCCAGAAGTTTAAGGATGAGGCAGAAGCTCTGAAGCTAGCAAATGGGACTGTTTATGGACTGGCCGGTGCCGTTTTTACAAAAGATGGTGCCAAAGGGCTTCGGGTAGTTAAAAAACTGCGCGCCGGGATTACTTGGGTGAATTCCTATCATCCTACTTATAACGAAGCACCATGGGGTGGCTATAAACAAAGCGGGATTGGCCGCAGCCTAGGAACATTTGGCCTTGATGAATTCCAGGAAATTAAACAGATAAACATTAATTTGCAAGTCGAACCAGTTGGCTGGTTTTCAAACTAATATATTTGGAGGATGAGAAAATGAGTATCGATATAAATAATAGGCAAAATCAACAAGTAAGTGAATATATTAATAAGGTGCTAGATTTAATAGAAAAAGAGGAAATTAACGAAACGGAAGCGGCATGGATAACGAAGGAAACGGTAGATGGTTTCCGCGAACATGTAAATCCGGGATTCTTGGAATATCGCAAAACCGTTACAGAAGGCGGCCAGTTTGCGGTAGTCGAATGGTCGGATAATGGTTCCTGTTTTAAGGATGTAAATGGAAAAGAGTATATTGACTGTCTTGGTGGTTTCGGAATTTATAATGTCGGACACCGCAATCCAAAGGTCGTTAAAGCGGTAACCGATCAGTTAAAACGTCAGGCACTTCATAGCCAAGACTTGCTTGATCCGCTCCGGGCGATGCTGGCAAAAATACTTGCCGACATCACACCTGGCGATTTGAAGTATGCTTTTTTTACAAACAGCGGAACGGAAAGTGTTGAGGCAGCTCTTAAACTGGCGAAAATGTACAGTGAGAGGACTACATTTATTTCGACTACTCGTGCCTTTCATGGAAAAAGCTTAGGATCTTTGTCCGGAACGGCAAAAGGAATGTTCCGTAAACCATTCCTGCCATTAATCCCAGGGTTCCGCCATGTGCCATTTGGCGATATCGACATGATGCGGAAAACGTTTGAGGTATGTGCAACAGTTGGTGAAGATGTGGCAGCCGTTATTTTAGAACCGATTCAAGGGGAAGGCGGAATCATCCTGCCACCAGAGGGGTATCTAAAACAAGTGCGCGAGCTTTGCGACCAATACGGCTCCTTGTTAATTTTCGATGAGGTTCAGACAGGCATGGGACGAACGGGGAAAATGTTCGCTGCTGAATTATATGATGTGGTACCGGATATTATCTGTCTTGCGAAGGCGTTTGGCGGCGGAGTGATGCCTGCGGGGGCCATTGTCGCCCGTGAAGACGTATTTAAGAGCTGGTTCCCGAATCCATTTATGCATACGACAACTTTTGGTGGGAATCCACTGGCATGTGCCGCGGCAATTGCCACGATTGGTGTTTTATTAGAAGAGAATCTACCGGAAAGAGCCGGGGAAGTGGGCGCGTATTTCCTAGAAGAATTGAAGAAGGCTTCAAAAGGACATGAAGATAAAGTTCAAGAAATCCGCGGTCAGGGCTTGATGATTGGTATCGAATTCCACGAGGATGAAATTGGCTATGACGTATCAAAAGGAATGTTTGACCATGGTGTCTTAGTGGCAGGTACATTGATCAACTCGAAAACCATCCGTATCGAACCAGCGCTGACGATTTCGTATGAAGAGGTGGATAAGGTTGTCAGCACTTTTAAAGATGTATTGGGGCATGTGAACGCATAGTTATATTTTAAATGATAAAAAGAGTTATTTTAAATAAGGGGGGGGCACGGAAGTGGAAAAGAAGTATGTAAAGCTCCAAACAGAGATACCCGGACCAAAATCGAGGGAAATAGTGGAGCGTAGAAATAAATTTGTCCCAAAAGGAATCAGCAATAACTGCCAATCTTTTGTAAAAAAAGCGCAGGGAGCAGTGGTCGAAGATGTGGATGGTAATCATTATCTTGATTTTGCTGGTGCTATTGGAACGTTAAACGTTGGTCACTCCCATCCAAGAGTGGTTCGAGCTCTCCAAGAACAGGCAAGCCAGTTTATCCACACAGGCTTTAATGTGATGATGTATGAATCATATATTACTTTAGCTGAGAGGCTTTGTGGGCTTGCCCCTGGTGACTTCGATAAGCAGGCTGCTTTTTTTAACAGTGGTGCGGAAGCGGTTGAAAACGCCGTAAAAATGGCAAGAAAATACACGGGCCGCCAAGGGATTGTCTCATTTACAAGGGGATTCCATGGCAGAACGCTCATGACTATGACCATGACAAGTAAAGTCAAGCCGTATAAATTTGGCTTCGGACCATTCGCTCCGGAGGTATACAAGGCGCCATATCCGTATGTGTATCGTCGCCCAGATGGAATGAGTGAGCAGCAATACAGCGAAATGATCATCGAGCAATTCGAACAATTCCTTCTTGCGGAAGTTGCACCTGAGACAATTGCAGCAGTCGTGATGGAACCTGTTCAAGGAGAAGGCGGATTTATCGTACCTGACAAAGCCTTTGTTAAGCGTGTAAGAGAAATCTGCACACACTATGGAATTCTCTTCGTCGCCGATGAAATCCAAACGGGCTTTGCTCGGACAGGGAAGCATTTTGCCATTGATCACTTTGATGTGGTCCCTGATTTACTGACCATTTCCAAATCAATGGGGGCTGGTGTCCCCATTAGCGGCGTCATTGGTCGAGCGGAAATTATGAATGCGGCAGCGGTTGGTGAAATTGGCGGAACCTATTCCGGAAGCCCACTTGGCTGCCGAGCGGCGATCACGGTTTTAGATATCATTGAAAGTGAAAACCTAAATGAACGAGCTGAAAAGATCGGCGAGCGAGTACTTGAAAAAATGCAGCTTCTTGCAGACCGTTTTGAGGGCATTGGCGATGTGCGGGGCCTTGGGGCAATGTGCGCGATGGAAATCGTCAAGGACAGACAATCGAAAACCCCTGATAAAGAAGCGGTTGGAAAAATTGTAAAGGCAGCATGCGAACGTGGTCTCATGTTATTAAGCGCCGGGATATACAGCAATGTCATCCGTCTCCTGATGCCATTAACCATCACAGATGACCAGCTTGAGGAAGGATTGGAAATTCTTGAGGAAGCAATGGAAGCCGTTTATTTACAAGATCCGGCATTATCGGTTGGGGGGGAATAAAAATGGATGTCATCAAGCAAAATTATCAAATCTATCCGATGTATCTAAATGGCGAATGGGTTGGCAGTGATTATGAGGTCCTTACAGAAATCGTCAATCCAGCGACAAAAGAAGTGATTGGTGCCGTGCCAACGGGTGGTGCCTATGAAGCCAAGCAGGCAGTCGATGCTGCCCATAAAGCCTTCAAACTCTGGTCGAAAAAGACGGCGGAAGAGCGCTATCATCTTTTGATGAAATGGTATTTTTTAATAGAAGAAAATAAGCATGAAATTGCTCGGATCATGACGATTGAGCAAGGAAAACCATTAAAAGAGGCACTTGGTGAGGTTCAGTACGCAAACGGATTTATCTCTTGGTATGCTGAGGAAGGGAAACGGGTTTACGGGGAAACCATTCCAGCTTCCCATCCGAATAAAAGAATATTAGTTCGGAAGGAACCTGTGGGTGTCATTGCGGCGATTACCCCGTGGAATTTTCCGGCAGCGATGATTACGAGAAAAATAGCTCCGGCACTTGCAGCCGGTTGTACGTCCGTCGTAAAACCGGCGAACCAAACACCGCTGACGGCATTAAAAATGGTTGAACTTGCCCATGAGGCGGGGATTCCTGCTGGGGTTATTAATGTAATTACCGGACGTTCCTCTGAAATTGGCGAGGTTTGGCTGAAGGATTCCCGCGTGACGAAAATAACGTTTACAGGTTCAACGGAGGTCGGCAAAACGTTAATGCGTGGCGCTGCTGAAAATGTTAAAAAGGTATCATTGGAGCTTGGCGGAAATGCTCCGTTTATTGTGATGGATGATGCAAACTTAGCAAAAGCGGCTGTCGGACTTGTCCAATCGAAGTTCCGTAATGCTGGTCAGACGTGTATTTGTACGAATCGTGTGTATGTGCAGGAAAGTGTTGCCGATGAATTCATTAAGCTTTTTCAAGCGGAATTAGAAAAGCTAAAGGTGGGTAACGGTCTTGAGGAAGGTACGGATATCGGACCGTTAATCGATAAAGCAGCTTATAAAAAAGTTGACGGACTTGTCAAGGATGCGCTGAAGAAGGGTGGAAAGGTCACATATAGCGGACTTAAACCGGCAGCTGAAAATGGCTACTTCTATGCCCCGACTATTTTGACCGATATTCACGATGAGATGGAATGCATGAAGGATGAAATCTTTGGTCCGCTCGCACCAATTTCAACCTTCAAAACGGAAGAGGAAGCCATCGAACGGGCCAATAATTCCTGTTACGGCTTGGCGGCCTATGTCTATACGGACAATTTAAGCCGCTCTTTCAGAATCACCGAACAGCTGGAGTACGGAATTATTGGCTTAAATGATGCCCTGCCGTCAGTCGTTCAGGCTCCATTCGGCGGCTATAAAGAGAGCGGTCTTGGCCGTGAAGGCGGACATTATGGAATCGAAGAGTTTTTAGAAGTAAAGTATATATCCATTGGGTTGGATATGTAAATAGGAGCTCTGAACCGAACAAATGTGAACTTGGCGGGATTAATTGTGAATTCGGCGGGATTATGACCAAAGTTGGCGGAATTAATCCAAATATCCGCGGAATTAATTCGGATTTCGGCGGAATAATCGGGAAAATTGGCGGGATCACTCAAATCTTTCTGCGGTAAAAAATAGCATGTTTAAAAAAGTAGCTGCCTAATTCGCTTCATCCTCCATCCAGAGGAGAAACCACGAATAAAAGCCAGTGAAACCATCAATGCCATATTTGTCATTGATAGTTTCTGCTGGCTTTTTTCCAATCATGACGAAGGATAATCGATATTTTCATAGAATCCATATGAGAAAGGGGGGTGCTCAAGTGACAGGGCCGCTCCATGGAATAAAGGTAATTGATTTATCACGCGTACTAGCTGGACCCTATTGCACGATGATTTTAGGAGATATGGGGGCAGAGGTCATAAAAATTGAAAGCGTCGATTCCGGGGATGAAACACGTGGCTGGGGGCCGCCATTTGTGGAAGGAGAGAGCGCCTATTACCTATGTGCCAACCGAAATAAACAGGGGATCACCCTAAATTTGAAATCACAGCAAGGTAAGGGGATATTTCGAAAACTTATAAAGGATGCCGATGTCGTCGTACAAAATTTTAAGCCGGGAACACTTGAAAGGTTGGGCATTGGCTACCAGGAAATGAAAAGAGAAAACGAGGGAATTATTTTAGCATCGATTAGTGGCTTTGGATCCACTGAGGGACCTTACTCCCACCTACCAGGCTATGATTATATTATTCAGGCCATGTCGGGTTTAATGAGCATTACCGGTGAAAAAGAGGGACAGCCTGCAAAGGTTGGAGTTGCGATCGCAGATGTACTTACCGGACTATTTACATGTATCGGTATTTTGGGAGCTATCCAGCATCGCAATAGAACGGGTGAGGGGCAAGAAGTGGACATCTCTTTATTTGATTCGCAACTGGCTGCTCTAGTGAATGTTGCCAGTAATTATTTATGCTCCGGCAATATCCCGGAGCGGCTTGGGAATGCCCACCCGAATATTGTCCCATACCAGGTGTTTGCTGCAAGCGATGGTGATTTTATCATCGCGGTAGGAAATGACCGGCAATATCAAAAACTTGCTATTCTCCTTGATGAACCATCACTTTTACAATATGAAAAGAACTCTGCCAGGCTGCACTTTAAAGCTGAAATTGAAAAAATAATTGCAGCCAAAATAATAACGAAATCAAGAACAGAATGGAAACAATTGCTCGATGAGGCGGGAATCCCTAATGGCCCCATTAACAATGTGAAAGAAGCGTTGGATTCCGAGCAGGCACATGCAAGGGAAATGATTGTCAATGTAAAGCATCCTGTGATTCAGGATTTAAAGCTTGTCGGTTCACCGTTAAAATTTTCAAACTCTCCGGTCACGATCGATAAACATCCGCCCATGCACGGGGAACACACCGAAGAGGTTTTACTAAAACATGGCTACTCGAAGCAGGAAATTATCCAAATGAAACAACAAACTATTATTTGAGGGGGAACAAGAAATGAATTTTTCACAATCAGAAGAACAAAAGAGTGTAAGAAAGGTAGTCAGAGCCTTCGTTGACCGTGAAATTATGCCCTATATTAAGGAGTGGGATGAGAAAGGGCATTTTGCAACCAATATTCTAGAACGTTTAGCGGAGCTACAGCTCATGGGGGTATGCATCCCTGAGGAGTATGGCGGCGTTGGGATGGATTACAACACACTTGCGATAGTCTGCGAGGAGCTCGAACGAGGAGACACCGCTTTCCGCACCGCTGTCTCTGTTCATACCGGATTAAACAGTATGACGCTATTGCAGTGGGGAACAGAGGAGCAGAAGCAAAAATATCTTGTTCCGCAAGCTAAGGGTGAAAAGGTAGGTGCCTTTGGACTTACGGAACCGAATGCCGGATCGGATGTAGCGGCAATGGAGACGACGGTGGTAAAGGACGGGAACTACTATATTTTAAATGGATCGAAAACATGGATTTCTCTCTGTGATGTGGCTGATCATTTCTTGATTTTTGCCAAAACAGACCCGAAGGCAGGTCACCATGGTATTTCCTGCTTTATTGTCGAACGCACATTTGCCGGGTTCTCCTCAAAGGCGATTAAGGGGAAGCTTGGTATCCGCGCCGGAAATACGGGTGAGATCTTTTTTGATAATGTCAGAGTGCCCGCAGAAAACTTGTTAGGATATGTTGGGGAGGGCTTTAAAATTGCGATGTCTGCCCTGGATAATGGCCGTTTCACGGTAGCGGCAGGCGCTTGCGGTACGATTATGGCCTCGCTTGAAGCAAGTGTTAAATATTGTGAAGAACGGAAAACTTTTGGTAAAGAAATCGGCAGGCACCAGCTCGTTCAGCAAATGATTGCGAAAATGTCGGCAAACCTTGAGATTTCCCGATTACTCGTTTTTAAAGCCGGCTGGTTAAAAAATAACGGCAAGCGCAATACACAGGAAACATCGTTGGCAAAATGGGTTTCTTGTGATGCTGCCTATGAGGCAGCCAACGATGCTGTCCAAATTCATGGTGCTTACGGGTTCTCAAATGAATTCCCGGTCGAGCGGTATTTACGAAATGCTAAGGCCCCAGTTATTTATGAGGGCACAAGAGAAATTCATACGATTATGCAGGGGGAATACGCACTCGGATACCGCGAGGATAAACCGTTACGGAAAATGCTTCCTGCATGGCCGTTTGAAGAAAGCTTAATAAAAGGATAGGTGTGCGCACATGTCAGGATTGAAAACCTATTTCCTCGCAGGCCACTCCCGTTTGCCGCAGGGGATGGCTGCCCAAAGTGTGTATGATTTACTTACCATTACTGTTGAAGTGGATAAAAAATACGGGGTTATCATTGAATCCTCCTGTACGCTGGCTACCGATCATGGTCGAGCCTACGTTCAGCAAATTTTAAAAGGGCACAGTTTGCTGGACGGGATAGACGATATTATCGCTGCACTAAGGGAAGGCTACCGCGGAAAGGCAGTAAATGCGCTAATTGCTGCCGTTAATGATTTATACGGGCAATATGAAAATCAAGAACACTGAAAAAAGCCTTGCAGTTGGAAATATCCAACGTGCAAGGCTTTTTTATGAATGTCAAACAAAATATATACTTCAAATTCTTAGTGTTGCTGTGTTACGATAAAGTATAAAAGAGTTATGGAAAGAAGGGTTGGAGAGTTGATTAAAACTATTTTGTTTGACGTTGATGGAGTCTTATTAAGCGAAGAGCATTATTTTGATGCCTCTGCTTTAACGGTTTGGGAGATGCTGTACAGTTGCAGTTACTTAGCATTGGCACCTGGGAAATTTAGAACAAACTATAGTGAAGCGGAAATTCAAACAATAAGAGAAGAAATTTTTCAGGACGACAAAGTCCTCAAATTTATGAAATCCCGTGGTCTGAACGCCAACTGGGACATGATCTATTTATCATTCAGCCACCAACTCATCCACCTATTGTCACAAATCAAAGAAAATGAATTTGAAAATATTACCAAATGGTGTCAGGCACCATTGGATCGTGAAACGTTGCTGGAGATTGGCAGGGTGTTAAGTAATTATCATGTTGAACTAGATTTTGGTTTGTTTTTGGAAGATTTTGCGCGATCTGATGCTATGAGGCAGGATTTGCTTAGTTACTTGAATGTGCTGGCGAAGGAAAAGCTTGGGGTGGATACGACTATTTTCAATAAAGGAGTACTTTGGGCGATTTGCGAGCATGTTTCCCAGGAATGGTATGTGGGTGATGAACATGTCCTTGCTTCCACCGGAAGACCATCTGTGCAAACCGGCAAAAAGGGGTTCCTGGAAAATGAAACAACCTTAGCACCCCAGGATGACATATCAAACTTGTTTCAATATCTTACCAAGTCGGGATTCACGATCGGAATCGGAACAGGCCGGCCAGCTTTAGAAACGATTCAACCTTTTAAGCATTTGGAATGGTTAAAGCATTTTGATGAGAATCGAATTGTGACGGCGGATGACGTGCTGACAGCGGAAAAGGAGCTTCCAGAATGGAGATCTTTATCGAAACCGCATCCGTATACATACGTAATGGGGATTAGAGGTAGAGACACGTCTATACGAGAATGCTTAGAAACGGCGCTGCCAATAGAAAACGGTGGAGAGGTACTTGTGGTTGGGGACTCGTTAGCAGACCTCCTCGCTGCGAGACAATTAGGCTGTCAGTTTGCGGCGGTCTTAACAGGGCTATCCGGAAAAGCCGCACGAAGTGAATTTGAACAGCATGAGGCAGATTATATACTTGATTCAGTTTTAGAGCTAAAGAGTATTCTTTAACCTCCAATGAACGAATCAAAAAAACTAACATCAATCATATAAAAATGAGCGAAAAAAGGGGCTGCGCCACTAAATTGCGCAAGCCCTCTTTCATTTACTAAAACAAAACTAGATACTTTCCACTTTCTCCGGCTCTACACGCCCCGGCTCAAACGAATCCACATTCGTCAACTCCAGTAATTGCGCTTCATCTAATCCTTCAATCAAGATTAAATCCTGAATAACTTCTGCGCCCAAGGCTTTATCGAGGGTTAACACCATGATAGCTTCCCCGCCGACCTCTGTTCGTCCAACCTGCATCGTACCAATATTGATTCCATAGTTCCCGAGTAGTGAGCCCACTTTACCGATCATCCCCGGTACGTCGCGGTGTTTGATATATAAAAGGTATTTTTCAGGTTTTACATCTATTCGGTATTCGTTTATTTTCAAAATCCTTGCACCATAGCCGTTTAAGACGGTTGCGCCAATTCGCGCAGTCTCCAATCCGTTGGAAACTGAAAGCTCCATAAAATTCGCAAAGCCTTTATTGTTAGCATTTTTCACTACATTATAGGAAACACCCTGCTCCTTCAAAAGGTGAAGTGCGTTTATGAGATTGACAGAATCACTTAAATGGTAGGATAGGATGCCTTTTAAGAGAGTACGAGTCAGTAACTCGGTATCCTCATCAATTAAATCACCGTAATAATTGATTTCAATTTTTGCAGGAGCTTGCTTATTTAATAATTGAATCACAAGCTGCCCCATCTGATCGCCCAGCAGTAAATAGGGCTGTAGCTTCGCTTGCGTTTCTCCAGACATTTGCGGCATGTTGACGGCATTTTGAATCGACTGTGTTTCAAATATCTCGATAATTTCAGCGCTCACCTCTTGGGCAACCTTTTCCTGTGCTTCTACAGTGGAAGCGCCAAGATGCGGCGTGACAATGATATTAGGATTTTGCAGCAATTCTGGATCGGCAACCGGTTCTTTTTCGAATACATCAAGGGCAGCACCTGCAACATGCCCGGACTTAATGGCTCTAACTAAAGCTTTCTCGTCTATTACACCGCCACGGGCGCAGTTTACAAAGCGAACACCTTTTTTCGTTTTGCTTAAATAGTCGTCGTTGATTAACCCTCTCGTATCATTCGTCAGAGGCGTATGAATCGTGATAAAATCGGATTCCTGGGCAATTAAATCGAGGCTTGCCTTCGTCATCCCGAGTTTCTTTGCGCGCTCTTCTGTTAAATAAGGATCAAATCCCAGGATGTTCATACCAAAGCTTTTTGCCCGTTTTGCCACTTCTGTTCCAATTTTACCCATACCGATAACGCCAAGCGTTTTTTTATACAATTCCACCCCTTTAAAGGAGTTGCGATCCCATTCACCGCCAGCGGTCTTTTGATGTGCTTGAGGAATTTTCCGCGCTAATGACAACATCATCGCTAATGTATGCTCTGTTGCAGCAATTGTATTTGCCCCCGGAGCGTTAATGACAATGATCCCTTTTCGGGTCGCAGCATTGACATCGATGTTATCGACTCCAACACCTGCGCGGGCAATGACCCGAAGACGGTCTGCAGCCAAGAGCAGTTCTTCGGTTACCTTTGTTTGGCTTCTCACAATTAAAGCATCGTAATCGCCAATAATGTTTTTCAACTCTTCGGTCGGCAATGTAGGCTGCCGATCTACGATAAAATGGGGATGCTCCATAAGACTCACCAAACCAGTGCTGCTAATACCATCTGTTACAAGAACTTTATACATGCTTTTTCCAACCTCCTCAGCTATTTACAAAGCGATACCATTCATTTTCATGTAATACTACTTCTATGCGAGTAAAACGTTGGGCAATACCCAATGAATCTATCAGAAACATTTCTCCTTTCTTCAAAAATAGAAAACGTCCCTCATAACAGACAAGAAAATGCCTGTTATGAGGGACGTGAATGAACGTGGTGCCACCCTCTTTTGCTGCTTGAAAAATAAGAGCAGCCTCTTAAATGTAACGGCTTTACACCGGGCATGCCTACTAATAGTTCAGCTGCCAGTTCAGAAGGGCTAGGTTAAATAAGAATTAGCACCGGTTCGCACCTACCACCGGCTCTCTGTGGCTTTTTCTTACTACCGTCTTCATCATTACTATTTAATAGTGTATAATTAATTGAAATTTCTAATTAAGATGAATATAGGGATTATTCTACAACCTTTTCTTCAAGATTGTAAAGGGCTAAAGCAGAAAATATTTTTCATTTTTTTTTGAAAAATTTTAGGAAAAAAAAGCAAGCCTATTATGGCGCGTAAGGAAACGGTTTCACTGGAAAACAATCAAACAAATCTATTGTAAAAAAATAAAGAGAATCATATAATGTCTACAATAGAAAAACATTTGTGCGCCACAAGTGGACAATTACAGGAGGGGATCTGTATGAAAGCAATCTCGATAGGGTTATTAGGATTAGGCACAGTTGGTTCGGGCGTAGTAAAAATTATTGAAAATCACCAAGATAAATTAATCCATCAAGTGGGGTGTCCGGTTGTTGTTAAAAAGATCCTTGTCCAGGACCTACATAAGAATAGACCGGTTGAAGTAGATTCAAAGACGTTAACTTCCAACCCTGATGATATCCTTTTAGACCAGGAAATTGATGTCGTTATTGAGGTTATGGGCGGGGTGGATGATACAAAAGACTATTTGATTACCGCTCTTCGCCAAGGCAAGCATGTGGTAACAGCCAATAAAGATTTGATGGCCCTCCATGGTTCCGAGCTCTTAACAGTCGCCACAGAACATGGCTGTGACCTCTTTTACGAAGCAAGTGTGGCTGGCGGTATTCCAGTCTTAAGAGGTCTTGTTGACGGCCTTGCGTCAGACCGGATTACACAAATGATGGGAATTGTGAATGGAACAACCAATTATATTTTAACAAAAATGAGTGATGAAGGACGTTCATATGAAGAGGTCCTTAAAGAAGCGCAGGAGCTCGGCTTTGCAGAAGCAGATCCAACTGCTGATGTTGAAGGACTTGATGCAGCACGAAAAATGACCATTCTCGCTACATTAGGGTTTTCAATGCATATTGATCTGGACGATGTAAAGGTCAGCGGTATTTCCAGCATTACCGAAGAAGACTTAAGCTACGGTAAACAATTAGGCTATACGATGAAATTAATCGGCTATGCCGGGCGTGAGGGTGAAAAGGTCGAGGTCAGTGTCGCACCTACATTCCTATCAAACAATCACCCACTTGCCTCTGTGCAAAATGAATACAATGCGGTTTATGTGTACGGAGAAGCCGTCGGCGAAACGATGTTTTACGGTCCTGGTGCAGGAAGCATGCCAACCGCAACAGCAGTCGTATCGGACCTTGTTGGAGTCATTAAAAATTTACGACTTGGCGTAAATGGCCGCAGTGCTGTTACACCGCAATATCCAAAGCGGTTAAAGGATAATGAAGAAAAGTTCTCCAAATACTTCCTCAGGATTCATGTCCAGGATGAAGTGGGTGTGTTTGCCGATATTACCGCAATTTTTGCTAGAAATGGGGTAAGTTTTGAAAAAATTCTGCAGTTGCCAATTAAGAAAAATGAGACATCAGAAATTGTCTTAGTTACACACAAAGCTTCAGAAACTAATTATGATAAGATTTTACTGGAATTATACGATTTAAGCGCAGTTAAGGAAGTAAAAAGTGCATATAGAGTGGTGAGGAAAGCATGATGAGATGGCCGGGATTATTAGAAGCATATAAAGAATATTTACCAATTAACGAACAAACACCTAAGCTTACGCTAAATGAGGGAAATACACCGTTAATCAAACTTGAAAGGCTATCCCAGGAATGGGGCGTTGAGCTTTATGTAAAAGTTGAAGGGGCTAACCCAACCGGTTCTTTCAAAGACAGAGGTATGGTTATGGCTGTTGCCAAGGCAGTAGAGGAAGGCAGTAAAACCGTTATCTGTGCATCCACAGGAAATACATCAGCGGCAGCGGCAGCATATGCGGCACGGGCCGGGATTAATTGTATCGTTGTCATCCCAGAAGGAAAAATTGCGCTGGGAAAACTGGCGCAAGCAATGATGTATGGAGCAGAAATTATCTCAATTGAGGGAAATTTCGACGAAGCGTTAAAAATGGTGCGAAATATTAGTAAGGTAGAACCGATAGCGCTTGTAAATTCAGTCAATCCTTATCGGCTTGAGGGACAAAAAACAGCCGCATTTGAAGTGTGTGACCAGCTTGGGGCTGCACCTGAAATTTTAGCAATTCCGGTTGGAAATGCCGGAAATATCAGTGCATATTGGAAAGGGTTTAAAGAATACAACAAGAAGAAGGAGACGGGACTGCCACGAATGTTTGGCTTTGAAGCAGCGGGTGCGGCAGCACTTGTCCATAATCGCGTCTTTGAAAATCCGGAAACCATAGCAACAGCCATTCGAATTGGTAATCCTGCAAGCTGGGATCTTGCAGTGAATGCCGTCGAAGAATCCCATGGCCAATTTGATGAAGTAAGCGATGAAGAAATTATTACCGCTTATAAAAAATTAGCAGCCGCTGAAGGTGTATTTGCTGAACCTGCATCCTGCGCATCCATTGCCGGCGTGTATAAGAGTATCCAAAATGGAAAAATCAGCAAAGGGACAAGAATTGTCGCTGTGCTGACAGGTAATGGTTTAAAGGACCCTGACACAGCTATCAATAGCAGTCTTGTCACACCAGTTCCATTACCAAACGATGAAAAAGCTGTTGCTGAACATATTCGAGGAGTTGTCCGCGGATGACTTTACATGATCGCTTTGTGATTAAAGTACCTTCGAGTACAGCAAACCTTGGGCCTGGCTTTGATTCAATCGGTCTAGCATTAAATTTATATCTAACATTAGAAATCGAGAAGAACGACCAGTGGGAATGCTATTCTTCATGTGAGGAATTGAAGGATCTCCCAACCGATGAGAGCCATTTTATCTGCCAAGTTGCCATTAAGACCGCCGCTAATTATGGAATAGAGTTACCTCCTTGTAAAATAAAAATAGAGAGTGAGATTCCCTTAGCGCGAGGTCTTGGCTCAAGTGCGGCGGCGATTGTTGCCGGCATTGAGCTTGCGGATGCGGTTGGCGGCTTACGTTTAACGAAGAACGAAAAGCTTCTGCTTGCTACAAAGTGGGAAGGGCATCCGGATAATGTGGGTGCTTCTCTATTTGGAGGACTTGTCATCGGAAGGTATGATCAACATGACGTAGATATGCTTTCCATTACTGACCTCCCTGTCGAAATGGTGACGGTGATACCGAAGGAAATCTTATTGACGAAGGAATCGCGCGATGTTTTACCTGCCGCCTATTCACGGCAAGAGGCTGTTCAGGCTTCTTCCACTGCCAACCTTTTGATTGCTGCTCTAGTAAGTCAAAATTGGAATCTTGCCGGAAAAATGATGGGACAAGACCGTTTCCATCAGCCCTATCGACAAGCGCTGATTCATTTTTATCAAGAGATTGAGTCATGTGCAAAGTCCAACGGGGCATTCGGAGTAGCATTGAGCGGTGCCGGGCCAACTGTCATTTGCTTTAGTGAAAAAGGAAAAGGGCAGGAGCTGGCGTATGCCTTAGGTCAGGAATTTCCCAGCATGACTGTAAAAAGGTTGTCAATCGATTATTTCGGCAGCTGTGTAAAGGAAGTAGAGGAATTTGTGAAATAAACGGGACAGCAGCGGCTGCCCCGTTTATTTTTTGGCTATAAATTCCTCAAAATCCACGATGCTTAACGGTTTGCTAAACAAATACCCTTGCATTTGAACACAATTTTTCGATAGAAGGAAATCCTTTTGATATTCTTCTTCGACACCTTCTGCGATGACATCGAGATGGAGGCTGCGAGCAAGATTAATGATCGCTTCTGCAATCTCGGCGTTTTCATGATTCTCATTTATATTCTGGATAAAGGATTTATCGATTTTCAAAGTGTTAATCGGTAAATCTTTTAAATAGCTTAAGGAAGAGTATCCTGTTCCGAAATCGTCAATAGAAACAGCAATTCCCATCGCTTTTAGTGATTTGAGTGCTTGGATGATTTCGCTTGAATTCGTTAAGAGAATGCTCTCGGTAATCTCTATTTCTAAATTATTCGGTGGTAACTGACTTTCAGTTAGAATTTCTTTAACACGTTTGACCATCTGTAATGGTTCCTGAAATTGACGTGCCGAGAAGTTAATGGATATCGATAAAGGCTGTGGAAGGGTTGCATTCCATATGCTAACCTGCCGACAGGCCATGTTCATTACTAGTTCCCATAAGGGCTGGATTAACCCCGTATCTTCTGCAATGGGAATAAACACATCTGGTGAGACGACGCCAAAGACATCATCTGTCCATCTTACCAAGGCCTCTGCGCCAAATAAGGTTCCTGTATCAACATTGATTTTCGGTTGATAGAATACTTCAATTTTTTTATTATCAATTGCTTTCCTTAAATGCGCTTCTAAACGTGGTCTTTCAATGTTTGATTGACTTAATTTCTCAGAATAAATGGTTACTTTATTACCACCGGTCTTTTTCGCAGAATACATAGCTAAGTCCGCATAAATGATGAGGGTATCCATGTTTTTTGTATGCTCTGGGTAGATGCTGATGCCGCAGCTAGCACTGAGATAAATTTCCTTGCCATTTAATGAGTAGGATTTTTTTAAATGATTGACAACCTTTTCTGCTGCAGCCTTTGTTTCATCGATCGCAAGATTCTTGAGTAAAATAATAAATTCATCGCCGCCCTGCCTTGTGATGATCGTGTTATCATCCACCGGAAGACAATCCTTAATCCTCCCTGACGCAATTTTTAGGATTTCATCCCCATTGTTATGCCCAAACGAATCGTTTACCTGTTTAAAGCGATCCAAATCAATGAATAGAACTGACACGGTTTCCCCTGTTTCATCCGCATGATCAATGATTCGTTTTAGCCTTTCTTGGAAATAGCGTCTGTTTAACAGACCTGTTAATGGATCATGGTAGGCCTGGTATTCGATAAGCTCTTTACTTTGATTTAAATCCTCCAGATAACCGTGCAAATGATTTGACATGGCATTTACGTTTTCGGTGAGCAGTCCTAATTCATCTTTACGTTTTAACTTTAATTTTTTTCCAAAGTTCCCTTGCGCAATTTCATTTACATGCTCAACGATATAGCCGATTGGCTGGGTGATCGACCTTGAAAATAGAAAGCTAACAATTAACACGATAATCATAATCGCGATGGATAACAAAATATGTACTTTTAACTCGTGAACCAGTTCCGCATGAATTAATCCATAATTATAAACAAGGCCAATGACGAATGGCTGATCATTTTTTGAAAAAATAGGGACGAAGGTTTTCCTGACCAATTTGCCATTAAGATTCCCTTTATAGACTTGAACTTTTTTCTCTGTAATTGCCTTTTTGACTAGATTCGCATCAGTTGTGTAGTTTTGATATTTATACTCTCCGTACCAAATAGGCAGTGCCGAAATGCGAATATATTTATTGCCGTTTAAATGGACAACTTCCTCCTTTTTGCCAAAGTTTTTCGGATTAAATACAGTTACCTCCAATATGCCTTCTTCCTTTGTAAAGTCCTTGATGATTTTCCAAGGCCCGAATCGTTTTTCATAATCAGTTATTTTGTCACGAAAATACGGGTTGATAATATAATTCGTTGTCCCATCAAAGTAATAGCCCCATTTATCAATGTGTTTCGGATTAGATGAAGCGACCTCAATCGGACCGGACCAGTAATTTGGCAAGGTAATTCCCTTTCCAACGGAAACGGGCTTTAAGGAAAAAAGCTGAAGATAAGCATCATACCAATAGCCCCAGCCTTTAGTGGACATGCCGATTTCATGAGGGTCGGAGGACCTTACGCCGACAATGTCATTACTTGTTTTTGCCAATAAGGTAATATGGGAAACACCGGTTTCCTTTGCTAAAGAAACCAGCTGCTCGTTGGTGATATCTTGATATCGTGCCGGAAGCACATTTTTTATGGCTAATGAAGCCGTTCGCAAGTCTTTGCCAAGAATGTCTTCTACATATAAGCTGCTGCTTTTCGTATTTTTGACTTGAAAAGAAACCTCTTTAACAATCATTTTGATGACGATTTCGTTATATTCAAGCAGTTGATTTTTCGAACGAAAATAATGAAAGGCATTATTGGTTAATAAAATGAGAAAAACTAAAAGACTAAAAAGCAACGGAATCTTTCTTTTAATCGACAATGACGCAGCACCCCAATTTGCATTCCTTTCTATCTATTTTTTTCAAGTAAATTTATTTTATTACATAGAAAAAAGCCAATTTATTATTTGGAGTATGATAAAATAGTGTAAATATTATGAAAATGAGGAGGAGGGATATGAATTGAAGCTGCCACTCATTCAAACTAAACTACGGATTCCCGTGGTAAAGGATGATTTTATCAGAAGGGCAAAGCTTACACAGAAAATGAAAGAGATGAATGACTATCCTTTGACCATTATCCATTCCGGAGCCGGGTTTGGAAAAAGTACGGCACTTGCTTTATTTATGACGGATGAAAAAATTCCAGGCTGCTGGTATTCCCTTTCCTCTATGGATGATGACATCCTGCCCTTTCTCACCTACATCGTTCAATCTATTCGTAGAGTTATACCGGATTTTGGGATGGAATTAGCTGCTTTTATCGATACAATGGACCGCTACATTAAGGAAGAAGAACTTAGCATTCTTTCTTCTCTTTTTATGAATGAAATCCTTGCAGCTGATTCGCCCATTACACTCATTTTGGATGACTTTCATCAAATTGAACACTCCTATACCATCAATAGCTGGATGGAAAAATTACTAGAACATATCCCCTCTAATTTACATATGGTCATTTCCAGCCGCAGCCGCCCAGGGTGGAAACAGTTGACGAAAATGAAAGCCTGCGGACAATTATTAGAAATAACAAGAGAAGACTTAGTGCTTACGATTGAAGAAATGGAACTCCTTTTAACGGATCTATATGGTTTAGAAATGGAGTTCCAACAATTGCATACGATTTTTGAAATGACAGAGGGCTGGGTCATCGCGATATGCATGATTGCCCAGCAGATTCCTTTAAAAAGGGATATTTCCGAGCTTTTTGAACATTCCTCACACTCGCTGCACGACTTTTTTCAGTATTTAGTGATGGAAGTGTTTTCGAAACAGCCGCCAATTATCCAGCAGTTCCTTGAGCAAACTTCGATATTCGAAGAAATAGAGGAGGAAATCTGTCATGAAGTTATCGGGCTGCAAGGAGCTGCGGTCATGCTTGAGCAATTGAAGGACCGGAATTTATTCATCCAAAAGGTTGGTTTGAACCATTATCGTTATCACGCCTTATTTAGAGAGTTTCTCGAAAATATGTTTCAAAAAAATAATCCTGGTCAGTATGCTGCACTTAATGAGAGATGCGCCCGTTTTTATGAAAAAAGACGGCTATGGGAAGAAGCGCTTTATCATTATAAAAGGATTCATCACCATAAAGCGATTGCCTCCATTTTACAAGAGAACGGCTTACAAATGCTTGAGAGCGGCAAATTGGAAAGCCTATACGATCAATTATCGATTCTTCCTCAAGTGGAGTTGGAAGCGTACTATCTTCTTTGGTATTTAAAAGCGGAAATCCACCGCTACCGTTCTCAATACCAAGAGGCTGAAGTGTGTTATGAAAGGTCTCTTTTTGGTGCGAAACAAAAGCACGATAATCTTGGGATGAGTATGGCCCTTGAAGGAAAGGCGAAGATTTTTTTAGACACCATTCAGCCGCACCATGCCGAACGTCTTTTATACGAAGCGATTCATCATCGAGAAAAACTTAGTGGTTTTGATGAAGAAAAGGGGAAACTCTATCAATTACTATCTGAGAATCTTTTAAACTTAGGGAAAGCATCTGAGGCTGAGAGGTGGATTGAAAAAACAAAGGCAGCTAATTTCGATGGGAATTTAGAAGCAAGATTGTATCTAAGAACCGGCCGATTCGAGGAGGCAAAGAAAGTCCTCTATAAAGAAAAGGTGAAAGGTACAATTGGTTACTTACTACCGCAAGCCCATCGCGAAACGGATCTATTGCTTTCCTTAATTGAAGCCTTTACCGGCGAGGGAGAAAAAGCCAAGGAACTCGCCCAACAGGGAATTCAACAAGGAATAAGTCTTAAAGCTCCGTTCGTTGAAGCATGCGGCTGGATTCGCATGGGTCATGCCGTGCAAATTTTAAATAAATATGAATCCCATTTAGCCGAAAATTGCTACCAAACAGCCTTAGAAATCATGGGCCAGCTCGGTGTCAACAGAGGGAAGGCCGAGCCCTTAATGGGACTTTGTATTTTATACGGAACACGGGGAGAACTGGAGCGGGCCTTGGATGTTGGCAAAAAGGCATTGCAGGAAACAGAAAAGGTACAAGATGTTTGGCTGTCAGCTTGCATTACTCTTTGCATGGGGATTACCTGCATATATAATGAACAGCTGCCAATGGCACTTCGTTACTTGGAAAAAGCAGATTCTTCCTTTCAGCAATGTGGGGATTCCTTTGGACAAATGCTTAGTAAATTTTGGTTTTCCTATCTTTATTATTGGAGGAAAAGACCTGAAGATTTTAAAGAAACAATGGGTGAATGTTTAACCCTATTACAAAATCAAGACTATGAGTTCTTTTTATATCACAGATCTGTATTCGGCCCAAGGGATCTCCAAGTGTTTGTGCCGTTGTTACTTGAGTGCATAAGCATGAATATTCAGAAGTCGTTTGTTAGAAAAGTCTTACAGGATTTAGGGATCAACACATTGGACTCCCATCCCGGGTATTCCATTCGTGTGCAGACTCTTGGCCAATTCCGACTATGGCTTGGTGAGAAAGAGGCGGCGGAAAAGGAATGGCAGAGAGAAAAGGCAAAAGAATTATTTCAGTTATTCATCACTGTAAGTGAGCCGATGACCAAGGACGAAATCATGCAAATTCTTTGGCCAAATCAAGATAAAAAGAGTGCTGATCGTGATTTCAAGGTTGCCTTAAATAGCCTACAGCATGTCTTAGAACCAACACGGAAAGCAAGAGCGAATCCTTTCTTTATCATTCGCGACGGGATGTTTTACGGGTTAAATCCAAATGCCGTGATTGAAGTAGATACATCTCATTTTCAGGCTTTAATTCAAGCGGGTCTGAATGAAACCGATGAAGAAAAGGTTATTTATTCCCTTGAGAGCGGACTGACTCTATATCAAGGCGACTATTTGCCAGACCGTCGCTATGATGATTGGTGTATAAGTAAAAGAGAGAGTCTGCTTGTTTATTTTTTACGCGGTGCCGAAAAAATAGCGCAATTAAGGGTTCGCCGTGAAAATTACGACGCGGCAATCTATTGGTGTGAAAAAATCCTCGAACGTGACCGCACATGGGAAGAAGCCTATCGCTTATTAATGTATTGCTATTATCGAAAAAATAACCGCCCCCATGCGATGAAATGGTACCAAAAATGCACTGAAGTTTTGGAGGTTGAATTGGGCGTTACCCCATTAGAGCCGACAAGGCATATGTACAATATGATCATTGAATCAGAAAGTATTTTTAAATCGATTGAACAGCCTTAACGGTAGGGCTGTTTTTTTATTCAAGCCTTGTGCATTTCTTTTTTGTAACTCCTCTGTAACTTCCTGCGCCTATTCTTAAATCAATGCTTGCAAGTTTTGAAGTAAACATTTTAAGGGGGAAAAGCTGTGAAGGGGTATCGCGGAAAATGGGCATTAGTTGGGTTACTTATGTTTTTAATGATTTTTGCCAGTGCTTGCAGTTCTGACAAGTCAACATCAGAGCCGAAGGACGATGGTGGTGGGAAAACAGAAAATAAAGCTCCAATTAAAATCGGGGTACTTGCCTCTAAAACGGGCGCACTCGAGTCTTATGGAAAACAAACATTAAGAGGATTTGAGCTCGGGCTTGATTATGCAACAGAAGGAAAAATGGAGGTGGCTGGAAGAAAGATTGAATTCATTGTCGAAGATACAGAAACAAAGCCAGAGGTCGCCGTGCAAAAAGCCACGAAGTTATTAGAAGAGGATAAGGTTGATTTCCTAGTAGGATCGTCCAGCTCGGCAGACACGTTAGCGGTGTTGCCGCTGGCAGAGGAATATCAAAAGATTATGGTTGTTGAACCAGCGGCTGCTGATAGTATTACAGGTTCAGAGTTTAATAAGTATATGTTCCATTCTGCGCGTAACTCCTCACAGGATGCGGTTGCTGGTGCAGCAGCGATTGCCAAAAAGGGCGTAAAGATTGCAACCCTAGCACCGGACTACTCCTTTGGTCGTGACGGTGTGGCGGCCTTTAAAGAAGCAGCAGAAAAATTGGGCGCTGATATTGTTAAGGAAGAATATGCAGATCCTGCTGCAACAGACTTTACCTCTAATATTCAAAAAATCATCGATGCAAAACCTGATTATCTCTTTGTTGTTTGGGCAGGGGCCAACTCCCCATGGAAGCAAATTGCTGACATGAAGGTACAGGATAAAGGAATCAAGATTTCTACAGGGGCACCGGATATTGCCGCATTATCGACAATGGAGCCGTTGATTGGCATGGAAGGCTTCACCGTTTATTATCATGACCTGCCAAAAAATAAAATGAATGACTGGCTAGTAGCAGAACACAAGAAACGCTTTAACGGTGATGTTCCTGATTTGTTTACACCAGGCGGGATGAGTGCAGCCATTTCCATAGTAGAAGCATTGAAGAAAACAAATGGTGAGGCGGATGCTGATACATTAATCAAAACGATGGAAGGCATGAGCTTTGAAACACCGAAAGGAAAAATGACCTACCGGGCGGAGGATCACCAAGCCCTGCAAACTTTGTATGCAATTAAATTAGAGAAGAAAGACGGTGTCTCATACCCGGTACCAGTACTAATCAGGGAACTGACTCCTGAGGAGACAGCTCCGCCAATCAGAAATAAGTAAGATTCATATTAAGAAAAATGACGGGGGTTAGACCAACTGCAACACGGTCACCCTCTTCCTTATTATTTAAGGCGGTGAAGCGTATGTCTGTGCTTATTGAAACAACTGATTTATCCATTATCTTTGGCGGCCATACTGCCGTGGATGGTGTCAGCATTTCTGTCCCTGAGAAACACTTTAAGTCCATTATTGGACCGAATGGTGCCGGGAAAACAACCTTTTTCAATCTTCTAAGCGGTCAATTAATGCCGACTAAAGGGAAAATCTTTTATCGCGGCAAGGATATCACGAAATATTCGCCGACAATCCGCACAAGAGAAGGGATTGGCCGTTCCTTTCAAATTACCAATGTATTTCCTAATTTAACCGTGTTGGAGAATGTAAGATTAGCCGTCCAATCGCAGGCGGGAATTCGTTACCAGATGTTGTTTCATTATAAAAAATATCGTGCATTTGAAAAAAAGGCATTAGACTGGCTCAAGCTTGTCCTGTTAAACGATAAAAAGGAATCATTGGCAAGCAATCTTGCCCATGGCGAAAAACGGAAGCTGGAAATTGCGATGCTGCTGGCGCTAGAGACGGAAGTTCTTTTACTAGATGAACCAACAGCAGGAATGTCATTAGAGGAAGTTCCGGCCATTTTAGAAGTGATTAAGCGAATAAAGGAACAAGGGAACCGGACGATAATCCTGATTGAGCACAAGATGGATATGATCCTCGATTTATCGGATTCGGTGATGGTCCTCTTTAATGGAAGGCTATTGGCTGATGGAACCCCGGAAGAGATTATGAACAATGAAACCGTGCAGTCTGCCTACTTAGGAGGTCAAATGGATGAACGACCTGTTGAAACTTGATCATATAGAAACCCATATCGGTCAATACCACATTCTCCAAGGTGTTTCCATTGAGGTGAAAAAAGGGGAAGTAACGGTTCTTCTTGGAAGAAATGGAGCCGGAAAAACAACAACATTACGAACGATAATGGGGCTAAATCCTGCCACGAAAGGAAGTGTTACATTTAAGGGGGAATCGATTCAGTCTCTTCCAACCTATGCGATTGCGAAAAAGGGCATTGGATATGTTCCCGAAGATCAGGGGATTTTTGCCGGACTAACCGTTGAGGAAAATATGAGAGTAGCCATTCAAAAAGATGATGAGGAAACCGCTAAACGGATGGATTCAATCTTACATTTGTTCCCTGACTTGAAAACGTTCTGGAAAAAACCGGGCGGCCTGTTAAGCGGCGGACAAAAACAAATGCTTTCCATCGCAAGGGCCTATGTAAACGAAAATGAATTGCTATTAATTGATGAGCCAAGTAAAGGCTTGGCCCCAATCGTCGTCGAGAAGGTAATGGAATCGATTATACAAATGAAAGATCAAACCACCATCGTGTTAGTGGAGCAAAACTTCATGATGGCGAGTACGATTGGTGATTGTTTTTACATCATTGATGATGGCAGAACGGTCAGTCATGGAACCATGAAGCAATTAAAAGAAGATGAAAAAATGAAACGGAAATATTTAGGAATTGCGTAAGGAAGGAGGGGCGGCTAAGTGGATTTGATCATAAATTTAACCTTAAATGGTCTGGCGACAGGGATGCTAATTTTTTTATTGGCGGCCGGTTTAACGCTTATTTTCGGTTTGATGGATGTACTGAATTTTGCTCACGGTGGATTATTCGCCTGGGGAGCGTACAGCGGCCTTTGGGTTTATTCGCAGACAAATAGCTTTATCATCGGGATTATTGGCGCAATCTTGACCGGATTTCTGCTCGGAATTATCACTGAAAGATGGATTATTAAACCGGTATATGGAAATCATGTGCAGCAAATCTTAATCACACTTGGTCTGATGCTTGTTTTATCCGAAATGCTGAAGGTTATTTGGGGACCCAATCAAATCACGGCATCGCCTCCGGATTATTTAAAGGGAAGTTGGGAGCTAGGCGGCGTTATTATTATCAAGTACCGGGTATTTATCATAGTAGTCGGGTTTCTCATTTTTGCAGGGGTGCAATTTTTGCTTAAAAAAACAAAGATTGGCCTTGTTGTCCGAGCCGGTGTCATGAATAAAGAAATGGTGCAAGCACTTGGAATCAATATTCAAAGGGTGTTTATGTTTGTTTTTATGATTGGTGCCGGGATGGCGGCGCTAGGCGGGGTGCTGCTTGGACCGTATTCCGGTGTTATTCATGCCGGTATGGGGATGGAATTCGCCATCTTAGCCTTTATTGTCGTTGTCATTGGGGGAATGGGAAATTTCAAAGGTTCGGTACTGGCGGCGATTCTGGTTGGGCTTTCAGGCTCATTTATGGCTTATTATGTTCCAGATTTATCATTGGCCGTTAATATGCTCCTAATGGCGATCGTGTTAATTATTCGACCGCAGGGCTTATTTGGAGCGAGGGGGTGAGAAGATGCGATGGATTCAAGGAAATAGAATGACGGCTATCATTTTAGTCATTGCTGCTTTTCTGCTCCTTTTGCCGTTTATCTATGAATCAAGAAACTTACTCATTTTATTAACACAGGTGTTTGTTTTTTCGATCTTTGCGATGAGTTATGACTTATTGCTAGGATTTACTGGAATCGTTTCCTTTGGTCACGCCATGTTTTTTGGCATTGGGGCCTATACGATGGGGATTTTTATGAAACGGTTTGAACCAACGCTAGGGTATTTCCTTCTAGCCGTGCTGGTGACAATTGTGCTAACCGCCTTCGTTAGCTTCCTTGTTGGGCTGCTCACCCTTCGTTTAAAAAGTCATTTCTATGCGATGTTAACCCTATCGTTATCAGGACTTTTTCTTGTCCTGGCGGAGAAATGGCGGACGATGACCTATGGAAATGATGGCTTTACCTTTCGCGTCCCGGAACAGTTTATCGACCGAACTAATTTTTATTTGCTTAGTTTAATCGTTATGCTTGTGGTATTTCTCATCTTAAAACGGTTTACCAATTCCCCGCTTGGCCGGGTCCTTCAAGCGGTTAGGGAAAATGAACAACGAACAGAATCATTAGGGTTCCATGTCCTACATTATAAAATTGCTGCAAGTGTGGTTTCCGGTGTATTAGCAGGTATCGCTGGAATTTTGTATGCGATTTCGCTTCGATTTGTGAATACAAGTGTGTTTGCAATGGATATCACCTTGGATGCTTTATTAATGACGATTATTGGTGGTGTGGGTACATTGGTCGGCGCCATGATTGGAGCAGGTTTAATTGAGTTTGCCCATCATTGGTTGACCGAACTGGCGAAGGAGCATTGGATTTTTGAGCGCTGGATTATTTTCTTTGGCATTATTTATATTTTGGTCGTGATGTTTTTCCCAAAAGGTATTGTCGGAACTTTAAGCACACTTTCCTGGAAACGGAAAAAACAGCAGACGGTAAAAAAGGAAGAAAAAGTGGTGGGATAGAAGGTGGAAATGCGTGGAGCCTAATCAAATTGCGTCCTTCGTCGTTCGGGTTCAATTAGCGGCCGTTGAGAAGGAAACTGGCAGAAAACAATGGCGAATAAAGGTTACCCATGTACAGAAGCAACAGGAAACCTTATTTGGGTCGATGGCGGAAGCAATGGTATATATGGAGGAAATGGCTGAGGAAGCATAGGTGAAAAGGTGATGGGGATGCAAATTGGAATAGTAAGCACCGGAACATATCTTCCGGAGGAATTTATGAGCGGAAAAGAGATTGCGGAACGAGCAGGTCTCCCTGCCCAGGTGGTCGAAGAGAAAATGGGAATCAAGAAAAAATATATCCCAGGGTCTGGCGACCATACGTGTGAAATGGGGATTATCGCCGCCAAACAAGCCATTGCAAAGGCTGGCTTAGATCCAATGGAGATTGACCTTGTGATATATATTGGCGAGGAACATAAGGAGTACCCACTTTGGACGGCTGGGATTAAGCTGCAGGAAGAAGTGGGGGCGCTAAATGCTTGGGCATTTGATGTGGCGTTAAGATGCGGGACGACTATCATGGCTTTGAAAGTGGCGAAAAGTTTGATGATGGCGGACCCTTCTATAGGCACCGTCTTGCTCGCAGGCGGGTATCGTAATGTGGATTACATTGATTACGAGAATCCGAGAACCCGGTTCATGTTCAATCTTGGGGCCGGGGGCGGAGCGATTCTTTTACGAAAGGGGCATAACGAAAATCTACTATTAGAATCAGACCTTATTACCGACGGTTCTTTTTCTGAGGATGTAGTGGTTGTTAGCGGTGGAACGAAAAATCCAATAACAAAAGAGGCGATTGATCTACGCCTCAATAAACTTGATGTCCTTGACCCAGAAGGGATGAAACAACGTTTAGAACAAAAATCGATGAACCATTTTTTAAAGGTTATTCGTGACTCTTTACGAAAAAGTGGCTACCGAGAAGCAGATCTTTCCTATCTGGCGATTCTTCACATGAAAAAATCGGCCCATGAATATGTTTTAAAAAAACTTGGCTTGACCGATGAGCAATCTATCTATCTAGAAGACTATGGGCATATCGGACAAATCGATCAGATTTTATCCCTGGAACTTGGCTTGCAGGCAGGGAAAATAAAGGATGGCGATATTGTTGTATTAGTTAGTGCCGGAATTGGCTACGCGTGGGGTGCAACCACTATTAAATGGGGGAAGGGTGATAGAAATGGGTAAGATTTCTATGAAAGAGGTGCTTCTGCCGAATGGAGAAACATTGGCTTACAGGGAGAGGGAAGGCGGCGAGGTAAAAGTATTATTCATCCATGGGAATATGACATCTTCAAAACATTGGGATCTCGTCCTTGATAACATGGATGCAAAGTATAAGCTTTATGCGGTAGATTTGCGCGGTTTTGGCGGTTCTAGCTATAACAATCTAGTCATGTCGATTAAAGATTTTTCAGATGATGTGAAGCAATTTGTTGACGAGATTGACTTGAGGGATTTCGCGGTAGTAGGCTGGTCAACGGGCGGTGCCGTTGCCATGCAATTTGTCGCTGATTACCCGGGCTATTGTAATAAATTGGTTTTATTAGCATCAGAATCGACGCGAGGTTATCCATTCGATGGGAAAATAAAGGAAACAGATGTGCCGCGGCGATTTTCTCTGCATGAAGAGATTAAACAGGATTTGATACGGACGATCCCTGTACAGACTGCTTATGATACGAATAATGCGGCATTACTAAAACTGATCTGGAATGCGGTTATCTATACCCATAATCAACCGGCTGCTGAACTTTATGATGAGTATGTTCAAGACATGAGAACACAAAGAAATTTGGCTGAGGTTCATCACGCAAATAATATCTTCAATATTAGCCATCATCATAACGGCCTCGTTGAAGGCAACGGGAAAGTTGATTTAATAGATGTTCCTGTGCTTGTACTGCAAGGGGATCGCGATATGGTGATTGCAAAAGCGATGACGCAAGAACTTGTGGAGGACTTAGGAGATAGAGCTGTTTATATCGAATTAAAAGATTGTGGACATTCACCGTTAGTGGATGATCTCCCGCAATTATTGAAGGTGATGGCACAATTTTTGGAGGAGTAAGTGTAAAAATAGGGCATCTTTCGATTAAAACTTGATGGAAAACTAAAATATTTATGATAAAAGCAACCGTTTTACCAAAATCGTCCTCTGTAACTTCCCTGCAACTAAAAATGAGTAAGATAGTTCCATCTAGTAGAGAAGGAGCGATTGGTCGGTGAGGTGGGAACTGGATTGGCTGGAAAATCGGGCACGATTATCGCCACATAAGAATGCGGTTATAGATGAAAAGACAAGTAAGGCTTGGACATTTGAACAATTGAATAAGCGGGCAAATTCGACCGCAAGCTGGCTTTATACCCGGGGGGTAAAAAAAGGTGATCGAGTTGCCCTATTATCACCAAACGATATTAGCTATTTTGACTTCATGTTTGCCTGCGGAAAAATTGGCGCCATTTTCGTTCCACTTAATTGGCGGTTATCACTGCATGAAATAAACGAGATATTGGCAGATTGTACACCGATAGTAATTGTTATTCATCAGGAGTTCGAAACTATATGCCAACAGTTAAATAACTTAAGTACGTTTTTAATAGAGGAAGCCAGCAATTACGAAGCGCAGGTCTCTTACGTAATTAGCGAGGAAATCTTAGAAACTGACCCGCTGGCGATGATTTATACTGGCGGGACTACAGGGAAACCAAAGGGTGTGGTATTAAGCCATCAATCCATTCTCTGGAATGCCATGAACACTATCCTAAGCTGGGGGTTGGCAGAAGACGATGTGACGGTAAATTATATGCCTATGTTTCATACTGGCGGATTAAATGCCTTAAGCATTCCGCTTCTCATGATGGGCGGGACAGTCGTCATAGGCAAGTCATTTGTAGGAAAAGAAGCAGTGGAAACCTTGAATCGGTTTAACTGTACCACGATTCTCCTGGTCCCCACCATGTATCATTCGCTGATTCAAACAGCTGAATTTCAGAATAGCGACTTTCCTTGTATGAAAATTTTTTTATCAGGAGCAGCACCATGCCCTATGCAAATTTATGAGGCTTTTCAAAAAAAGGGGCTAGCCTTTAAAGAGGGATATGGGCTGACAGAAGCGGGGCCAAATAATTTTTATATTAGTCCTGTGGATGCACAAATTAACCGTGGATCTGTCGGCAAACCGATGCTGTTTAATACAATTAAATTAGTAAAAACAGATGGCTGTGAAACGGAGCCCAATGAGGTCGGGGAGCTTTTAATAAAAGGGAAGCATGCCTTTTCGTTTTATTGGAATCAAGAACAGGAAACAAAGGAAACGGTTAAGGATGGCTGGATTCATACAGGGGATTTAGCGAAAAGGGATGAACAGGGCTTTTATTACATTGTCGGCCGAAAAAAAGAGATGATTATTACGGGCGGTGAGAATGTCTATCCACTTGAAATAGAGCAATGGCTTGCCACCCACCCTGCAATTGATGAAGCGGCTGTTCTAGGGCTTCCAGATGAGAAATGGGGTGAAGTGGTTGCCGCATTCATAACCTTTAAGCATACCTACAGCATCCAAGATGAGGAATTACGAACCTATTGTCAGTCAAAACTAGGCCGCTATAAAATTCCAAAACAATTCATTCGCTTAGAGGAATTGCCAAAGACCCATGTTGGTAAAATAGATAAAGAGAAATTAAAAGAAATGAAGATTCAAAGCTAGAAGGGAGGAACGGTGACGTCCTCCTTTTTAGCTTTTTTCAGCAAGATTCAATGCAGTGTCTGACACCTTAAGGTCAACCTTCAATTGTTCACCTAAATTATGAGGGTGATAGTACCCCTTAGCCATCATATAGGCGGTGATTTTCTCGTGAGTGGCAATCGCATCATTTAATTGCGCTCTTAAGGCCGCCTTCAATTCGGGTGTAGCCGTTTCTGTAATGGCGACAGCATAATTTCGGACCCCTGCTTTAGCAGAAATGAGAAAGTCTGTTGCAATCACTTGATCGGTCATCCCGCCCATGCCCATTAGGTTTTGAAGGAGTTGATTCATTCGGCTTCCCTCCGTTCAGTCAAAAACTGTTGCAACTGCTGAATATGTTGGATACCAGTGGTGACATCTGCCGATAGAATGGCTTTTAACTCTTCATCCTGAGCTAACCCGCTCATCATCGTCGCTTTAGTTAAACATAGATTTTTAAACGATAACAATTCATGAAGATCTATCGTTTCATGAAGCCCCAAATATTTCGTCATTCCATTTACCCCCGCTTAAGCGTACTTCCTACCTTTATAATTTCTTAGACGGATACTGATTATTCATTTGCATAAAAGGATGGACCATCTGGGGAAAATACATGTTGTACGAATCCGGGAGGGTTGCACTAATGGAAAAAGAAGGATTGGCCATACATGAGACAATGGAAACACATGAACTGATAAATTTTAAAACCGTTTGCCTGCTTAAATCCAAATTAATGCAGGGCATTTGTTTTGATAATGAATTAAAAGCATTGATGGAAAAAGATGTGCAGCAATCTATTCAAGATATAAATGAGTTGATTAGTTTTTACAAACAAAGCCAACTACTACAATAAGTGAGGTGAAAAAGATGGAGGACTATTTAGATCCAAGGAATGCGGAAGGAATGCCGAACTTAGCCGATTCAGCTTTTGCGATGGACTTTTTGTTGGCGGTAAAAACAGGCATTCGCAATTATGGTTTTGCGATAACCGAGACCGCTCATCCTGATCTTAGAAGGGCATTGCATCGACAATTGGAAGCTGCCATCGATTTACATACGGAAATCTCTGACTTAATGATCAAAAAAGGCTGGCTCAACCCCCACAGTATCAAGGAACAATTTCCGGTTGATTTGAAAGCAGCGGAAACGGCAATCCAAATTGCCCAGTTAAATCTGTTTCCAAATGATACTGACCGCCTTGGTATGTTCGCAACACCATATAAATAAAAGGAGGAGAAGCAGAAATGAAGGCTGTTACATACCAAGGGATAAAAAATGTTCAAGTCAAAGAAGTGAAGGATCCTGAAATAAAAAATGCAGATGATATTATTGTTAAAATCACAACTTCAGCCATATGCGGTTCTGATCTCCATTTAATCCATGCCATGATTCCGAATCTGCCCACCGATTATGTCATTGGCCACGAACCGATGGGAATTGTGGAGGAGGTTGGCCCCGAAGTAACCAATTTAAAAAAAGGCGACCGGGTGATTATTCCCTTTAACGTAGCCTGTGGTCACTGTTGGTATTGTACACACGATCTTACAAGTCAATGCGATAATGGCAATCCCCATGGGCAGGGCGCAGGTTTTTTCGGTTATTCGGAAACAACCGGCGGCTATGCCGGCGGACAGGCCGAATACATGCTGGTGCCATTCGGGAACTTTACTCCGTTTAAGATTCCGGAAAACTGTGAAGTAGTGGATGAAAAATTGGCACTGCTTGCCGATGTAGTTCCAACATCCTATTGGAGTGTGGATCATGCGGGGGTTAAACCCGGGGATACGGTTATCATCTTGGGCTGCGGTCCGGTGGGATTAATGGCTCAAAAGTTTGCCTGGCTGAAGGGTGCCAAACGAGTGATTGCCGTAGATTATATCAATTACCGCCTGCAGCACGCAAAACGAACAAATAAAGTGGAAATAGTAAATTTTGAGGATCACGAAAATGTTGGCGATTATTTGTTGGAAATCACGAGTGGCGGTGCCGATATTGTCATCGATGCGGTGGGGATGGATGGGAAAATGACACCGCTTGAGTTTCTGGCATCAGGAATGAAACTACATGGCGGAGCAATGGGCGCGATCGTCATTGCCAGCCAAGCTGTCAGGAAGGGCGGAACCATTCAACTAACAGGGGTGTATGGTGGCAGATACAATGCCTTTCCATTAGGCGATATCTTCAACCGCAATGTCGATATTAAGACAGGGCAGGCACCGGTTATCCCCTATATGCCATTTCTTTATAACATGATTAATGAGGGGAAAATCGACCCAGGTGATATCATTACCCATGTATTACCGCTGGATCAGGCGAAACATGGATATGAGGTATTTGATACGAAAATGGAAGATTGCATTAAAGTTATTCTAAAACCATGAATCTCAATAATAAGCGACCGAACCTGTGGAAAAAAGCAGAAACGGTCGCTTATAAAAAAGCAGGCGTAAAAAGTACTGCCATCAGCTAAATTAAATCACTAGCACTATCAATAAATAACTTTGAAAGAAGCGATTGTGTTTTATTCCTATTATAAACTAGATAGAAATACCTTTCCTCGCTGAATCCGTTAATATCATACATTTTAAGCATGTTTTTGCCGGCATAACCTCTAGCGGCTATTTCAGAAATAATCGAAAAACCGAAATCCTGTATAACGAACTGAATCAAGCTCTGACCATCCTCTATATATGCAACAATATTTAATTGTTCCTTAGAAATTTTACTCCTTTTCAAAAATTTTTCTAGAATTGCATTTGTTCCTGAGTCGGAACTTCGCATTACAAACGGGTAGTGTACGATGTCCTCGATGTTGACGGTATCTGGTAATTCCACTTGATTTGAGGTAATAAGTACTAATTTCTCTTTTAATAAGGGAATATAATGAAGTTTATCATCTTCGTATTTCTCACCTAATATTCCAAAATCTACAGAACCATTGAGCACCTTTTCGGCCACATTTTTTGAAGAGGACTGGTTGATATGAAAGATAACCTCAGGATATTTTTCTCTATATTGTTTAACCATCTTTGGAATCATAAACTGGCCAGGTACCGAACTGGCGGCAATTCGAATCATTCCCCGAAGCTCCATCGTCCCCTGTTTTATATCGAGCAATGCTTGGTCCTTAAGGAGTAAAAGTTTACGTGACCAGCCATATAACCGTTCTCCATTTTGTGTAAGAATGCTTTCCCTGCCGACACGGTCAAATAGTCTAAGCCCCAGCGTTTTCTCCAAGCCCTGTATATGGGAACTAACCGTGGATTGACTTAGAAAAATATCATCCGCCGCTTTAGAAAAGCTTTTATGCTCTACCACCTTTGTAAAAACATATAATTGGTGCAAATCCATAGGAATCTTCTCCTTATGTATTTATATAATCGATTAATAGCCATTGGTGAAATAGATAAATTGTATTTCTCTTAGCTTATCACTTTTCTATAATGAAATTGACTTATGTGTATGAATTGTTTGTGACTTTGTACAGAAGGGAGAGGAGATAATGGCATACGAACCGGATTTACTATATGATGCCGGACCGACTGGCTGTGGAGAATTGATTATGAACCTATTTCTATCTTTCAAGAAAATGGAAAGCGGTCAAGTCATTGAAGTCATTTCCTATGACCCCGGTGCAAGAGAGGATCTCCCGGCATGGTGCCGAATGCAAAAACATACTCTTCTTGAACGGAAAGATTTCGGCAAGACAAGCCACTACTTTATTGAAAAAGGTTAAACAAAACCTTTTACATAAAAACAAAAAAAACGGAGGAATAAAAAATGGCTGGAAAATTCTTAGTAAGTTTAACAAGCGCAAAAAATGATTCTGATAAAGCAACCGTTGGGTTTGTGGTTGCTAATGCTGCGGTCGCATCAGGACAGGAAACCGTTGTATTTTTAAATGTTGAAGGCGCTTACCTTGCCTCGAAAGGGTATGCTGATGACATTCATGAAGAAGGGTTTGCTCCGTTAAAACAGTTAATGGATCAGTTTGTGGAAGCAGGCGGAACCCTTTGGGTATGCAGCCCATGCTTTAAAAAGCGTGGATTAGAAGAAGAAAATTTAATTGAAGGTGCAACGATTGTGGGTGGAGCAAAATTAGTAGAGTTCCTGAGCCAAGGTGCAGCTTCAATTACCTATTAAACATAGGTGAGAAGCATGGAAACACCACATGCAGTCTGTGATGGCGGAGATTTAGATTGCGGGTCCGGGTTATTGCTGATCATCAAAAAGGCAATGGACCCCTTGGAAAATGGACAGATCCTTGAAGTTCGAAGCAGAGAAAGAACAGTAGCTGAGGACCTTCCGGCATGGTGCCGAATGGTGGATCATGGATTTCTGGGTTCGGAACCTGGTGACAATACAATAAGATACTTTATTCGCAAAGGCGCTGAACAAACGGAGTTAGCGCAGGATCTGGAGGCAGCGAAGGGCTATCAATGGAGTGTCCGGGTTCGGGGGGAAAATGATCTCTCCGCAAAGATCCATTCTAGAAACCACACTTTTAGTGCAGGACAGCCGGCAGATTTCAGTCCAAAGGTGAATGCACCTAGCGCTATCGACTATTTACTGGGCTCGCTTGCTTCTTGTTTGACAGTGGGATACAAAGCTCAAGCCTCCAAGCGTAATATGGTGATTGATCATGTAGAGTTGAGCTTAAAGGGTGGACTGGAAAATGTTCTTTATCATATGGAACTAGAAGATGAGGGCTGCCCCAAACTAAGTCATATTACCGGAACCTTTTATGTGTCATCACCGGAATCTGAACCGCTGCTCGAGGATTTATGGAAAAATACGCTTGCCCGTTCACCCATCTATCAAACCCTTAAACAAGCAGTTGCTATTGAAATTAAGCTTTCGATTGTATTTTAACAGGGGGTTATCAACGATATGAATGTACCGAAATTTCCGACCACCGTTATTGGCAGCTGGCCAAGGTCGAACGAAGTAAAAAGGGCGATGCGCGATAAACGGGCCGGAAGAATAAGTGAAGAAGAGTTTCAAAACATTGCAGATCAGGCAGTGTTACAATGCTTGAAATGGCAGGAAGAAGCGGGAATTGATATCGTCTCAGACGGTGAGCAGCGGCGTGATAATTTTATCTCATTTGTAGCAGAACACTTACACAATGTACAGATGCTGACGGTGTCGGAGTTGCTTGAATATGTCGAGGATAAAGCAAGCTTTGAGGAAATACTTGGCACATTAGACGTACCGGCCTTTTCTATGTCTAATCCAGCAGCGGCCGGAAAAATCAGCCGCAAAAAACCGCTTGCCGTAAATGACTATTTATTTTTGAAAAAACATACAGACAAAGCGATTAAGGTCATGCTTCCCGGTCCTTACTTGTTAACAAGAGCGATGTGGGTAGAAGGGCTTTCGAAAGATGCATATCCGACAAAAGAGGATCTATCTGTCGATATTATTAACGTGTTACGCGAAGAGGTGGAAGCGTTAATTGCAGCCGGGGCTGATTTTATTCAATTCGATGAGCCTGTGTTGACAGAGCTTGTGTTTACACAAAAAAATGCCAACCGGACCTTTATGTGCGGCGCCTTGACAGCTAAAGCCGATGCAGAAGAGGAAATTGCGTTTGCTCTCGATCTAATGAATCAGGTAACCGCCGGTATGTTAGGCAGAGGCTCAAGAGTGGGTGTTCATATTTGCCGCGGCAATTGGAGCACCCAGGAACAGGTCCTTCTTCGTGGACCATATGATCCGTTAATTCCCTATCTCGCCCATGTAAATGTCGATCAGCTGATTCTTGAATATGCGACCCCGCGTGCCGGAGAATTAGACGTTATCTGTGATTTCGGCGGGAAAGAGCTGGGATTTGGTATTGTCAATCCTCGGACGGAAACAATTGAAAATGTGGAAACCATCATCGAGCGAGTTCAAGAAGTAAGAAAGTACCTGCCGGATGAAAAAATCTTTTTAAACCCGGATTGTGGCTTTGGTACATTTGCGCAACGGCCGATGAATAGTAACAAGATTGCTTTTGAAAAATTAAAGGTTATGGCAGAGGCAGGAAAGAAGCTTAGGGAAATGATTTTCGAATAGGAGGAGAAAAGATAATGGGACAATTGATGGACTTTAAAGTAGAGGGCAAAGGAAACGGAATGCGCCTCGATGCGGTTGCCGGCAAGCACGGCATTGCTATTGATGAACCGGTATCATTTGGTGGTAAGGACTCGGCGATCGATCCGCTTTCAACATTTCTATCCTCATTAATTGCTTGTGAAAACGTGATGGCGCAACTAATTGCGCAGGAAATGAAGTTTGATCTTCAAGGAATCTCTTTTAATGTTGAAGGCAGCTTAGATTTGGCAGGACTCATGGGAGACCTTACCGTAAAACCTTATTTCCAGGAAGTCAAAGTGAAAGCGGTAGTTGAAACCTCTGAGACGCAAGAACGAATTAATGAATTGCAAGAATCTGTTGACCTAAGATGCCCTGTCTTTAGAACATTAAAAGATGCGGGAATACCTGTTGAAAATCAATGGGTGAAAGCAGCGGTAATGGCTTAATAGTGAAAAGGAGTGATTGTTAAATAATCACTCCTTTTTTATTTAATTTCCACTGGACATTCCTCTAAATAGAATAAACAACCTTATCGGAACCTAGACTTAAATCCAAAATCCGTGGCCATTTCCCATGACCGGAATCTATATTAATATGCCCGGAATTAGGTAATACAATTGAAGGAAAGCCTAAGTTTAAATAGCCTGTTGTATCCACCATGCTGCAGTAAGGATCATTAGTTGAATGGATAAACAGCGTCTCCTTAGCAGCTCCTGATAGATTACTTTTTTTCAAAGGAACCGGATAAAAAGTTTTCGCCTCCGAAAGTATCACATTTGGAGATGGCGGGGCAACAAGGATTACTTGATTAGCAATTCGATTACGTTGACCTGCTGCATAATGAAGCCATAGAAAACAGCCGAGACTATGGGTAATCACCGTAAGCTGATGTTTTGCTGGAAGGGTTTTAATCGCCTCATGCAATTCCTCTAACCAAACTTTTTTATTAGGTGCATTGAATCTTGAGAAGGTGGGGTAACAAACATGATAGTTTCTTTTCGTTAGTTCCTTTGCCAACCAGGTTTGCCAGTGATCAGATCCGCTACCGCCTAATCCATGAATGATAAGAAAACTTTGTTCTATCATAAAATCCCTCCTTTAGATTCTTAATTAACTATTCCGATTGAATAACTTGGTATTAATGATTATAACCTCTTTTTACAAACAAGGCAACCAATGGGTGAAATATACATTTGCATTTAAAACGATAAACCATCAATATAAGTGGATAGGTAATTTAGAAAGTAGGGGTTTTTTTGTCAGATTTTTTATCATTAGGTATTTCGGAAACCGTGGTTAATCAATTACGCGGCTACGGTGTCGCAAAACCGACACCCATCCAGGAGCAGGCAATTCCATTTGTGATGAATGGGAACGATATTATAGCCCAAGCGCAAACCGGTACAGGAAAAACATTTGCTTTTATCCTGCCGATTCTTGAAAAAATTGATAAGGAAGCAGCATATATTCAGGCGCTCATTGTCACGCCGACAAGAGAATTAGCCCTGCAAATAACGGCTGAAATTGAAAAATTGCTTGTGGATATACCGGGAGTAGCTGTCCTAGCTGCTTACGGCGGGCAAGATGTTGATAAACAGTTGAAGAAATTAAAGCGAAACCCGCAAATTGTCGTCGGGACACCAGGAAGGCTGTTAGATCATATAAGAAGAGAAACTGTCCGATTATCAGAAATTTCTTTCCTTGTCTTAGATGAAGCGGATCAAATGCTGCACATTGGGTTTCTAGGCGAAGTCGAGGATATTATTCGGGAAACGCCGGTAACACGGCAAACGATGCTGTTCTCGGCCACGATGCCGCCGGAAATTCGGAAATTAGCTGCAAAGCATATGCGTGATCCAGAATATATTCAAATCGAAAAAACGCAAGGACCGGCCGATAATGTAAAGCAGATAGCGATTTATACAACAGACAGAGCAAAACAAGGAACGCTAATCGACCTCATCGAGACCCATCGGCCTTTTTTGGCAGTCATCTTTTGTCGAACGAAACGAAGAGTGAGTAAACTCTATGATGCCCTGAAAGCCCACGGATTTCCCAGTGATGAATTGCATGGTGATCTGTCACAGGCGAAAAGGGAACAAGTAATGAAGCGTTTTAGGGATGCAGAGATCCAGTTACTGGTTGCAACCGATGTGGCGGCAAGGGGACTAGATGTTGAAGGGGTCACACATGTGTTTAACTATGACATTCCGGAGGATTCTGAAAGTTATATCCATCGCATTGGACGTACCGGCAGGGCAGGGATGACTGGCTTAGCGATTACATTATACGCAGCGAAGGATAAGTCAGCACTCGAGGTAATTGAAAAAGACCTTAAGCTTACGATTCAAAAGCAAAATCTGGTGGATCCAAATAAGGAGAAAGAAACCTCTAGAGATGACAGGAGGGTTCGTCCACAAGGTCAAAATGAAAAACGTAGCCAAGGAAGAGAAAAGCAGGGTAGAAATGATCGAAACCGGAGCAATACAGATCGTAGGGATGATCGAAAAGGGAACTTTCAGCAAGGTAGACAATCTGGCAATCAAACCTCTACTTCTAGGTCAGGTAGAAATACATCAAGATCTGCTACAGGTAGAAAAAAATAGATTAAAAATGGGACTGAAGTTATTTTCAAAAGATACAATAATATAAAATTTTTGACTTTGAGAATTGTCCAGCTCTAGCGCCCTAGCGGCTAGTGTCCTTCGCGCTCCGCCCTACGATAAGTCAACATCGGATCGCTACGCTCTCCGTGTTTCCTTTATCTCAGTTGGGGCGCTCCAGGCCATACGCCGCTGACCAGGGCGCTTTCGCTTTCCTAAGTCCCATTTTGCTGATTAATGATTATTTATACCAATTCCCGTATTTGATTTAACTAACACTTCTTCAAACTTTTTCACATCAGCTTTTTGACTAGAGAAAATGGTTCCCAGGTATCCTGCTAAGAAACCAAGCGGGATAGATAAGATTCCTGGTGTTGTATAAGGGAAGATTGGGTTACCGACAAAAATAGCTTTTCCAACTTCAGGGCTGAAAACGTTGGGGCTAATTACAACCAATCCGATTGCAGAGATTAGTCCAACTACCATTGCCCAGACAGCACCGGTCGTATTGAATCGTTTCCAATAGATGGTGTAAATGATAACTGGTAAGTTAGCGCTTGCAGCAACTGCAAAGGCAAGTGATACCAGGAAGGCGACATTGAGTGTCTGCGCTCCTAATGCAAGAATAATAGAAATGACGGAAACCCCAATTGCGGCCCAGCGCGCCATGCTAACTTGCTGCTTTTCCGTTGCTTTTCCTTTTCGAAGGATCTCGTTATAGAAATCATGGGCAAAGGCAGATGCCGCTGTCAGAACAAGGCCTGCTACAACTGCTAGAATGGTCGCGAAAGCTACAGCAGAGATAAAGGCGAATAGCATATTACCGCCGATTGCTTTTGCTAGAAGTGGAGCTGCCATATTTCCAGCAGGGTTAGCCGCAACAATTTCGGAATTGCCAACAAAAGCCGCTGCACCAAAACCAAGGAAAATAGTCATCACATAAAAGATTCCGATAATCCATGTCGCGTAAACAACAGAAGAACGAGCTGTTTTCGCGTCCTTTACAGTAAAGAAGCGCACAAGGATGTGTGGTAATCCCGCTGTCCCAAGGACTAATCCCATGTTTAATGAAATCGTATCAAGACCGATTTTGTATTTAACACCTGGATTTAAGAACGATTCCTTCAAAGGTGTTGCCGTTTTCATTTGGGCAAACATATCGGTTATGCTCCAATTAAACTTAGCAAATACAATCATCGAAATGATGAATGTCCCCCCCATTAAAAGGATTGCTTTAATGATTTGCACCCAGCTTGTAGCATGCATACCGCCAAAAATAACGTATACAGTCATTAAGACGCCAACGATTAATACGGAAGTAGTGTAGGATAAGCCTAATAATAATTTAATTAGTGCACCGGCCCCGACTAGCTGTGCAATCATATAGAAGATCGAGATGGTTACCGTATTCATCGCTGCAAACCCGCGGATCTTTTTGGAATCGAAACGGGCTGCAATCATATCAGCAAAAGTATATTTTCCTAAGTTCCGGAGTGGCTCGGCCACTAAATAAAGAACAACAAGGTATGCAACAAGGAAACCAATACTATAGAAAAAACCATCAAAACCAGTTAAGGCGACTGCACCAGCAATTCCTAGGAATGAAGCTGCAGACATGTAATCGCCGGCGATTGCCATTCCGTTTTGCCAGCCTGTCAGTCCGCCGCCAGCCGTATAAAATTCACTAGCATTTTTCGTTTTCTTAGAGGCGTAATATGTAATGATTAACGTTACAAACACGATCCCAAGAAACATAATAAAAGCTGGAGTGTTCATTAGTTACTCACTCCTTTTTGGATAACATTATTGGCTAAATCATCAAATTTTGCCGCTTTCTTTGAGTAAAGCATGCACAAGCCCCATGTCATTACGAATTGTAAGAATGCAAAAACCCATGCCCATGTTATACTGCCAATAAACTTATGATTTAGGACGGTTGAATAAGAAGTTAAAATAGGTAGTGCAAAATAAAAGCAAAAAAAGAAAATAGTGATTGGGATAATAAATTTTTTCTTTTCGGAGAGTAGTGCTTGAAACGATGATGATTGAGCAATAGAACTGTAATCGCTTTCAGAATAATCTTTGGATTTTTGTGCCTCCAACGGAAGCGCCCCCTCTCATAATAAAAACATTGTTTCAACATGAGGCAAAAAGAAAAGATAAAAGTGATTGGCCATAAGATGAGGAAAAACTAGGTTGCGGCTAAAAGGATAAACAAATTACTCTATCTCCTCCCTTCTAAATACAGATTTTTCTAAATTTTTAATCTTTAATTACGTTTTTAATT